>CAZLIC010000031.1:0-43214 GCA_964559535.1 uncultured Rhodobacterales bacterium
ATTACTTCATCGCCGCCGGCTATGGCTCAGTTTGAACGCGACAGGCTCTAGTTCGCCGCCCGGCCACCGCGGACGGCCGAAAGGCACTCCGAATAGGTGTCCAGCAGCCATTGGCGGTCTGCCGGCGTCTTGCCGTCAAAGGTCATCGCACGGCCTTCCAGCCGGGCAATCTGGTGCATCAGCTTGAACGCCACTTCTTCGGGCGAATTGTCGCCAATGTGCACCGATGGTTTCGCGTCGGACATGCATGCCTCCCTTTGAATCCCAGTTATGGGCACGCTCTTGGCAACGCAATGGACCAAGGGCGGGGAATTTTCGCAAATCTGTTTCACGAACCAAAGGCGAGGGAAACAGCCGGTCACTCCGCCGGCGGCACCCGCTTCAGGTAGGCGGCAATTGCCTGCCGGTCCGGGGCGGGCAGCTTGGCCAGGTTTTCCACCACATGCGCCATATGCCCGCCCACCACATCATACTCGGGCGTGAATCCGGTGGTCAGGTATTCCACGATCTCGGGTTCCGACCATGTCAGAGCCGCGGGCGTGATGTTGGGCACCTTGCCCTTGCCGTCCGCCGTCGGCGCGCCCGCCAGCCAGCGCGCCCGGTCCAGCCCGCCCAGGGCGTTGCGCGGCGTGTGGCATTCGCCGCAATGCCCCAGCGCCTCGACCAGATAACGCCCGCGCGCCTCGGTCGGGGTCAGGTTGCCGGGAACCGCCCAGTCGCCCCCCGTGAACATGAACTTCCACCCCCCCAGCGACATGCGGATGTTGAAGGGGAACCCAACCTTGTGCGGCTGGCTGGGTGTGGCACTGGGCGGCAGGCCGTCCATGAACGCCTTCAGGTCGGCCACGTCCTGCAGGCTGGCGCGGGCATAGGCGCCGTAGGGAAAGGCGGGATAGTAGTGGTATCCTTCAGGGCTGACGCCGCGCTGCACCGCGCTCGCAAACTGCGCCAGTGTCCAGCCGCCGATGCCATGCGTCGGGTCGGGCGAAATGTTCGGGGCCACGAAGGTGCCGAAGGCCGTGGCAAATTCCTGCCCGCCCGCCAGCACCAGCTGCGCCGCGCCTTCGGCCTTGGGCGCCATGTGGCAGGACGCGCAGCCCGCGGCATGGAACACCGCCTGCCCGCGCCCGGCATCGCCCGCCAGGCCCGCTACCCGCGCGTCACCCAGCGGAACCGGCCGCGTCACCCACCACGCCGCGACGGCGCCAACCACCACCAGCCCCAGGACAATCCGACCCAGCCGCATCGCCGTCTCCATGGTAAAAGGATGCACAAGTGTCGCGCGGCCATGCAACCGCGGCAAGACAAACCGCGGCCGGTGGCAAGGCTTCGCGCAGGCCGCAGCGAGCCGCGGGCGGATCAGTGCCGTACCGCGTCCTGCACGGCATAGACCAGGATCGCCACCACCACGCCCGACCCGAACCGCACCACGCGGCGCAGCGTCATCGGCCCCCGCAGGAACCGCACCATGCGCAACAGCCACCTTACCTCGCGCAAGCCGCACGCCTCCAGTCGGCCAGCGCCTGCCATGGCCCGCGCGAGAAGTGGCTGCGCGCCAGCCCCGAAGGCGACGGCAGCGCCCACAGCACCACGCCGGGCATCCGCGGATCATCCGCCTGCCGCCCCGCCGCCGCGCGCCGCGCCCCCAGCCCGATCCGCGCCGCCGTCAGCGAGGTAAAGGCGACCGCGCGAGGCTGCCATGCCGTGACCAAAGCCACCAGCAGGTCGGGCGCATAGGCACTGGCGGGAATCTGGGCATCCTGCCCCGCCACATGCTTGGCAAGGTCGGTCAGCCCCAGCCCGAAGCCCGGCATCAGGTGGTCTTCCTCGGGTGTCAGGCGGCGGGGCGTCAGCCCGGTTTCGGCCAGCGTACGCCAGAACAGGTTGCCGGGCCGCGCGTAATAGTGCCCGCGCGCCGCCGAGGTGGCCCCCACCGCCGTGCCGCAGAACAGCACGTCCAGCCCCGGCGCCAGAAGGTCAGGCAGGATCATCGGTGAAGCGCACCTTGCCGATGTAGGGCAGGTTGCGGTTCCGCTGCGCGAAGTCGATCCCGTATCCCACCACGAACGCGTCGGGAATCTCGAACCCCGTCCAGGTCGCGCGGATGTCCACCTCGCGCCGCGATGGCTTGTCCAACAGCGCGCAGACCTCCAGCCGCTTCGGCCTGCGCGCGCGCAGCATGTTCACCACATGGTGCAGCGTGAACCCGGTGTCCACGATATCCTCCACCACCAGCACATCGCGCCCGCCGATCTCGCCCGACAGGTCCTTCAGGATTCGTACCTCGCGGCTCGACTCGGTGGAATTGCCGTAGGAACTCGCCTCCAGGAAATCCACCTCGACCGGCAGGTCGATCTCGCGCACCAGATCGGCAATGAACACGAAAGATCCCCGCAACAATCCCACCACCACCAGCTTCTCGGTGCCCGCAAAATGCGCGGCAATCTCGGCCGCCAGCTGTTCCACCCGCGCGGCAATCGCCTTGGCGCTGATCAGCGTGTCGATGACATAGGGTCGCGCAACCATGGCAGCCTCTTGATTTCCGCTGCCCGCATAGCCATTCCAGCAGGCCAAGTCACGCCGGATCCGCACATGCCCAGCCACAAGGAAACCAAGGTCCTGCCCTACACGGCAGATCAGATGTATGGCCTTGTGGCCGATGTGCCCAGCTATCCGAAGTTCCTGCCCTGGAACGCCGCCGCCCGCATCCGTTCGCGCCAGCCCATTCCGGAGGGCGAGGTGTTGGAAGCGGACCTTGTGATCAGCTTCAAGGTGTTCCGCGAAAGCTTCGGCAGCCGTGTCACGCTGTTCCCCGCACGCCGCCGGATCGACACCGAATACATCGACGGCCCGTTCCGCCACATGCGCAGTTCGTGGGATTTCCGCGATGCCCCGGGCGGATGCGAGGTGACGTTCTTCGTCGACTTCGAGTTCCGCAACGCCATCCTGCAGGCGGTCATCGGCGTGGTGTTCAACGATGCCATGCAGCGCATCGTGCGCGCCTTTGAACGCCGCGCGGCCGAACTTTACGGCCCCGCGCGGTCCTGACCGCCACACAGCCGCGCGTGTTCCAGCAACGCGAAACGGTCAGTCATTCCGGCCACATAGTCGCAGACCACCCGCGCCAGCGCCACCTCGTCCCGCGCCGCTTCGACATCGGCCTGCCACTCGGGCGGCAGCAGCCCCGGGTCGTTCAGGTAGCAGGGGAACAGGTCGTTCACCACGGCCGTCACGCGCGCCCGTTCGGCCATCACCGGCGGCGCGCGGTACATGCGGGCAAACAGGAAGGCGCGGATCGCCTTCAGCTCCTGGTACAGCGGCTTGGAAAACCTAATCACCGTTGTCCCCAGCGCCCGGATATCCCCGGCACTGCGGGGCCGGGCGGCGGTCAGCCGGTTCTGCGCCACGGCGATCACATCCTCGACCATCCGCCCGAACACCCGCCGCAACGCCTCGTGCCGCCGCCGCATCTTCTCCAGCCCCGGATACAGCCGGTCCACCTCGGCAAAGGCCGGCCCGGTCACAGGCAGCGCCATCAGGTCATCCTCGGTGAACAGGCCACTGCGCAGCCCGTCATGCAGATCATGGTGGGAATAGGCCACGTCATCGGCAATCGCCGCCACCTGCGCCTCGGCGCTGGCATGGGTGTCCAGCCCCAGATCCCAGTTCGCCTGTACCTCGGCCAGCGCCCAGGGCATCGGCTCTCCGGGGTGCCGCGCGTTCGGGCCCGTCACCGGCCCGTTGTGCTTGGCGATCCCCTCCAGACACTCCCATGTCAGGTTCAGCCCGTCGAAATCGGCATAGTGCCGCTCCAGCCGCGTGACGATCCGCAGCGCCTGCGCATTGTGGTCAAACCCGCCCCAGGGCGCCATCAGCGCCGCCATCGCATCCTCACCGGTATGCCCGAACGGCGTGTGCCCCAGGTCATGCGCCAGCGCCACCGCCTCGGCCAGGTCGGTGTTCAGCCCCAGCACCCCCGCAATCGTGCGCGCCACCTGCGCCACCTCGATCGTATGGGTCAGCCGCGTGCGGTAGTAATCGCCCTCGTGTTCCACAAACACCTGCGTCTTGTGCTTCAGGCGGCGGAAGGCGCTGGAATGGATCACGCGGTCGCGGTCACGCTGGAACGGACTGCGGAAGGTCGACATCTTCTCGGGCCAGCGGCGACCCTTTGAAGTGTCGGGCTGGCAGGCATAGGGGGCAAGCATCGCGGGCGCCTTGTTGCAACCGTCGTCCCGGCCTATATTCGCATTACTGTGGTTTTCCCACCGGAACGGCCCATGAACCTGACCCTCCCCCCCGATGCCAAGAACCCCCGCGTCTCTGACCGTGCCTTTGCCCGTCTGGCAGAGATTGCCGAGCTCACCGGCGACCCCCGCCCCCTCCGCGTCGCCGTCGAGGGTGGCGGTTGCTCGGGCTTCCAGTACGACATCCGGCTCGACGATCCCGCCGCCGACGATCTGGTGATTGAGAAGGACGGCCAGAAGGTACTGGTCGACAGCGTCTCGCTCCCCTTCCTCGAAAACGCCGTGATCGACTTCACCGAAGAACTGATCGGCGCACGCTTCGTGGTCAAGAACCCCAACGCGACCTCGTCCTGCGGCTGCGGGACGTCGTTCTCGGTGTGAACGGCTGTGGGCAGATTGCCCACCCTACCTTTGGCGCGACAAGACTGGAAACCGCTGCGGCGCTCGCCTAGGGTGGCCGCATGAAAATCGCCACCTTCAACATCAACGGCATCAAGGCGAGGGGAGAGGCGCTTCCGCGCTGGCTGGCGGCGGCCCAGCCCGACGTCGTCTGCCTGCAGGAAATCAAGTCGGTGGACGAGAATTTCCCGCGGGCCGAGTATGAGGCGATGGGCTACATCGTTGAAACCCATGGGCAAAAAGGCTTCAACGGCGTCGCCATCCTGTCGAAGGTGCCGCTGCGCGACGTTGTGCGGGGCCTGCCGGGCGACCCCGAGGATGTGCAATCCCGCTGGATCGAGGCCGTCACCGACACCCCCCGCCCGGTCCGCATCTGCGGCCTCTACCTGCCCAACGGCAACCCCGCGCCGGGGCCGAAGTACGACTACAAGCTGGCATGGATGGACCGGTTGCAGGCCCGCGTGACACAAGTGCTGGCGGCCGAGGAATCCGCCGTTTTCGCAGGCGATTACAACGTGATACCGGGGCCGGATGATGCCCTACGGCCGCAGGCCTGGGTGAATGATGCACTGTATCTGCCGCAAAGCCGCGCCGCCCTGCAACGCTTGCGCAACCTGGGCCTCACCGACGCCATCGAGGTCGCGCTGCCCGGCAAGCACCGCTTTACCTTCTGGGACTACCAGGCCGGCGCATGGGACCGCAACGACGGCATCCGCATCGACCACCTGCTGCTGACGCCGCAAGCCGCCGACCGGCTGACCGGCGCGGGCATCGACCGTGACGTGCGTGCAGGCGACCGCGCGTCGGACCATGTGCCGGTCTGGATCACGCTGGACTAGGGGCAGGCAATGGACGTGCGGCTGGGCAACGGGTTTGACGTGCACGCCTTCACCGAAGGCGATCATGTCTGGCTGTGCGGCGTGAAGGTGCCGCATTCCAAGGCGCTTCTGGGCCATTCGGACGCAGATGTGGGGATGCATGCGCTGACCGACGCCATCTATGGTGCCCTGGCAGCGGGCGACATCGGCCGCCACTTCCCCCCCTCGGATCCGCAATGGAAGGGCGCGGCCAGCCGCATCTTCCTGGCCCACGCTGCCGCGCTGGCCACCGCGCGCGGCTACCGCATCGCCAACGCCGATGTGACGCTGCTGTGCGAACGCCCGAAGATCGGCCCGCATGCCCTTGAAATGGCAGGGGTTCTGGCAGAGATCATGGGGGTTGGCGCGGACAAGGTCAGCGTGAAGGCCACCACCACCGAACGGCTGGGCTTCACCGGGCGGGAAGAAGGCATCGCGGCACTGGCCACGGCCTGTCTGATGAAACCATGATGTTTCAACGTCTTGTGCGCCATGCTTGAAGCAATTGCCAGCCTTGGCGGCATCGGCCGCCTGCGCCCCGCCCCTGGTACATGGGCCTCGCTGGTGGCACTTGTCCTTGGCATGGCGATCCTGCGCCTTGCGGGCTTCCCTGCACTGGTCCTCGCCTTGGCGCTTGTGACCGCCCTTGGCTTCCGGGTCTGCGCCCGGCTTCTGCAACCCGGCACCGACCCGTCCTGGGTGGTGATTGACGAGGTGGCGGGGCAGTGGCTGGCACTGCTGTTTCCGGCGGCGGGGTTCTGGATGCGCGGGTTTGAAGGCTGGCTGCCCTGGCCCGCCTGGGTGGCGCCGTTCCTGCTGTTCCGCCTGTTCGACATCTGGAAGCCCTGGCTGGTGGGCCGCGCCGACCGGCGCGGCGATGCCGCCGGGGTGATGCTGGATGACCTGTGGGCGGGGCTGTTTGCGGGCATCGGCACCGTGGTGCTGGCGGGCCTGTACCATGCGGTGCTGCTGCGATGACCGTCGCGGAACTGCTGGAGGCCGCGCGAAAAAAGGGCTGGCGCATCGCCACCGCCGAAAGCTGCACGGGGGGCATGGTGGCGGCCGCATTGACCGACATTGCCGGGTCGTCCGACGTGTTCGACCGCGGCTTTGTCACCTATTCCAACGCCGCCAAGGTGGCGATGCTGGGCGTGCGGCCGGAGACGCTGGATGCCCATGGCGCCGTCAGCGAACCTGTCGCGGCCGAAATGGCGGCGGGCGCCCGAACCGCCGCCGCTGTGCATCTGGCCGTCAGCGTCACCGGCATCGCCGGTCCGGGGGGCAGCGAATTCAAGCCCGAGGGGCGGGTGTGCTTCGGCCTTGCCACGCCCGCGGGCACCGTCACCAGTACCATCGAATTCGGGCCGCTGGGCCGCGCGCAGGTGCGGCTTGCGGCGCGTGACCACGCGCTGGCGCTGCTGGCCTCGGCGCTCTAGCGCAGCCGGGCCAGCGCCGCCTGCACCTCGCGCTGCAGGGCGATCCGCTCGTCCTCACTCAGAAAGGCGCCCAGTTCCACCTCGCGCGGGCCACCCTGCAGGGTCACATAGTTCGGCACCGGCCCGGCCTTGGCATGCAGCACAACGCGCACCCAATAAGGGTTCGCCTCCCACGCCTGCTGCCGCCCGCGCGGGCCGGTGCGGACAAGGGTGATGCGGTCGGGGGACAGCGTCAGGTCTTCGGTGATGGCGCGGTCGGCGTCACTGCGCCGCAATGCGGCCCAGACGCCGACCATGGCCAGCGCGGCAAAGCCCAGCACGCCCCACAAGGCAGGTGTACCAACCAGCGCCAGCATCGGCACCGCCATCATCGCCGCCGTGACGGCGACGAATCCCGCGAACCCCCCCGGCGTCAGCGCACGGTGAGGCCAGAGGTGGAGGCGGGTTTCAGGGCCGGAGGGGGGGAGCCATTCATAGGGCATGGGTCAGCGCCGAAGTACCATTCGAACTGAAGAACTCGCGAACACGATAAGGACCGCGGCCATGCCCGGAAGGCCGACAGATACCACGTAACAGAAGACTACACGCCTCCAGAAGCGCACCTCATCGTAGTCCAAAACACTTTGTGGGTCCGGCAAGGCGCCGAGATGGATGACCAGTATCCCGCCAAACGCAAGGTGAATGCCCCAGTGTCCGAAAGACGCCATCTTGCAAAGGCAGGCTGACCGGGTTGCGATCGCCATTCCTATTGCAATCATTGCCACGCCCCCTGTCCCGAACAAGAACAGCAGGGGTGTCATCAAGTATCTTTGTGACGAAATCACCATGAAGATCGTCCTGTAGAATCCCTGACCCAACAACGCGAGTGCCCTGTTAGGATCGTCGGAAACCACTTGGATGAGAAAGAGGGCACAAGCTGCGGTCACGCACAGCGGAACGCCGGGACTTGGCAGCGAAAGCCGCTTTGCCAGAATGCTCAACGCAAGTGGCAAGCCGATCCAGTACAGCAGCAATGACAGGAAGGTCTGCGCAGGGTCCATACCCAACGCAGAAGGCCCCGGATCTCTCCGGGGCCTTCTTGAGTATGAGTAGGCCCGTCTCGGCCTCAGTGCGCGTGGCCCTTGTCCCAGTCCTCGCGCTTGGGCAGCTGCTCGAACGTGTGCTCGGGCGGGGGCGAGGGCAGGGTCCATTCCAGCGTGTCGGCGTAGGGGTTCCAGTAGTTGTTCTCGGTGATGCGGCGCCCGGCGAACAGCGTGTAGAACACGATGCCGATGAAGAACACGAACGAGGCGAAGGAGATGAACGCACCCACCGAGGAGAACCAGTTCCAGTAGGCGAACGCCTCTGGATAGTCGATGTAGCGGCGCGGCATGCCCTGGCGGCCCAGGAAGTGCTGCGGGAAGAAGGTCAGGTTCGAGCCGATGAACATGGCCCAGAAGTGCAGCTTGCCCGCCCATTCCGGGTACTGCCGTCCCGACATCTTGCCGATCCAGAAATACACCCCGGCGAAGATGCCGAACACCGCACCCAGCGACATGACGTAGTGGAAGTGCGCCACGACATAGTAGGTGTCATGATAGGCGCGGTCGATGGGGGCCTGCGACAGCACGATGCCGGTCACGCCGCCTACGGTGAACAGGAACAAGAAGCCGAAGGCCCAGAGCATGGGCGTCTTGAACTCGATCGAGCCGCCCCACATGGTGGCAATCCACGAGAACACCTTCACCCCGGTGGGCACCGCGATCACCATCGTGGCCAGCATGAAGTAGCTTTGCTGCGTCAGCGACATGCCCACGGTGTACATGTGGTGCGCCCACACGACAAAGCCCAGCACCCCGATGGCGACCATGGCATAGACCATGGGCAGATAGCCGAAGATCGGCTTCTTCGAGAAGGTGGCGATGACGTGGCTGATGATCCCGAAGGCGGGGATGATGATGATGTACACTTCCGGGTGGCCGAAGAACCACAGGATGTGCTGGTACAGGATCGGGTCGCCGCCGCCCGAGGGATCGAAGAAGGTGGTGCCGAAGTTGCGGTCGGTGATCAGCATGGTGATGGCCCCGGCCAGCACCGGCAGCGCCAAGAGGATCAGCCAGGCGGTGACGAAGATCGACCAGGCGAACAGCGGCACCTTGTGCAGGGTCATGCCGGGGGCGCGCATGTTCAGGAAGGTGGTGATCATGTTGATCGCGCCCAGGATCGACGAGGCCCCCGACAGGTGCACGGCGAACAGCGCCAGGTCGGTGGCATAGCCGGCCTCGGTGGTGGAGAGCGGCGGGTACAGCACCCAGCCGATGCCCGCCCCCGTCTGGCCGTTGCCGCCTGGCGCAAAGACCGAGCAGATGGCCAGCGTCGAGCCGGCCACATAAAGCCAGTACGACAGGTTGTTCATCCGCGGGAAGGCCATGTCCGGCGCGCCGATGTGCAGCGGCATGAAGTAGTTGCCGAAGCCGCCGAACAGCGCCGGGATCACCACGAAGAACATCATCAAGACGCCGTGGCCGGTGATCATCACGTTCCACAGGTGGCCGTTCGGGGTGCAGTCCTCCATGGCGGCCGCGGTCAGCCGCGCGCCCTCCATGCACATGTACTGCACACCCGGCTGCATCAGCTCCATCCGCATGTACACGGTGAAGATGACCGAGATCAGCCCGACGAAACCGCCGGTGAACAGGTACAGGATCCCGATGTCCTTGTGGTTCGTGCTCATGAACCAGCGGGTGAAGAACCCGCGGGTATCATGGTGGTCGTGGCCATGGATGGCGGCGTCTGCCATGAACGGTCCCCTGGTCTTATGTTGCGGCGCGCGCGGCGCTTTTGCTTGCTTCTAGGGATTCGGGCGGCGCGGGGCAAGCCGCGCATGTGGGATATATTGGCGCAGCGCGAACCGGGCGCGGGAACTGCGGCCGACCGCAGGCTGTCCGTTTGCACGCCAAAACGGACGGGCGCCTGCCCGCGAGGAAGGGCGGGTTGCAGACAGGGCACAGGACGCGGCCAGCCTCTGGCCGAACGCAACGAAGAGGCCCCGGGGCCGCAACTGCCGTGGCACCGCGCGCGTCAGAAATGCGCGTCAGAATTCGTCGTGTGGCACCATAACGGGCAGACTGGCAAAGTCGGAATGCCGCGGCACGCCCTCGACTGAAGCCTTTCGGGTAAACTCGAAGCGCCACAGGATCCCCAGTGATGTCCCCATGCACTCGGCCCGCCGACGGTGGAACCTTCCGCCTTCGGCTCCCAGGCCTGCCCTGCACGCCCGGTACAGTTCTGCCGCCCTGTCGCCGGTGTCCGCGTCCATCAGCACCGCGACCACCGCTCTGTAGCCGTAGTGTTCGCCCTCGATGCAGGACGCCAGGTCCTCTTCCGAGCTTCCGCGGGAAGCGCGGCATTCGGCGGCAATGAACGACCGCACTTCGAAGGGCACCGCAATCGAAGGGTCGGGCCACCGGATATCGCAGCAATGGGCAAGAACCGACCCCGGAAGCACCGCCAAAATCGCACTGGCCAGAACGTACCGCATGATGTCCCCCTTGCACGAAAGCGGTCCGGTCACCTTAGCACACCTGCCGTCAGTCGTGGCAGCAATCTCCCGCGGTTCCGCGGCCCGGCGCGCATCTGGCTGCCGCTCCGGCCCGGGTCAGCCGCAGGCGCCGCCCGCCATGGCCGCCTCGAACGTCGCCATCAGCGCCGCGTCCAGGTCGGCCATCGTCACCGGCAACCCCAGGTCGACCAGCGAGGTCACGCCATGCCCGCGGATGCCGCAGGGCACGATGCCGTCGAAGTGGCTCAGGTCGGGCTCCACGTTGATCGAGATGCCGTGGAAACTGACCCAGCGGCGCAGGCGGATGCCGATGGCGGCGATCTTGTCCTCGCGCGCGGTGCCGTCGGGCAGGGGGGCCTTGTCGGGGCGGGCCACCCACACCCCCACGCGCCCGTCGCGGATTTCGCCGCGCACGCCGAATTCGGCCAGCGTGGCAATCACCCAAGCTTCCAGGTCACGCACGAAACAGCGCACGTCGCGCCCGCGCTTCCCCACGTCCAGCATCAGGTACACCACCCGCTGCCCCGGTCCGTGGTAGGTGTACTGCCCGCCGCGCCCCGCGGCGAACACCGGAAACCGGTCGGGGTCGGTCAGATCCTCGCGCCGCGCGCTGGTGCCGGCCGTGTACAGCGGCGGATGCTCCAGCAGCCACACCGCCTCGGGCGCGTCGCCCGCGGCAATCGCGGCCGCCCGCGATTCCATGGCCGCCAGCGTGGCAACATAAGGCTGCAACCCTGTCAAGTGTGCCCATTCCACCATGGACGTCCGGCCTTTTCTGCGCCAAGATGCAGACATGGCCGGAATTTCACCCGGCAGGTCTGCATTGCATGACGGAGTGATGAGATGACTTTCAAACGGATTGCAACCCTCGGCTTCGCAGCGGCGCTCGTCGTGACGCCGGTCAACCGCGCCATGGCCGACTCGGACGCGCTGGCCGGCGCCATCGTCGGCGCCGTGATCGGCGGCATCGTGGTGAACGAGGCCAACAAGGCCCGCGCCAAGAAGGCCGCCAGCGGCACCCGCACCACCACCACGCGGTCCACCTCCTCGGGCGTGTCCAGCGCCACCCGCGAAAAGAACCGCGAAACGCAGACCGCGCTGAACTATTTCGGCTTCAACGTGGGCACGCCCGACGGTGCCATCGGCCCGAAGTCGCGCGCCGCGATCAGCGAATACCAGCTGACCATGGGCTGGCCGCCCACCGGCAACCTGTCGGATTTCGAACGCGATATCCTGGTGTCGTCGTACTATCGCGCCCAGTCGGGCGGTGCCTCAACGGCGGCGCTGATCGCGTCGAACCCGCGCGGCGCCAAGGGCGTGCTGATCGCCTGGAAGGATGAGCGTCTGGGCACCGGCGCGCCCGTGCAGCCGTCCAACCCGTTCCAGCCCGCACAGCCGGCCGCGGGCGCACTGATGGCGGGCGGTGCGGCACTCGGCGCCGCCGGAGCCACCTTTGCCGCCGCACCCGCGGCACAGGCGCCGCTGCCCACACCCACGCTGCCCAGCTTCGGCGCGGCAACCACCGTGGCAGCAGGCGGGGCTGCGCTGCCCTCGTTCCTGGGCGGCGGCGCCACGCAGGTGTCGCTGAACGGCCATTGCAGCCAGGTGGCGGCGCAGACCGGGGCCAACGGCGGCTACGTCTCGCAGCTGACCATGACTGACCCCGCCTTCGCCCTGTCGGAACAGTTCTGCCTGGCGCGCACCTTCGCCATGGCGCAGTCCGACCAGATGATGGCGCAGGTCACCGGCTTCACGCCGCAGCAGATCGCCGAACAGTGCCAGGGCCTTGTGCCCCCGCTGCAGGATCAGGTGGCGTCCCTCTCGGTGCAGCCGCGCGATCAGGTGATCGACGGGGTGTCGCAGTTCGTGCTGTCGGCGGGCATGCCGCCCGCGCAGCTTGCAGGCACCGCCAAGGTCTGCCTTGGCATCGGCTACAAGACCGACAGCATGGACCTTGCGCTGGCCTCGGCGCTGATCCTGGGCGTGGTGGGCGAGCGGTCCTATTCGGAACTGGTCGGGCACCACCTGGCGCAGGGCTTCGGGTCGGCACAACGGCCCGACCTTGCGCTGGGCTGGTACGACTCGGCGCTGGGCGCGCCGGGCGAACAGGTGGTGCAGATCTTCGCGCCGCAGATGCCCGACCGCGCGGGGCTGATCCGCATGGCGGCCTATTCGGTGGCGGGCCAGCCGCTGCCGGGCGGGTCGGTGCCACAGCCCGCGCCGCAGCCCGCCGCTGCCGAAACCGGCGTGCTGGTTCCGGCGCCGATGCCCGCCCCGGCCGCGCAGCAGGGCGGCTTCGCGCTGCCCAAGCTGCCCTTCATCGGCGGCAACTGAGCGCGGGAACGCAGTGCGGGGCAGGGGCCGTTTTGCCCCTTCCCTTCGCGCTTGCGCTTCGCTAGACGTGGCGCCGCCTGGGGCGCATGCGGATGTGGCGGAATTGGTAGACGCGCAGCGTTGAGGTCGCTGTTCCTTAACCGGAGTGAAGGTTCGAGTCCTTTCATCCGCACCAAAGGCTGACAGGGCGCGACGCAGGTCGCGCCCTTTGTCATTCGCGTGGGGCAGGTAGGGTGGGCAATCTGCCCACGCTTTTCGCCAAAGGTGGGCAGATTGCCCACCCTACGCCGCTATGTCACCCCCAGCGACCGCAACACCTGCGGCAGCATCTCGGGCAGGTCCTCGGCAATCAGCCCCGGCCCGAACGCCCGCGCGCATTCCACATGCAGCCACGCCCCCGTTTCCGCCGCCTGCATGGGTGTGAACCCCCGCGCCAGCAGCCCGGTAATGAACCCCGCCAGCACATCGCCCGACCCGGCGGTGGCCAGCCACGGCGCTGCACGGTCGTAATGCGCAGAATTGATGCTGCACCGGCCCTCGGGGTCGGCGATCACCGTATCCGGCCCCTTGAACAGCACCACACAGCCCGCCCGTGCCGCCGCCGCCCGCGTGGCGTCCACCTTGGAATAGGCGGGGCCCTTGGTGGCAGGCGCCTCCAGCTCGGCGGCGATGTCGGGAAACAGCCGCGCGAACTCACCCGCGTGGGGCGTCAGGACGCAACGGTCATGTAACTGGGCGAACAGGGCAGGGTCGCGCGACAGGAGGGTGAGCGCGTCGGCGTCCAGCACCAGCCCGAGTCGGGGTGAACCCCGACCTACATCCCCCGTAGGTCGGGGTTCACCCCGACCCGGCAACACCGCCGCCACAACCCCTGCCGCCCGCGCATCGAAGCCCAGCCCCGGCCCGACACAGACCGCATTGATCCGCCGGTCCTCCAGCACCCCGGCCAGCGCCGCCCCGTCCGCCACCTCGCGCAGCATCACCGCATCCAGCCGCGCCGCATGTTCCGCCAAGGCTCCCGCCGGTGCCCCCACCGTCACCACCCCCGCGCCCACCCGCAGCGCCCCGCGGGCGGCCAGGCGGGCGGCGCCGGTGCGGGTGGCGGGACCGGAGAGGATGAGGGCGTGGCCGTGGGCGTATTTGTGGTCCCAAGTCTCTTTCCGGAGGAATGAAAGATGTCCGGGGCCAGCCAGCGTCGCATGCCGTGCGCCATATTTGCCGGCTGGTGATCCGCGGTGAGGAATGCCAATATCCTTGACGACTACTTTTCCGCATTGCTGCGGACCAACGTCTAGAACGTGCCCTGGTTTCATTGCGTGAAAGGTCACGGTCAGATGCGCCGCAGCGGAAAACTTGTTGTGGACATCTTCGTGGGTCAGTTGCCGTCCGCTGTCAGAGCACAACCCACTTGGAAGATCGACCGCGACAATTGCAGGAAAGCCGCGTCTGTTGCCAAACTCGATCACGCAACAGTCAACCATGTCCTCCATGTTCCAAAACAGCTCTCCCAGATCGCGTAGGGTCCGGGTCAGCCCGGTGCCGAACAATGCGTCCACCAGCAGATCACAGCCCCAAGTGCGACGCTTGTTGTAGTCACCAAAACTGCCGACCGGTTCGCCCCACCGCTCAAAATTCACGCGCGCATCCGGCGGCATCCGGGCGGGGTCGCCATACAGGAACACCTCCACCTCCCACCCGCGCGCCTTCAGCAGCCGCGCCACCACGAACCCGTCGCCGCCATTGCCCCCCGGCCCGCACAGCACCACCGCCCGGTGCGGCCCCTTTGCCAGCGCGGGCCATTCCTCCATGACCGCTGCCACCACACCGGCCCCGGCGCGCTCCATCAGCTCCAGCCCGGTCACCTCGCCTGACGCAATGGCAGCGGCTTCGATGACGCGCGTCTGCGCGGCGGTCAGAAGTTCGGTCATCCCACGCCCCGTTCACAAACTGCCCGAAAAATCGGCGCCATGCTCGGAAAACCGGCAACCAACGCCGATTCCCGCGCCGCCCGCCGCCCCCGCCGCCGCCCCGCATTGCCCAGCCACCCCCGCCATGGTCAGACGGCCAAGAAACGCAACGGGGCAGGAGCAGGCAGGTGAAGAAGGTCGAGGCGATCATCAAGCCCTTCAAGCTCGACGAGGTCAAGGAAGCCCTGCAAGAGGCGGGAATCCAGGGCCTGAGCGTCACCGAGGTCAAGGGCTTCGGCCGCCAGAAGGGGCACACCGAACTGTACCGCGGCGCCGAATACGTGGTGGATTTCCTGCCCAAGGTGAAGATCGAGGTGGTGCTGACCGACGACATGGTCGATGCCGCCATCCAGGCCATCATCACCGCCGCCCGCACCGACAAGATCGGCGACGGCAAGATCTTCGTCAGCCCCGTCGAACAGGCGATCCGCATCCGCACCGGCGAAACCGGCGACGACGCCGTCTGATTTACCGCGCCCCGCGCGATACGTACCCCGAGAGAGGAAGGACCAACATGAGCGCTGTCAAGGACGCCCTCAAACTGATGAAGGAAGAGGAGGTCGAATACGTCGACGTCCGCTTCACCGACCCGCGCGGCAAGCTGCAGCACGTCACGGTCGTGGCCGATCTGGTGGATGAAGACTTCTTCGAGGAAGGCTTCATGTTCGACGGCTCGTCGATCGCCGGCTGGAAGTCGATCGACCAGTCCGACATGAAGCTGATCCCCGATCCGACGTCGGTCTACATCGACCCGTTCTACGCCGAAAAGACGCTGTGCGTGCACTGCAACGTGGTCGAGCCCGACACCGGCGAGCCCTACAGCCGCTGCCCGCGCCAGACCGCGCTGAAGGCCGAGGCCTTCCTGAAATCCTCGGGCGTGGGCGACGCGTTCTATTGCGGCCCCGAAGCCGAATTCTTCATCTTCGACGACGTGCGCTATTCGGTGACGCCGCAGAAGGTCTCGTTCCAGATCGACGCCGATGCGGCAGCCTGGAACACCGATGCGGAATACGACTCGGGCAACCTCGGTCACCGCGCGGGCCACAAGGGCGGCTACTTCCCGGTGAACCCCATCGACGAGGCGCAGGACCTGCGCTCGGAAATGCTCTCCACTATGAAGCGGATGGGCATGAAGGTCGACAAGCACCACCACGAGGTCGCCACCTGCCAGCACGAACTGGGCCTGGTGTTCGGCGGGCTGACGCAGCAGGCCGACAATATCCTGAAGTACAAGTACGTCATCCACAACGTCGCCGCCGCCTACGGCAAGACGGTGACCTTCATGCCGAAGCCCATGAAGGGCGACAACGGCAGCGGCATGCACGTGAACATGTCGATCTGGAAGGACGGCAAGCCGCTTTTCGCGGGCGACAAGTATGCCGACCTGAGCCAGGAGGCGCTGTACTTCATCGGCGGCATCCTGAAGCACGCCAAGGCGCTGAACGCGCTGACCAACCCCGGCACCAACAGCTACAAGCGGCTGATCCCCGGCTTCGAGGCGCCGGTGCTGCGCGCCTATTCGGCCCGCAACCGCAGTGGCTGCGTGCGTATTCCGTGGACCGAATCGCCCAAGGCCAAGCGTGTGGAAGCCCGCTTCCCCGATCCCTCGGCGAACCCCTACCTCGCCTTCGCGGCGCTGCTGATGGCGGGCCTTGACGGCATCAAGAACAAGATCGACCCGGGCCCGGCCTCGGACAAGGATCTGTACGACCTGCCGCCCGAAGAACTGGCCGCCATCCCCACCGTCTGCGGTTCGCTGCGCGAGGCGCTGGAAGAGCTGGAGAAGGACCACGACTTCCTGCTGGCCGGTGACGTGTTCACCAAGGACCAGCTGGAAGGCTACATGGCGCTGAAGTGGGAAGAGGTCTACGCCTACGAACACACGCCGCACCCGATCGAGTACCAGATGTACTATTCCTGCTAGGCGGGAGGTGGGCAGATTGCCCACCCTAAGCAGGCCAAAAGGGGGCCGCGCCGCCGCGCGGCCCTTTCGCGTTCTCGCGGGGCCAGGTGCCGCACCTTACTGTTCCGGCCAGTGCAACAGCCCGTTTCCGCCGCACTGCGGCGCCGGCCCTAGTTCCGCCACGGTCGGCGTGCTTTCATTGCACCGTCGTTTCAAGGTTCCGTGTTACGAGTAGAGGGTAGGCAAAGTGACGGAGAACGAGACCCCAAGGAAAAAGCCCAGGCGGCAGAAACCGCCGATCTGGGCCGAAGGGCGTCAGGCGCCCCGGTTCGACGCACAGGCATTCCTGCAGGCTTCAACGGCCAATGCCCGCACGCTGGCGGCCCTCACGCTCGATGCCGCATCCCTGGCCGTGCGCCGCGCCGCGGCCGCATTTCGCGACGGCACATGGCGGCTTCCACCCGAACGGCTGGGTCACACCGGCCGGTTCCTGCCCGATCACCGCCGCATGGCGCAGACCTTTTCCGCCACCGCACGTCTGACGGCCGCCGCCGGAAGCTGGGTGGCCGGCCCGGCTTCGGTCCGGCAGCTGGACTTCGAAGAGTGGCAGGGCGACCTCGCTGCCAATGAACCGGAAGCGCCCGCCGCGGTGTCCCCCTTGCGCTATGTCCGACCTCCGCGCCGCGGCGGCGCCGTTCACGCCGTGGATGTGGACGAAGAAACGCTGGCCACCATCCGCAGCGCCGTGCGTTCGGCCAACGTCAAGCCGATCCGGCTGCAACGTGTAGCCGCGGTCGAACCCGAACCCCCCGCGCCCGAACCCCGCGCCGCGCGCCTGCCCGACCTGGCACCGGCCCTGCCGGAACCGCCCAGCCGCGCCTTCCAGCTTGGCACCGCCGTCATCGGCGCGGTCGTGCTGGCTGTGCACTGGCCCGCGGGTGCGGTTCAGGCGCTGGCCGCGCATCTGCGCGGAGAGGATCTGCGCGACCATACCACGCCCTAGCGACTGCGGTGCACCGGGTGCGCCACCAATGCCTCGGCCTGTTCCGGCGTCAGCCGCTCCAGCGGCACAACAAAACTGTGGATGCTGAACACCACCGCCCCGGTCCGCGGCAGCCGGATCAGGCACTGCCGTTCCGACCTGACCCAGGGCATCACCACTTCCGACATGTCCTTGGCATGGGCCTCGGACAGCGGGTTGAACAGCGGCGCGCGCGAGAGGTGGGCGTTCGCCCGCCACATCGGCGTCTCCGGCCGGATCGCATCCATCAGCCGCTGCACCCGCCGCGCCACGTCCTCGGTGTACTTCTTCACCGGCCCGTGAATGCGCCCCATCGGTCGGCCCAGCTTCTCGTCCAGCCGCCAGCCGGCCGGAAAGCACAGGATCGCCCCCGTCAGCATGTGCTCGCCCGCGCCATCGGGCTGCATCAGGCAGATGTCCTCCTGCAGCAGCCGCCCCAGCGTGCGCAGTGGCCGGGCCGCATCCAGCACCACCGTCACGCCATCGGGCCGCAGCGCCCGCCCTTCGGCCACCCGGAACCCCAGCCCCGCCAGCCGTGGCAGGACCATCTCGTACACTTCGCGCGCCGCTTCTTCCGCCACCGGCAGCACCGCATGCACCTCGGCCTCGCGCCCGGCAATCAGCGCATCGCGCAGCGCCATCTGCCCGGCATAGGCCTCGTCCACCTGCAGCCAGTCCGCCATGTCCAGCGGCAGTGTGCCAGGCAGGCGGCGGGTGCGCGGGTCGGCCCAAGAGGCGACGGGAAGGCGGTCTTGCAGCACGGTGTCCATCACCACAGGGTATCGAAGTCGCTTCACGTCCTCAACCCGACATTCCGCGTCGCTGCGGGGCAGGCGTCCCCCCATCGGGCCGGGGCACCCTGCGCCAGCCAAGCGGAGCCGCCAGCATGAACCAGCCCTATTCCAACCAGCGCAAGATCGACCCCCACCGCGGCGCCCGCCTGCCCGACGGCACCGAAAACGACGGCAACCGCGTGGAAATCGGCCCCACCGCGCTGGCCTTTGCCGAATGGCGCGCGGCAGGCATCACGCCGCCCAACCTGACGGCCATGCGCGAATACCGCTGGCGCGCGCTGACCGCGGGGCTTGTGGCACGCGGCTACGGCGGGCTCTTGATGTTCGACCCGCTGAACATCCGCTACGCCACCGACACCACCAACATGCAGCTGTGGAACAGCCACAACCCGTTCCGCGCGGTGCTGCTGTGCGCCGACGGGCACATGGTGATCTGGGAATACAAGCAGGCCCCGTTCCTGGTGACCTTCAACCCGCTGGTGGCCGAACTGCGCTCAGGCGCGTCGTTCTTCTACTCGATCACCGGTGACAAGGGGGAAGAAGCGGCCAAGGGATTTGCCGGGCAGGTGGACGAGGTGATGCGCGACCATGCGGGCAGCAACCGCAGGCTGGCGGTGGACAAGATCATGGTCGCGGGCCTGCGCGCGCTGGAACGCGCGGGCTTCGAGGTGATGGAGGGCGAGGAAGTCACCGAACGTGTGCGCGCCGTGAAGGGGCCGGACGACATCCTGGCCATACGCTGCGCCCACATCGCCTGCGAGGCGGCGATTGCCGAGATGGAGGCCTTTACCCGCGAAAACGTGCCGAAGGGCGGCATCACCGAAGATGCGATCTGGGCCGAACTGCACGCGGGCAACATCCGCCGGGGCGGCGAATGGATCGAAACGCGGCTTCTGGCCAGCGGCCCGCGCACCAACCCGTGGTTCCAGGAATGCGGCCCCCGCTTTGTGCAAAACAATGAAATTGTCGCCTTCGACACCGACCTGATCGGCTGTTACGGCATGTGCATCGACATCAGCCGCACCTGGTGGGTGGGCGACGGCAGGCCCACCAACGCCATGATTTCGGCCTTCCACCACGCCCGTGACCACATTGCCACCAACATGGCCATGCTGAAGCCCGGCGTCAGCATCCGCGAACTGGTGTTCGGCGGCCACCAGCTGGACGCGCAGTACTGGAAGCAGAAATACAGCTGCAAAATGCACGGCGTGGGGCTGTGCGACGAATGGCCTTTCGTCTGCTACCCCGACAGCTGGATGGATGGCGCCTTCGATGCCGTGCTGGAACCCGGCAATGTTTTGTGCGTCGAGGCGCTGGTGTCGCCGGAAGGCGGAGATTTCTCGATCAAGCTGGAAGAGCAGGTCTTGATTACCGAGACGGGGCATCAGAACCTGACACGCTATCCGTTTGACCACCGGCTGATGGGGCACGCATGAAACGACTTCTTCTGATCCTTCCCCTCGCTGCCTGCGGGGTCAAGGCCGAGGCGCCGCTGCCGCAGCTGGGCCTGTCGAATCCGGCATCGATGTACTGCGCGTCCAAGGGCGGACGCGTGTCGATCCGCAACGAAGCGGGCGCGCAGGTCGGCTACTGCACCCTGCCCAATGGCACCACGGTTGAGGAATGGAAGCTGTACCGCGCCGAAAATCCGGGGGTCGATCCCTGACTGTCCCACGCAACTCCGCGGGGCAATTCTGACCAAACCGTTAACGCGGCACCGCAAGCCATTGAAATCGTTGAATCCACGTAGCTGTCCCACCGTGGGACAGGCCATTGTCCCACGCGCGGGTCAGCCTGGCAGAAACTGCTCGGCCAACCCGGGAAGGTCATCGAACCGGTGCAGCAGCGCCTCGGGCGCGAACCGCGCCACACCGTCACCTTCGGGGCCAAAGGTCACCAGCGCCACCGGCACCCCCGCGGCACGGCCCGTCTGGCGGTCGGTATCGGTGTCACCCACCAGCATGGACCGCGCCACGTTGCCCCCTGCCGCCGCCACCGACAGCCGATAGGGGGCCGGGTCGGGCTTGCGCACGGGCAGCGTATCAGCGCCCACCAGCGCCCCGAACAGCCCGCGCACGCCCAACTGCGCCAGCAACGTCTCGGCCAGCCCCTCGGGCTTGTTGGTGCAGACCGCGCAAAGGAACCCCGCCGTGCGCAGCGCCTCAACGGCATTCACCGCTCCGGGATACAACCGCGTCTCGCGGCAGATGCCCTCGCGATAGTGCACCAGCAGGCGCGGATACTGCGCATCCACCTCATCCTCGCCCAGCCCCAGCCGCCCGAAGCCCAGCCGCAGCATCGCCCTCCCGCCGTGAAAGGCGGTCAGCGCATCGGCCGCCGGGTCCAGCGGCGTGCCATGGCCAAGGTCCGCGAAACAGGCATTCGCCGCCGCAACCAGATCCGCGCTGGTATCGGCCAGCGTCCCATCCAGGTCGAAAACCACCGTGCGCATCCGGCTGCAACATCCCGAAAGGGCGCGTGAAGCCGCAACGCTTGCGGCCCTGCGCCACACCGCTATGAAGGGGCAGACAGGCAAGAGGCCCCGAATGCCCCTCTCGATCATCGTTCTGGCCGCGGGTCAAGGCACCCGCATGAACTCGGACCGCCCCAAGGTGCTGCATCCCTTGGGCGGCGTGCCGCTGCTGTGGCACGCGCTTGCGGCGGGCCGGGCCCTGGAGCCGCGGCGGATTGTCGTCGTGGTTGGGAACGGCGGCGCCGAGGTCGCGTCCGCGGCCCGCGCTTTCGACGAAGCGGTGGAGGTGGTGGAGCAGGCCGAGCGTCTGGGCACCGCCCACGCCGTCCGGCAGGCCGAAACGTTCCTCGATACCGATGGCCCCGCAATCGTCCTTTACGGCGACACGCCCTTCGTGCGGCCCGAGACGCTTGAGACGATGCTGGCGGCGCTTGCCCGCCATGCTGTCGTGGTGCTGGGCTTCACCCCCGCCGACCCGCTGCGCTATGGTCGCCTTGTCACCGAGGGCGACGCCCTTCAACGCATCGTCGAGTGGAAGGACGCCTCACCTGCGGAACGCGCCATCGGGCTGTGCAACTCGGGCGTAATGGCCTGCGACGCGCGGCTTCTGGCATCGCTGGTGGCCGAGGTTGGCAACGCCAATGCGGCCGGCGAATACTACCTGACCGACATCGTGGCGCTGGCCCGCGCCCGCGGCCTGACCGCCGGCGTGGTGACCTGCGACGAGACCGAAACGTTGGGCATCGACAGCCGCGCGCAACTGGCCCGTGCCGAGGCCGCCTTCCAGGCCCGCGCCCGCGCCGAGGCACTGGAGAACGGGGTGACGCTGACGGCGCCCGAAACGGTCTATTTCGCGCTTGATACCGTCATCGGCCGCGACGCCATCATCGGCCCCGGCGTGATCTTCGGGCCCGGCGTCACGGTGGAATCAGGGGCCGAGATCAAGGGCTTCTGCCATCTGGAAGGCTGCCACATCTCGCGCGGCGCCACCGTCGGCCCCTTCGCCCGCCTGCGCCCCGGCGCGGAACTGGCCGAGGACGTGCATGTGGGCAACTTCGTCGAGGTGAAGAACGCGATCCTGGCCGAAGGCGTGAAGGTGGGCCACCTGACCTACATCGGCGATGCCGACGTGGGCGAACACACCAACATCGGCGCGGGCACCGTGACGTGCAACTACGACGGCGTGTCGAAGCACCGCACGGTGATCGGCGCGCATGCCTTCATCGGGTCCGACACCATGCTGGTGGCCCCGGTAACGGTGGGCGACCACGCGATGACGGCCAGCGGCTCGGTCATCACCATGGACGTGCCGCCCCAGGCGCTGGCGGTGGCGCGGGCGCGGCAGGACAACAAGCCGGGCCTTGCCGCGCGCATCATGGCGCGGCTGCGCGCGGCCAAGGCCGCCCGGTCGAAGTGATTTCACAGGAAAGGTTTCCAGATGTGCGGAATTGTTGGCGTTCTTGGCAAGCACGAAGTCTCGCCCCTGATTGTCGAGGCGCTGAAGCGGCTGGAATACCGCGGTTATGACAGCGCCGGGATCGCCACGGTGAACAGCGGCAAGCTGGACCGGCGGCGGGCGGTGGGCAAGCTGATCAACCTGTCGGACCTTCTGGTGCACCAGCCGCTGCCGGGCAAGTCGGGCATCGGCCACACCCGCTGGGCCACCCACGGCGCCGCCACCGTCACCAACGCCCACCCCCACCGCACCCGCCGCGTGGCCGTGGTGCACAACGGAATCATCGAGAACTTCCGCGACCTGCGCGACGAGGTCGAGGCGGCCGGCTACCGCCATGAATCGCAGACCGACACCGAGACGGTGGCCTGGCTGGTGCAGATGTACATGGACCGCGGCCTGAACGCCGTGGAGGCGGCGCGCGAAACGCTGGGCCGCCTGCACGGCGCCTTTGCCCTGTGCTTCCTGTTCGACGGCGAGGACGACCTGATCTTTGCCGCCCGCAAGGGCAGCCCCCTGGCCATCGGGCATGGCGAGGGCGAGATGTTCGTGGGGTCTGACGCCATCGCGCTGGCGCCGATGACCGACACCATCACCTATCTGGAGGAAGGCGACTGGGCCGTGGTGACGCGGACCGGGGCCGAAATCTTTGACATCCGCGGCCACCGCGCCAACCGTGCCGCCAGCCGCATCCAGCTGGACGCCACGCGGATTGAAAAGGGCGGCTACAAGCACTTCATGGCCAAGGAAATTGCCGAGCAACCGGTGGTCCTTGCCGATGCGCTGAAACATGCGGGCGTCGGCGGCGTGAACCCCTCGCTGCAGCTGGGTCTGGACTTCACCGGCGTTGACCGTCTGGTGCTGGTGGCATGCGGCACGGCGCATTACGCCTGCGCCGTGGCCAAGTACTGGTTCGAAAGCCTGGCGGGCCTGCCCTGTGACGTCGATATCGCCTCCGAATTCCGCTACCGCGAACCGCCGCTGTCGGACCGGTCCTATGCCGTCTTCGTCAGCCAGTCGGGCGAAACCGCCGACACGCTGGCCGCCCTGCGCCATGTGCAGGAAAAGGTGGCCAAGGTGGTGGCGGTGGTGAACGTGCCGACATCCTCGATCGCCCGCGAAGCCGATGTGATGCTGCCGATCCGCGCCGGGGTCGAGGTCGGCGTGGCTTCGACCAAGGCCTTCACCGCACAGTTGACCACGCTGGCGCTGATGGCCCTGAAGGCCGCGCGCGATCGCGGCCGGATGGATGACGCCACGCTGGCCGGGCACCTGCACGATCTAGCTGCGCTGCCGGGGCTGATGAATGCCGCGCTTGCCGTGGCAGGAGAGATCGCGAAGGTGGCCGACGATCTGGCGCACGCCCGCGACGTGCTGTTCCTGGGCCGTGGCGCGATGTACCCGCTGGCGTTGGAAGGTGCGCTGAAGCTGAAGGAAATCAGCTATATCCACGCCGAAGGTTACGCATCGGGCGAGTTGAAACACGGCCCCATCGCGCTGATCGACGCCGAGGTGCCGGTGATCGTTCTGGCCCCCCGCGACCACCTGTTCGACAAGACCGTGTCGAACATGCAAGAGGTGATGGCGCGGCAGGGCAAGGTGCTGCTGATTTCCGATGCCAAGGGCATCCGCGAGGCGGGGCAGGGCATCTGGCGTGGGCTGACGATGCCCGAGGTGCCGCCACTGGTCGCGCCCATCCTCTATGCGGTGCCGGCGCAATTGCTGGCCTATCACACCGCGGTCGCCAAGGGCACCGATGTGGACCAGCCGCGCAACCTGGCAAAGTCGGTGACGGTGGAATAGGGCCCGGCGGGCGCTAGCTGTGGCCCCCGGAAAGGAAACCCCATGCTGACCCGCCGCGCCCTTCTGCTTGCCCCCGCCGCCCTTGCCGCCTGCGCCACCCTGCCGCCCGACCCCGCCGGGGAAACCCTGCCGATGACGCTGGACAGTGCCTTCCTTGGCCGGTCCACCGGACGCGGCGTGTTCCGCAACCTGATTTCCGGGGCGGAACGGCGATTCACCGCGGCGCTGGACGGGCGCCTGTCAGGCAACCGGCTGACCGTGGCCGAAGATTTCGCCTACGACGACGGGCAGAAGGACCGCCTGACCTGGGTGTTCGACCGGGCCGGGCCGGGCCGGTGGACCGGGCGGCGCGAGGACACGGTGGGCGTGGCCGAGGCGGTGGAGGACGGGCGCACGGTGCGGCTGACCTATCTGGCCGACTTCCGCGCGCCAGGCGGGGTGACGCGGCTGGGCTTTGCCGACATCATCTGGCAACCCGAACCGGGGCTTGTGGTGAATGAAGGCGTGGTGACAAAGGGCGGCATCGCGGTGGGCAAGGTGAGGTTCGAGATCCGGCGATGACGGCAGACGAGGCGCTGGCCGCGCTGGAGGCGCAGGCAGACGGTGGGAAGGCCGCCGCGATGGCCGCCTATCACAAGGCCCCGCGGCCGTATCTGGGCGTGAGTGTGCCGCAGATCGAGGCTCTGGTGGACGATTGGCGGGAAGGTGCGTCGGTGGAGGACCGCGTATTATTGGCGTCCGGGCTGTGGGCCACAAACGTGCACGAGGCGCGGGTGGCTGCGGCAAAGCTGGTGACACAGGCGCGCATCCGGCCGGACGGGGCGGTGTGGGACCTGTTCCTGTCCTGGGTGCCCGATTTCGACGCCTGGGCCATTGCCGACCATGCCTGTTCGGCTGGCCAGCGGCGGGTGATGGCCGACCTTTCCCGGCTGGACACGGTCGAGGGCTGGACGGCCAGCCCGCACATGTGGACCCGCCGCGCGGCGCTGGTGGTCACGCTGCCACTGGCGCGGGGGAACGTCCCCAAGGCCGCGGAACTGGCCGCCCGCGAACGGGTTCTGGGCTGGGCCGCAGGCTATGCCGACGACCGCGACTGGTTCCTGCAGAAGGCCGTGGCCTGGTGGCTGCGCGACCTGTCAAAGCATGACGCGCAGCGTGTGCGCGGCTGGCTGGCCGTACATGGCGCGCGGCTGAAACCCTGGGCGGTGAAGGAAGCCTCGCGTCACCTGGCCGACTGAGCGCGGAACCATGCCAGCACATGCACGCGGATGGCCGAGGCAAGGCCTTCGTCCGCTGCGCGGGCTTCGTCAATCTCCTCTGCCAGGGTGTTGAGCGGGATACCGCGGGCGGCGGCGATTTCACGGAAGGATTGCCAGAAGGCGGCTTCCAGCGACACGCTGGTGCGGTGGCCGCGCAAAGTGACCGAGTGCTTGACGGGGCGGGCGGTCACGGCGCGCAACCGTCGCGGCGGCGAAACCCAAAAGTCTTGAAGCAAGACTTTTGCAAATTCCTTTCTTCAAGGAATTTGGGGTGAGGCGACCAGCCGCAGCGGTTCGCGGTTGCAGAAGATGACGAACTGCCCGGCATTTTCCACCACGCTGAACCCGCGCCGCTGCACTTCGTGCAGGAAAAACGCGCGGCCGACAAGACGGTCCACGTCTTCCACGCTGCGCCGCACGATGCCGCCTTCGGCGGCGGCGCGGGCCTGGAACAGCTGGGTGATCCAGCGGTCGCGGGTCCGGGGAACGGTCGTGATGGCACGCATCTGGGACATTGGGCACCTCCTGCGGCCCAGCCTGCCGGATCGCGGTAAATGCCGGGTTAACCGTCCTCCTTCGGACGGAAATGGCCGTCCAGCCGCCGTGCTGCCAGTTCCGCTTCCGCGGTCTGCCGTGCCTTCTGCGCTTTCGTCTGCCCGAACTTCGCCGCGTTCGCGTCCGCCTGCGCGCGGGCCGCCTGGCGGGCGGCCTCTTTCCGTTTCGCGCGCAGGTTCACGATTTCGGCCATCAGCCCTTCGGACCCACCATGTCTTCCGGCCGCACCACGCGGTCGAACGTCTCGCCATCCACATAGCCCAGCGCGATGGCCTCTTCGCGCAGCGTGGTGCCGTTCTTGTGCGCGGTCTTGGCGACCTTCGTGGCGGCGTCATAGCCGATGGTGGGCGCCAGTGCCGTCACCAGCATCAGCGATTCCTTCATCAGCTTCTCGATGCGGGCCACGTTTGCTTCGGTGCCCTTCACCATGTTGTCGGTGAAGCTGACCGCGGCGTCGCCCAGAAGCTGCATGGATTGCAGCACGTTGTAGGCCATCATCGGGTTGTAGACGTTCAGCTCGAAATGGCCCTGGCTGCCCGCAAAACCCACCGCCGCGTCGTTGCCCATCACATGCGCGCAGACCATGGTCAGCGCCTCGGCCTGGGTGGGGTTCACCTTGCCCGGCATGATGCTGGACCCCGGTTCGTTTTCCGGCAGGATCAGCTCGCCCAGGCCCGACCGGGGGCCGGAGCCCAGCAGGCGAAGGTCGTTGGCGATCTTGAACAGGCTGGCGGCCACCGTCTTCAGCGCGCCCGAGAACATGACCATGGCGTCATGCGCTGCCAGCGCCTCGAACTTGTTCGGTGCGGTGACGAAGGGCAGGCCGGTGATGTCGGCGATCTTCGCGGCCACCCGCAGATCCCAGCCGACACGGGTGTTCAGCCCTGTGCCGACCGCCGTACCGCCCTGCGCCAGTTCATAGATTTCGGGCAGCACCTTTTCCACCCGCATGATGCCCTGCGCCACCTGATGCGCGTAGCCGCCGAATTCCTGCCCCAGTGTCAGGGGGGTGGCATCCTGCGTGTGAGTGCGGCCGATCTTGATGATGTCCTTGAAGGCGTGCGCCTTTTCGGCCAGCGCCGCGTGCAGGTGGCGCAGGCCGGGCAAAAGGACATCGCGCGCGACCATGCCAATGGCCACATGCATGGCCGTGGGAAAGGTGTCGTTCGAAGACTGGCCCATGTTCACATGGTCGTTCGGGTGGACCGGTTTTTTCGAGCCCATCACGCCACCCAGCACCTGAATGGCGCGGTTCGAGATCACCTCGTTTGCGTTCATGTTCGACTGCGTGCCCGACCCTGTCTGCCAGACCACCAGCGGGAAGTTGTCGTCCAGTCGGCCGGCAATGACCTCGTCCGCAGCAACCGCGATGGCCTGACCCAGCGCCGGGTCGATGTCGCCCTGGTCGATGTTGACCAGCGCGCAGGCCTTCTTGATGACGCCCAGCGCCCGCACGATGGCCACCGGCTGCTTTTCCCAGCCGATCTTGAAGTTGCCAAGGGACCGCTGCGTCTGGGCGCCCCAGTATTTGTCGGCGGGCACGTCGAGGGGGCCGAAGCTGTCGGTTTCGGTGCGGGTCGCGGTCATGGAGTTCTCCGGGCCAAGGATACCCGTGCCTAGGACAGGCCCCTTGCGAAATCAACCGGTGCGCGACCGCATTCCGCAGGTCAGGCGCGGCGATAGATCCAGACGCGGGCAGGGGGCAGGTTGTTCCACACCTTCGGCCCGCGTTCGGCCTGCAGGCGCAGCGCGCGCTGCACCGGTTCGGCGACCGAGGAGGCCGGGCCGTAGGTGAACTGGATGTACACGCCGCCGGGGGACAGCCGGTCAAAGGCGGCGCCGACGATGGCCTGCTGCGTGGCTTCGGACATTGACAGAAGGGGCAGGCCCGAGACAACGGCCGAGAGGCCGGGCTTGCAGCGATCCGGCAGCGACTGTGCCGGGGCGTTGACCACGGACACGCCGGGAAAGCGTTCGCGCAGGCGGGTGCAGAAGTCGGGGTTCAGTTCGAACAGGGTCAGGTCGGCAGGCGCCACGCCTCGGGCCAGGATCGCGCGGGTCAGCTTGCCGGTCCCCGGCCCGAATTCGGCGACGCGCCCCGCCGGAAGCGGAATTTGCGCGGCCATGGCGCGGGCAAGGTCTTCGGACGATGGAGCCAACGCCACCACTTCGTGCGGGCGGCGCAACAGTTGGCCAAGAAACAGCTTCAGATCGGACGACATCATTCCCCCAGGCGGCCCATGGGCGGGCCAATCCGCAGCATGCTACAGGTTTGCAACGGTCTATTTGCGGAACTTGTCGAGGCTCACGACCTCGGCCGCGCGGGGCGGCGCAGGATCGGGCGTCGGTTCGTCGTCTTCTTCGTCATCCTCGTCCGACTGCGTCTCGAAGCGCAGGCCGAATTCGACCGAGGGGTCAACGAAGGTACGCACCGCATCGAAGGGGATCACCAGCGGTTCCGGCTGGTTGCCGAAGTTCAGCGTGACGCTGAAGCCATCGGCGGTGACGTCGAGGTTTTCGTACCAGTGCTGGATGACCACGGTCATTTCCGACGGATAGCGCGACTTCAGCCAATCGGCGATGGCGACGCCGGGGTGCGAGGTGTCGAAGGTGATGAAGAAGTGGTGCGACCCGGGCAGGCCGTTCTCAGCCACGTCGCGCAGGACCGACTGGATCAGGCCGCGCATGGCGCGGTGCATCAGGTTGCCATAGTCGATTGTGCGCGCCATCGCCGGGCCCTTGCTGCTGCCGGTGCAGCATAGGGGATTCGCCCGGCAATGGAAGAGGCATGGCTCGCTGCTGCGCGGTGCCGCGCCTCGCCTTGAACGAGAACGCCAAATGAAAGCGGAATCAAATTCTTGCGCAATGTTCCTAATGTTCGGAGACTGCCCGTTGGCGGCGCCCGCGGAGATCAGCGGTTGCCGCGGCCCGCAAACATGGCCGCCGCATCGGCAGCGGCGCGCAGGGCGCGGCTTTTGTTTACGGTTTCCTGGAATTCCGACTCGGGGTCGCTGTCATACACCACGCCGCCGCCGGCCTGGATGTACAGCGCGCCGTCCTTGAGCACGGCGGTGCGCAGGGCAATGCAGAAGTCCATCTCGCCGTTCGCCGCAAAATAGCCCACACCACCGCCGTAGACGCCGCGCTTTTCGGGTTCCAGCTCGTCGATGATCTGCATCGCCCGCACCTTGGGCGCGCCCGACACGGTGCCTGCGGGCAAGCCTGCCAGCAGCGCCGACAGCGCATCCTCGCCTTCGCGGATGTCGCCCACCACGTTCGACACGATGTGCATCACATGACTGTAGCGTTCGATGATGAACTGCTCGGTCGGCCGCACCGTGCCCACCTTGGCCACCCGACCCACGTCGTTGCGGCCAAGGTCCAGAAGCATCAGGTGTTCGGCCCGTTCCTTGGCATCGGCCAGCAGGTCGGCCTCCAGCGCCTTGTCCTCTTCCGGCGTGGCGCCGCGCTTGCGGGTGCCTGCGATGGGGCGGATGGTGACCTGCCCGTCGCGCAGCCGCACAAGGATTTCGGGCGACGCGCCCACCACCTGGAAGCCGCCGAAGTTGAAGAAGAACATGAAGGGCGACGGGTTGGTGCGCCGCAGCGAACGGTAGAACGCGAAGGGGGGCAGGGTGAAATCCTGCCGCCAGCGCTGCGAGGGCACGACCTGGAAGATATCGCCCGCGCGGATGTAATCCTTGGCCTTCTCGACCGCGGCGCGATAGCCCTCGGGCGTGAAATTCGACACCGTCGCACCCACCGGCGCGGCCTCGCCCATCTCGCGGCCCGTGGCAGGCGCGCGGTCAAGGTCGCGCAGCGCGTCCATCACGCGCTCGGCCGCCTGCGCATAGGCGGCGCGGGCCGACAGCCCGCTGGCCACCCAGGCCGGGGCCACCACCGTGACCTCGCCCTTCACCCCGTCCAGCACGGCCACCACCGAGGGGCGCATCAGCACCGCATCGGGCAGGCCCAGCGGGTCGGGGTTCACGTCGGGCAGGTGTTCCACCAGACGGATCATGTCATAGCCCAGATAGCCGAACAGCCCCGCGGCAATGGCGGGCAGGCCTTCGGGCATGTCGATGGCGCTTTCGGCGATCAGCGCGCGCAGCGCTGTCAGCGGGTGGCCTTCGACCGCCCGGAACGCCTCGGCGTCAAAGCGCGCCTCGCGGTTGACCTCGACCGCCTCGCCCCGGCAGCGCCAGATCAGGTCGGGCTTCATGCCCACCACCGAATAGCGCCCACGCACCTCTCCGCCCGTCACGCTTTCCAGCATGAAGGTGTCGGTGCGCGCCTCGCCCAGTTTCAGCATCAGGCTGACAGGGGTGTCCAGGTCGGCGGCAAGCCGGGCATGCACCACCTGGTTGCGGCCTTCTGCCCAGCCCCGTTCAAACGTGGCAAAGTCGGGGGTCAGCGTGGCCATGGTCAGGGCATCTGCGCGTGCACGGCGGCAATGGCGGCCTCGTCCAGCCGGACGCCCGCGCCGTTGACCAGCGACTGCGTGAACAGTGCCAGCGCATCCTGCGCCAGCGCCGCTTCGGCCTGTGCCGCAATCGCCTCGCGCAGGGGCGCGACCTCGGCATTGGCGGGGTCGGCGGGTTCCACCGTGTCCAGCCGCAGAACGCCGATGAAACCGGGACCTTCCACCACGCGCACATCGCCCGGCGCCATCTGGAACACCTGCTGCATCATGTCTGCCGGCGCGCCGTCGACATAGCTGTCGCGCGCCGCGCGCGGCGTCACGTCCAGAATCCCGTAGGTGGACAGCGACGTGCCGCCCTCGACCTCGGACTTGATGGCAATGGCGCGGGCCGACAGGGCCTTGGCGGTTTCCGCCGCGGTCCAGGCCAGAACCACATCGGGCTTTGCCGTTTCAAACGGAATGGGCGCGGCGGGGACGGTTTCGACGAACTGCAGGGCGGCGATGCCGCCGTCGTCCAGATCGATCACTTCGGGGTAGTCGCCCTCGCCCGCGGCCATTGCGGCCTCGCGGAACGCGGGGTAGCCGGCAATGGGCTCGTCGCTTGCCTCGCGCAGGTCGATGGTGGCCAGCGTCATCCCCTCGGTCTTCGCCAGCTCTTCCAATGTGGCGCCACCGGCCAGCGCGTCGTCGATCTGTTCGCGCCGGTCGGCGATGGCACGCCGCGCAGCGTCGGCGGCCAGTTCCTGCCGCAGTCCCTCGGCCGCCGTGTCATAGGGAATTTCCGATGCCGACAGGATGCCGTTCATCCGGAAAATCGCGGGGCCAAGGTCGGTGGGCAGAACGCCCGTCACCCCGGGTTCCGCCAGTGCGAACACGCCGTCGCCCGCGGCCCCAAGCTCGGCCTTCGTGACGTCGCCCAGATCCACATCGGTCAGTGTCAGGCCGCGGTCCTTGACCAGATCGTCAAAGGTCTTGCCTGCATCAAGCGAGGCTTTCGCGGCATCGGCCGTTGCCTGATCGGGGAACACCAGCCGCTCGACCAGCCGACGCTCGGGCTGCACGAAGCTGTCGATTCGCTCCTCATAGGTCTTGCGGATCAGCTCGGGGTCGACCTCCAGCGTCGGGGCCAGATCGGCGGGCAGGAGTGCCGCATAGGTGATGCGCCGCGCTTCGGGCAGGATGAAGCGGGCAATTTCGGCGTCGTAGAAGGCCTTCAGTTGCTTGTCAGTCGGGGCCGGGATCGGGGCCGGAAGGTCGGCCTCGGTCAGCCGCAGCACGGTGTAGCCGCGGCGTTCGGCGGTGTAGGCAAACAGCGTGTCGGTCAGCCCAGCGGGGGCAGCAAACCCGCCCGCCACGGCGCCGGTCAGCAATTGGCGCGCAAGGTCGTCACGCAGGCGCGTCTCGAAGTCTTGCACGGTCAGGTTGTTGCGTTCCAGCGCAAAGCGGTAGGCGTCGGCGCTGAACTTGCCGTCGGTGCCCTGAAAGGCGGGAATCGAGGTGACTTCGCGCGCCACCCGGTCATTGCCCACCGACAGGCCGATGTGTGTGGCTTGATTGTCCAGCGCGGCGTTGCGCACCAGTTGCCCGCGCACCTGTGAATCCAGACCCATCGTGCTGGCCACGGCCAGCGACACCGGCTGTCCCATCCGTTGCGAAAAGGCGGCAAGCTCGGCGTTCAGCGCGATGGCGTATTCGTTCACCGAAATCTCGCGCTCGCCGACCGACCCGATGCTGCGCACGCCGCCCGAGAAGTTGGTGACCTGCCAGCCGCCGAAACCGGCGATGATCATGCCGATCAGAATGAAGACGAACACGTTGTTCGACTTGCGTTTTTTCCGCGGGGTATCATCGTCGGAGGCGGCCATGTGCGGTTCCGTTTCTTCAGGTCGCCGGGGTTTAGCCGGGAATGCCCGTTGGGGCAAGGGACCGCCGCCCGTCAGGGGCGGAAGTGCCTGAGCCGGTTGAACATTTCCCCGATGCCCGCGACATCGGCATTGGCGAAGGCAATGCGCAGCTGGCGGTGGCGTTCGGGGTGGGCTTCGGGCTGGAACATGGTACCGGGCAGCACCAGCACCCCTGCCTCGGTTACCAGGCGCCGGGCATAGTCGGGCGAGGAGAGGTCGAAGGGGTGTTCGACATAGGCGAAATAGGCGCCACAGCCCAACAGGCGCCAGCCTTCCAGCGCGTTGAATCCGTCCACCATGGCGTCGCGGCGGGCCAGCACTTCCAGCCGTTCGCCGGCAACCCAGTCGCGAAGGTTGCGCATGCCCCACAGGGCCCCGATCTGGCCCAGCTGGCTGGGGCAGATCGCCACGGTGTCGAGGAACTTCTCGACCTCGGCCAGCCGGGCGGCAGCGGCGACGATGGCGCCCACGCGGTGGCCGGTCAGGCGGTAGGCCTTTGAAAAGCTGTAGAGATGGATGAAGGTATCGGCCCAGTCTGGGTCCATGAACAGGTCATGCGGGCGGCCTTCCCGGCTGTCGAAGTCGCGGTAGGTTTCGTCGACGATCAGGGCGATGCCACGGCTGCGGCAAAGATCGCGGAACGCCGAAAGGGTTTCGGCCGGATACTCGGCGCCACCCGGATTGTTGGGCGAAACCAGCACGATGGCGCGCGTTCTTGAGGTGATGCGCGAGGCGGCGTCGGCGGCGTCGGGGACCAGGCCCTGGCCGGTGGGCAGGGGTACCGTGGCCACGCCCGCCATGTCGAGCCACATCTTGTGATTGAAGTACCAGGGGGTTGGCAGGATCACCTCGTCCCCCGCGCCCGCCAACGTGGACAGGACGGCGCAGAAGGCCTGGTTGCAGCCCTGCGTCACCGCGACCTGTACCGCTGTGATGACCCCGCCATAAGCCTTTGACCAATCGGCAGAAATCTGTTCGCGCAAGGCGGGCAGACCCAGCACCGGTCCGTACAGATGCGCGGCGTCGTCATGCAGCGCGGCCTCGGCGATGGCCCGGCGCAGTGCCATCGGCGGCGGCTCCACCGGGGCGGCCTGGCTGACGTTGATCAGCGGGCGGTCCGGCGGGAACACCAGCCCCGTCAGCCAGCGCCGCGCCTCCATCACCGGCGGCGGTTCGGTGGCGGCCATGGCGGGATTGAGGGGATGAAGGCTGTGCATCGGCGTCTTCCTTGCGTCTTGCCCGCGTCTTCCTTTTGTCCTCCCCTGCGCGCGGCCGAAGGACGGTTTGCGCAACCCCTCAGTCGTCCTTGCCGCGGATCGGTTGGACGTATTGCAGGGCCATGTCCCATGGGAAGAAGATCCACGTGTCCTGGCTGACCTCGGTGATGTAGGTGTCGACCTGCGCGCGCCCGGCCGGTTTGGCATAGACGGTGGCAAAGTGGGCGGCGGGATACAGCTTGCGCACCAGTTCCAGCGTCTTGCCGGTATCGACCAGATCATCGACCACAAGGATGCCTGTGCCATCGCCCATCAGGTCTTCCTGCGGGGACTTGGTCACCTTGGCGTCGATCTGCGTCTGGTGGTTGTAGGATTTCACGCTGATCGTGTCGACGATGCGGATATCCAGTTCGCGCGACACGATCATCGCAGGCACCAGCCCGCCGCGGGTGATGGCGATGATGGCGCGCCAGCCGCCCTGGTCGGGGCCGCGGCCCTGCAGGCGCCAGGCCAGCGCGCGGGCGTCGCGGTGAAGCTGGTCCCAGCTGACGTGGAAGCCGCGTTCGTGGGGCAGGCGGTCGTTCATGGCGGGCTCCGGTGTGGAGGAGAGGCCGGGGGCGCTGCCCCCGGAACCCTGGGGTACTTCAGCAAAGATGAGTCAGGGTGCGGGTCACGTCAGGGCAGTGCGCAGGCCGAGCAGGGCAAGGATGCCCGCGAAGCTGCGGTCGATACGGGTTTTCAGGCGCGTATAGGCTGCGCGGATGCGGGCGAACGAGAAGGCGCGGGCGACGATCAGGTTGCAGACAAGTTCGTTCAGGAAGACCGCGGCCAGAAGCAGGACGATCCAGCCAGCGCTGGTGCCGGGGGGCACGGTGCCGATGAAGACCGCGCCGAAGAACACGGCGGGCTTGGGGTTTGACAGCTGTGTGAGGATGCCAAGACGCAGCGCCGACCCGGGGCTGCGTGGCGGAGCATCGGCGCTGGCAGTGGCCAGCGGTTCGGCCGCGTGGCGCCACATGCCGATGGCGAGCCACATCAGGAACAGCGCCCCCGCGATCTTGAAGGCCCAGAGCGCGGCGGGGGCAATCTGGAACAGCAGGGCAAGGCCGAAGAGGGCCGCCACGGCCCAGACGACGGCGCCGAGGCCGATGCCCACCGACAGGAGTGCGGCGGTTCGGAAGCCTTCGGTCACGCCGGTGCGGGCCGTCATCAGCACGGCAGGGCCGGGCGAAGCCGCGGCCAGCAGGTGCAGGAACCAGGCCGTCGCGAAGGCCGCCAGCGTCATTCGCCATTGCCCTTTTTCGTGGCGTCGATGTCGGGGGCATCGACGGCTTTCATGCCGACCACGTGGTAGCCGGCATCGACGTGCAGGACCTCGCCGGTGGTGCCCGAGCCGAGGTCGGACAGGAGGTACAGCGCAGCCTTGCCGACCTCTTCCTGGGTGACGTTGCGGCGCAGCGGCGAGTTCAGCTCGTTCCACTTCATGATGTAGCGGAAGTCGCCGATGCCCGAGGCGGCCAGGGTCTTGATCGGGCCGGCCGAGATGGCGTTGACGCGGATGCCGTCCTTGCCCAGGTCTTCGGCGATGTATTGCACCGAGGTTTCCAGCGCGGCCTTGGCCAGCCCCATGACGTTGTAGTGCGGCATCACCTTTTCGGCACCGTAGTAGGTGAGCGTCAGAAGCGCGCCGCCCGCAGGCATCATCGCCGCGGCGCGGCGGGCGACGGCGGTGAAGGAATAGACCGAGATGTCCATCGTCATGCGGAAGTTCGCGGCCGAGGTGTCGACGTAGCGGCCGCGCAGTTCGGTCTTGTCGGAAAAGCCGATGGCATGGACGAGGAAGTCGAGGCTGCCCCATTCGGCACGCAGCCTGTCGAACAGGGCGTCGATGGTGGCCTCGTCGCCCACGTCGCATTCGGCCAGAAGCGGCGTGCCCAGCGAGGCGGCCAGCGGCTCGACCCGCTTCTTCAGTGCCTCACCCTGGTAGGAGAAAGCCAGTGTCGCGCCCTGTTCGGCGCAGCATCTGGCAATGCCCCAGGCGATCGACTTGTCGTTCGCCAGCCCCATGATCAGGCCGCGCTTGCCCTGCAGCAGTCCCGCCATGCCGTCCCCCGTGGTTTATGGTTGATCTGCGGTGTAGTGGAAGGCCCCGGACCCTTCAAGTGCAGGCCCTTCAAGTGCAGGCCCTTCAAGTGCAGGCCCTTCAAGTGCAGGCCCTTCAGGGCTGGGCCGCTTGCCCGCGGTGCGGGCGGGCGCTAGCTGTCGCAGAAGATGCAGGAGGCGGACATGGACCGGGGCGGAATCTTTGCGGGCGATGATCCGTTTGCCATTGCGCGCGCCTGGCTGGCCGAGGCCGAGTCGCGTGAGCCGAATGACCCCAACGCAATTGCGTTGGCCACCGTGGACGGGCAGGGTTTGCCCAATGTGCGGATGGTGCTGCTGAAAGAGATCGAGGCCGATGCCTTCGTGTTCTACACGAACTACGGCAGTGCCAAGGCGCGCGAGATCGAGCAGGCCGGGAAGGCAGCCTTTGTGCTGCACTGGAAGAGCCTGCGGCGGCAGGTGCGGGTGCGCGGGCTGACCGAGCGCGAGGAGGGGCCGCAGGCGGATGCCTACTATGCCAGCCGCAGCCTGAAGTCGCGGCTGGGGGCCTGGGCCAGCCGACAGTCCGAGCCGCTGGAGAGCCGCGGGGCGCTGGTGGCTGAAGTGGCGAAGATGACGGCACGGCATGGGCTTGCCCCGCAGCGGCCGCCGTTCTGGGGTGGCATCCGCATCCGGCCTGTCGAGATCGAGTTCTGGGCCGATGGCGATTTCCGGTTGCACGATCGGTTCCGCTGGACGCGTGAGGCGACCGCTGCTCCGTGGATTGTGCGAAGACTGAACCCCTGATACATTTGTGCCTTGAATTTGGACGTTTGTTCGTTTTTCGCTTGAATCGGCGCGACGGATGACCGCATCACTTGTGCGGGCTTGTCTGGGGAGATGGCCTTCAATGGCAGATGAAGACCGCGACCTGCAGATGCTGCAGGGCCGCGTAAAATGGTTCGACCCTGCGAAGGGTTTCGGGTTCATCGTGGCAGAAGGGGCAGGATCGGATATCCTGCTTCATGCCAATGTGCTGCGAAACTTCGGGCAGGGGTCCGTTGCGGACGGCGCGGGCATATCTGTTCGCGTGCAGATGACACCGCGTGGTGCGCAGGCCGTCGAGGTTGTGGCGATTGAGCCGCCCGAGCCCGTGCAGGGTGAGGTGGCGCAGTTGCCCGACGAGGTGCTGGCCTTGCCGCTGGAGCCGGCGCGGGTGAAGTGGTTCGACAAGGGCAAGGGCTTCGGCTTTGCCAATGTCTTTGGTATGTCCGACGACGTGTTCATTCACATCGAGGTCCTGCGTGCCAGCGGCTTTGCCGATCTGGTGGCGGGCGAGGCGGTGGGTCTGCGCATTACCGAAGGCAAGCGCGGGCGGATGGCAGTGCAGGTGGCGTCATGGGAAACGGCAGCGCGCCGGGGTGGCTGACAGCGGTTCTGTTGCTGTCTGCCGGGGCCGGGCAGGCCGAATGCCGGAACGACCAGGTCGAGCTGCGCAGCCCCGCGGGGGCGGTGGCGCGCTTTGGCGTGGAAGTCGCCGATGACGAGGGCGAGCGGGCGCAGGGCCTGATGTTCCGCGACGCCATGCCCGCCGGGGCCGGGATGCTGTTCGTCTATCCGAAGCCCGGCCCTGTGGCCTTCTGGATGAAGAACACGCGGATCCCCCTGGACATGGTGTTTGCCGATGCGTCCGGCACCGTGGTGCACGTGCATGCGAACGCGGAACCGGGCAACGAGACGCCCATTCCCGGCGGCAGCGCGGTGCAGTTCGTGCTGGAGATCAACGGCGGGTTGGCGGGGGCGCTGGGCATAGGGCCGGGCACGGCGATGCGGCACCCGGCCGTACCGCAAGACGGCGCGGCCTGGGCCTGCGACTGACCGTCAAGGGTGTTGATCCGGCAGGCTTGGCGGGTGCAGACTGCACGGCAGAGCAATTTCAGCGCCGGGGAAACGCCTCATGCCGACAATCGAGTTGACCGGGCCCAATGCGCATGTCGAAGGCTGGTTTGCCGCCATCGTCGGGCTTCAGGATGCGGTGATCACTGGCAGCAGCGACAGTTCTGTCACGCTGACGGTGTTTGCGACCGGCGCGGAATACACGCTGGCGGGCACCGGCCTGGCCACGGCCACCGACCCCGGCACCGGCGCGACATATCTGACAGCCGGCACGGTGCAGACGCTGACCCATGTGGCATTCTTTGGCGCCGCGCCAACACCGGTGACCCGGATGCGGCTGGACGCAGCAGAGCTGGGCAACGCGATGCTGGCCGAGGCCGCGGGTGGCGGCATCTTCGGCACGGGCAGCCCGGCGATGGAGAACCTGCTGCTGGGCCTGAACTATCGCATCATCGGGTCGGCCTTCGATGACTTCCAGTTCGGCGGACTGACCAGTTCGGACGGCGTGCCGCTGATCCCTGCGGGCAACAACCTGTACAAGCTGGGCGACGGGACCGACGAGGTTTACGCGGGGTCGGGGAACGACACAATCTACGGCGATGCCGGGGTGCTGCGCGCCTTTGGCGGCGATGGCAACGATGTGCTGGTCGGCGCCGAGGGTGCCGACGACCTGGACGGCGGCAATGGCCGCGACAGCCTGTATGGCGGGGCGGCGGCCGACGAGATGTTCGGGCGCGAGGGGCGCGATGTCCTTGACGGTGGGGACGACGCTGACCTCTTGGATGGCGGTCTGGGCGACGACACGCTTGCGGGTGGGAAGGGGGCCGACACGCTGCTGGGCGGTGCGGATGGCGACAGTCTGGCCGGTGATGCGGGGACGGATTCGCTGGCCGGGGATGCCGGGGCCGACAGGCTGGCGGGCGGCGGGGGCAATGACACGCTGGACGGTGGCGCGGACGCCGATCTGATGCTGGGCGAAGACGACGCCGATGTGATGGACGGCGGCCTGGGGGACGACACATTGTCCGGCGGAGCGGGCAACGATTCCGGCCTGGGCGGAGACGGGCGCGACACTCTGGCAGGCGATGCCGGCGACGATTTCCTGTCGGGCGGGACCGGGGATGATGTGCTTTCGGGCGGTGATGGCGCGGATTTCGCGTATGGCGGCACCGGGCGGGATGTGCTGTCGGGCAATGCAGGCGACGACGAGCTTGGTGGCGAGACAGAGCAGGACACGCTGGCAGGCGGCGCCGGGTTTGACACGTTGTATGGCGGCGAAAGCAATGACCGGCTGTATGGCGATACCGACGCGGACGTGTTGTGGGGCGAGGCCGGTGATGACCGCCTGTATGGCGGGATCGACAATGACGAGCTGCGTGCGGGCGACGGTCGGGACGTGCTGGTCGGGGATACCGGGGCAGACTACCTGGAGGGCGGCGCCGGGGATGACCTGCTGCGCGGCGGCCCCGGCAATGACGATCTGTTGCCAGGCACGGACATCGACACCCTGGTTGGCGGCGGCGGAGCAGACAGGTTCATGTTCTTCGCGCTCGAGTTCATCGAACCCGGCACGGCCGTAGACGTGATCGAGGATTTCGAGACCGGCATCGACAGCATCTTGCTGCCCGATGTGATCGACTGGCGCGGCGTGGACCTGTTCACCGGCATGGGAAACGAGGCCAGGTGGAGCGCGCCAGACGGGTTGATCCTTTTCGACTTCGACGGCGATCTCGCGGCAGACGCGATGCTGCGCGTTTCCGGCACCGCGCCGTTGGGAGCGGGCGACGTGATCTGAATGCGCCGTGCGGCGTCGTTTCCCCGGGACGCATCAGACGGTCGATACTGTACGTTCGTATAGGCCGTCACCGGCCCCCAAAAAACCCTTGCACGAATCGGGTCCGGTCGCAGTGATTGCAGCGTCTGCGGAACTTTGGATCGGTTTCTTGCTTTGGACGGGTTTCGATAGCAGCGCCTTCCAGATTTCCGGACCTTGACCGAACGGGATCGGTCAAGCCCCCCAATCGGAGAATTCGAGATGCCGACAGTTGCCCTGACCCCTGCCAACGAAACCAGCTTCTCCAACCTCTTCTACTACCTCGACCTGATGCAGTATGCGGCGGTCGTGTCGTCCAGCGGGTCGTCGATCACGCTGGCCTATTCCAGCTATACCTTCACGCTGACCGGATCGGGGCTGACGACCAGCAATTCCGGCGGCACCGAGGTGATCACCGGCGGCACGATCACTGACATCGAAATCCGGTTGGGCGGCCTGCGGCTGGGCCGGTTCAGTGAACTTGCGCTGGACGGCGGGGCGCTGGGCGCGGCGCTGGCAGCCGATGCCGCCACCACCAACGAGGCGGCGATCGAAAACCTGTTCTTCGGCCTGACCTATACCTTTGCCGGAACCGGTAACACCGAAAGCTTCAGCGCCGGCACGACGTCGGACGCGGTGCCGATCGTGCTGACCGGCAGCAACACGTACAATCTTGGCAACGGCGACAACAATGTCGCGGCGGGCACCGGCAACGACACGATGACTGGCGGGTCCGGCAACGACGTGCTGTACGGCGGCGCGGGCAACGACGTGATCGACGGCGGCGATGGCCAGAACTACCTGGACGGTGGCAGCGGAACCGACGACCTGACCGGCGGCGACGGGTACGACGACATCCGCGGCGGCGACGGCGACGACACGATGCGCGGCGGCGGAACCGGCGACTATCTGGAAGGCGGCGCCGGCAATGACCAGATCTTCGGCGAAGATGGCACGAACACGATGTATGGCGGTGATGGCCATGACGAAATCGTGGGCGGGCTGGAAGACGAGACGGGCTATGGCGGCCGTGGACGCGACACGATGACGGGCGACGAGGGCCTGGACAACCTGAACGGCGATGCAGGCGATGACCGCGTTTACGGGGGCATCGACAACGACGTGCTGGCAGGCGGCGAAGGCAACGACGATCTGTATGGTGGCGAGGACAATGACAACGCGACCGGCGGCGAAGGTCAGGACCTGCTGGTCGGCGACATAGGAAACGACACGCTGGACGGCGGCGAAGGTGCGGACGAGCTGGAAGGCGGCAATGATGAAGACCTGCTGTACGGCGGCGAAGGCGGCGATGATCTTGCTGGTGGTTCGGGCGATGACTATGCCGATGGCGGCGCCGGGCAGGACACGGTCACCGGTGACTCGGGCAACGACTCGCTGTACGGCGGCGAGGACGCGGACAGCGTGAACGGCGGGTCCGACAATGACTATCTGGCGGGCGGCGGCGGCAACGACACGCTGGACGGCAGCAGCGGTAACGATACCGTCTATGGCGAATCCGGCGACGACAATGTTTCTGGCGGCGACCGTGTTGACCAGATCTTTGGCGGGACGGGCCGCGACACGCTTTTCGGCGGTTCGGGCAACGACACGATCTGGGGCGAAAGCGGCGACGATGTTCTGTACGGCGGCACCAATGCCGAACAGATGTACGGTGGCACTGGCAACGATGTGTTCGTGTTCGGAGCATTGGCAGAGATCGGCAAGGGTTCGAAGCGCGACCGCGTTCTGGACTTCACCAGTGAGGCTGACGTGCTGGACCTGGACGGGCTGGGGCTGACCTTTGTCGGCACTGACGACTTCTCGGGCGCCATGCAGATGCGCTGGGACGCCGACCTTGGCCGCCTGCGGATCGACGCGAACGGCGATGGCGTCGTGGACCACGAGATCGAGGTGCAGGGCGAGGCGCCGCTGGGCCTGGGCGACGTTCTGGTGTGAGGCTTGCGGCGGGCGGGGCTTTCCCCGCCCGCCGCTTTGCGCTATCGGCGTGGCAGCCGGGGTGTAGCTCAGCTTGGTAGAGCGACGGTTTTGGGAACCGTAGGTCGCAGGTTCGAATCCTGTCGCCCCGACCATCCGTCGATCCCGTGCGTCCCGAGGTCCGAATTCCGGGACGGCGCTGCCGGGCCGCGGCTTTCCGGCGTGCAGGAGTGGCCGAAAGCGTGCCCGCCGTCCGCGACCTGCGCCTGACATGCCTGGCCAGGCGGGTTACCGGCGCATCGGGGACAGCCTGCGTCGATTTCTTCTTGCGGGCCCACCATGGAGGGCATCGCGGCCGGACCATTGCGCACATCCTGCGCGCCCGCGCCGGTGGGCGCGATGCCAGCTGATCGGTCCGCGACTGCAGGCCTGCACGTGCGTCGCACGGCGCATTCCCCGGCGGCAAAACCCCAGGGGCGGTGATCCCGCCGGGGCCGACGTCGATAGCCGCGTCGGACGGGGCGACCGACCGGGCGCTGACCGGCACCAACCTGACGGTCACGATCGTGGGCGGACTTACCCTTCGGCGGGTAGGGGTTGCAGGGATCGGCGGGCGTGCCAGCGGACCCGGCGGGGCTTGGGGGGGCACGCAGGGGGCGGTTGCGACCACTTCGACAAGGTGGACGACTTTACCGGTACGCTGGACATGCCGGACATCGACAGGCTGGGCCTGACGCTGGTGTCGCGTGCTATTGCCGACGCAGGACAGATGCGTGGGAATGCGGGCCTTTCGCGCCTGCAGGTGGACCCGAACGGCAATGGCAAAGCGGGCCACGAGGTGCAGATTGTCAGCGTGGGCGCGTCGTCTGACGCCGCGGCGGACCTGCAACTGCAGGCGTACCGCATTTCGCTTGACCGGTTCGCACCTGCCGGGGCACCGTGCCGCCCGGGCGGGATGCGGGTTCTTGTGGCTTGCGTGATGCCTTGTGGGGTTCTGCCTGCTGCGGGCGTGTTCCATGCCGTTGATGAACGGTCGCAGCCGCATTGAACCCAACGGAGCCATTGATGCCCACCCTGAACCTGCTGGACCCCCTGTCAATCAACGATGCCTTCGTGCTGGTATCCGCCATCGACAACGGCAACATCGTCACCGTCCTTTCGACCGAGATCGTCTTTTCGATCAACGATGGTTTTGGCGGCGCCTTTCAGGTGCTGGGCACCGGGTTGACCACCACCGTCATCGGCGGGGTCACCTACATTTCCGGCGGCACCGTCAACAGCATCGTGATCATCGAGGACACGGTCACCCGGTACGAATTCACCGACCTGAACCTGTCGGGCGCGGCTCTGGGTGCGGCAATGCGCGCCGACCGGGAAGGAACGAACAGTGCGGCGGTGGAAAACCTGTTCCGGGCGCTGAGTTATACCATCAACGGGCGCGGCGTGGCGGACGAGTACAGCGAAGCCACCAGCTTTGAAGGCCTCAGCCTTGCGTTGACCGGCAACAACACCTTCGACCTGGGCGAAGGCAATGACACGGTCACGGCGGCGGGGGATAGGCGCGACACGATCCTTGGCGACGGCGGCGCCGACAGCCTGGAGGGTGGCAACGGCAACGACAGCATCGACGGCGGCACGGGCAATGACCAGCTGTTCGGGGGCAACGGCAACGACACCCTGCGCAGCGGATCTGGCGGCGGAATCGAAAGCCTTTTTGGCGGTGACGACGACGATCTGCTTGATTTCACCGCTGACTCTGGCCTGGCCGACGGCGGTACGGGCAACGACCGGATCGAGACGGAAGGCTTTACCACGGTCATTGGCGGGGACGGCAACGACACGGTCGAGGCGGGGGTCGGCGACACGGTCTTTGGCGGCATCGGCAACGATTCGCTGGATGGT
>CAZLIC010000032.1:0-41842 GCA_964559535.1 uncultured Rhodobacterales bacterium
CTTTCCCGTCTTTGTCGTCCTTGTCGTCCTTGCCTTCCTTGCCGTCCTTGTCGTCTTTCCCGTCCTTGCCGTCCTTGCCGTCCTTCCCGTCTTTTCCGTCCTTGCCGTCCTTGCCGTCCTTGCCGTCCTTGTCGTCTTTCTCGTCCTTGCCGTCCTTGCCGTCCTTGCCGTCCTTGCCGTCCTTGCCGTCTTTCCCGTCCTTGCCGTCCTTGTCGTCTTTCTCGTCCTTGCCGTCCTTGCCGTCTTTCCCGTCCTTGCCGTCCTTGCCGTCCTTGCCGTCCTTGCCGTCTTTCCCGTCGTCGCCGTCCTTGCCGCAATGTTTGTCGTACTCGGCCTCGATCATCTTCTTGATCAGGACCAGAATCGACCCGGCCTTCTTCAGGTCGCCGCCGTCGCACTCCTTGCGGAACATCTCGACCAGCTGTGCGGCCTTGGCCGAGACGCCCTTTGCGCCCGCGGCCGCAAGCTCTTCGATCTTCCCGCGGACCTTCTCGAAATCGCCCGCAATCGCCTCACGCAGCTTGTCGGCCTTGTCCTCGTCGTCCTTGTCCTTGTCGCCGCCCTTGTCCTTGTCGCCCTTGTCCTTGTCGCCGCCCTTGTCCTTGTCGCCCTTGTCCTTGTCGCCGCCCTTGTCCTTGTCGCCCTTGTCCTTGTCGCCCTTGTCCTTGTCGGCCTTGTCCTTGTCGGCACCCTTGTCCTTGTCGCCGCCCTTGTCCTTGTCACCCTTGTCCTTGCCGCCCTTGGGGTCGTCGTCCTTGTCGGCACCCTTGTCCTTGCCGCCCTTGGCGTCGTCGTCCTTGCCGCCCTTGTCCTTGGCGCCCTCGTCCTCGTCGTCGCCGAGGTCGAAATCCTCGTCCGAATCGTCTTCGTCTTCTTCCTCGTCGTCATCTTCCTGGCCGATCTCGTCGCCAGTGGCCGACAGAAGGGCGACCTTGAACTTCGGCAAGCCCGCAGAGGCAAAGAACTTCTTCGCCTGCTTCTTCAGGTTCGCAGGAACGTCATCGTCCTCGCAGCTCAGCGACAAGAGCTTGCCCTTCAGCTGCATCGTGCCCATGGCACCCTTGGTGGTGCCGGCCTCTTCCTTGGCGGCACGCCACATCGCCTCGGGGCTCTTGGTCATGTGCGCATGGAAGGCGACGCCCTTCTTGGCGTCCTTCGACACGACCATCGCAAAGGTGATCGGCTTTTCCTTCGACTTCTTCAACAATGACTTGAGTTTATCAGCATCCATACCTTCGGAATCGTCGGCAGGCTTCTTGGCCATGGCTCATCATCCTCAATCTTCGCGGCCCGCAGCCGCGGGTAAAATGTACGAGGGAACTCCCCCTATCCTTTTGGGTAGCACGGCTGCGTCACGACGCAAGAAAAATCCGCAAGGGACTGGTCGGTTTTGACAGACGGGCGGTTTGCGCCGATAGTCGGGTGCACGCGTCGGGGAGGCGCCGCATGAACCAGCCGCTGCAGGGAATGCCGGGTCCGGCGGGGCGCGGCCGCCACGTCCTTCTGGTCGAGGATGAACCGCATATCGCCGAGGCGGTGCGCTTCCTGCTGATGCGCGACGGGTGGCAGGTCAGCGTGCACGGCAACGGAGCCGATGCGACCGAACGCGTGCGCACACTGGCGCCCGACCTGGTGATTCTCGACATGATGCTGCCCGGCGCCTCGGGTCTGGACGTGTTGGCGGCCCTGCGCCGCGACCCGGCAACGATGGCGCTGCCGGTGCTCATGCTGACCGCCCGCGGCCTGGACCGCGACCGGGCGGCGGCGGCCGCGGCCGGGGCCAGCGGGTTCCTGTCGAAACCCTTTGCAAACGCCGACATGCTGGCCGAAGTTCGCGCGCTGATGGAAGCCCGGCCCGCCACATGACAGGCCGCCCCCGCCCGCCGCGACGCCCCATGTTCCTGGCCCCTGCAGGGTATCGCCGTCGGCGCCTGCGCGATGCCGCGCGTGTGCTGCCGGTGTTCGGCGCGGTGCTGCTGCTGCTGCCGGTGCTCTGGGCGCCGGGGGATGCCGGGCGCCGGGAAACGGCCGGTGACGGCATCTACCTGTTCTTCGTGTGGCTTGCGGTCATCGTGGCGGCGGCCGTTCTTGCCCGCCCCCTGCGCGCCGAAACCGAAGACCCCGCCCCGATGGCCGAGGACGAGGACTGACCCCGTGCCCTTCAACCTTCTGGTCCTTGTCTGCCTGTCCTACGTGGCCTTCCTGTTCCTTGTGGCCTTCGCGGTTGAACGGCAGGCGCAGGCGGGGCAGGCGGTCTGGCTGCGCTCTCCGGTGGTCTACACCCTGTCGCTGTCGGTCTATTGCACGGCCTGGACGTTCTATGGCGCCACCGGCTATGCCGCGCGCTCGGGCCTGGAATTCCTGACCATCTATCTTGGCCCGACGCTGGTCTTCGTGGGCTGGTGGTGGCTCTTGCGCAAGCTGGTGCGCATCGGGCGGCGGCAGCGCGTCACCTCGATCGCCGACCTGATCTCCAGCCGCTACGGCAAGTCGAACCTGCTGGGCGTCCTGGTCACCGTGCTGTGCGTGCTGGCGGCCACACCCTACATTGCCCTGCAACTGCAGTCGGTGACCCTCTCGTTCGGGGTCTTCGTGCAGGACGCGCCTCCGGGGCTTGCCGGTGACGCAGGCTCGACGGCGCTGTGGGTGGCTGGCGGGCTGGCGATCTTCACCATCCTCTTCGGCACCCGCAACCTGGACGCCAACGAACGGCACACGGGCATCGTCACCGCGATTGCGGTCGAGGCGGTGGTCAAGCTGGTGGCGCTGGTGGCCGTGGGCGCCTTCGTGGTGTGGGGGCTGGCAGGCGGTCCGGCCGACATCGTGGCACGGATCGATTCCTCCTCGGTGGCCGCGTGGAACCTGTTGCCCGGTCGCTGGGCCGGGCTGATCCTGTTGTCGGCGGCGGCGGTGATCTGCCTGCCGCGCATGTTTCAGGTGATGGTGGTGGAAAACGTGTCCGAACGCCATCTGGCCACCGCCGGCTGGGCCTTCCCGATGTACCTCTTGCTGATGAGCCTGTTCGTCGTGCCGATTGCCGTGATGGGCCTTGACCGGCTGCCCGCCACCGCCAACCCCGACATGTTCGTGCTGACGCTGCCGCTGGCCGAGGGGCAGTGGGGGCTGGCGATGCTGGCCTTTCTCGGCGGCTTTTCCTCGGCCACATCCATGGTGATCGTGGAATCCATCGCGCTGGCCACCATGGTGTCGAACCACATCGTGCTGCCGCTGGCACTGCGGTTCAGCCCGGCGCAGGCCGCGGCCGGAGATTTGCGGCGCGTCGTCCTGGTATCGCGGCGGCTGTCGATCGTGGGGGTGCTGGCGCTGGGCTGGGGATACTACCGGCTGTCGGGCGGATCGGCGGCGCTGGCGGCCATCGGGCTGATCGCGTTCCTGGGCGTGGCGCAGATCCTGCCTGCGCTGCTGGGCGGGCTGTTCTGGCGCGGTGCCACCCGGGCAGGGGCCGTGGCGGGCGTCCTGACGGGCTTTGCCGTGTGGATGTACGCGCTGCTCCTGCCCTCGTTCGGCCCCGATGCCGTGATCTCTGCCGCCGTTTTCGAGTTTGGCCCCTACGGCAACGGCTGGCTGCGCCCGCAGGCCCTGTTCGGCATCGAAGGCGTGGACCCGCTGGTGCACGCGCTGTTCTGGTCGCTGTTCCTGAACGCCGCCGTGTTCATTCTGGTGTCGCTGCTGACCTTCCCCGCCCCGGTCGAACGCGCGCAGGGCGCGGCCTTCGTCAACGTCTTCGACGCCCCCGACGGCCCCCGCACCTGGACCCGCGGCACTGCCGAGCCCGAGGCGCTTCTGGTCATGGCGCAGCGCATCCTGGGCGACGAATCGGCCCAGGCGCTGTTCGAGCAGGAAGCGCGCGCGCAGGGCAAGACGGGCATGCTGCCCGACCCCACGCCGGGTTTCGTCGACGGGCTGGAACGGCGGCTGTCCGGATCGGTGGGCGCGGCCACGGCGCATGCCATGATGGCGCAGGTGGCCGGCCGCGCCGCGATCAGTGTCGAGGACCTGATGGCGGTGGCCGACGAAGCGGCGCAGATCATGGAGTACTCTGCACGGCTGGAAACGCAGCAGGCCGAACTGACGCGCACGGCCACGGCGCTGCGCGAGGCGAACGAGAAGCTCACCCAGCTTTCGGCGCAGAAAGATGCCTTCCTCAGCCAGATCAGCCACGAACTGCGTACGCCGATGACCTCGATCCGCGCCTTTTCGGAAATCCTGATGGAGCCCGACCTGCCGCGCGAACAGGTGGGCCAGTTTGCCGGTATCATCCTGGACGAGGCCAAGCGGCTGACGCGGCTTCTGGATGACCTGCTGGACCTGTCGGTGCTGGAATCCGGCACGGTGCAGCTGAACGTCGGCCTGACCAACCTGCGCGCGCTGATCGACCGGGCGCTGGTGGCCGCCGCGCAGACGCGCCCCGACCGCGTGTTCACGGTGGACCGCGACCCCGCCGCCGAAGACCTGTTCGTGCTGACCGACGGCGACCGCCTGCAGCAGGTGCTGATCAACCTGGTGTCGAACGCCCGCAAGTACTGCGACGCGGCCGACCCCGAACTGCGCATCGCGGTGCGGCAGCGGCGTGGGCGGGTGACGGTGGATGTCATCGACAACGGCACCGGCATTCCCGCGGGCAAGCAGGCGCTGATCTTCGAGAAATTCGCCCGCCTGTCCGACCAGAACCGTGCCGGGGGCGCCGGGCTGGGGCTGGCGATCTGCCGCGAGGTGATGGCGAACCTGGGCGGAACGGTGGCCTACCTGCCGGGGCAGGGCGGCGCCGCGTTCCGCGTCACGCTGCCCCTGCGCATCGCGCAGGCGGCTGAATAATCATCCGCATTTCGAATGCCCGCAGGACCCGCAGGTCAGGCAGCCTTCCACCATGCGCAGGTCGGGGCTGCCGCAGTTCGGGCAGGTCTGGCCCACGGCAATGGCCTTGGGGTCGGCCTTCAGCCCCATCCCTTCGCCCGCGATGAAGCCGATGGCGATCAGGTGCCGCTCGATCACCCCGCCGATGGCAGCCAGGATCGACGGGATATAGCGCCCCTCCATCCACGCCCCGCCCCGCGGGTCGAACACCGCCTTCAGCTCCTCGACCACGAACGACACATCGCCGCCGCGCCGGAACACCGCGGAAATCATCCGCGTCAGCGCCACCGTCCAGGCGTAGTGCTCCATGTTCTTCGAATTCACGAACACCTCGAAGGGGCGGCGGTGGCCGGCGATGACGATGTCGTTGATGGTGATGTACAGCGCGTGCTCGCTGGCGGGCCATTTCAGCTTGTAGGTCTGCCCCTCCAGCGCGCCGGGGCGGTCCAGAGGTTCGGAAAGGTAAATCACCTCGCCCCCCTTGGGCTGCGCGGCGGGCACAGGTTCCGACACGGAAAGCACTGATCCGGTTACCGCATTCGGGCGATAGGTGGTGCAGCCCTTGCAGCCCTGATCCCAGGCGGCCATGTACACCTGTTCGAATTCGTCAAACCCGATGTCGGCCGGGCAGTTGATCGTTTTCGAGATGGACGAATCCACCCATTGTTGTGCCGCCGCCTGCATGCGCACATGATCCAGCGGCGACAGCGACTGCGCATCGACAAAGGCCGGTGGCAGCGAGGCATCGCCGGTTTTCGCCCGCCAGCGGGCCACCGCCTGATCCACCACCTCTTCCTCGGTGCGGCTGCCGTCGGGCTGCAGCACCTTGCGGGTATAGGCGGGGGCGAAAACCGGTTCGATGCCCGATGACACGTTGCCCGCGTACAGGCTGATGGTGCCGGTGGGGGCCACCGAGGTGAGCAAGGCATTACGGATGCCATGGGACCGGATTTCAGTCTTCACGTCATCCGGCAGGGTCTGCACCGATTTCGAGGCCAGGAACTTGTCGGTATCGAACAGCGGGAAGGCACCCTTTTCGGCCGCCAGCCCGGCCGACGCCAGATAGGCCGACCGCGCCACGGCTGCCATCCACTGCCCGGTCACTTCGGCCGCCTCGGCCGAGCCGTAGCGCAGCCCCAGCATGATCAGCGCATCCGCCAGCCCGGTGACGCCCAGCCCGATGCGCCGCTTGGCGCGCGCCTCGGTCGCCTGTTCGGGCAGGGGAAAGCGGCTGGCGTCCACCGTGTTGTCCATCATCCGCACGGCGGTGCGCACCAGATTGTCCAGTGCGGTCAGGCACAGGTGCGCGCGGTCTTCGAAAGGGTACCAGACCAGCGAGGCCAGGTTGATCGACCCCAGCAGGCAGGCACCGTAGGGCGGCAGGGGCTGTTCGCCGCAGGGGTTGGTCGCGGCAATGGTTTCGGCATACCACAGGTTGTTCATCGCATTGATGCGGTCGATGAAGATCACGCCCGGTTCGGCGTAGTCGTAGGTAGACCGCATGATCCGCGCCCACAGGTCGCGCGCCTGCACGGTGTGGTAGACGCGCCCGCCGAACACCAGTTCCCATGGTCCGTCCGATTTCACCGCGGCCATGAACGGGTCGGTCACCAGCACCGAAAGGTTGAACATGCGCAGGCGGGCGGGGTCCTTCTTCGCCTCGATGAAGGCCTCGATATCCGGGTGGTCGCAGCGCAGCGTGGCCATCATGGCGCCGCGGCGGGAACCGGCCGACATGATGGTGCGGCACATCGCGTCCCACACATCCATGAAGGACAATGGTCCTGACGCATCGGCCGCCACCCCCGCCACCGGCGCGCCCTTGGGGCGTATGGTGCTGAAATCATAGCCGATCCCGCCGCCCTGCTGCATCGTCAGCGCGGCTTCCTTCAGCGCCTGGAAGATGCCCTCCATGGTATCGGGAATGGTGCCCATGACAAAGCAGTTGAACAGGGTGACCGAACGGTCGGTGCCGGCCCCGGCAATGATCCGCCCTGCGGGCAGGAAGCGGAAGCCTTCCAGCGCCGCGTAGAACCGGTCTTCCCACAGCGCGGGGTCACTTTCCACGGCAGCCAGGGCGCGGGCAATGCGGCGCCAGGTGTCCTCGACCGTGCGGTCGATGGGCTGGCCCTCGGCGTCTTTCAGCCGGTACTTCATGTCCCAGATCTGCTCGGCAATGGTCGCGGCGAAGGCGGACATGGCATTCCCTTGTGGACAAGTGGGCAGACCGCACAAGATAGGCCTGCAATGGCGGCGGGTCAATCTTGCAGGTGGGCGGGCGTGCCCTATCCTTGTCCGGGGGATGCGAGGGATTCGTGACGGTTCACCTGCTGAAGCTTTGTGTCGGCGCCGAGAGTGTCGAGGACCAGCTGGACTGGATTGCCTCGGGGCAGCCGGGGTGGCCTGCGGGCTGTTCGGTGCATGTCACCCGCATGTGGCCCAAGCGCGAGGCGGAACTGCTGGACGGCGGTTCGCTGTACTGGGTGATCAAGGGGATGATTCTTCTGCGCCAGCCGATCCTGGGGCTGGAGCGGGTGGACGAAGGCGACGGGATCGAACGCTGCGCCATCGTGATGGACCGCCGCGCCCAGCGCACCGAGCCGTCGCCGCGCCGCCCGTTCCAGGGCTGGCGCTACCTTGCGCCGCCCGAGGCCCCGCGCGACCTGTCGGCATCGCGCATCCGCGAGGATGCGCTGCCGCCCGGCATGGCCGAGGCCCTGGCGGTGTTCGGGGTGCGCTAGGGCGCAACCCCGTGTCCCACGCTGGGACATATGCTTGGTTTCAGCAAAATCAATGGGTTGCGCGCGCGGGTTAACCTTCACATTCGTCCCGCGCCGGAACCGCGCCTAGTTCCTGACCGGGCCGCGGCGCGGGCCACGGGCCAGCGCGGTTTCCAGCCGGTCGGCAAAGGCGGCGCGTTCGGTGCTGCTCATGGTGGTGATGCGGTCGACCAGCAGGGACTGGCCGAAAGTGATGCGGTCGCCCAGGCGCGCCAGGGCCCTGTCCATGGCGATGTCCAGCGCGGCGGCGTCAAACGGGTCGGCGCGCAGGGCGGCCAGCACGCCCTGCATGTCGGTGCGCAGGGCCATGCGGTTTTCGCGCATTTCCGGCATGCGCGACAGGAAGGCGCGGCGCAGCGCACGGCGGTCGTCATCCGACAGGGCCTCGGCGAAGGGGCCGAAGCCCGGATCGCGGCCCGCGGCACCCGGCGGCCCGTCGCGCAGCCAGGCGCCTGCCACAAGACCCGCGACCAGCAGGTTTGCCGCCAGCGACAGGACCAGCAGCACCGTCACCCACCGGGGCGTGCGCAGGGGGGTAGGGTCAGCCGCCGTCATCGGCAAGTACCTCGTCAAGGCTGGGGATCAGGTCGATCGCGGTGTCGGCGCTGCCGCCCCACAGGGCTGCGGTCAGCGCATCGGCGGGGGTGGGGGCAGCCAGGCCGATGGCAAGGCCCGCCACGGCCGCGGTGGCCAGTCCGGTTACGGCGCCAAGGCCGCCCACCGCACCCGACAACGCCGACCAGAAACCGGGGCGACGTGGTGCCAGGCGGACGGCGGGGCCGGGTAAGGGGCGGGGCTGCAGCGCCGCCGCATCGGCCAGCACGCGCGACATCAGCGCATCCGAGGGTACGGCAGAGCGGGCCTTCAGGCCCGACAGCATGTTGTCCAGATCATCCATCCTGCAATCCCCCCGCCAATCCCAGTTCCTCGCGCCGCCCTGACAGCAGGGCCGCCAATGCCCGCTTGCCGCGCGCCGTCAGGCTTTCCACCGCTTCCACCCCGATGCCCATGATGGCGGCAATCTCGGGGTTGGCCAGCCCTTCGATGTGGCGCAGCACCACGGCCTGACGCTGCCGGTCGGGCAGGGCGGCCAGCGCCTGTTCCAGTGCCGACATCCGGTCGCCCTGCATCATCGCGGCCTCGACCCCCGGCGCCGTGTCGGGCACCTCGGGCATATCGTCGTCCAGCCCCACGGGGCCGCGGCGGCCCTGCGCGCGGCGGCGGTCGGTGCACAGGTTGGTGGCCACCCGGAACGCCCAGGTCGCCACCCTTGCCTCGCCCGTGCGCCACTCGGGCGCGATCTTCCACAGCCGCAGCATCGTTTCCTGCACCACATCCTCGGCCTCGGCCCGGTCGCCGCCCAAAAGCCGGGCGGCATAGCCCAGCACGCGGGGAACCAGACGCGCCGCCAGAACCCGTGCCGCCACGGGGTCACCGTTGGCATACAGCACGAGCAGCGCCTCGTCGGGCGCATCGGTCAGTGCGTCGCGGCCTGTTGTCATCCTGAGCCGATCCTAGCGCAGACCGATGTCCCTGTCGCAAGGGGCAAGCCAGTGCGGCTTGCCCCCGGTTTCCGTCACTCGGCGTCAGGTCCGAAGAACCAGTTCCAGCCGCGCGGTCCGTGACCCGAACCGTGACCCGAACCCTGACCCATGCCATGCCCCCGGCCCTCCATCCGCTCGGCCATGCGCTCGCGCACCGCCGCAACCTCGTCTTCCGTGATCGCGCCATCATCGTCGGCATCGGCGCGGTCGAACATCATGTCACCCATCTGCCCCATGGTCGGCTCGGCCAGTTCGGCAGCCGACAGTGCGCCGTCGCCATCCGTGTCCCGCATCTCGATCATGTGGGCCGCCATGTCGGCGGCGCGGGCGGCCATGCGGGCCTCGATCTGCGTCTGCAGTTCGGCGGCGCTGATCTTGCCATCCTTGTCGGCATCCAGTGCCGCGGCGCGGGCGGCGCGGTGGGCGGCCAGTTCCTCTTTCGTGATCTTGCCGTCGGCATTGCCGTCGATCTGGGCAAAGTCGAACATCGGTCCCATCATCCCCATGTCGCCGGGGCCATGACCGCCGCGTTCGGCGAAAGCGGCGGTGGTCAGGGTGGCGCCCAGGATCGTGGCCAGCGCGACGGCGGAAAGCTTGGCGGTGCGGTTCATCGGTCTGCTCCTGCAGTTTGGGGCGCGGGTGGTTTCCCTTGCCCTTCTGACCCTTTCACGCGCGGCCGGGCGGTTTCCGTCGCGGGGCGGGTCACGGATTTGCGACATGGGGACGCGGGTCCTGCACCGGGCTTCGACATTGGGCCGGGTGGGGCGTATCACGGCGCAGGAACGGCGGGGCGGTGCGATGGACGGGTCGGGTATGGTGGCGGTGGCTGAAGACCGGATGGCAGAAGACCAGATGGCAGAAGACCGGCCGGTGAAGCCTGCGTTGTGGCGGGGATGGCGGCGGCGCTGCCCGTGCTGCGGCGCGGGGCCGATCATGCAGGGCTATCTGAAGGTGCGCGACCGCTGCACCGTGTGCGGCGAGGATCTGTACCACCACCGGGCCGATGACGGCCCGGCCTACCTGACGATCCTGATCGTGGGGCATCTGATGGCGCCGCTGATCCTGTGGGCCTTCGTGACCTTCCGGCCCGAGCCGCTGGTGCTGGCCACCACCTTTACCGTCGGCTGCGTGGGGCTGTCGCTGTGGCTGTTGCCGCGCATCAAGGGAGCACTGGTGGCGCTGCAATGGGCCAAGCGGATGCACGGGTTCGGCGTTGGACAGCCCTGAGGACGTCCCCGAGCCCATTCGCGACGCGGCCACGGTGATCCTGTGGCGCGGCGGGCCCGACGGCCCCGAGGTGCTGATGGGACAGCGCGGCGCCGGGGCAGTGTTCATGCCTTCGAAGTTCGTGTTTCCGGGCGGGCGGGTGGATGACGCGGATGCCGAGGTGCCGGTGGGACTGGCGGCCGATCAGGCGGACCGGCTGCGCCTGCTGAATGACGGTGCCGCGCCCGAAACCCTGGCGGCCGCGGCAATCCGCGAGCTGTGGGAGGAAACAGGGCTGGCCCTGGCCGAGCCGGGGGGCTGGGCGCCGCCTGCCGACGCCGGCGAGGACTGGGGGCGGATGGCCGCGCGCGGCCTGCGTCCGGCGGCAGGGTCGATGCGGTTCGTGTTCCGGGCAGTGACGCCGCCGGGGCGGACGCGGCGGTTCGATGCCCGGTTCTTCCTGACGCCCGCCGCCGCGGTGGCGGGCGACGTGGCCGACCTGACGGGGGCGTCGGGGGAACTGGCGCATCTGTCGTGGCTGCCCTTGCCGCAGGCGCGCAGGCTGGATTTGCCCTTCGTCACCGAAATCGTGCTGGCCGAGGTGGCAAATATCCTGTCGGGCGGCGAACAGCCCGGCGTGCCGTTCTTCGACAACCGCGACGTCCGGCCGGTGTTCCGGCGGCTTTAGCGGGGGGCGGTTGCCTTCAGCGGACGGGCGCCCAACGCGTTTGACGGCCCGCCCGGAGACGGCTCGCTCAGCGATTGCGCGACTGGCGGCGTGGGCCACAGCGGATGCGGCACCGGGTCCTTCGCGCGCCAGAAGTAGCGGGCGAACACCTCGGCATAGGACGAAAACCGGTAGCCGTCGTTGCGGCGCAGAAAGAAATCGCGCCGTGACCGGTACAGCGCGGGCAGGTCGTACCAGGCGACGCCGGGGTGCATGTGGTGCACGGCGTGGTAGTTGTTGTTCAGGAACAGGATCGACAGCGGGCCGCGATCCTCGATCACCACGGTGCGGGCACGGGCGCATTCATGCGCGCGGTGTTCCAGGAAGGTGCGGATGCGCAGCAGGCCATGGCCGATCCAGGCAGCCAACAGATAGGCCCACCACGGCATTGCCGCCACCCACAGCCACGCGACAACCGGCACCAGACCCAGCGCGTTCAGCAGCCAGTCGCGGGCCACCGCGCGGTCGCCCTGGCGGATCAGCCGGACCTCGCCCGCAAGCCAGAGCGCATTGCTGATCAGCGGCCCCAGCGTCACCCGTCCGAACAGCGTGTTGTTGAACCGCAGGACCGCGCGCACCGGCACCGGCAGCCGGTGCCAGACAGCGGGGTCCAGAAAATTTGATTCCGGGTCGTCATAGGGATCGGTCAGGATGGGGTCGTGGTGGTGCGCCAGGTGGGTGTCGCGGAAGCGGCCGTAGGGCACGGTCAGCGTCAGCGCCGGGGTCATCAGTGCTTCGTTCAGCCAGCGCAGGCGGAACGGGTGGCCGTGTAACGCCTCGTGCTGCAGCGACGAATACTGGGCGATCATGATGCCGGTCAGTACGATGCCCGGCACGGGAAGGGCCGAGTAGGCCGCAGTGGTGCCAAGCGCCCAAACGGCAAGGGTGACAAGATAGATCGCCAGCGTCGGCCACTCGACAATGGGCTGCTTCGTGTCGCGCAATCCGGGTCCCGCTCGGTTCTGTTTCGACGGACGTTAGCACTCGACACGGGGCACCGGAATTCCGAGAATGCGAAACGAAAAGTCACACGTGTAGAAAAAAGTAAACGAATGATGGAAAGAATCGACAAGCGCGACCGGTCGGCCACGTTCCGGACGCGGCTGATGCAGGCGATGGGCGAACGCGGGCTGTCGCAGGCCGCGCTGGCGCGTGCCTGCGGGGCCGACCGGTCCACCATCTCGGCCCTGCTGGGGGCGGGCACCCGGCTGCCCAACGCACAGCTGGCCGCTGACTGCGCGGCGGCATTGGGCATCAGTGCGGACTGGCTTCTGGGCCTGTCGGACCGGCCCGAACCGCTGGCCGATGTGCTGGCCACCTCGCTGACCATCACCGAGGCGCCGCGCGCGCTGATGGACGAAACGATCTTCGGCTGGCACCAGGAGGCGGCGGGCTACAAGATCCGGCATGTGCCCGCGACGCTGCCCGACATGCTGAAGACGCGGGCCATGCTGGAATGGGAATACACGCCGCAACTGGGGCGCAGCGCGGAACAGGCGATCGGCGCATCCGAAGACCGGCTGGCCTGGATGCGCGGGGCGCGGTCGGACTACGAGATTGCCATGCCGCTGCACGAACTGGCGTCGATGGCGGCGGGGGTGGGCTACTACGAGGGGCTGCCGCTGGCGGTGCGGCGCGCGCAGCTTGACCGGCTTGTGCTGCTGTCGGACCAGCTTTACCCCTCGCTGCGGCTGTACCTGTTCGATGCGCGCAAGCTTTTCTCGGCGCCGGTCACGGTGTTCGGGCCGCTTCTGGCGGTGGTCTATCTGGGGCGGCACTATGTGGCGTTCCGCGACCATGCCCGGGTGGCGCGGGTGACCGAGCATTTCGACTGGCTGGTACGCGAGGCCGAGATGGGCGCGCGCGAGGTGCCGGGGCACCTGCGGGCGCTGCGCGACGGGTTGGGGTAGGGTGGGCAATCTGCCCACGCGTCGGCACAGGGGTGGGCAGATTGCCCACCCTACGGCAGCATCACCAGGCGCGACAGGTCATAGCCGTTGAAATCGAACAGCTCGCGCGCGGCAGCCATGCGGTCGGGCGGGACGGGACCGTTGCGGTTCAGCACCATGCCGAAGCGGCCGTCAGGCGTGCCGATGGCCAGCGTGCGATAGTCGACATCGGCCCACAGCACCCACCATTCGCCGTCCAGCGGCGCCGGTGCGCCGGACAGCACGACACGGCCGGGGCCAGACGGGCGAAGGGTGCCCTGAAGCCGCGTCGTCTGGCCGTTCAGGCACAGGGTGGCGGTTGTGGCCAGGTCGGGCGCAATGCTGGCGCCGCCTGCGCGGCAGGCCGGGGCACCCGGCATGGCAAAGGTGGCCGACTGGTGCCACTGCCCGGCCAGACGCGCGGAAGCGAGTGTGGCGTTGGAATAGATCGGCACCTGCGCGCGGAACCGGGCTTCGGGCAATGGCGGCGCCCCGCAGGCCGCCAGCAGCAGCAGGACCGCCACTATTCGAGGCATATCGTGGTCCGCTCGCCGCTGGGCCCCAGCACCTCGTTGCAGCCGAACAGCGGCGTGTAGGGCGCGCAGGTGCGCGACCGGGCCAGGCAATAGCCCTGACAGTCAGCTTCTTTCCGGCAGCTTTCCCCGGCATCGCGGGTGATCCGCACGCAGGCCATCAGCCCGCCGCTGCCGGTGCCCACCCACTTGCCGCCCCGCTTGATGCAGGCCTGCGCAGCGGGCGACAGGGCAGGGGCGGGGGGCGGTTCGGTCACCTCTGCCTCGGTGCCCTCCGCGGCAGCGGTGTCCGCTTCGGCGCCGGCCGTTTCCTCGGCTGCGTCGGGCGATGCGCTGTCTTCGGGGGCATCGGCTGGCGGCGGATTTTCGCCCGCGTCAGCGCTGGCTGCGGCGTCCGCCGCGTCCGGCGTGACTGCGGCCGATGTCGGCGCCGGCGCGCCGTCCAGCGGCGTCACCTCGATGGCCTCGGTGGGGACACCCGTGGCCGTACTGCCGCCGCCTGGCGTCAGCGTGCAGGCGGCCAGGACCAGGGCCACGACCGGAAGAAGGGCAAGACGGCGCATGCCGCGCATAAGGGGGGCAGAGGCGGGCCCTTGCAAGCCCCCTCAGAACGGTTGCGGATGCGCGCGGTGCGCCGCGTCGATGTCGGCCAGCACCTGCGGCGACAGCCGTAAGTCGGCCGCCCCGATGCAAACCGCCAACTGGTCCACCGAGGTGGCGCCGATGATCGGGATGCAGGGGAAGGGCCGCGTCAGGCACCAGGCAATCGCCATCCGCACCGGGTGCAGCCCGTGGCGTTCGGCCACGGCGCAATAGGCCTCGACCGCCGGGAACACCTGCGGTGTGATGCGCCCGCCCAGCGCAGGCACCACCGAACGGCGGGTGCCCGGCGGCGTGGCATCGCCACGGTACTTGCCCGACAGGATGCCCGCCGCCAGCGGCGAGAAGGCCAGCAGCGGCATGTCCTCGTTCGCCGCCATCTCGGCCCAGTCACTGTCAAACTGGCGGCACAAGAGCGAATATTCGTTCTGCACCGTCATCATGCGCGGCAGCCCCAGCGCCGCGGCGCGCGCCAGCCACAGCGACGCGCCCCAGACCGTTTCGTTCGACAGCCCGACATGGCGGATCTTGCCCTGCGCCACCAGGTCGCCCAGGCAGACCAGCACCTCGTCGATATGTGCAACCAGCCCGGCACGGTCGGCCTTCGGCGCAAAGCCCCAGATGTCGCGGAAGTGATAGGTGTCGCGGTTCGGCCAGTGCAGCTGGTAGACGTCGATGTAGTCCGTCTGCAGCCGCCGCAGCGAGCCTTCTATGGCCGTGCGGATGGTGGCAGGCGACAGCGGGATGCCGCCCCGCACCTGCACCATGCCCTCGCCCGTCACCTTGGTGGCAATCACCATGCGGTCGCGCCCGCCATGGGCGGCCAGCCAGGTGCCGATGACGGCCTCGGTATGCCCCACCGTCTCGGCGCGGATGGGGGCAACGGGGTACATCTCGGCAGTGTCCAGGAAGTTCACCCCGTGGTCCAGCGCATGAGCTATCTGCGCATGCCCCTCTGCCTCGGTATTCCTGTTGCCCCAGGTCATGGTGCCCAGGCAGATTTCCGAAACGGTCAGGCCGGTGCGGCCAAGCGGGATCATGCGCATCGCGGGTTCCTTCAGGGTTGCGGCAAGCCTAGCGCTTCGCCGCGCTGCAGCAAGGGGTCAGGCCCCGGTCACCCGGTACGCGGCCTTCGCCAGCCAGTCCGGGTTGATCTCCACGCCCCAGCCCGGCGCGTCGGGCACAATCGCGTGGCCGTCCTCGATGCGCCAGGGATCGCCCAGGAACAGGCCTTCCTGCCAGGGGTAGTAGTCCGGTCCCTCGATCGAGAACTCCAGATACTTCCCGGCGTTCGGAATGGCCTTCAACAGGTGCATGGTGCACATCGTGACCAGCGACAGGTTGGCCGAATGCGGCGTCACCGGCAGGCCCGCGGCTTCGGCCATGCGGCACACCTCCAGCGTGCGCGACATGCCGCCCAGATACATCACGTCGGGCTGCACGATATCCACCGCCCGCATCCCGATCATCGTGCGCCAGGCGGTGAACTCGCAGTCCTGCTCGCCCCCGGTCACGTCGATGTCCAGTGCGTCGGTCACTTCCTTGGTCTGCTCGAACTCCCAGTAGGGGCAGGGCTCCTCGAAATGGCCGATGCCGTTCTGTTCCAGCATCCGGCCCACCGCGATGGCCTTCGCGGGAGAGTAGCAGGAATTGCCGTCCACCAGCTTGTCGATCCCGTCGCCCAGCGCCTTCGACACCACCGGCACCACCTCTTCGGTGCGCCCTTCCCATTCGTCACGGTCGCGCCCGCATTCGCGGCCCACCCGCCACTTGAAGGCGGTAAAGCCCTTCTCGTCGCGCAGCCGCACAAACCGCGCGGCCTCGTCCGCGGGCGTGATGTCGCGCTTCATGGAACTCGCATAGGCGCGCAGCTTTCCGGGCGTGCCACCCAACAGCGACACCACCGGCTTGCCCGCCAGCTTGCCCCGCAGGTCCCACAGGGCGGTGTCCAGCCCCGTCGTCGCCCGGCGCAGGTAGCTGCCGGGGAACTTGTGCTCGCGTTCGTTGATCAGCAGCAGCGTGTCGTCATGGTCCAGCGCATCGGTGCCCAGCGCATGCGGCGCGACCTGCCGGTGAAAGATCTCGGCGGTGATGTCGGCGCAGTAGGTGGACAGTTGCCCCCAGCCTTGCGCGCCGGTTTCGGTGGTGACGCGGGTGAAGGCCACCTCGGGCGTGGTGAAGGTTTCCAGACGGGTGATCTTCATGCGCGGCTCCCTGCGGTTCGGTCCGTTATTGCCGGGCCACCGCCCTCCGCCCCGCCTGTATGCGACCCCTGTATCACGGATGCGTCAGGTGCCGCCTTACGCCAGCCAACGCTCGTAATCACTGACCAGAAGGTGCGTCGGCGGCGCGTCCTCCTCGATCTCGGCGAACCGGCCGATGGGATCGACGAAGATGTTGTCGGTGACATCGTCGTTCACCGTCGAAACCTCGCCGATCAGCACATCTCCTCCCTCGCCCCAGAAGGCATGCCAGTCGCCCGGCATCAGCGTGACCGATTCGCCCGGCGCCAGACGCAGCTTCTGTCCCGGTCCGTACGGCACGTCGATGCCGTCGCAGCGCACCATCCCGCCGCGGTCGCGGGCAAAGCGGCCCTGGTCGTCGGACCCGTACAGTTCCACCACCAGCGTGGCGCCGCCGCGGTTGATGATGTCTTCGGCCTTGATGACATGCGTATGCATGGGCGAAAGCTGGTCTTGCCGGGAAATCAGCAGCTTCTCGGCATAGACCATGCCGCCGCCGCGCCGCAGGTCGGCCAGCGACCCGTTGCGCAAGGTGAACAGGAACAGCCCCAGGTCGTCGAACCGGCCCTGACCGTAGTCAGTGATGTCCCAGCCGCAGCGTGCGTCGATCACCCGGCGGGCCACGTCGCGCTTGGCGCGGAACTCTTCGGGCGACCAGTTGGCGAAGGGGGGCAGGACAAAGCCGTGGTGGCGGATCAGCTCGCCCGCCTCTGCCATGATCGCGTTGATGCGTGACCGTTTCATGTGCTGTCCCCTTGCCGTGGCGGGGCCAGCATAGGCGGGGCGGGGGCCGGTGCAAGGGGGCGCGCGCGGGGCAAAGGTAAAAATCAGGTAAATGCTCGACTGCAAGCTATTGAAATCATTTGATCTGACTTTTGTCCCAGCGTGGGACACCGGGGCTGCGGGCGCGCGGGGCCTTGCGCGCGGCGGGCGGGCGGGCTGAACATGGGGCAGGGTGATGGCGGGGCCGGCGCTGGCCGTTCCGGTGCGGGGGGAAATGGCAGTGCCGCGCAGGACACGGGCCGAAACGGCGCAACAGACGGCCGACCGCCTGCTGGCGGTGGCGGCGCAGGCCTTTGCCGTGCAGGGGGTTGCGGGGGTTTCGCTGGATGCGCTGGCGGCCGACGCCGGGGTGACGCGGGGCGCCCTGCACCACCATTTCGGCAACCGCGCCGGGCTGTTCCAGGCGGTGCTGCGGCGCATGGTGGCCGATATCGGCGCCGCGCTTGATGCCAGGTGGGAGGCCGACATCGCCGCGGGCATGGACCGCTGGGCGGCGTTCCGCGCCTATTCACACGCCTATCTGGACGCTGTCCTGGCCCCCGACCGCCGCCGCATCCTGTTTCAGGACGCGCCTGCGGTGCTGGGCGAACTGGCCTGGGACATCATCCTGTCCGAAGGTTTTGGCGCCATGGTGGATGATCTGGCGCGGCTGGTGGCCGAAGGGCGGGTGGTGGCGGTGGACCCGCTGGCGCTGGGGCATGCGCTGAACGGGGCGACGGTGAACCTGGGTCATTGGGCCGCGCAGGGGGACGCGGCCGAGGCGCGGCTGGCCCGCGCGCATGACACGCTGGCCGCAATGTTCGACGGGCTGACGCGGGGCGATGTGCGAAGGTGAACCGCCGTGACGCGGCTACAAAAGCGCCGCAAGCCGCTGCAGCGCCATCAGGTAACCCTGCGTCCCGCAACCCGCAATCACCCCGTCGGCACGGCCGCTGACATACGAGTGGTGGCGGAAGGCCTCGCGCTTGTGGATGTTGGAAATGTGCACTTCCATCACCCGGCCGTCGAAGGCGTTCAGCGCATCCAGGATCGCCACCGAGGTGTGGCTGTAGGCGCCGGGGTTGATGACAATGCCCTGCGATGTGGCCCGCGCGGCCTGGATCGCATCGACCAGCGCGCCTTCGTGATTGGACTGGAAGAACCCGATCTCCAGCCCCAGCCCTGCCGCCGCGGTGCGGCAGGCGGCCTCCACATCGGCCAGAGTCTCGTGGCCATAGACCTCGGGCTGGCGCTGGCCCAGCAGGTTCAGGTTCGGGCCGTTCAGGACAAGCACATGTGGCAAAGGGCGGACTCCGCGGTTGCGCGGGTATCCTAGCGGGTGCCCCCGCCGCCGCAAGCGGCCTCAGGCCACCTTTTCCAGCGCAACCTGGGCCTTGACGCCCAGCGCATGACACACTTCGCGCACCAGATGCGGGCGGTTCAGCGTGTAGAAATGCAGCGCCCCCACGCCTTCCGACAGCAGGCGGTCGCACAGCGTGGTGCAGTGGGTCAGCGCCAGCAGGTCCTCGCGCCCGTCGCGCGCGGCCATCGTGAACGCCTCGTCCAGCCGCGGCGGCACGCGGGCGCCGCAGCGCGCGGCAAAACGCTTGGCCCCCTCCCACGACTGGACGGGCAGGATGCCGGGGATCACCGGCGCGGTGATGCCCGCCTTGGCGCAGCGGTCGCGGAAGCGCAGGAAGGTATCGGCCTCGAAGAAGAACTGGGTGATGGCGCTGGTGGCGCCCGCGTCCAGCTTGCGCTTCAGCCACTGGATGTCGGCATCCGTGTCGTCCGCATCGGGGTGGCGTTCGGGGTAGGCGCCCGCACGGATGGTGAAGCCGCCGCGCGCGGCAATCGCGCCGATCAGATCCACCGTGTCGGCGAAACCTTCCGGATGGGGGGTGAACCGCGCCGCACCCTTCGGCGCATCGCCGCGCAGCGCCACGATTTCGGTCACGCCCGCGGCGGCGTAGGCATCCACGATCGCCATCGTCTCGGCCTTTGTCGCGTCCACGCAGGTCAGGTGCGCGGCCACGTTCAGCCCGTAGTTGCGGCCGATGGTGGTGACGGCCTCATGCGTCAGCTTGCGCGTGGTGCCGCCCGCGCCATAGGTCACCGACACGAACTGCGGTGACAGCGGCGCCAGCATCTGCACCGTTTCCCACAGCCGGAACGAGGCATCCAGCGTTTGCGGCGGGAAGAATTCGAAGGATACGGCGGGAACGGGCATGGGTCGGCTCCTGTGGACGGCCCCTTGTCCCACGGGAAATCATGTGAGACAAATTCATAATTCTCACGATCATCATGAGGGCTGCTCACGTGCATCTGGAGTTCCGGCATCTGCGCACCATCCACGCCATCCATCAGGCGGGGGGACTGGCGCGGGCGGCCGACATCCTGAACATCACCCAGTCGGCGCTGAGCCACCAGATTGCCGGGCTGGAAGATCAGGCGGGGGTCGAGCTGTTCGTGCGCCGGTCCAAGCCGCTGAAGCTGTCCGCGGCAGGCATGCGCGTGCTGCGGCTGGCCGAGCGGATTTTGCCCGAGATCGACGCGCTGGAGGAAGAGTTCCGCGCGCTGCGGCAGGGCAAGACGGGGCGGCTGCACATCGCCATCGAATGCCACGCCTGTTTCGAATGGCTGTTCCCGGTGCTGGAGCAGTTCCGCCATGCCTGGCCCGAGGTGGACGTGGACATCCGCGCCGGGCTGGCCTTCGACGCGCTGCCCGCGCTGGCGCGCGAGGAGGTGGATTTCGTGATCTCGTCCAACCCCGTGGCGCTGCCGGGTATCCTGTTCAACCCGCTGTTCGACTATGAGCCGCGGTTCGTTGCGTCGTCGCAGAACCCCTTGGCGCAGAAAGCAGAAATCGTGGCCGAGGATTTCCGCGACCAGGTGCTGATCACCTATCCCGTGGGGCGCGACCGGCTGGATGTGTTCACCGAACTGCTGACGCCCGCCAAGGTGGAACCCCGTGCACAGCGGCCGGTGGAACTGACGGCGGTGATCCTGATGCTGGTGGGGTCGAACCGGGGGGTGGCGGTGCTGCCCGACTGGGTGCTGGCGCAGCTGCGCAGCAATGCCGACTATGTGACGCGCCCGCTGGCCGGGCGGCCGGTGAAGCGGCTGTATGCCGCCACCCGCGCCGATGACGTGGCGCTGCCGTTCATGGCGCATGCGCTGCGTCTGGCACGGACGGAACCGGTGAAACTGCAACGCGCCTTCGCCGAATCTTAACGCCCCGGTTCTAAGACAGTGCAGTGTGTCCTGTGTCCGGTGGTGTGAATGAACGGTCTGTTCAACAAGGCGCTGCAGTGCTTTCTGCGCGACATGTATGGTGAGGCTGTGTGGCTGCGCGTGGCAGCCGATGCGCGGCTTCCGCCCGAAGGGTTTGAGCCCCTGCTCTCGTATCCAGCTGCCACGACCGAGGCGGTGATCATGGCGGCCTGCCGCGTTCTGGCCCAGACGCGCGAGGAGATTCTGGAACACCTGGGGGTGTACCTGGTGACGCACCCCAACCTGCAGCCGATGCGCCGCCTGCTGCGCTTTGGCGGCGTCGACTTCCGCCGGTTCCTGCATTCGCTGGAGGATCTGCGGGCGCGCGGCCGCATGGTGGTGCCCGACATCGATCTGCCCGACCTGCGCCTGTCGGCCGATGGACCCGACATGTGGACGCTGGCCTGCCGGTCACCGATGGCGGGCACCGGGTTTGTGGTGGTGGGGCTGTTGCGGGCGATGGCGGACGACTATGGAACGCTGGCCGTCATCGACCATATCGGCAGCGAATCCGGCGAAGAGTGTATCGCCGTCCGCCTGTCCGAGGCGCAATTCGCCGAGGCGCGCGCCTTTCCCCTTGCCTTCGCAATGACTTAGGAAAGGGCAAGACATGATCCGAGCGACTTCCTCTTTTCCGTCCGAATCGGCGACCGAACGCGCCGCAGACTGCCGGGCCGGCGCGTTCACCGCGTCGCATGTTGAACCGTCGCGGTTCTATCCGCTCCCGCCGGGTACCTGCCGGCACGCCGGCGCCGGCGGATGTACCGGGCACTGTACCACGCGCCCGCTGGCACCGGATGAACCGGCGCAGATCGACGGGGCCCAGCTTGACGTGCTGATGCCGCTGCACCTGATGCTGGATGCCGAGGGCGGCTTACTGGGCTGCGGGCGCACGCTGCGCAAGGTGTTGGGCGCGCGGGTGCTGGGGCGCAGTTTCTTTGAGTGCTTCACGGTCAGGCAGCCCTCGGGCGTTGCCAGTTTCCAGCACCTGCGCGCCACGGCGGGCGAGCCGCTGCGGCTGGCGCTGGCCTGGGCGGGCGAAACCGGGTTCAACGCCGTTGCCGTGCCGTTGCACGGCGAAGGCGGGATGCTGTTGAACCTGTCGTTCGGGCTGGGGCTGATCGAGGCGGTGGCGACCTTTGGGTTCAGCGATGCCGACTTTGCGGCCACCGATCTGGTGATCGACCTGATGTGGATGGCCGAGGCCAAGACCTGGGCGCTGGGCGAGTCGCGCGGGCTGATCGACCGGCTGAAGGCGGCGCAGCGCGCCGCCGAGGACCGGGCGCTGACCGACGCGCTGACCGGGCTGCGCAACCGCCGCGCGCTGGAGGTCGCGCTGGACGACCTGGCCGCAAGGTCCGCCCCCTTTGCCGTCATGCATCTGGACCTCGACCATTTCAAGCAGGTGAACGACACGCTGGGCCACGCCGCGGGCGACGCCGTGTTGCGGCAGGTGGGCGATGTGCTGACGCGCACGGTGCGGCGGGGCGATCTGGCGGCGCGCGTGGGGGGGGATGAGTTCGTGGCGGTGTTTCCCGGGCTGACCGACCGCACCACGCTGCGCCGACTGGCCGACAGGCTGGTGCAGCAGATTGCCCAGCCGGTGGATTTTCACGGAACCGCCTGCCGGGTGGCGGCCAGCATCGGCATAGCGCTGACCGAAGGGCGCGACCGGGTCGAGGATTTGCTGTCGGCGGCGGACACTGCGCTGTACGCGGCCAAGCGGGCCGGGCGGGGGCAGGCGTTGTTTGCGCAAGGGGCCTGACCCGCGCCCTGCGGGTGTTCCCGCCTTTGGCCCGTGACGGAATTCAACTTCCGGTCGAATATTCCTTTTGACCGGAATCACCCTTCGGGTGCACCCTGCCATTGCGGGTACGGGTGGTTCACATGGCACAGGTGGCAAGGCGAATTCCGGTTCCGGTGCTGTGGCCGCTGCTGCTGGCGCTGGGGCTGTTGGTGGCCTGCATGCAGGCGCCCTTCGACATGGCCGCGCTGCAACGGGCCGAAAACCTGCGGGCACAAAGCCTTGCCCTGATTGCCCGGGCGGACCAGCCTTTTGACAGTCGCGCCGCCGATGTGGAAGCGCTGCTGTCCGCCGCACGCGCCGAACGCGACGCGGCCGCGCAGGTACCGGGAAACGAGTCTGTGGTGCAGCAGTGGGACACCATCCTTGCGGCAGACGGTCCCTATCTGGGCGGCATTCTGGCGCGGTGGCAGGCCGCGGGCACGCTGGGCGCGGTTTTCCGCACCGAGGCTGCGGGGCGGGTGGGCGCGGCGTTCGATGCGCTGATCGACACCGAAAAGGCCAAGAGGACGTAAAGGAAGCGCGATGGCACTGGGCGAGGTGTGGGACCTGTTCACCGGCGACGTGCGCAGCGGTCTGACCGACCTTGTGGGTGGCATGACCAAGTCTGCCGCAAAGGCCGCCCGGGAAGAGGCCGAGGCGTTTCTGGCCGAGACGCGGCAAAGCCTGGAACGCTGGGCCGACATGGTGCTGGCCGGAACGCTGACACGCGACGAGTTCGACTTTCTGGTGCGCGGCCAGATGGGCCTGTGGGAGATGCGGGTTCTGGTTCAGAAAGAGAAGGTCAAATCGCGCGTGGCCACCTTTCGCAATGATCTGGCCAGCCTGTTGATCCGCGCCGCACTGAAGGCGGTTCTGCCGTTCTGATCAGCCCTGACCTTCCTTCACCGTCTCCATCGCCACATAGGTCGAGGTGCTGGCCACATGCGGCAGCGCGCTGATGCGTTCGCCCAGCACGCGGCGATAGTCCTGGATGTCGGCCGTGCGCACCTTCAACAGATAGTCGAAGCGGCTGGCGATCATGTGGCAGGCCTCGATTTCCGGAATCGCCATGACGGCGCGGTTGAACGCCTGCAACGCCGCCTCGCGCGTGTCCGACAGCTTCACCTCCACAAACGCCACATGCGCCAGCCCCATGCGCACCCAGTCCAGCTGCGCGCGGTAGCCCGCGATGGTGCCGTTGTCCTCCAGCCGTTTCAGCCGGGCCTGGGTGGGCGATTTCGACAGGCCGATGCGGCGGGCGAGTTCGGTGGCGCTGATGCGGCCGTCGGCCGCCAGTTCGCGCAGGATGGCCTGATCGAAGCGGTCAAGGTCGGCACGGGTCATTCGGGCGGCCTTCGGGTTGAAATTCGGGCGATCCGCCTGCGCGTGACGCATGATCGGGACAAACGCCCGGCATCCCTGCGGTATCATGGGGCAAACAGGAGCGCCAGATGAGCCCAGACCCCCGCACCGTGATCGACCGCCACGCCCTTGCCGACGAAGGCCCGCTGGTGGCCACACTGGTGGAACAGGCGGCGCTGGACGCACCCGCGCGGGCGGCCATCGTGGCGTCGGGGGCCGATCTGGTGACGCGCATCCGGGGCAGCGCAAAGCCGGGGCTGATGGAGGTGTTCCTGGCCGAATACGGCCTGTCCACCGACGAAGGCATCGCGCTGATGTGCCTGGCCGAGGCGCTGCTGCGCGTGCCCGACGCCGAGACGATGGACGCGCTGATTGAAGACAAGATCGCGCCGGGCGACTGGGGGCGCCATCTGGGGCGGTCGGCCTCGTCGCTGGTGAATGCGTCCACCTGGGCCCTGATGCTGACCGGCCGGGTGCTGGATGACCGCGAACCGGGGGTGGTGGGCCACCTGCGGGCGGCGGTGCGGCGGCTGGGCGAACCGGTGATCCGCCGCGCCGTGGGGCAGGCGATGAAAGAGATGGGGCGCCAGTTCGTGCTGGGCGAAACCATCGACAGCGCCATGACGCGGGCGCGCGAGGCCGAGGCGCGTGGCTATACCTACAGTTACGACATGCTGGGCGAGGCGGCGCGCACCGAGGCCGACGCGCGGCGGTACCACCTGAGCTATTCCAAGGCGATCACCGCGATTGCCGGGGCGGCGCGGGGCAACGACATCCGGGCCAATCCCGGGATTTCGGTGAAACTCAGCGCGCTGCATCCGCGCTATGAGGTGGCCAAGCGTGACCGGGTGATGGCCGAGCTTGTGCCGCGGGTGCGGGCGCTGGCCGGGCTGGCGCGGGCGGCGGGGCTGGGCTTCAACATCGACGCCGAAGAGGCTGACCGGCTGGCGCTGTCGATGGACGTGATTCAGGCGGTGCTGGAAGACCCCTCGCTGGCCGGGTGGGACGGGTTCGGCGTGGTGGTGCAGGCCTATGGCCGCCGGGCGGGGGCGGTGCTGGACTGGCTTTATGGCCTGGCTGGGGGCTTGGACCGGCGCATCATGGTGCGGCTGGTGAAGGGCGCCTACTGGGACGCCGAGGTGAAGCGGGCGCAGGTGATGGGGCTGGGCAGCTTTCCGGTGTTCACCCGCAAGCAGGCGACGGATGCCAGCTACATCGCCAATGCACGCAAGCTGCTGAAAATGGCCGACCGGATTTACCCGCAGTTCGCCACCCACAACGCCCATACCGCCGCCGCCGTGCTGCACATTGCGCGGGAAGAAGGGGTCGAGCCGATGCGGTTCGAGTTCCAGCGCCTGCACGGGATGGGCGAGCGGCTGCATGACCTGGTGATGGCCGACCACGGCACGCGCTGCCGCATCTATGCCCCGGTGGGCGCGCACCGTGACCTGCTGGCCTATCTGGTGCGGCGCCTGCTGGAAAACGGCGCAAACTCCAGCTTCGTCAACCAGATCGTCGCCGAGGACGTTCCGCCCGAGCGGGTGGCCGCCTGCCCGCTGACGGCGCTGGACGGGATGGAGATGGTGACGAACCGCGCCATTCCGGCAGGTCCGGCGCTGTTTCCGGGCCGGGTGAATGCGCGCGGGTTTGACCTGACGGATGCGGGCGACCTGCAGGCGGTGGGGGCGGCGCGCGCGCCCTTCGCGGCAGTGGCGTTCACAGCCGGGCCGCTGGTGGCCGGGGCGGTTGCCGGGGGCGAGGTGATGTCCGTTGTCTCGCCCGCCGATGGCGCGGCGGTGGGGTCGGTGACGGTGGCGGCGCTGGCCGATGTGGAAACGGCGCTGGCAGCGGCCCGCAGGTGGGATGCGCCTGCGGACGAGCGCGCGGCGGTGCTGAACCGTGCCGCCGACCTGTACGAGGCCGATTTCGGCAGGCTTTTCGCGCTGTTGGCGCGCGAGGCGGGCAAGACGCTGCCCGACGCGGTGTCGGAACTGCGCGAGGCAGTGGATTTCCTTCGCTACTATGCGGCGGGCGCGACGGGGCTGGAACACCCTGCGCGGGGCGTGTTCGCCTGCATCAGCCCGTGGAACTTTCCGCTGGCCATCTTCACCGGGCAGGTGGCGGCGGCCTTGGCCGCGGGGAATGCCGTGCTGGCCAAGCCTGCGGAACAGACCCCGCTGGTGGCCCATGCGGCGGTGGACCTGTTGCGGAAGGCCGGGGTGCCGGCCACCGCACTGCAGTTCCTGCCGGGTGACGGCGCAGTGGGTGCGGCGCTGACGCGCGATGCGCGGCTGGACGGCGTGGCCTTCACCGGGTCCACCGAAACCGCATTGCTGATCCGCAAGGCCATGGCGCACCATGGCAATCCCACCGCGCCGCTGATCGCCGAGACCGGCGGGCTGAACGCGATGGTGGTGGATTCCACCGCGCTTCCCGAACAGGCGGTGCGTGACGTGATCGCCAGCGCCTTCCAGTCAGCGGGCCAGCGGTGCAGCGCGCTGCGCTGCCTGTACCTGCAGGAAGATATCGCCGACGGCGTGGAGCACATGCTGTTCGGCGCAATGGACGACCTGGCGCTGGGCGACCCCTGGCACCTGGCCACCGACATCGGCCCGGTGATCGATGAACAGGCCGCGGCGGGCATCCGCGCCTACGTCGATGCCGCGCGGGCCGGGGGGCGCGTGCTGAAAGAGATGGCGGCGCCATCGCCGGGACATTTCATCGGGCCGGTGGCGCTGCGTGTGGGCGGCATCGCCCAGATGCCGCGCGAGATTTTCGGCCCCGTCCTGCACATCGCCCGCTTTCGCGCCGATGATCTGGACCGTGTGCTGTCGGACATCAATGCCACCGGGTACGGGCTGACCTTCGGCCTGCACACGCGGATTGACGAGCGGGTGTCGCGGATCGTGGGCAGGATCCGGGCGGGCAACACCTACGTGAACCGCAACCAGATCGGCGCCGTGGTGGGCAGCCAACCCTTTGGCGGCGAGGGCCTTTCCGGTACCGGGCCAAAGGCCGGGGGGCCGCACTACCTGACGCGGTTCACCCGCGCGCCGGTGCCCGAGGTGGCAGGCGTGCCGGGGGCGACGGACGAGGCCACGGTACGCGCCGCGCTGGGCATGGCGCGGGTGCCCGAGGCGCCGGTAACGGTCGAGGCCCTGCCAGGGCCGACGGGCGAATCGAACCGGCTGTCATCCTATCTCCGCCCGCCGGTCCTGTGCCTTGGCCCCTCGCCCCAGGCGTCTCTGGCGCAGGCCGACGCGGTGCGGCGGTTGGGCGGTCTGGCGATCGAGGCGCCGGGGCTGCCCGCCGATGCGCTGAACCGGCTGACGGGATTCGCCGGTGCGGTGCTGTGGGGCGGCGATGCGCGTGCCGCGGCGCAGGCTTTGGCCGACCGGCCGGGGCCGATCCTGCCGCTGGTGGGCGACATGCCGGATGCCGGGCATGTGTTGCTGGAGCGGCACGTCTGCATCGACACCACCGCGTCGGGCGGCAACGCGCAACTGCTGGCCGCCAACGCCTGACACCGCCGCCCCGCGGCACCCCGCCCTCGGGCGCCACGCAAGCTGTCGCTTGCGGGCCGCCCTGCGGCGCGGCCCGGCCGGGGGGCAAGCCCCCCGGACCCCCCCCGGTTGCGCTGTGGTCATGGCCGAGGCGCAGTCGGCATACCCGGGACATTTGTGAACGAAAGCAGTGCGTTGCGCGGTTTTCTTCAGGTGTCCTGTGAGGTGGCGATGGCGCAGGTGGCCATGCGGTCGGGGCTGGTGGAGCGGCGGGCGAGAAGGCGTGCGTCGGGTCCTGCGGCAGCAAGGGCAGCGGCCTCGGCCAGGCTGCGGTGGCCGTAACGGGCCGGGGTGCGCGCGGGGCCGGCATCGGTGGTGGACAGGCGGTCGAGTGGGACGGGCAGAAGGGGAAGGTTCAGCGCGGCGGCGAGGCCCAGCAGGGCCGGGTGATGGGCCTTGTCGGCAGCGGTGGCAATGGCGGTCACATCGTCCGCGCCGCCTGCCGCGTCAAGGGCGGCCATCAGTGAGTCGGCGGTGGCCGCGGCGCGCAGGCCAAAGCCCGCAACCTTCACAGCGTGACCGCCCATTGCACCACCGGCCGTGCCGCCGTCCAGTCGCGGAAGCTGCCCAGGGGGGTGGCGGTGGCGATGTCGATACGGGTCAGGCTGCCGCCGTGGCGGGCGTGCAGGGTGGCAAGCAGCGTTTCGGTTTCAAGCGTGACACCGTTTGCGACCAGCCTTGTGCCGGGCGGCAGGGTGGCGCGCAGGTGGTCGAACAGGGCCTGCGAGCCGCCGCCGCCGACGAAAACGGCATCGGGGCGGGGAAGGGCGGTCAGGGCCTCTGGCGCCTTGCCGACCACAACATGCAGGCGGTGATCGACGCCGAACCGCAAGGCGTTGGTGCGGATATTGGCGGCGCGGTCCTCGCGCGCCTCGATGGCGGTGGACGTGCCGCCCGCCCGGCAGAACTCGACCGAGACCGAGCCCGAGCCTGCGCCGATGTCCCACAGGTGCAGGCCGGGGCGTGGGGCCAGCGCGGCCAGCGTGATGGCGCGGATGGGGGATTTGGTGATCTGGCCGTCACTGGCGTAGGTGTCGTCGGGGAGGCCGGGGATGGTGGGCAGACCGGGGGTGGCGCCGGGGTCGACGGCGACCGCCACGGGGGCTGCGATGCCGTCCGGCGCGGGCTGGTCCGCACGGAAAGAGCGCAGGCGTTCGTGCGGCCCGCCGAGGCGTTCCAGCACCGTGAGGGTGGCGTCGGGGTGGCCCTGTGCGGCCAGCCAATGCGCCAGCGCCGGGACCGCGGGCGCGTGGCGCAGCGTGGCGATGATCCGCGCGCCGGGGTACAAGTGGTTGACAAGGCGCGAAAAAGGGGCGGCGTGCAGGCCGATGGTAATGCACTCTTCCAGCCGCCAGCCCAGGCGGTTGGCGGCGATCTGGAAGCTGGAGGGGGCGGGGTGGCTGGTCCATTCGCCGGGGGTCAGGCGCGGGGCAAGGGTGCCGCCGGCGCCGTGCCAGAAGGGGTCGCCCGAGGCGAGGACGACGGTGGGCGTGCCCCTGCAGGCCAGCACGGGAGCGGGATCGAAGGGGATGGGCCAGGGCGTGCCGCGCGGGCCTGCCTGCGCGAGGTCGAGGTGGCGGGGCGCGCCGAAGACGGTTCCGGCGGCGTCCAGCGCGGTGCGGGCGGCGGCGGACAGGCCGGGCAATCCGTCCTCGCCGATGCCGATGAAGGTGAGCCATGGGGTCATGGTGCCGACCCTAGCGGGTTCCGGGCGATGTGCAACGCGCGGTGCGGTAATCTGCGGGATTTCAGGGGGTTGGGCGTGGCGCGTGCGGGATGATCCCGTCGCTGTTCGGGCGTGTTCCGGTAGCTATACCGCAGCTACGACGGAAAGCCGCCCGACGTCGGCCCAGGTGTTGACCGTGCCGTGCGAATCGGGGCCTTGCGCATGGCAGGACGGGGCGGCAGGACGGGCGCATGAAGGTTCTGGTTCTGGGCGGGACAACCGAGGGGGCGGCCCTGTGCGCGGCGCTGGCGGCGGCCGGGGTGGACGCGGTCTGTTCGCTGGCCGGGCGGACGGCGGCCCCCGCGGCGCTGCCGGTGCCGGTGCGGGTGGGCGGTTTTGGTGGGCCTGCGGGTCTGGCGGCCTGCCTGACCGAAGGCGGGTTCACCCATCTGGTTGATGCGACCCATCCCTTTGCCGCGCGGATGAAGCCCAATGCGGTGGCAGGCGCAGCGTGGGCCGGGGTGCCAATGGTGGCGCTGGAGCGCCCGGAATGGGCGCCGGTGGCCGGGGACCGCTGGCAGGTTGTGCCCGACATGGCCGCGGCGGTGGCGGCGCTGCCTGCCGGGAACACGGTCGTGTTCCTGGCCATCGGGCGGCAGGAGGTGGGGCTGTTCGCGGGCCTGCCGCACCGCTTTGTCCTGCGGCTGGTCGACACGCCGGATGCGCCGCCCTTGCCGGGGGCCGCGGTGGTGGTGGCGCGGGGGCCGTTCACCGTGCAGGGCGATCTGGCGCTGATGCGCGGGCACGGCGTGCAGGTGGTGGTGGCAAAGAACGCGGGCGGCGACGGCGCGCGGGCCAAGCTGGACGCCGCGCGGGCGCTGGGATTGCCGGTGGTGATGGTGGCGCGGCCCACGGTGCCCGCGCGCCCGGCGGTGGGGTCGGTTGCGGCGGTGATGCGCTGGCTTCAGCGGGCCGAGCGGGGGGTATAGACCCAGGGGCCCACCCGCCGCGTGGCACTGTTGCCCAGGATGACAACGGTGCGCATGTCGGCCATGCCTTCGGTTGCCTCGTCCAGCGTGACGGTGACAAGGCGCTGGTCGGGCAGCGTCACGTTGCGGGCAAAGGTGATGAGCCTTGGGCCGGCGCCCGCCCCGCGCAGGGCCTGCAGCGCCTGCCCGAACTGGTGAGGGCGGCTGGCCGAACGCGGGTTGTAGAGGGCAATGGCGAAGTCGGCTCCGGCGGCGGCGGTCAGGCGGCGTTCAACAGTAGCCCAGGGTTTCAGGTTGTCCGACAGGTTGATGCAGGCAAAGTCGTGCCCCAGCGGCGCGCCGGCCGCCGCGGCCGCGGCCAGCATGGCGGTGACGCCGGGCAGGATGCGGATGTCGGGAAGAAGGCCCGTCGCTTCGGCCGCCTCGAACACCGCCGAGGCCATGGCAAAGACGCCGGGGTCGCCGGAACTGACCACCACCACGCGGCGCCCGTCGCAGGCCAGCCGCAGGGCCAGCGCGGCGCGGTCACCTTCCACCCGGTTGTCCGACCCGTGCAGCGTCAGGCCCGCGCGGGGCGCCACGCGGGCGACGTAGGGGAAATAGCCGATCACGTCGGTGGCCAGTTCCAGTGCGGCGGTGACTTCGGGGGTGATCAGCCGCGGATTGCCCGGTCCAAGGCCCGCGACAGCAAGCCAGCCGCTCATGTGTTCTCATCTTTGCAAGAATACCCCGGGGTCCGGGGCAGAGCCCCGGCGCTGTTCATCCGCGCCACGCCCGGGATCATTCGGCAATCTCCGGCCGCCGCCCGTGGCCGGGCACCAGCACGATGGCGAAGTACGGGCAGTCGGCCGCATCCACCTCGGCCAGCCGGGCGATGCGCTGGCCGGGCATGGTGCCCTTTTCCACCAGCACCGCGTCGGCCAGACGCCCGGCGCGGGCCAGCGCCGCCTTCACCCGCGGCAGGTTGCGGCCCGTCTTCATGATGGCCAGCGCATGGGCGGACAGCATGTGCTGCACCAGGTCATCCTCGGGCAGCGTGCCCATCAGCACCGTCAGCACGTCGTCGCCCCAGGTCATCGGGCCCATGCCGTTCCAGCAGCCGACCATGCCGGGAATGCCGGGGATCACCGTCACCTCGGTGCGGCCCTTCAGCCGTTCGTACAGGTGCATGAAGCTGCCATAGAAGAACGGGTCGCCCTCGCACAGCACCACGACCTCGCCGGGCAGGGCGGCAAGGCGGTCGGCCCAGTCGTCATAGAAATGGGCCAGCGCGTCGATGTAGTCGGGGCTGGCGAACGGGAGTTCCGTGGTGAAAGGGTACTCCATGGCGTATTCTGCGGTGCCGGCGGCCAGAAGGCCCTCGACGATCTGGCGCGCCTGTCCGGGGCGGCCGGGCTTGCGGAAGTAGGCAATCTGGGTGGCGGTGCGCACCGCGCGGTCGGCCTTGACCGAGATCAGGCCGGGGTCGCCGGGGCCAAGGCCCGCGCAGGTGATGCGGGCCATTCATTCCCTCCGGCTGGCAAGGGCGTTGACGGCGGCCACGGTGATGGCCGACCCGCCAAGCCGGCCCTGCACGATCAGCGCGGGGCAGGGGGGTGCGGCCATCAGCGCCTCTTTCGACTCCGCGGCGCCGACAAAGCCCACCGGGCAGCCGATGACTGCGGCAGGGCGTGGCACGGTCGGGTCTTCCAGCAGGTTCAGCAGGTGGAACAGCGCGGTGGGGGCGTTGCCGATGGCCACGATGGCGCCCGCCAGGTGGGGGCGCCACAGTTCCACCGCCGCCGCGCTGCGGGTGTTGTGCATTTCGGCGGCCAGCGCCGGAACGCCAGGGTCGTGCAGGGTGCAGATCACCTGATTGTCGGCGGGCAGTCTTGCCCGCGTGATGCCTTCGCTGACCATGCGGGCATCGCACAGGATGGGGGCGCCGTTTTCCAGCGCCTTGCGGGCCAGTGCGGCCATGCCGGGGGTGAAGGCGACCGACTTCTCCAGCCCCACCATGCCCGCGGCGTGGATCATGCGCACGACCACCGGCTCTTCGTCGCCGTCGAAGCAGCGCAGGTCGGCCTCGGCCCGGATCATGGCGAAGGACGCGCGGTAGATCGCGGCGCCGTCGGTTTCATAGGTATGCGGCAAGGGCGGGCTCCAGAAGGGCTTCGGGCACGACAGGGCCTGTGTCGGCAGCAGTGCCGTTTTGGACAAGGCGCCAGCCGTCGGGCGTGGCGGTCAGGGTCAGGGGGGCCACGCCGGGGTGGGCGCAGCCCTTGGCGCAGCCGCTGACGTGCAGCGTCTGGCGCATCTTCGGCGCCAGCGCGCGGGCAAGGGGGCGGGTGGGGCGGAGCCCTTGCGGACAGGCGGGGGCGCCGGTGCAGGCGATCACACTTAGCAGCGGGTCGTCTGGGTTTTCGATCAGCCCGTGGATGTACGCGGGGCCGTGCAGCCCTTCGACCAGCACCATGCGCCATGGCGTCAGGCGAAGGGGGCCTATCGTGGCGAGGGCAGACAGGGTGGCGGCATCGGTCTGGCCGAAGGCGAGGGCAAGGATGCGGCCCTGTGGCGTGGGGCCGGGTGCGGGGTGGAAGGTGGCAGGGGGAACGGCGGTTTCGCAGAACGCCGCGGGCAGCGGGGCGCGGGCCTGGTGCGCGGCCATGCGGCCGCGGTTTTCAGTAACGCCGCCGGTTTCGACAAACCAGCGGGCGAGGGTAAGGGCAAGGGTCACGGCGTGGGCGGAGCTAGTGGCGCGGGCGGCGGCGTTGGTTCCGGCCGGGCGGACCAGCAGTCCAGCGGCATCGCGTTCAAGGGCGATGTCGTGCGGCGTGTCGCGCAGCACCGGGGTGGGGCCGGTATCCACGGTGAAGCCGAACTTGGCCGGAAGGGCGGGGGCATCGCCGGCGGTCAGGGCCGTTTCCAGCGCGGTGGCGATGTCGGCGGTGCCGTCGCCCGGCACATGGAAGGGGGTGACGGTGACGTTGCGGCGGGATTCGGCCTGCGCCGAGGCGTCGATCAGGTTCAGCGCGCGCAAGCCCGCGATCAGGGGGGTGTGGGTGTCAGGGGTGATGCCGCGCAGCTGCACGTTGGCGCGCGAGGAGAGGTCGATCTGGCCGTTGCCATGCGCCCGCGCCAGCGCCGCGATGCCTGCCGCCTGATCGGCCGTCAGCCGCCCGCCGCGGGGCCGGATGCGCACGACCCAGCCGTCGCCCGATTCCATCGGCCGCAGGGCGCCGGGGCACCAGCCCCTGACCGAAGGGGCACTCATTCCGCGGCCTCGGCCACGCCGGTGGAGTTGCGGCGGGGCACCCATAGACCGGCCTCGCGCAGCGCGGCAAAGCGGGCCTGCAGGGCGTCCAGCGCGCCGGGGTTTTCGCGGGACATGAAGGCGGTGACGTCGGGGGTGCCCAGCGTGGCGTCCCAGGCCAGGTCGATCAGGTGGTGCGGCACGGCGCGCGTCAGGTGGGCGAACTGGCCCAGGTGATCCACCGTGGCCGCGATTTCGGCGGCGCCGCGGAAGCCGTGGCGCATCATGCCTGCGGCCCAGCCGGGTTGCGCCAGCCGGGCGCGCACGGTGCGGGCGATTTCCTCGGGCAGCGTGCGGGCCCTGGGTACGGCGCCGGTGGTGTCAAGATGCCAGAGCGCGGGGGCGGGGCCGCCAAGGGCGGCCACGGCGGCGGCAAAGCCGCCTTCGTGCGCGGCATAGTCCGAGGCCACCAGCACATCGGTCTCAGTAAGGTCCTGCACATGGGCGAAGGCATCGGCGGCTTTCAGGCGCTGTTCCAGGGCGGGGCGGTCCTGTGTGGTGCTGCCGTCGGCGGCGATGGCCCAGGACGAATGCGCGATCCAGGCCTCTCCGGCGGCGTTGCGGCCTGCGTCGGAGTAGTCCTCCAGCGCGGCGCCCATGCCCAGCCCGTATTGCCCCGGTTCGGGGGCAAAGACCCGGGGGGTTTTCAAGACATAGGGGTTGTCGGCGGGGTCTTCGTCGCGGGTAGCCAGAAGGGCGGCGCCGGTTTCAAAGAGTTGCGGCAGGGACGGGAAGGTGTCGCGGAACAGGCCCGAGACGCGGCAGGTGACGTCGATGCGGGGACGGCGGAGTTCGGCAAGGGGGATCGCTGTGACGCCGGTGACGCGGTCCGAGCCTTCGTCCCACCGGGGCGCCAGCCCGGCCAGGTGCAGCGCCATGGCAAATTCCTCGCCCGCGGTGCGCATGGTGGCCGACCCCCAGAGATCGACCACCAGCCCGCGCGGCCAGTCGCCCATGTCCTGCAGGTGGCGGCGCAACAGCTCCTCGGCCAGCTTCACACCCTGCGCATGGGCGGCGCGGGACGGCACGGCGCGGGGATCGACGGCATAAAGGTTGCGCCCCGTCGGCAGCACGTCGGAGCGCCCGCGATGCGGCGAGCCTGCGGGGCCGGGGGGAACCCGTTGGCCCGCCAGCCCGGCCAGCAGCCCCTCCATCTCGCCTTCGGCCTGCCCGTAGACGTGCAGGCCGTCGCCATAGCGGGATTCCTTCAGGTCACAGACAAAGCGGTCGATGCGGGGGATGGCTTCGGCCGGGGAGGCGTCGGGCGGCAGGTTCAGGTCGGCGGCGATGCCGCTGGCCGCGGCCTCGTCGCGGATGGCGGCGATCAGGCGGGTGCGGCGGGCGGGGTCAAGCCCGTCGGCGGTGGAGTATTCGTCCAGCAGCCGTTCGAGGCGGTGGAGCGCGTCGGGCAGGTCGGACTGCGTCAGCGGCGGCGGCAGGTGGCCGAGCGTGACCGCGCCGATGCGGCGTTTCGCCTGCGCCGCCTCGCCGGGGTCGTTCACGATGAAGGGGTAGAAGACGGGCAGCGGGCCGGTCAGCGCCTCGGGCCAGCAGTCGCTGCCCAGTGCCACGGCCTTGCCCGGCAGCCATTCCAGCGTGCCATGCGCGCCGATGTGGACCAGCGCGTGGGGGTCGGTGCTGCGGAGCCAGAGGTAGAAGGCCACATAGGCGTGGCGGGGGGTGCGTGAGAGGTCGTGGTAGCTGTCGGCGCGGGTGGCGCTGTCGGCACGTTCGGGCTGCAGCGCGAGGATGAGGTTGCCCGCGCGCAGCGCCCGGAAGCGGAAGGCATGGCCGTCGCAGGCCGGGTCATCCGTGGGGTCGCCCCAGGCGGCGTGAAGCTGGTCGCGCAAAGGTTCGGGCAGGGTTTCGAGGGCTTTGAGGTAGGCGGCGAGGGGCCAGGATTCGGTCGCGTCCGTCAGGCGCTGCGCCAGCGGGGCCGTTGCAAGGGGGGCTGTCTGCCCCCCGCTCGCTGCGCTCGCCCCCCCCGAGGGTATTTGGGCAAAGATGAGGGGGGATGTGGTGTAGCCATGGGCGGCCAGCGCCATGGCGATGGCTTCGGCCGAAGCGGGGGCGTCGAGGCCGACGGCATGGGCGGCGTTCCAGTCGCGGCCCGGGTAGGTGGAGAGGATGAGGACGATCCGTTTCGCGGCGTTCGGGGTGGTGGCGAGGCGGAGGTGGGCGGTGACGCGGTCGGCGATGGCGTCGATGCGGGCGGGGTCGGCGCGGTGGGCAAAGCGGGCGAACTGCAGGTCGGGGTCGCGTTTGCCGGGGGATTTGAACGAGGCGACACCGGCCAGGATGCGGCCGTCGACTTCGGGCAGGGCCACGTGCATGGCAAGGTCGGCGGGCGACAGGCCGCGTTCGGAGGCGGCCCAGTCGCGGCGGCGGGCGGTGGACAGGGCGACCTGGAAGACCGGGCATCCGGAGGCATCCAGCGGCGAGGTGCCGTCCTCGCCGCGGGCGGAGAAGGCGGTGGCGTTGACGATGGCCTGCGGGGCGAAGGCCGCGAGGTGGGCGCGCAGGGCGTGGGCGGCGGGGCCCTTCAGCGAGGGGGCGAAGAGGCCGTGGGCGGGGATGCCGCGGGCGCGGACGGCGCGGATCAGGGCGTTGACCGGGGCGGTGTCGGCGGCGGTCAGGTAGCTGCGGTAGAAGGTGACGGCGATGCCGCCGGGGGCGGGCGGGGGGACCACGCCGAGGTCGGGGTCGTACCAGCCGGTATCGGGCACCGTCTTGTCGCCAGTGACAGGCGCCGCATAGAGGCCCGCCGCCAGCGCGAGTTGCGCCAGCGCCGCCTGCGCGGCCACGGCCCCGCCCGTGTCACACAGCGCCGCGAGGCGGCGGAGGGTGGAGACAGGGACGGTGGAGAGCGCGTCGAGCCGGTCGTCGGGGCGGCCGTCTGCGGGCAGAATCGCCAGCGCGATGCCGTGGCGGCGGGCCAGGTCCTGCACGGTGGCAAGGCCATAGGGCCAGTAGGCCTCGCCCCCGATCAGGCGGATCAGGATGCCTTTCGCATGGCGCAAGACCGTGTCGGCGTAGGTGTCGACCGACAGGGGGTGCTTCAGCGCGATCAGGTTGAGGAGGCGTAGGGTGGGCAATCTGCCCACCTCTGGTGCCGGGGTGGGCAGATTGCCCACCCTACCGGCGTCCGGTGCGTGGCCGCGGTGCCAGCCCGCCGCAAAGGCGCCGAGGTCGCTGTCGGAAAACGACAGCACCACCAGATCGGCGGGCGTCTGGCCCGGATCGTAGGGTGTTTCGCTTTCGTCGAGCCCGCGGGCTTCGCGGAAGACCACATGCACCGGCGTCAGGCCCCCAGGGTTTCGCGGATGGCGGGGATGTCGAGATCGCCCGTCTCGGCAATGACCACCAGCTGGGTGCGGCGTGGCAAGTCGCCCCAGGGGCGGTCGTACTGCGCGCGCACCCGCTCGCCCACGGCCTGCAACAGCATCCGCATCGGCTTGCCGGTGACGGCGACATAGCCCTTGACGCGCAGCACCGCGTGGTCGCGGGCCAGCTGGCGGACGCGGGCCATCAGCACCTCGGGGTCGTTGATCTCGGGCAGGTCCACGACCGTCGAGGCGAAGTCGTCGTGTTCGTGATCCTCGCCGTCGTGGTGGCTGGGGCGGGCGGCCAGGTCATCCTCGGCGGCGGCGTGCAGGCCCAGGATCACGCGGGGGTCGATGGCGCCTTCGGTGACGGCCAGCATGGGGATGCTGCGGGGGGTTTCGGCGGCAATGGCGGCCCGGGCGGCGGCAAGGCCGGTTTCGCCCGCAAGGTCGGCCTTGGTCAAGAGGATGAGGTCGGCGCAGGCGATCTGGTCCTCGAACACCTCGGAAAGGGGTGTTTCGTGGTCCAGGCTGTCGTCGGCCTGCCGCTGCGCCTCGACCGCCGCCGGGTCGGGCGCAAAGCGGCCGGCCGCCACCGCCTCGGCATCGGCCAGGGCAATCACCCCGTCGACGGTGATGCGCGAGCGGATCGCGGGCCAGTCGAAGGCCTTCAACAGCGGCTTCGGCAGGGCCAGGCCGCTGGTCTCGATCAGGATGTGGTCGGGGCGGGTGGGCATGGCCAAGAGCGCCTCGACGGTAGGGATGAAGTCGTCGGCCACGGTGCAGCAGATGCAGCCGTTGGCCAGTTCCACGATGTTCTCGGCCGGGCAGGACGCATCGGCACAATCCTTCAGGATATTGCCGTCGACGCCCACGGTGCCGAACTCGTTCACCAGGATGGCCAGCCGACGCCCCTGCGGGTTGGCCATGAGGTGGCGGATCAGCGTGGTCTTCCCCGAGCCGAGGAAGCCGGTGATGACGGTGACGGGGGTTTTCTCAAGGCTCATGTGGGCTCCAGCGGCGGGATGCGGGCGACGGACTGCTTGCGAAAGACTTCGGGCCGTTCGCGCCAGGGAACGAGGCCATCGGGCGTCGCGGCATAGCGCGCGGCGCCGTCCAGGATCGCGGGGATGTGGGTGTCGGACAGGCGGGCGTAGACATAGGTCCACTTGCCGGGCGATTGCAGCGCCACGCTGCAGCCATCGCCGCAGACCGACAGGCATTCGACGGCCCGGACAGTGACCCCCGCGGGCAGGTCGGCCGCCGCAAGGGCTGCGTGCAGAAGCGCGCCGGGCCGTTCACCCGAGCCCGTCCAGCCCGCGCCCTTGCAGGTGGTGCAGACCACCAGCGTGGCCTGCAGCGTAGGGGGCGGGGTGCCGTCCATCGTGGTCATCTTCCCTTGCGGCGACCGGGTAGGCCAGCGGCAGGGGAACGCGCGGGGCCTGCGGCACCCGCGACATCGAACCCGGCCGCGGAACACCCCGTCCGCCCGTCACGTCCCGTTGCACCGGCAGGTCTCCCGGCTGGGCAGAGCGGGTTTCCCCCCGGTTCCCGCCTTCCCGGCGCCCGACTTGCATCGGACGGCCAGTGGCATGGAGCCTCTCTGCGTTACGGTCGCGGGGGCGGCTGCGCTTCGGTTCCGGCGCGCGGGGCGTCGTGAACCTGTCGCATTCCCTCTTCGCCTGCGGTAGGCAGGCACCGGCGCAGGTCCGGGATGGACCCGGGCGGGCGCCAAGTCAAGGACGGGAAGCGGCGGATGGGCGACGAAGCCGACAATACGGGTGAAGGCGCGGGAAACGTCGGGGTCGAGGCGGATGCCGGACGCCATGCGCGCAAGATGGCCAAGAAGAAGGCCGCGCGCGACCGCATGATGGCGACCAAGGAAGGCGAGAAGGGCCTGGTGATCGTGCTGACCGGGGCGGGCAAGGGCAAGTCCTCGTCGGGCTTCGGCATGATCCTGCGCTGCATCGCGCACGGCATGCCGTCGGCCGTGGTGCAGTTCATCAAGGGCGCCTGGGACACCGGCGAGCGGCGGCTGATCGAGGGGTCGTTCGGGCACCTGTGCCAGTTCCACGCGATGGGCGAGGGCTTTACCTGGGAAACGCAGGACCGCGACCGCGACATCGCCATGGCGGCGAAGGGGTGGGAGAAGGCGAAAGAGCTGATCCGCGACGACAGCATCCGCATGGTGCTCTTGGACGAGATCAACATCGCGCTGCGCTATGGCTATCTGGATGTGGCCGAGGTGCTGGCCTTCCTCGCCGACGAGAAGCCGGCGATGACGCATGTGGTGCTGACCGGGCGCAACGCCGACCCGCGGCTGGTCGAGGCCGCCGATCTGGTGACCGAGATGACGCTGGTGAAACACCCGTTCCGCGCGGGGATCAAGGCGCAGAAGGGGGTGGAGTTCTGATGCGCCGTGCCAGGGGGCGACAGGGCACCCCGCCCTCGGGCTTCGCGGCGGCTGACGCCGCCTTGAAGCTCTGCGGCGCGGCCCAGCGGGGGGAGACCCCCCCGCACCCCCCGGCACATCCCGTGCGGCGTGGCACAGGCGGAACCCCCGGGGGGCTGTCTGCCCCCCGGCCCCCCCGAGGATATTTGGAAAAGGAAGAAGGGAAGATCGGACGGGTCCGCCCGGGGCTTGCGTCCCTTCCCGGATGTTCCGGGGGGCGGGGGGCAGCGCCCGCGGGCCAGTCGGGCCGGGCGCGGGGGTCCAAGGGGGGCTTTGCCCCCCTTGCCTGGCCCAAGGACGCAGCCCACGGGAGAGCTACGGGGTGACATGCGGTCGCTGATGATCCAGGGCTGCGGGTCGAACGTGGGCAAGTCGCTGCTGGTGGCGGGCCTGTGCCGGGCGGCGCTGCGGCGGGGGCTGCGCGTCGCGCCGTTCAAGCCGCAGAACATGTCGAACAACGCGGCCGTCACCGCCGACGGCGGCGAGATCGGGCGGGCGCAGGCGCTGCAGGCGCTGGCCTGCGGGATTGATCCGCACACCGACATGAACCCGGTGCTTCTGAAGCCCGAATCCGAGACGGGCGCGCAGGTGGTGGTGCAGGGGCGGCGCGTGGCCACCGTGAAGGCGGGTGACTATGCGCGGCTGAAGCCCGGCCTGATGGCCCCGGTGCTGGAGAGTTTCGGGCGGTTGCAGAACGCTTTCGACCTTGTGATCGTCGAGGGTGCCGGGTCGCCGGCCGAGGTGAACCTGCGGGCGGGCGACATTGCCAACATGGGCTTTGCCCGGGCGGCAGGCGTGCCGGTGGTGCTGGCGGGCGACATCGACCGCGGCGGCGTGATTGCGCAGGTGGTGGGCACGCAGGCGGTGCTGGACCCCGAAGATGCGGCGATGGTGGCGGGGTTCCTGATCAACAAGTTCCGCGGCGACCCGCGGCTGTTCGATGATGGCTACCGGCTGATCGAAACCCGCACCGGCTGGCGCGGTTTCGGCGTGGTGCCGTGGTTTCGCGATGCGCACCGGCTGCCCGCCGAGGATGCGCTGGACCTGCCCGCCGGGGGCGGCCAAGGCCTGCACATTGCCGCACTCGCCTTTCCGCGGATCGCCAATTTCGACGATCTGGACCCGCTGGCGCAGGAGGCGGGCGTGCGGCTGACGCTGGTGCGGCCGGGCCGGCCCATCCCGGGCGATGCGGCGCTGGTGATCCTGCCGGGGTCGAAATCCACCCGCGGCGACCTGGCCGCGGTGCGGGCCGAGGGCTGGGACATCGACCTGGCCGCGCATCACCGCCGCGGCGGCCGCATCCTGGGCCTGTGCGGCGGCTATCAGATGCTGGGCCGGTCGATTGCCGACCCCGAAGGTATCGAGGGGCCACCGGGCGAGACGGCGGGCCTGGGGTTTCTGGACGTGGCCACGGTGATGACGCCCGACAAGCGGCTGACGCGCACCACCGCCATCCACGCGGCCAGCGGGCTGACGGTCGAGGGCTACGAGATCCACATCGGCCGCACCGAGGGCCCCGACCGGGCACGGCCCTTTGCCCATGTGGCGGGGCAGGCCGAGGGCGCGGTCTCGGCCGACGGGCGGGTGACGGGCACCTACCTGCACGGGCTGTTCACGGCGGATGCGTTCCGTGCGGCTTTCCTTGGGGACCTGGGTGCGGTGCCGTCGGGCCTGTCCTACGCGGCGGGCGTGCAGGACGTGCTGGACCGGCTGGCGGATCACATCGAGGCGCATCTGGACGTAACCGGTCTGCTGGCTTTGGCCGGGCAAGGCACGCTGAGGTAGGCCGTGGCGTGGCTGCCGTGCGGCAGAACCCCATGCATCACGGGTCAGAGCCTAGGAGTTGCGGCAGGCAGGACCTTGTCCAGAAGCCTGGCGTCCAGTTCCCAGAAGGGCGCCAGCTCCTCGCGCGCCACCGCGTTCGACACGCGAACCCGGTGTGACCGGGCCGGGTTCACCGGCGCGTCCGGCGGCAGGCCCGGCGCCGCCACGCCCAGCCGTCCGGCCAGCGCCCCAAGAAGACCATCCAGCGCCTCGGCCCGCCCCACGGCGGCAAACCCGGCCAGAACCTGCCGGGCATCGTCCACATGCGCGGCCCCGACCGCCGCCGTCTCGGGTGTGGCCGAGGCGGCCAGCATGCGCACCTGCAGGTTGTCGAACAGCCGCCGCCCGGCGCCCCTGCGCAGGACATCCAGCAACCCGGACAGGCTGGCGCGGCTGTCGAAATCGGTTTCGGCCAGCACGGCCACCACGGCCTGATAGCCGCGCGGCAGGCGCGGCAGGGTGGCCGCGTCGATGCCGTGGTTGAACCGGTCCATCCAGTTCAGATGCGACACCAGCCGGTCCCAGGGCGCGCGCAGCACCGTCACCGGCGCATAGGCCGCGACACTGCCCGCAGCCAGCCATTTGGCCCAGGGCAGATGCCCCGTCACGCAGTCGGCCTGCACCGGGGGCCGTTCGCCGCGCGCGATGGCGTCGATGAAGGCCTCGGCATGGAACAGGCAGCGGTCCGCGCCGAACATCTGCGCCAGACCGGCATTCAGCGCGCTGCCCGCTGTCTTGGGGATATGCAGGAAGAACAGGGGCGGCAGCGCACCAGTAGGCTGGAAGGGTGGCAGGGCAGGGTGGTTCATCCGCCGCGGCCTAGCCTCTTGCCGGCGGCGGCGTCAACCGGCCGCCTTGGCCGGACCGTCTCAGGCCAGCGCGGCATCGTCAAACAGGCTGGCGACCTCGGCCACACCCGTCACCACCAGCACGTCGGTCCCGAAACTCAGCACCACGCGCCCCAGATCGTCGACGCTGCCATGCGCCAACAGTGCATCGCGCAGCCGCAGCGCGCCGTCCCACAGCGTGGCATCCAGCCGCAACGCATCGACGTTGTCGGGCTTTGTTGCGCAAATCCGCTGAAGGTCGGAGTGCCCCTTCCCTTGGACAGACC
>CAZLIC010000033.1:0-41408 GCA_964559535.1 uncultured Rhodobacterales bacterium
GAAATTACTTCATCGCCGCCGGCTATGGCTCAGTTTGAACGCGACAGGCTCTAACGTGACCTCGAGGAGATCATGGCTGAAAGCGGCGTTGCGGCGAACCATGCGACGCTCAACCGCTGGGTCACCAGATACGCGGCACAGATCGCCATGAAGGCGCTCCGACGGAAAGCTTCGACCGACCATCAGAGCCATGTCGGAACGCGCCGTCGCCCAGGCCGCTTCCCAGAGCCGGGCACGGCACGCCGGAACGGTGCAGCCCGCCACGGTCCTTCCGTGCTGGCTCAGGCCACGGCGTCCCTGTGCGGCTTGGGAACAAGCGCACACCAGGCATCATACTGCGACAGGAACACCGATCCGCTCAGCCCCTGCAGAAAGTGCGTTTCGCGCAGGCGGTCCATCACCGGCCCCTTCACCTCCGACAGGTGCAGCCGCACCCCCAGTGCCTTCAGCTCGGCATTCAGCGCCTCAAGGGTTTCCAGCGCGGAATAGTCGATGTCGTTCACCGCCGAACACATCAGCACCACATCCCGAACCGCCAAATGTCCGGCGATCCGGCCCAGCACCAGATCCTCCAGCACGCGGGCATTGGCAAAGTACAGGCTCTCGTCCACCCGCAGCGTCAGGATCGATGGCGTGGTTTCCACCGCATGCCGGCTGATATTGCGGAAATGCTGGGTGCCGGGCACCAGCCCCACCTCGGCCACATGCGGCTGCGCGGTGTTCAGCAGGTGCAAGAGCAGCGACAGCGCCACCCCTGCCGACACGCCCGCCTCGACCCCCATCGCCAGCGTGGTCAGGATGGTCGCGGCCACCGCCGCAAAGTCGCGTCGGGAATAGGCCCAGGTGCGGCGCAGGATGCCAAAGTCGACAAGGCCCAGCACGGCGACAATGATGGTGGCGGCCAGCGTGGCCTGCGGCAGGAAATACAGCAGCGGTGTCAGGGCGATGGCTGCCACGGCAAGGCCCAGCGCGGTAAAGGCACCCGCGGCGGGGGTTTCGGCGCCCGCGTCGAAGTTCACCACCGACCGGGCAAAGCCGCCCGTCACCGGCATGCCACCGGTGAAGGCCGCGCCGATGTTGGCCGCACCCAGGCCCAGCAGTTCCTGATCGGGGTCGATGCGCTGGCGTTTCCGAGCGGCTAGCGTCTGCGCCACCGACACGCTTTCGACAAACCCGATGACCGAGATCAGCGCGGCGGGAAGGAGCAGCGACGACATGAGCGACGGGGACAGGTCGGGCAGGGTCAGCGGCGGCAGGCCCTGCGGCACCTCGCCCACCAGCCGGACGCCGTGGTCGGCCAGCCCGGCCGCCCAGGCGGCCAGCGTGGTGGCGGCCACGGCGAATACCGGCCCGGCCTTGGTCAGCACATCGGCCAGCCGGGGCGGCAGGCCGCGGGCCAGAAGGAACCGCTTCATCCCCTTGCGCACCCAGAACAGGAACGCCAGCGCGGGAAGGCCGACCATCAGGGTGGCCGGGTTGATCTCGGGCAGATGGGCCCACAGGCCGTGCAGGATTTCCGGCAGCGTGTCACCGCCCGACCTGACCCCCAGCAGGTGCCGCACCTGCCCCGCCGCGATCAGCAGGCCGGACGCGGTGATGAACCCGGCAATCACCGGATGCGACAGGAAATTCGCCAGAAACCCCAGCCGCAACACGCCCATGGCCAGCAGCATCGCCCCCGACAGCAACGCCAGCGTCAGCGCGGCCGCGGCATATCCGGCCGTCCCGGCATCGGCCACCTGCCCCACCGTGGCGGCCGTCATCAGCGACACCACGGCCACCGGTCCCACCGCCAGCGCCCGGCTGGTGCCGAACAGCGCGTACAGGATGATGGGCAGGATCGACGCATAAAGCCCCGCCTGCGGCGGCAGGCCCGCCAGCAGCGCATAGGCCAGCGACTGCGGGATCAGCATGATCGTCACGATCACCGCGGCCATGCTGTCGGCGGCAAGGCTCGCGCGGGTGTACTGGCGACCCCAGGTCAGGATCGGCAGGCGGGTGGTGATGGCGTTGAACATGGGGAATCCAGTGTCAGGTGACAGGCCTGGGGGCCCGTCTTGTCATTTCGCCACGACGGCGACCTTCTCGGGTTTGGCCAGCCACTCGCGTCCCTTCAGCATGGCCTGCCAGTACACGGGCGGCAGGATGCGTTCCTTCAAGAGCCAGGCCATGCGGCTGGGGCGGGTGCCGTCGATCAGCGCCGTCGGGAAGGATGGCAGCAGCGCGCCGCCATAGCCGAACTCGGCCAGCACGATCTTGCCGCGTTCCACCGTCAGCGGGCAGGACCCGTAGCCGTCGTACTGCGCCACCGGGCCATGGCCGCCGATGTCGGCCACCACGTTTTCGGCCACCACCGGGGCCTGCTTGCGTGCCGCCGCCGCCGTCTTGGCGTTGGGCGCGTTCATCACGTCGCCCAGCGCCCAGATGTTGGCCCAGGTCTTGTGCCGCAGCGTGGCCTGATCGACGTCGATCCAGCCCGCGGCATCGGCCAGCGGCGAAACGCGGATGAAGTCGGGCGCGGTCTGCGGCGGGGTGACGTGTATCATGTCGAAATCGACGGTCACCCGTTCAACGGGCGTGTCGGGCTTCTTCACCTCGAACACCGCCTTGTGCGCGGGGCCGTCGATGGCAACAAGGTTGTGGAAGAAATTCAGGTGAGCGTTGTACTTGGCCACGTATTCCATCAGCGCCGGGACATAGTCCTTGACACCGAACAGCACGCCGCCCGCATTCATGAACTGGATTTCGATGTCGCGCAGCACGCCCCGGCGGTGCCAGGCATCGGCCGACAGGTACATCGCCTTTTGCGGCGCGCCGGCGCATTTGATCGGCATCGGCGGCTGGGTGAACACTGCACGCCCCTTCGTCATCCCCTGCACCAGTTGCCAGGTATAGGGCGCTAGGTCGTGGCGGTAGTTCGAGGTCACGCCGTTGCGGCCCAGCGTTTCCGGCAGGCCCTCGATCCGGTCCCAGTCCAGTTTCAGGCCCGGGCAGACAATCAGGCGGCCATACTTCACCACGCGGCAGCCATCCAGGATGACGGCGTCGTTCGCAGGCTCGAACGCCGCTACGGCCGACTTGATCCAGGTCACGCCCTGCGGGATCAGGCTGCCCATGGTGCGCACGGTGTCGGGCGCCTCGAACACGCCGCCGCCGACCATGGTAAAGCCGGGCTGGTAATAGTGGATGTCCGCAGGATCGATTAGCGCGATGTCCAGCGATGGCTTGCGTGCCTTCAGACTGGCGGCCACCGAAATGCCCGCAGCACCCGCGCCCACGATGACCACATCGAACAGCGCGTCGCCCGTGTCGGTGGGCGTGCGCCCGCCGTTGGCGATGCGGCGGGCAACGCCGTTCATGTCGAACCCCGCCGCCTTGGTGGCGGAAAGGATCGCGGGCATGGGCTTTGCCCCGGCCTGAGCCAGCGACCACAGCGTGGCCGAGCGTGTTCCGGTGCGGCAGTAGGCCAGCGCCGGGCCGGGCAGGTTGCGCAGGGCGGTGCGGAAGGCGTCGGCATCGGCATCCGACACCATGCCCCCGGTGATCGGGATATAGCGCGCCTCCATCCCCGCGGCCCGGGCAGCCGCAGCGATTTCATCATAGACCGGCTGATCCGCACCTTCGCCGTCGGGACGGTTGCAGATGATCGCGCGGAACCCCGCTGCGGCAGCCGCGGCCACATCGGCCACAGCCAGTTGCGGGCTGACACTGAAGCTGTCGTCGATCCGCTTGATGTCCATCTTGCCTTCCCCCTTTGTATTTTTGTTACAGGACGTTGACTGGAACCTTCAGAAACCGCTTGCCGTCCTCGTCGGGCGGCGGCAGCGACCCTGCGCGCATGTTCACCTGCAGCGACGGGATGATCAGCTTCGGCATCGCCAGCGTCGCATCGCGTTCGGTGCGGAACGTGATGAACTCCTCGCGCGTCTTGCCGCGGCCCACGTGGATGTTGTGCGACTTCTCTTCGCCCACCGTGGTTTCCCAGCGGATCTCGCGGCCGTTCGGGCCATAGTCGTGGCACATGAACAGGCGCGTCTCGTCCGGCAGGGCCAGCACCTTCTGGATGCTGTCGTACAGCACACCCGCATCCCCGCCCGGAAAGTCGGCGCGGGCCGATCCGCCGTCGGGCATGAACAGGGTGTCGCCCACGAAGGCCGTGTCGCCCATCACATGCGTCATGCAGGCAGGGGTGTGGCCGGGCGTGTGCATTGCCACGCAGTCCATCGCGCCGACCCTGTAGGTGTCGCCGTCGTCGAACAGCCGGTCGAACTGCGACCCGTCGCGCTGGAACTCGGTGCCTTCGTTGAACACCTTGCCGAAGGTGTCCTGCACCACGGTAATGTTGCGCCCGATGCCGATCTTGCCGCCCAGCTGCCGCTGGATATACGGCGCCGCCGACAGGTGGTCGGCATGCACATGCGTCTCGATCAGCCAGTCCACCCGCAGGCCGTTGGCGCGGACCCAGGCGATGATCTCGTCGGCGTGGTCATGGGTGATGCGCCCCGCAGCATAGTCGATGTCCATCACCGAATCGACAATGGCGCAGGTGGTGCTGCCGGGATCCTTCACCACATAGCTGATGGTGTTGGTGGCGGGGTCGAAGAAGCCCTTCACCTCGGGCTTCACGGTCAGGTCGATGGTCACGGTCATGGCAACCTCCTCAGGCGGGTTTGGCGGCGCTGCGGGCCGAAAGGCCCTGCATCCAGCGCGCGATCAGCAGGCCGCCGATCAGGGCGGCGACGAACAGGAACACCTCGGTCCGGCCGGTGCCCAGCGCGGGCAGCGCGCCGCCGGGGCAGAACCCGGCAATGCCCCAGCCCACGCCGAAAGTGGCCGAGCCAAGGATCAGGCGCGCATCCAGCCGTTTCGTGTCGGGCAACTGGAAGCGCGGCTCGAAGGTCGGGTGCGGGCGGCCCAGGACAAGGCGGTAGCCTGGAATGGCCACGGCCAGGGCGCCGCCCATCACAAAGGCAAGGCTGGGGTCCCAGGTACCGAGCAGATCGAAGAAGTTCAGCACCTTTGCCGGGTTCATCATGCCCGACAGGGCAATGCCGCTACCGAACACAAGCCCGATCAGAAGCGCAGAAAACAGCCGCATGTCAGACCCCCATCACGTGGCGCGTGACAAACACGGTCACGAAGGCTGCCGCCATGAACGACAGTGTGGCGGCGATCGACCGGCGCGACAGCCGGGCATTTCCGCAGACGCCGTGCCCCGAGGTGCAGCCGCCGCCATAGCTGACGCCGACGCCAACGATCAGGCCACCCAGCACGATGGCCGTGGTGGACACCGGAATGTCCAGCGCCGGACGATAGCCGGTTGTCGCCAGGATCAGCACCGGTGCCGAAACCATGCCAGCCAGCAGCACGGCGCGCAGCCACCAGTCTCCGGGGTCGCCAAACCGCATGAGGCCGCCAAGTATGCCGGTGGCGCCCAGAATACGGCCGTGCAAGGCCATCAGCAGAACCGCCGACAGCCCGATCAGCGCCCCGCCGCCAAGCGACATGAATGGGGTGAATTCCGTGGTCATGTTCACACCCGGCACGTCTTGAGGCCAAGCAAGGCGTAGGGCGGGCAGACCCCAGCCGCCGCCGTACCGATCATCAAAAGGGCGATCGCGGCCATGGCCGCCTGCACCCAGCCTGTGCCCAGGCCGAAGCCGAAGGTGGCGGCAAGAAGCGCCACGCCGACGGCAAGCCGCAGCCCGCGGTCAAGATTTCCCATGTTCCGAGTCACGTCCGCATCCTTTCGGGAATCACTGTCCCGGCGGTGATACGGCCACTCGGGCGCGGCACACGGTGACTAGGTCACAAAGCGCCGGCTGCGCGCACCATGCGTTCCAGGGGCTCGCGCGACACGATCCGGATTTCGCCGCGTGCCTGCTCGACCCAGCCCCGCCGATGAAATTCTGCCAGCGTGCGCGAGATGACCTCGCGGGCCGTGCCGAGTTCGGCGGCAAGCACCTGATGGGTGGCGCTGACGGTGCCGTCCTTCGCCAGTTCCAAAAGCCGCCCGGCCAGGCGCACGTCCATGCGCTGGAACACGATGTCGTCGATCAGGCTGAACAGGTCGGCGATGCGGCGCGAATAGGCGCGGAAGACAAACTGCCGGAACACCGGCGACCGCCCTGCCAGGTCGTCGAAGGTGGCGCGCGGAATGGCCACGGCCGTGACGTCCGTCTCTGCCACGCCTTCGGCAGAATAGTCGTCATCAGCAATCATGCAGGCCGTGGTCAGCACGCAGCTTTCTCCGGCGTTGACCCGATACAGGAACACTTCGCGCCCGGTGTCCGACCGCTGCTGCACCCGCACTGTGCCAGACAGCAGCAGCAGCAGGTTGTCCGCCGACTGTCCTGGGGCAAAGACCTGCGTGCCCGCCGGAACCACAACGGTGCTGCTGCCCCGGACAAGTGCGTCCCGCAGATCGGCCGGCAGCCGCGACAGGCCCGCGAAACGGTCGATCCAGGACCCATCCCCGGTCTTGCCCCCCGGTCCCGTCACCGTATCCACCATGCCTTGCCCGCAGCCTTCCGCGAAATACACTCTCGTCTCAGCATCGGGGCCATTGATCGGTAAAGTGTCAATGCCCGCCTCCTGCCATCTGGCCCGTCGCCGTTTCATCCTACCTTCGAACCTCCGACCCGGCAAACTTCACGCGCGCTTCGCAGCAACTCGTTCTCCCGCCCCCTTGCCTTGTCACCGCGTGCGCCAGCCCTCGGTCCACCAGTCGTCAAGGTTGCGCAGCACAACAGCGCGGCTCGCGCCCCACTCGGCGGCGGCCAAGGTGGCAATCAGCCGGGAGGGGGTCTGCCATCGCCCTTCGACGGCACGGCTTCAGGCCGCATCGTCGGTTGGGCTCAGGTCGAAATTCTCGCTGGGATAGTACTTGGCCAGCCGCACGTCAGCGCTTCGGGCGTGCCCTTCCATCCCCTCCATCCGCGAGATGCGGGCAGTGGCGACGGCCAGGTCACGGCTGGCGGCGCGGGTGGCGCGCTGCCAGGTGACCGTCTTCATGAACTTGTGCACCGAAAGCCCGCCGGTATAGCGCCCCGCACCCGATGTTGGCAGCACATGGTTCGGCCCCGAGCATTTGTCGCCGTAGGCCACCGTCGTTTCCTCGCCCAGAAACAGCGACCCGTAGGACTGCAATCGCCCCAGCCACCAGTCCAGATCGCTCGCCTGCACATGCAGATGCTCGGGCGCATAGCTGTCGGCCACCTGCGCCATCGCCTCGGCACTGTCGCACAGCATGACTTCGGCATAGTCGGCCCAGGCCGCGCGGGCATTGGTGCTGTTGAGTTCCGGCAAGTCGTCGATCAGCCTGGGCACCAGCGCCATCACCCGCTCGGCCAGCGCACGGTCGGTCGTAACCAGCCAGACGGGCGAGTTGTAGCCATGCTCGGCCTGACCCACCAGGTCCGCTGCTACCAGGTCGGGGTCGGCAAGGGCGTCAGCAATCACCATGCTGTCGGTCGGGCCCGCGAACATGTCGATCCCGACCTGTCCGTACAGAATCCGCTTGGCCTCGGCGACATACTGGTTGCCGGGGCCAACCAGGATATCGGCTTTCGGCAGCCCGAACAGGCCGTTCGCCATGGCTGCCACACCCTGCACGCCGCCCAGGTTCAGGATCACATCGGCGCCGCACAGGTCCATCGCGAAAAGTATCGCGGGCGGGATGCCCACGCCGGGGCGCGGCGGAGAGACAGCGGCGATGTGCGCCACGCCCGCGACCTTGGCCGTGGTGATAGTCATGATGGCGCTGGCGATGTGGCTGTAGCGCCCGCCCGGTACGTAGCAGCCTGCCGACGAGACCGGGATATGCTTCTGCCCTGCCAGCAGACCCGGCAGGATCTCGACCTCGCAATCGGTGATCGTGCCGCGCTGCGCCTGGGCAAAGCGGGCGATGTTGCGATGCGCGAACCGGATGTCATCTTTCAGCTTTTCCGGCACCAGGGCCGCCGCCCTGGACCGTGTCTCTGCCGACACCACAATGTCGCCCTGCCACCTGTCCAGTTCGCGGGCAAAGCGGGTCGCTGCGGCATCGCCGTCACGGGCAAGTTCGGCCAGCATCGATTCGACGCTTGCGCGCACGTCGGTCTGGCCGGACTCTGCCGTCCGGGTTGATTTCTTCAGGTACATCATTTTCATGAGGTCAGCTCACATACGGCCCTTCCAGGGCACGATCTTGCGCTCGATCCAGCGCATCAACATGTCGAAGGCATAGGCAATGATCGCGATCACGATGATGCCCATGATCACGGTCGAGGTTTGCAGGAACTGGCTGGCGGTCAGCACCATGTAGCCAAGGCCGCTGGTTGCCGCGACCATTTCGGCGGCGACCAGCGTGGTCCAGCCAAAGCCGATCCCGATCCGCATGGCCGTCAGGATTTCGGGCAGGGCCGAGGGCAGGATGACGTGGCGCATGACCTGCCAGCGGCTTGCGCCGAAGGAATAGGCGGCGTGGATCTGCTCGATGGCCGCCGACTTGACCCCGGAGCGGGCCCCGAGGGCGACGGGGGCAAGCACAGAGAGGAAGATGAGAAGCACCTTCGAAGTCTCGCCGATGCCGAACCAGATGATCATCAGGGGCAGGTAGGCCAGCGGCGGGATCGGGCGGTAGAACTCCAGCGGTGGATCGAAGATGCCACGGATGAAAGGGCTCATGCCCATGGCAAGGCCCAAGGGGATGCCGACGACGCAGGCCAGAAGGAAAGCGCCGAAGACGCGTGCCGCCGAGATGCCGACATGCTCAAGGAAGGATGTATTGGTGAACCCTTCGTTCCAGACCTGGATGAACTTGCCCAGAACCGCCTGGGGGGACGGCAGGAACAGCGGCTTGACCCAGCCCATGAAGGTGAAAAGCCACCAGATGAAGATGATGCCAAGGATTGACAGCACCGACAGCCAGAGCGTGTCGCCTTGCCCCGGCACGCCATAGGTTTCGCCGGGTTTCGTGGCCCGTGCCTTCATCAGGAAAAAGAAGATGCCCTTCTTCTTGGACACGGTGTTCGGATAGGCGTGTTCGGTCATGCCACGGCCTCCTCGTCCGCGAAGATGATCTTCAGGACTTCTTCACGCAGGGCGATGAATTCGCGGCTGGCCTTCACTTCACGGGCGGGGCTTCCCGACAGGAACTGCCGCGAGAAAGGCAGGTCGAAACGGTGGGTAATGCGCCCGGGGCGGGGCGACATCACGATCAGCTTCGTGCCCATGAAAAGCGCCTCTTCGACCGAATGGGTGATGAAGAACACCGACTTGCTGGTCGTGTGCCAGATGTTCAGGATCAGCTCTTGCGCCTTTTCGCGGGTCAATGCATCCAGCGCGCCAAGGGGTTCGTCCATCAGCATGACCTTGGGGTTGCAGGTCAGCGCCCGGGCGATGCCGACACGCTGCTGCATCCCGCCGGAAAGCTTGTAGACGCGGCTGTCCTCGAAATCACCAAGTCCCAGCAGCTCGATGAACCCACGCGCGATCTCATATCGTTTTTCTTCGGCAACGCCTTGCAGCTTCAACCCGAAGGCCACGTTGTCCAGAACGTTCAGCCAGGGCATCAGCGCGTGCTTCTGAAACACCACCGCGCGGTCGGCTCCCGGCCCCCTGACCTTGCTGCCGTCCAGCAGGATCTCGCCCGAGGACGGCGACAGGAACCCCGCGATCAGGGACAGAAGCGTGGACTTTCCGCAGCCGGACGCGCCCAGGGCAACGACGAAATCGTCATTGACGATCTCAAGGTCGATCTTCCGCAGCGCCTCGACCGGCGGTCGCCCGTCGGCGGTCGGATAGATGACCGAAGCCTCCTTGATGTTCAGCCCCATTCCGTCCCCCAACAGGTTTCGCGATGGGCCGAAAGCGGGGATCCCCGCTTCCGGCCCGGGAAGGACTGCTTACTTGGCCGCTTCGGCAATCGCGGTGTTCACAAAGCCCGAATAGTCGTCCACCGCGGCGTCGATCCGCCCGGCCTTGACCAGGAAATCGGCGGTGGTCTTCATGTTGGCCGCCGCGCCGCCCAGCCAGGTCGGGCTCAGCTGATCGGCCAGCGGGATGAAGGTGAAGCCTTTCAGGATGCCGGGCACCTGATCGGGGGCGGCACCGGTCATCTCGGCGATCTTCTTCACCGGGTCGCTGTCGGCGCTCCAGGCGGCGGGATCGGCCAGATAGGCCTTGTTCACCTCGTCCAGCGTCTTGGCGAAGGCCACCATCGCATCGGCATTCGCCGCCGCGAAGTCCTTGTTCACCACCCAGCCGTCAAAGGTCGGAAAGCCCCAGGCGGCGGTCTGGTCGGCGCCCACGATGAAGGTGCCAGTCTGCAGGATCTGGTTCTGCACCGGTTCCCAGATGAAGGCCGCATCGACCTGGCCTGAATCCCACGCCGCCGCAATCTGGTCGGCCGGCAGGTTCATGATGGTGATGTCGGTTTCCGGAATGCCGGCATGGGCCAGCGCCCCCATCAGCGAGTAATGCGCGGTGGAACCCACCGGAACGGCGATCCGCTTGCCCTTCACGTCTTCCAGTTTGGCGATCCCCGAGGCCTTGGTGGCGATCAGGCTTTCGGCGGTGCCCAGACCTTCGGCGATCATGAACAGCTGGATGTCCAGGCCCTGGCTGGTGCCGATGGCCAGCGGCGACGAGCCCAGTTCGGCCAGTTGCACATCCCCCGAGGCCATGGCGGCGATCACCTCGGTGCCCGAGCCGAACTGGCGCCATTCGATCGTCCAGCCGGTGGCGGCGTCGAACTTGCCTTCGGCGCGGGCGACCTGCATCGGGGTCGGGTTGCCGAAATGGCCGATGATGATGTTTTCGGCCAGCGCGGCCCCGGCGGTCAGCGCCAGCGTGGCGGCGCTGATCAGCAGGTTCTGGATGGTTCTGGTCATTGGGTAGCTCCTCTGTTGAAAGACCGGGCGTATGCGCCCAAGGGTTTGGCGGTCATTCGGCCGCTTGCTGTTGGCCTGTGGCGCGCGGGGCGGCAAAGGCGATGATGGCACGGGTCAGCAGATCGAGTGTATCAAAGGAAACCGCGGTGGGGGCGGTCTCTTGGGCAATCAGTGAAAATTCGGTGCAGGCGATCATCTGCACCCCGGCCCCCTCGTCGCACAGCCGGGCCGAGGCCGCGCGCAGGGTGGCGCGAGCAGAATCCGTCACACCATCGGCCTTGAGGCTGCGGATCGCGGCAAGCATCGCGGGTTCGTCCGCCGCATAGACCGGGGTCAGACCCGCCGCCGCACAGGGCGCTTCGAACAGACCCACCCGCCGCACGGCAGGCGAGGCAAGGATGCCCACGCGCGCGCCCGGCCCGGCCAGCCCTGCCGCGTGGGCGACCGACAGCGCCACCATGTCCAGAAACGGCACTGTCACCGCCGCCCGGATCGCGGGGGCATAGTGGTGGGCGGTGTTGCAGGGCATGGCCAGCGCGCAGGCCCCCGCCGCCTGCAACCGCGCCGCCATCGCCGCCAGAACCGGCCCGGGGTCGTCGCCGGTGCCCTCGATCAGATGGCGGATGCGCGAGGGCACCTGCGGGTTCTGATCGACAATCAACGGGATGTGGTCGGCGTCGTCGCGCGCCGCCGTCGCCGCGATGATCTTCTGCATCAGCAGGACCGTGGCCTCTGGCCCCATGCCGCCCAGGATGCCGACACGCCGGAAGGTCATGCGGACCCCCCGAAGGCGCGGCAGGTCGGATCAGCGGGGGCGGCGGGGGGCTGCATCGGCTATTCGGCGGCCTGCGCGGTGCCCGGATCGGTCAGCACCGCGTCATACCCGAACAGCGCCGCCGACCCGCCGGTGTGCAGGAACACCACCCGCTGGCCCTTGGTGAACCGCCCCTTGCGGCACAGGTCGATCAGCCCGGCGGCTCCCTTGCCGGAATAGACCGGGTCGAGCAGGATGCCTTCCAGTTCGGCGAACATCCGGATCGCCTCGAGCGTGTCGGCGCGCGGGATGCCGTAACCCGCGCCCACATAGGACGTGTCGGCCACCACATCGCCCCGCTGCACCACGCCCGGACAGCCCAGCTTCTCCGCCGTTCGCTGGGCAAGGGCAAACACGTTGTCTTCCTGCTTTTGCTGGGGCGCGCGCACGCCGATGCCCAACAGCGGGATGCCGGCGTTGATCGCCTTCAGCCCCACCACCAGCCCGGCTTGCGTCCCCGCCGAGCCGGTCGCGGTCACCAGATGGTCGATCACCAGCCCGCGGTCATTGGCCTGCCCCACCAGTTCGAACGCGCAGTTGACATAGCCAAGCGCCCCCGTCGGGTTCGACCCACCGCCCGGGATCACATAGACCTTGCGCCCCGCCGCGCGCATCGCGTCGGCCACCGCATCCATTTCGGCCTGCATGTCGACGCCGCCCGGTCGCTTTTCGGTCGTGGCGCCATGCAGGTGGTCAAGCAGCACGTTTCCGTTCTGGTTGTAGTTGTAGTTGTTCGATCCCGTCCGGTCCTCCAGCAGCAGATGGCAGGCCATGCCCAGCTTGGCCGCAAAGGCTGCCGTCTGGCGGGCATGGTTCGACTGCGTCGCCCCCTGCGTCATCACCACATCCGCACCCATGGCCTGCGCCTCGGCCATCAGGAATTCCAGCTTGCGCGTCTTGTTGCCGCCTGTCGACAGCCCCGTGCAATCATCCCGCTTGATCCAGATCTCGGGCCCGCCCAACTCGCGGCTCAGCCGGTCAAGCCGTTCAAGCGGCGTCGGAAGATGGGCGAGGAAAACGCGGGGAAAACGGGCGAGATGCATGGACGGATCCCTGTAGAACTTGCTGAAAGCATTTGTTACACAGCGCGAATACCGTGTTCAAATTCGAAATACTCCTGCTATGTTGCATTTCCTGCATCTTAGGGGGTGAAATGCGCCTTGAATGGCTGGAAGACATCGTGGCCGTGGCCGAGACGGGTTCGTTCAGCGAAGCGGCAGAGCGGCGGTTGCTGACGCAATCTGCCTTCTCGCGGCGCATTCACAGCATTGAATCCTATCTGGGCGTCGAACTTTTCGATCGGTCCCGCAAACCGGTGCAGCTGCGCGCGACGACAGAAGGCCAGCGCGAGCAGATCAAGCGGCTTGCAGCAGAACTCCGGCAGCTTGCAGATGACCTGCGCCGTGGTGACCGTCTCACGTCAAACCGGATCGTCATTGCAAGCCAGCATGCGCTGACCACGGGACTGACACCCTCAATCCTCAAGGGCATCCAGACGCGTGGGGAAAACACCTATGTGCGACTGCGCTCGGCCAACCTGGACGAATGCTTCGCTCTCCTCTTGTCGCGACAGGCGGACATCGCGCTGGTGTATCGGGTGCCCGGCGAAGAGCATCCGATCAACGCAGACTACATCGAGACGATCACCCTGTGTTCGGACCGCCTGATCCCGGTCTTTTCATCCAGTGCCATTGCCGAACTCAATGCGCTTTTCGTTGGTGGCGAGGTTCCCTACATCGCCTACCCGCGTGAGGTTTTTCTGGGCCAGGTGATGGAACGCCTGGTCTTGCCGAAGTTCCGGAATGTGACACGGCCCGTTGCATCGGCCGAAACGGCGCTGACCTTGGCCGCGCTGGAAATGGCGGCCGTCGGGGTCGCGGTTGCCTGGGTCCCGGCGTCGCTTGCCCGGCCCCGGATTCACGCGGGCGAGCTTGTGGACCTGTCACGAACGCTTCCCAACCTTGCGCTTGATGTAACCGCCGCCCGTCTGTCCGGCAGCGCGGGCGCGACCGAGGCACACATCTGGCAAAACCTTTCGCACCTTCGGTTGTCGGGCTTCACGGAAGCTGTCCCTTTTGGTGGTATGGGTGACGCTGATCGTCACCGCGATGTTCGGCGCGGGCCTGCGTGATCAGCACGCCCCTGCGGGCAGGTTGATGACGGGATCGTCGCCAGCGACCACCCGAAGGGACAGCATCGCCCTTTGTACGGAACGCGTCGCCGCCTGTGCCCGGACCGGGGGCTCGCTCCGGCCACCCCGGCGGATCGATCGACCGTCCTGCTTTCAGCGTGCAGACCCGGACACAAGCAGGCCCGGCAGGGCGCTGTTCCTTCCGTTCCAGACCAGCACTTCTGACGGTTCGGCCAGGTGCGCCCGCAGGTCAGGGTGCCAAACCTGCCCGCCCGCCGCGCGAACCAGAACCAGGCCCGCTGCCGCATCCCAGATGTTCAGGAACGCTTCGTGATAGGCCTCGATCCGGCCCGCGACAACGCCCATCAGCCCAACCGTCGCCGCCCCCGCACGCCGGTATTCGCAACCGGCCGCCCGAAGGCGGCCGATGCGCGACAGATGCTCGGCCAATGGCTCGCGCTCGGACGTGCCAAGTGCCACCACTGTCTGGTCCGCCTCGGCGCGGTCGGACACCTGCGCGGGCTTGCCGTTCAGCAGTGTGGGCTGCCCCGGACCTGCGATGGCCATCAGGTCAAGGTCGGGCAGGAAGATCGCGCCATGGGTCAACCCGTCCACGTCTGCCAGCGCGATGGACACCCCCCAGTCGGCCAGTCCGCGCAGGAAATTCGTCGTGCCGTCGATCGGATCAACGATCCAGAGCCCCGCGCCCGGGCTGGCCGCCCGCAGGCCGCCTTCCTCGCCCAGAAGGCCGTCATGCGGAAAGGCGGCGGCGATGCGATCCTGCACCAGCCGCTCCACGGCCAGATCGGCGGCGGTGACAAAATCCTGCGGTCCCTTGCGGGTCACGTCCAGCCCGTCCGGTTGGTGACGCAGGCGCTGGGCCAGAAGCCCCGCCTCGCGGGCAAGTTCGGTGGCAAAGGCAAGTCGGGGATCGGTCATGTTGAGGGGGGCCCTTCTGTTGAGTTTCGCAGCACAGGCTCCAGCCCCTGAACCCGCAGTTGCGGCGGCTGGTCAGGGCTGTCGATCCGCGCCGTCAAAAGCTCCAGCACCATCGCACATTGCGCGGCAATGTCATGGCGGATCGTGGTCAGCCGGTAGGCGCCCCAGCCTGCCTGCTCGATGTCGTCGAAGCCGACCACCTGCACGTCTTCGGGCACCCTCAGCCCCAGATCGAACCGCAGCGCATCCAGCGCACCAAGCGCCATCAGGTCGGTCGCGCAGAACAACCCGTCAATCCCCGCCAGCCCGTCGCGGCCGATCCGGGCAATGGCGGCCTGCGCGGCGGCATAGGACTGGTTCTCGACCCCGATCATCCGGCACGGCAGGCCTGCCTCGTGGGCCGCCTGCCGGAAACTGTCACTGCGTCCGGTGACAGAAAAGGTCTGGCCCATCGGCGAAAGGCAGGCCAGCCGGGTTGCCCCGCAGTGGCGCAGAAGGTCGAACACCATGCGCCCGCCTGCCACGGGGTCCATCTGCACCCGGTCTGCCGGAAGCCCGGCGGGATCGCGGTTCACCAGCACCAGCGGGATCGACCGTTCGGCCCAGTCCTGCACCAGATCCTGCGGCGGCGTGTCCGAAGTGACCACCATGCCCGCGACATTGTAGGACAGCGCCGCCCGCATCAGCCCCGGCAGATCGGTCTCACGCTCGGCGGTGATCAGCATCGGGCGAAAGCCGTTCTGCAACAGCGCCTGCGCCAGCAGCTTGATCTGCCGCGACCGGATCGCCGTGTCCATGCGCGAGGCCAGAAGCCCGACGATGTTGGACGAGCCGGTCTGCAAGCCCCGGGCCAGCGGGTTGACCACATAGCCCAGCGAGGCCGCCGCCTGCAGCACCTTGTGGCGGGTTTCGGGCGCAACGGCCGCGCCTTCGGTAAAGGCCCGGCTGACCGCCGACCGCGACACGCCCGCCAGTTCGGCGACATCGAAGGACGTCGGGTTGCGCGGCTTTCGCAAGGTCAGGTCCGGGGGGCCAGGGTCTTCAGCAGGGCGGCGAAGGCGAAGGGATGGTCAAGGTTCACAAGGTCGGGCCGCGCCGCACGGATGCGCCGGAAGACGCTGGCCTCGCGGCCCATGTAGGCCACCATCGGCTGCGCGCCCCTTGCCCGCAAGTCGGCAAACTCGGACAGGTCCTCGTCAGGCGAGTATTCCACGATCTGCGGATCATAGGCGGCCAGGGTCGCCGCAAGATCGGGGAAATCCTGCCTGCGCGCCATCAGGTTTGCCTCAGGCGCAATCCGGCGCATCCGGTGCATCCGGGCCGCATCGAAGGACCAGAAGAACACCCGGCCTGCCATTCCCGCCGCCCCGACCGCGGCCCAGACCCGGTCGGGATCGGCCGACTTCAGCTCCAGATACAGCGCGCCACCATGGGCCTTTGCCCGGTCCAGAACCTCGGCCAGGGTCGGAATCGGGGAGCCGGCAAAGAACGGGTCGTGCCACGCCCCCGCATCCAGCCTGCGCAGCGCAGCAAGTGTCTGGCCCATCACCGGGCCGTCACCATTCGTCGTGCGGTTCAACGTCTGGTCGTGCAGCACGACAGTCTCGCCATCCGCCGTATCCTGCAGGTCAACCTCGACATGCGAGAACCCTGCAAGAAACGCGCAGTCGATGGCGGGCAGGGTGTTTTCCGGCGCCGCGATGTTCGCCCCGCGATGGCAGACAATCTGAACCGGCCAGTCGGCGGGCGGGCGGAACGGGTTCACCATTTCGGGCCGGTCCGAACAGATGCCGGTCACCGGCGTCACCCGGATTGCTGCCATCCGCACCGGGTCTTCCTCGTGCCAAAGGACAACGCGCTGGCCCTGCGCAAAGGCGCGGTCGAACAGGGCGGGGGTCAATGCATCTTGTGGCCGTTCCATCCGCTCCCAACACAGGTGAATGACATCTGCCCCCGCCGCATGGGCAAAGGGATCGGCCCCCAGCGGCACCAGCACCGCGCGCGGGTAGGGGCTGCCCGCGTCTTGCAGGGCCCGTGCGACACTGCGGTCAAAGGCCCCCAGGATCGCCCGGTCAATGCCATGCGCCCGCAACAGCTGCAACGTTGGCAGGGCCGCGCCGTTGTCCTTGATGTCGGCATAGATGCCGACGCCGCGTCGTGCGGCCAGTGCGACAATGTCCTCCAACCGGGGGGCAGGGCGGCCAAGCGCAGCGGTGCGGGCCTGAAGCCCGGCCCAGTCCAGTGCCGCAACCGGGGTGGCATCGGGCAGGTCCGCGTCATGGTGGGCAACCGGCACGCCGTCCCGGGTCAGGCGGATGTCCACCTCCCACATGTCAGCCCCCAGATCGGCGGCCAGGTCAAAGGCGCGCAGCGTGTTGTCAAAGGCATAGGCCGAGGCCCCGCGATGCGCGATGGCATAGGGCCTGTCGGGCCGGGTCCAGTCTTGTGTCACAGCCGCATCCCCTGTTCATCGAACGCCATGATCCGGGCGGCATCCACGCCCCAGTCCACCGACTGACCGGGCGCAAAGCCACTGTGCGTGGGCAGGATCGCCCGCAGCTCGCCGAGGAAAACAGGATCATCCCCAGCGAGGCCCCGACAAAGCCGTTGATCAGGATCACCGCCACCCAGGCATTCGCCGCACTGTCCACCATCCAGTTGCGCGGAACCACGCCAAAGGGTGCCAACATGGCCAAGATGAAGCCCTGATCGGCGGTCATCCAGCGCCACATCAGCACATACAGGACCGGCGGCAGGATGCGGGGCAGAAACCAGATGGCGCGAAAGGTGTTGGCCAGCGCGGCAGGCAAGTAAAAGGTGGAAATCGCCAGGAACAGCCCGAAGCCGATGTTGAAGCCAAGCGTCGCCACAACATAGAACACCGTGTTCGCCGCATAGCGCCAGGTCGCCGGAAGCTGGGCAAGCAACGCGAAGTTTCCGGTCGTCCAGTGCCAGCCGGTATAGGCCGCATCGGTCAGGGTCCGAACTTCGGTTTCCGGCAGAGCAAGGGCCACCAGGCTGGCCCGCATTCCCGCCGCCTCGGCATGGCGCTGGTCCAGCACCGAGGTCCGGAACAGCGCCGCGGCGGCCTTGCGGTCTGCCGCGCTGCGGATCGGATTGCGCGGCAGGTCGCGCAGCAGCCGCTCCATCTCGCGCCGACTGGCAACAGTCTGGCCCAGATGGCTGGCGCCAAGCGCCTCGGCCCGGTCCGCGCCAAGCGCCTCGCCAAAGGCCGTCAGCGTGGCGCGGGTCACGGCATAGCCGTCACCGGTCAGCGCCTGCGCCGTCTGGGGCGAGATGGTGCCCTGCTCGGCCAGTCGATCCACCTGCTGGCGGGTCGGAACATACTCGCCCCCCAAGGATGCCGGTCGACGTGCTCATGCTGGTATACGAAAACGTCGCGGTCAGCAGGACCGGCAACAGAAAGAACAGCATCGCCACAATCAGCGCGGGCCCAAGAAAGGCCAGCGCCAGAAGGTTGGGGCGGCTGCGGGTCATGGGCGGCCTTGGTCCGGGGTAAGGTGGCCGGGCCGGCGGGCAGGAACGCCGCCGGCCCGCAGGTTCAGCGAACGATCAGCTCATCGCCCAGCGCGGCGGTCAGACCGGCTTCCAGTTCGGACACGGCCTGTTCCGGGGTCTGCACGCCGGTCCACACGGCCTCCAGCCCTTTCCACATCGCTTCCGAGTAGGCGCCGTACTTCACATGGTTCGGCTGCGAATTCGCGTGCGGCAGCAGCACCGTCGTCGCCTCGCTGGCCCAGCGGTCGCCGCTGTACAGCTCGATGCCCGCCTGCGCCTCGGCCACCGCAAGATGCGCCGACTTGATCGCGCGCAGCGAGTTCGGCCGCGGTTCCGTGGCAATGGCAATCAGCTGTGCCGCCACTTCCTGCACCCGCTCGTCGGCCTGCTTGGTCACCAGATAGACCAGCGGATGGGTGATCGTGTTGGCCCGCCCGCCTTCGCCACCCGCCGGGATCAGCGAAAAGCCGATGGTGCCGAAGAAGTCGGTGTTGCCCTGCTTGCCGGTATAGTTGGCATAGTGCCAGGTGCCGCCGTGCCAGAACAGCGCCTTGCCGGTCGCCACTTCGGCATACCACTGGTCCCAGTCGGCGCCGATATGGGTTTTGCGGGTCACACCCGCCGCAACGGAATCGGCGAAGAACTGGTAGTACGCCGTCATTGCCGCGCGGTCCAGCACCAGTTTGCCGGTTTCAGGATCGGCCAGGGTGCCGCCGAAGGACTGGTAGAACTGCGCATAGTCCGGCCCGTTCGAAACGCGCGGGTACCAGCCATAGCCCGGCTCGACCAGACCCATCTCGGTCGCCTTCTTGGCGTCTTCCAGCATGTTCTGCAGTGTGTTCTCGCCCGACTGCACACGGCCCGGCAGCGCGTCAAGATCTGCATCGCTGTAACCGGTCTTCTTCATCGTGTCCTTCCAGAAGAAGAACGGGCGGCTTTCCGCATCCCGCGGAATGCCCCACTGCACGCCACCAAACGAAGCGATGTCCATCAGGTTCGGATAGACGTTCGACAGGGGCCAGGCGTCCAGGTCCAGGTAATCCTCAACCGGCACGATGTACCCGGCCTGGCTCCAGGGTGCGATATCCAGGTGGCCGGTCACCACGATGGCGGGGGCGGTCCCGGCCTCGGCGCCCAGCGTCACGGCCTGCTTGAACTCGTCCCAGCCGGAAAAGTCGCGCTTGCCGTCCACGGTGATGTCCAGCGTCTCGCCGCGCACGGCAGCCTCACGCTCCAGAATGTCGGCGGCCATGGCCATGGCGATGGCGTCAACGCGGTAGGAATCGGCGTCGCCAGCAAGGGCCCAGACAGTGATCTTGATGTCTTCCGCGCAAAGCGGTGCGGCCAGAGTGGCCGCAAGGATCGCGGCAAGGGTCGGCGTGCGGTGAAGGCGGATCATCGGGATCTCCCTGTGGGTATGGGAATCGGTGCGGGGTCTGCACACCTGTGCAGCCCAGGCAGGGTCGGCTATGCTTTTATGACGATGGACAGGGTCGCGGGCGGCAGGCAGGCTGTCGGCCGTCCGCAACCTGACGATGGTGCCACCGTGTCTGATGCCCCTGTCGCGCTGCCGCTTTCCGGCCGCCGCGTGCTTCTGAAATGGCATCGCGGGCGGCAAAGGCTGTCCGACCCGTCGTTCCCTGTCGCGGCACTGGCCCGGGGGCTGGCGGCCGGGGCCAGCGTCGAAATCGACCTCCAGCCCCTGTCCGACGGCGGCTTCGCGGTGATCCACGATCCTGATCTTGACCGCGAAACGACGGGCCATGGTCCCGTGTGCGCCATCGGCAGCGCCGGGTTCCAGGCCCTGCACCGCCGCGACAACGCCGGTGCGCCGCTGCCCGAACGTGCCCTGACGCTGGCCAGCCTTTCCACCTGCATCGGCCCGTCAACCGCACCAGGCGCTGTCCTTCAATTGGACCTGCAATGCCGCGACCATGACCTGTCACCGGCGCATGTGGGGGGTATCGGCGCCTCGCTGGGCGCGCTGTTCGGCAATGTCATCCTGTCGGGCGAGGATGCCGCGGCGGTGCAGCGACTAGCGGCTGCCACGCCGGGCCTGACGGTCGGCTACGACCCCTGCGCCGAACACGGGCAGATCGGTCTTGCCCGCGCTGGCGACTGGCCGCTTTTCGTGGACGAGACACTCCGCGCCGTGCCGCAAGCCTCCACCATCTACCTGGCGCTGGACCTGCCGATTCTGGCCGATGAACAGGGGTTCGACCTGATCGGCGCTTTCCATGGCCGGGGCAAGACCGTCGATTGCTTCACCCTTGTCGGCGACGAGCCGGATGCCCTGTCCATACTCGAACACCTGGCCCGGCTTGGTGCCGATCAGATCACCACCGATGACCCAGAGGGCCTTCTCCGGATGTGGGCCATGTCCTCTTGCCGACCCCGGCCCCGATCTTCCCTCTGCAACATGGCCCGCAGGCGGGAACACGAACGCTCATGATGCACGGCAAAAGGCGGACAGGGCGGGGGATCAGTTGCTGCGGCGATAGTTGGCCAGCCGGTCAAACATCACGGCAAACAGGATGGCACCACCGATGAAGGTTCCCTGCCAGAAGGCGTTGATGCCAAGCAGGCCCAGGCTGTTGCGGATGACCTCGATCAGCATGGCGCCGATGATCGCCCCCACGGCGGTGCCCGCACCCCCCGCAAGGTTCGCGCCGCCAATGACGGCCGCCGCGATCACCTGCAACTCAAGTCCCGCGCCGATGTTCGTGGTGACGGCCCCAAGCCAGCCGGTCTGCACGATCCCCGCAATACCGGCCGAGAGTGCGGACACCATGTAGACCACCACCTTGATCGGACGGACCGGAACGCCGGTCATCGTTGCCGCCTGTTCGTTTCCGCCGATGGCGAAAAGGTAGCGCCCGAACCGTGTGAACCGCAGCAGAAAGGCGGTCACGACAGCCAGCACGACCATGTAGATGACGGGATTGGCGATGCCGAACAGCCAGGCCCCGCCACCAAGTGCCAGCAGGGCATCGTGGTCGGGGCCAAACTCGAAGACCACGGTGTTGCCCGAGGCGACCATGGCCAGGCTTCGCGCGACCGACAGCATGCCCAGCGTCACGACAAAGGACGGCAACCCGACATAGGCGATCAGCACGCCGTTGATCGCGCCGACGATCAGCGCGGTGGCAACAGAGGCGGCGATGCCCACCTCAAGCGAATACCCGGCGTGCATCACCACCGCCAGCACCATGGAACACAGGCACAGAACCGAGCCCACCGACAGATCGATGCCGCCGGTGATGATGACCATCGTCATGCCCAGCGCGACGATGGCCACGAACGTCACATTCCGGGTGATGTTGTACAGGTTCTTCGCGGTGGCGAAGGCATCGGTCGCGAACGACAGCGCCAGCGAGGCCACGACCACCGCAATGAAGACCCAGAATGTCTGACTGCCCAGCAGCCGGGACAGCGCGGTTTGCTGGGTCTTCTCGATCTGGGCGGAAAGTGATGTGGTCATCGCTTGCCTTTCGGGCATGTTGGGGGGTCAGACAGCCTCGATCGCACCAGTGATCAGGCCGGTCACCTCTTCGGGCGAGCTGTCGGCAATCCGCTTGTCGGCAACCTTGGTGCCGCGGCGCATCACGATCACGCGGTCGGCCACGGCAAAGAGGTCGGGCATGCGGTGGCTGATCAGGACAACGGTGATGCCCTGGTCGCGCAGGCGGCGGATCAGGTTCAGAACCTCGGCCACCTGGCGCACCGATATGGCGGCGGTCGGTTCGTCCATCAGCACGATGCGGGCGTTCGACAGGCGGGTGCGGGCAATGGCCACCGCCTGCCGCTGGCCGCCCGACATCCGCTTGACCAGATCGCGCGGGCGGGTTTCGGACTTCAGCTCGGTAAAGATCTCGGCCGCGCGGCGGTACATCGCCTTGTAGTCAAGCACGCGGAACGGCCCAATCCCGGTCATCAGCTCGCGCCCCAGGAAGACGTTGCCGGCGGCGGTCAGGTTGTCGCACAGCGCAAGGTCCTGATGGACGATCTCGATCCCGTGCTGGCGCGCCTCAAGCGGGCGATGCATCACAACCTCGCGGTCGTCCATCAGCATCGTGCCGCTGCTGGGGCGGAAGTTGCCCGCGATCATCTTGACCAGTGTGGATTTGCCCGCGCCGTTGTCACCCATCAGGCCGATCACCTCGCCTGCCTGCAAGGTGAACGACACATCCTTGACTGCCTCGATCGCACCGAAATGCTTCGACAGATGCCTGAGTTCAAGTACCGCCAAAGACTTCCGCCCTCCCCCCCGAGCATGCCCGTTCCAGCTAACCGGACGCTATCGCAAAGTCAATGAAATCCCTAGTATAAAAGCGCTGTCATTCTGTCAGATTCCGGGCCGGAAAGTCATCGAGTCACTTGACGTGACAGCGCTTTCATTGTCACCTTGCGCAGCAGGGACAAGCGGTCCTGCGCGCGATCCCGGAGGTCTGCCAACAGGCCGGACCAATGCGCGCAAGGCCCTGTCTCCTTGCTCCAGCGCGAAGGGGCAGGGCGACCGGGGTGCCGCCATGCCTGACCTGAATCCGCACTGCGAACGGCCGCAAGAGCTGCCGCAGACGGATCGTTCTTGACCGCTGCGTTGCGCAAGGACCGACCGGGTTCGTGCCGTCGGCGGATGCTGCAAACGACAATCCTTTTGGGAGGACAGACGAGATGAGAAAGACCTTGATGCTGGCCACGGCCCTGGCCGTGCTGGGTGCCGGGATGGGCGTGGCGCAGGACAAGAAGCAACTGGTGATCGTGGTGAAGGGGCTGGACAACCCCTTCTTCGAGGCGATCAACCAGGGCTGCCAGAAGTGGAACGGCGAAAACCCCGACAGCGAATACGAATGCTTCTACACCGGCCCGGCCTCCACTTCGGACGAGGCGGGCGAAGCGCAGATCGTGCAGGACATGCTGTCAAAGCCAACGACGGCAGCCATGGCCATTTCGCCGTCCAACGCCAAGCTGATCGCGCAGACGCTGAAGACGGCCGCGCCCACGATCCCGATCATGACGCTGGACGCCGACCTGACGGTCGATGACGCGGGCCTGCGCAAAACCTATCTGGGCACCGACAACTACCTGATGGGCGTGCGCATCGGCCACTACGTCAAGACCGCCAAGCCCGAAGGCGGCACGGTCTGCACCATCCAGGGCAACCCCGGCGCCGACAACATCCTGCGCCGTGCCCAGGGCTTCCGTGATGCCCTTTCCGGGCAAGAGGGGCTGGCCGCGCTTGCAGGCGAAGGCGGCTGGACCGAGGTCGCCGGCTGCCCGGTGTTCACCAACGACGACGGCGCCAAGGGCGTGCAGGCGATGACCGACATCCTGGCCGCGAACCCCGATCTGGACGCCTTCGGCATCATGGGCGGCTGGCCGCTGTTCGGCGCACCGCAGCCGTACCGTGACCTGTTCGGGCCTTACAAGGACCGCATCGCGTCCAACGACTTCGTCATCGGCGCCGCCGACACCATCGGCGCCGAAGTTGACATCGCGCGCGAAGGGCTGGTGACCGCGCTTGTCGGTCAGCGTCCGTTCGAAATGGGCTATCTGGCCCCCGGCACCATGATCGCGCTGATCAACGGCGAGGCCGTGGCCGACCCGGTGTTCACCGGCCTTGACGAATGCACCAAGGACACCGTGGACACCTGCATCCAGAAGTGACCTGACGACAAACCAGGGGGGCGTCCGGCCATGCCGGGCGCCCCTTCTTCATGTCTTCAGCCAGTTCGCAAAGGCCCCGGCATGGTCGGGATGCCAGCGCGAGAGCGGAGGGCGGTTCAGCGCAATGTCATCGGCCGCCCAGCGGATGCGCTTGGCGTCCAGCGCGCGGTCCACATCGTTGTCGGGGCACAGGATGTAGAATTCGTCGCGGTCCAGCGCCTGCATCAGAAAATCGACAACCTGCTCGGGCGTCCAGGCCCCGGACGGTTTCTCGGCACGGCCCTGCGCGGTCAGCGGCGTGTAGACAAAGCCGGGGATGAACAGCCGTGCCTCGACCCTTGCGCCGGGCAGGTTGCGCAAATGGTGCTGCAGGGCCTCGGTGAACACCTTCACCGCCGCTTTCGAGACGTTGTAGGCCGGATCGCCGGGCGGCGTGGTGATGCCCTGTTTCGACCCGGTATTGATGATCAGGCCGGGTTGGCCATGCGCCACCATGCCGGGACCAAAGATCTGCGACCCGGCGATGATGCCGCCCATGTTCACCGCCAGAACACGGCCCCAGGTGCCCGCATTGTCGAAAATGTCGCTGCCCGGCTGGATGCCCGCGTTGTTCATCAGAACATTGACCGGGCCAAGATCGCGCTCTACCCGCGCGGCCAGATCGCGCAGTTGCGCCGGGTCGGAAACATCGGTCGGAACCGCCAGGGGCGCATGGCCCATTGCGGCCAGTTCCGCGAATGCCGTATCCAGCCGCGCCCCGCCCAGGTCGGCAAGGCAGACCTTCATGCCGCGCTCCGCCAGCGCCCGCGCGGAAGCCAGGCCAATGCCCGAGGCCCCGCCCGTCACAACCGCAACTCCGCCCGCCACAAGTGCCGGATGCATTTCTGTTCCCCCTGTCAGGCCGTGGCCCCTTCGACAATCTCGAAACCGGTGTCGATCACCCGGCCAGGCGCAACCCGGTCGGGCGAGGCAAGAACCTCTTCGACAGCCCTGCGACCGATCAGAAAGCGGTTCGAACGGATCGTTGACAGCGGCTGCGGCAGGGCGCGCCCGATCTCAAGCCCGTTGAAACCGAACAGCGCCAGTTTCCCGGGCACCGATATCCCTGCCCCCCAGCAATGAAACAGGCCCCCGACCGCCATGTCGTCGCTGGAATAGACGGCCACCTCAACCCCAGGCGCCCGGGCACAAAGTTCGGCCGTCTGCGCCCTTCCCCTTTCGACCGATGCCTGGCCGAACGACACAACTTCGGCCTCCAGCGTCAGGCCCGCATCGGCCAGACCGGCCTGCAACCCGTCATATCGCATCCGCGCCCGCACGTCAGCAACGCCACCGTAGCCGACATAGCCGAACCGCCGGTAACCCCGCGCCAGCAGATGCCGCGCCGCAGCACGCCCCGCCGCCACATGCGACAGCCCCACCCCCACGTCGATCGGCGGGTTGTCGATTTCCATGAACTCGGCAATGCGGATGCCGCTCTGGTCCAGCATGCGCCGGGTGGCGTCGGTATGGGTCGATCCGGCAATCAGCACGGCAGCGGGTTGCCAGGCCAAGAGGTTGCGCACCACCGTTTCCTCGCGGTCAAGGTCATAGTCGGTGATGCTGATCACCGATTGCCGGTCGGTCCCGGCCAGACCGGCGTTGATGCCCTGCAGCACCTCGGGAAACACGATGTTGGACAGTGACGGGATCACCACCCCGACCAGCCGGGAATCAAGCGAAGCCAGCGACCCCGCGATGCGGTTGGGCACATAGCCCAGCGCACGCACCGACTCCATGACGCGGTCGCGGGTCTCGGGCGTGGCCAGATCCAGGTTGCGCATGATGCGCGACACGGTCGATTCGCTGACCTCGGCCCGGCGCGCGACATCGCGGACGGTCACCGAGGCCTTCCGGCTTGACAGCCGCAGCTTTTGCTTGGCCACCGGCCGGTCTCCCTAGCGTTTCACGTACTTCCGCCAGTCGTGCTCTTCGCGAAACCCCAGAACCTCGCGCGCCTTGGCGTTCGACAGCGGCGCCTCGCGCGGCCCCATCGGACGGGTCACGGGCGTGGCGGGCGCATATCTCGCCAGAAACTCGGGCGTAGGCAAGTCGGCCGTGATGGTGTCGTTGACCGCATTGAACACCTGATACCCCAGGCCGTCCTTCGCGATGCACAGATGCACGATCTGGCCCAGGTCGCGGGCGTCGATATAGCTCCAGGCGTTGCGCTTGCGGACCGGGGGGTTGTCCAGCCAGGCCGGGAAGTTGGCGTATTCGTGCGGCTCGATCACGTTGCCGATGCGCAGGGCATAGATGTCCGCCCCGTATCGCATGGCAAAGGCGCGGGCGGTCTTCTCGTTCACCACCTTGGACAGGCCGTAGCTGTCCATCGGGTCGCTGTCATAGTCCTCGGTCAGCGGGAAGGCGTGATAGTCCTTGTCGCCCTCGGCGAAACAGACACCGTAGGTCGTTTCCGAACTTGCAACAATCACCTTGCGGCAGCCCAGCTTCATCGCCGCCTCGATCACGTTGTAGGTGCTGGTCACGTTGGCGGCGAAGGTCTTGTTGTCCGGCTCGATCCCGATGCGCGGGATCGCCGCGAAGTGCACCACGGCGTCAGGGGCCCGCGGCGGCGCGCCGTCGGCATAGTGGTTCAACCCGAAGTGCGAAGTCAGCGCGTTGAAGGTCTGGCCGCTGTCGGTCAGGTCGGCAATCAGGGTGTTCACGCCGGGCAGGTCCAGCGGCCGAAGATCGACGTTGAGGATGTCGTATCCCCTGGCCAGAAGGTGGGGCACCGCGTGACGTCCGGCCTTGCCCGTGCCGCCCGTGAAGATGATGCGTTTGGTCATGGTCGTCTCCGTTCGCTGGTCAGGGTTCTGGTCCCGGCCGATCCGGCCCCGGGCTTGATCTTGTGCCGTCCCGAAGGCCATGATAGCGGTGTCATGGCTCTGGTACCCGACCGACCCGCTCCGTTGCAACTGCATAACGTCCTGTTCAGATATGGCGGAGATGCCACATGACCACCCCCGCCACGGCACCGCGTGTGGGCTTCGTTGGCCTTGGCCTCATGGGCCACGGCATGGCGATCAACATCCTGTCCAAGGGCTATCCGCTGACCGTGATCGCCCATCGCAACCGCGGGCCGGTTGAAGATCTGGTCGCGCGCGGCGCTGTCGAGGCCGCGGACATGGCCGATCTGGCGCGCCGGTCAGACATCGTGTTCATGTGCCTGACCGGATCGCCCGAGGCGACGGCGGTTGTTGCGCAACTGAAGCCGGGGCTGGCAGCCGGGGCTGTGGTGGTGGATTGCTCGACCGGAGAGCCGACGGTCACCGAACGGCTCGCGGCCGAACTTGCCGCCATCGGTGTCGACTATGCCGATGCACCGTTGGGCCGCACGCCGAAAGAGGCGCTGGCGGGAACGCTCGACTGCATGGTCGGCGCCTCGCCCGAGGTCTTTGCGCGCATCCACCCGGTCATCGCCACCTGGGCGGCCAAGATCGTCCACATGGGCGCCGTGGGCGACGGACACCGGATGAAGCTTCTGATGAACTTCCTGTCACTCGGCTATGGCGCGCTTTATGCCGAGGTGCTGACACTGGCGCAGAAGGTGGGCATTTCCGTTGCCGCCTTTGACAGCGTGATCCGCGGCGGGCGGATGGACTGCGGCTTCTACCAGACCTTCATGGGCTATGCGCTGGAGGGCAACCGCGAGGCGCACAAGTTCACGCTGAGCAACGCCTACAAGGACATGCGCTATGTCGAGGGGATGGCGAACGCCGCGGCGATGGCAACGACGCTGAGTTCGGCGGTCAAGAACAGCTATGCGCTGGCGATGGCCACCGGCGGGAACGGGCCAGAAGACTATGTGCCCCACCTGCCGGACTACATCGGTCGCGCGAACGGGCTCGTCCCGAAGACGGACTGAACGCAGGCGGCGCCGGGGTCGGGCTCAGTCGGCCGGGGCCCGCGCCCTGTCCTGCAGCCGGCGCCTTTCGCGGTACTGGCTGTATTGCGTGTCGGCCAGCACGCCGATCAGGATCACCGATCCGGTCACGGCAAAGTTCAGCGACGAAGGGATTCCCAGCAGGTTCACCAGATTCTGCAGCACCTGCAACAGCACCGCGCCCAGCACCACGCCGATGATCGACCCCTCGCCCCCGCGCAGCGAGAAGCCGCCCAGAACGGCGGCGGCGATGGCGTAAAGCTCATAGAAGTTGCCGTGCGACGAAGGCGAGATCGATTTCGTGTACATCGCGAAGTAGATCGCCGCGATCGCCGACAACAGGCCGCAGATCACATAGGCGGCCACGATCACCCGCCGCGTCGGAATGCCCGAAAAGCGCGCCGCCTCCTCGTTCTTGCCCACCGCCATCAGGTAACGGCCAAAGACCGAGCGGTGCAGCACCACCCACATCACGGCGGCGATCAGCAGCATGGCCAGGAACGACACCGGCACGCCGCCGATGCGCCCGATGGTCAGCTGTTCCAGCCAGGGAAAGGTCTGGCCAAACTGGAAACCGGCCGTGGCATCGGCGGTATAGAACCGCGCCACCCCGCGATAGATCAGAAGCCCGCACAGCGTGACGATGAACGGCTGCAGGCCCAGCCGCGTGATCATCAGCCCGTGCACCAGCCCGATCACCACGCCAGACCCCAGCACCAGCAGCGCCGCCACCGGCCAGGGCAGCGCGAAGGTCACCAGCGTATCGACGAACAGCACGCCCAGAAGGCAGATGATCGAGCCGACCGAAAGCTCGATGCCGCCGGTGACGATGACAATGGCCTGACCGATGGCCACGATGCCGAACAGGCCGATCAGGTTGGCGGTGTTGGCCAGGTTGATCGGCGACAGGAACAGCGGGTTGCGGATCGCCACTGCGGCACCCACAACCAGGATCAGGAGCAGCAGCCCGATGTCCTTCTTTGTCACGCCGCTGCCCCTGCCTGGTCCCGCGACACGGCCAGCCGCATCACCGCGTGTTCGTCCAGTTCGGCGCGGTCCAGAATGCCGTTGATCCGCCCTTCGTGCATCACCGCCACGCGGTCGGACACGCCGATCACCTCCTCCATGTCGGACGAGATCATCAGGACGGCGATGCCGCTGTCGGCAAGCCTCCGCAGCATGGCATAGATCTCCTGCTTGGCCCCCACATCGATGCCGCGCGTCGGCTCGTCGCAGATCAGCACCCTGGGCAACAGCGCCAGCCATTTGGCCAGCACCACCTTCTGCTGGTTGCCGCCCGAAAGGGTTGCGGCCAGCACCTGCACGTCCGGCGCCCGGATATCCAGTTCGCGCTTCATCCGCTGCGCGGTGGCGGCGATCCGGCCGCGTTGCACCAGTCCGCCGGGTGCATGCCGCGGCAGGTCGGGCAGCGCGATGTTCTCGGCGATCGGCAGGTCCAGCAGAAGGCCTGCACGCTTGCGGTCCTCGGGCACCAGGAAGACACCCGCGCGGATCGCCGCCGCGGGGTCGCCGGGGGGCAAGGCGGTGCCGTTGACGGAAACCGTGCCACCCAGCGGGCGGTCGACGCCGAAAAGGGCACGCGCCAGTTCCGTCCGGCCCGCCCCGATCAGCCCCGCCAGCCCAAGAATCTCGCCCGCCCTCAACGACAGCGAAACCGGTTCGCGCGGCCAGGCGGCAGTGACGAGGTCGCGCGCGGCCAGCACCGGGGCCGCCGCCGCTTTGGCCGGGGGCGTGTAAAGCGATTTCAGGTCGCGCCCGATCATCAGCCGGATCATCGCCGAGGGGGTGATCTCGTGCCGTGCCAGCCGACCCGCCGGCCTGCCGTCGCGCAGCGCCACCACACGGTCGGCACAGGCGGTCAGCTCGTTCAGCCGGTGGGTCACGAAAATCACGCACACGCCGCGCGCCTTCAGCGTTGCCACGACACGCAGCAGGCGGTCGGTCTCGGCCATCGTCAGGCTCGACGTCGGCTCGTCCAGAATCAGAAGGCGGGCATTCTGCGACAGCGCCTTGGCAATCTCAAGAATCTGGCGCGAGGCAATCGACAGCGTTTCCACCATTGTCCCCGGCCCGAAGTCGGCGCCCAGCATGTCAAGGTAGGGCTGCACCAGTGCCGCCGTCCGCTTGCGGTCAACCAGCCGCAGCAGCCCCCCGGTCAGCGGTTCGCGCCCGATGAACACATTCGCCGCAACGTCCAGGTTGTCGAACAGGTTCAGTTCCTGGTGCACGAAGGCAATGCCCGCCGCCATCGACTGCGCCACCGTCAACCCGCCATGCGCCTGCCCGTCAATCACGATGCGCCCCGCGTCGGGCTGTACCACGCCGCCAAGGATCTTCATCAGCGTGCTCTTGCCCGCGCCGTTCTCGCCCACCAGCCCGACCACTTCATGCGCAGATGCTTCCAGCGCCACGCCGTCCAGCGCCACCACGCCGGGCCAGGTCTTGCGGATGTCGGAAAGGGTCAGGAACGGGTCGGCCATGCGTCACCTTGCGAAAGGGCCGATGCAAGGATACCCCGCATCGGCCCGGTCCTCAAAGCCTCATCCCCCCACCATCGCCTTCAGGTCGGCCGAAAACTGGTCGACGTTGGACTGGTCCACCACCTTGGTCGGCACGATGATCAGGCCGTCGGCCGGTACGCCCGACGTGTCGCCCGCCAGATAGGCCGCCATCAGCTTCATGCCCTGATAGCCCCATTCGAAGGGCTGCTGCACGACGGTCGAATGGAAGGCGCCTTCCTTGACCGCGCCCAGCGTCACCGGGTCTTCGTCAAACGCCACGACGGTGATCTGCCCCAGCTTGCCCGCGGCCTGCAGCGCCTCATAGATTTTCGGCGGGTTGTAGCTGTAGAAGCCGACCATGCAGTTGATCTCGGGGCTGGCGGCCAGAACGTCATCGACGTTCGACCGGGCCCGGGCGAAATCGACATCATCGCCGCGCACGTCGACCAGCGTGATGTTGTGCCCTTCGACGGCGGTCTTGAAGCCGGCGATGCGCTCCTTGGCGTTGTCGGCATCGAGGAAGCCCACAAAGCCCATGCACTTGCCCTCGGCCCCGTTCAGCGCCTTGACCATCTCGCCCCCGGCCTGTTCGCCCGCCAGCGTGTTCGACGAGCCGAGATAGGCAATGCGGTTCGACTGCGGCGCATCCGAGTCAGTGGTGAACAGCGGAATCTGCGCGGCAATGCGGTTGAAGGCATCGGTCGAGTTCTTCGGATCGGCGGACGAGATCATGATCGCGTCGGTGCCCGCCGCCGCCAGGTCATCCATCAGCGCGTTCTGCAGGGCGGCCGTGCCCTGCGCCGGATAGCGGAACTGAAGCTCGTACCCGTCGCCCAGCTCGGCCTGCGCCTTGGCCACGCCGGCCTCGGCCAGTTTCCAGAAATCGGAGGCCGCGTTCACGATGAAGGCAAGCTGTATCTTGTCCTGCGCGGCGGACGGCTGTGCCGACACTGCAAGCATCGCCGCCATGATGAAACCCGTGGTCTTGTTCATCTTTGTCCTCCCAGACATAGCTGTTGCGGGCCTTCTCCGGTTCCTCCCGACGGGCTCGCTAAAGAAAACCTACATGGTTGCTAATATTAGTCAACTGATTACACTGCTGAACAACGAAGGGGACCGCGCAGGTGACGACACGACCCAAGGCAACCATGCTGGACGTAGCCGCAAAGGCAGGCGTCTCGCAGGCGACGGTGTCGCTGGTGCTGAACGAAAGCCAGGGCGTGCGGCTGTCCGGGGCAACGCGGGCGCGCGTTCTGGATGCCGCGCGCGAGCTTGGCTACGAGCATGTCCGGCGCGGCCCACGCCGTGCCAGTTCGGACAAGACGATGATCTGCATGCTGGTCGACGAGATGTCGACCGACCCCTGGATGGCCATGGCCTTCGACGGCGTGCGCGACAAGGCCTGGGAGTACGGGCTGACGGTCAATCTGGCCGTCACGCGCGGCGACCCCGACATGGAGGCGCAGCTGCTGTCGGCGATGGTCCAGCAGCCGATCGTGGGCTTCATCTACGGCACGATCCTGACGCGCCGGCTGGTGCCGCAACCCGCGCTTTTCGACCGCCCCTCGGTGCTTCTGAACTGCTACGATGCCGAGCGGCGCCTGCCTTCGGTGGTGCCCGGCGACTTTCTGGGCGGACGAACTGCCACGGAACGCCTGCTGCGCTCGGGCCACCGGCGGATCGGCATGATCAACGGCCAGACCGGGATCGAGGCCTCCGCCGACCGGCTGCGCGGCTACCGGATGGCGCTGGTCAGCCGCGACGTGGGCTACGATCCGGCGCTCGTGCATGCCGGCAACTGGCAGCCCGATTCGGGCTATCACGGCACCCATGCGCTGATGGCGCTGGCCGATCCGCCGACCGCGATCTTCTGCGCGAATGACCTGATGGCGATCGGCTGTCTCGAGGCCCTGAAGGAACGCGGGCTGGCGGTGCCGCAAGACGTTGCAGTGATCGGTTTTGACGACCGCGAGATCGCCCAGTTCACCCGGCCGACGCTGACCACGCTGGTTCTGCCGCACTACGAGATGGGCGAGACGGCGGCGGAGTATCTGATCGACCATCTGGGCGGCCTGCCGCCACTGCCCGCGCAGATGAAGGTGGAATGCCTGCTGGTCGAACGCGCTTCGGTCGGCCCCGAAACGGAAGCGTCCGCCTGAACGGCCCCGGTCCGGGCGGGGCGGCCATGACAGGGAGGTACGGCGATGCAGGTTCTGGTCACGGGCGCGACGGGCAAGGTCGGGCAGGCGCTGATCGCACAGCTGGCAAAGGCCCGGCCGGGCACGCAGGTCACAGCGCTGTGCCACAACCGGCTGTTGCCCGAAACGGCGACGCTGCGGGTGGTGCGCGGGTCGCTTGCCGACCGCGAGGTCTGTCGGCGGGCACTTGAGGGGGCAACCCACGTGGTGCATCTGGCCACCTGCAAGGAAACCCCAAACGACGTGATGGACGTGACGGTGAAAGGCCTGTTCTGGCTTCTGGAGGAATTCCGCCAGTCGGCCACGGCCAGTCGCTTCGTCCTCATCGGGGGCGACGCCGGCGTCGGGCACTTCTTCCACCGCCATCCCGCGCCCATCACCGAAGACGCGCCGCACATGGCCTATCCCGGCTGCTACGCCCTGTCGAAGGTGCTGGAAGAGGTGATGCTCGCGCAGTTCGGCATCCAGTACGGGCTTGACTGGTGCTGCCTGCGCGCGCCCTGGATCATGGAGAAGGACGACTTCCGCCATACCCTGTCCTTCGGTGATGACCTGTTCGGCGGACCGGACTGGAAGAAGATGGTTCCCCCCGACGTGGCCGCGCGGGCGCGGGCACAGGGCGCGGTGCCGCTGCTGCGCGACAGGCAGGGAAAGCCGGTCAAGCGCAACTTCGTGCATGTCGACGATCTGGTCGCAGCCATCCTTGTGGCCCTGACGGCGCCCGAGGCGCGGCAACGGCTGTACAACATCGCCATGGACGAACCGGTGGATTACGGCGCGCTGGCCGACCACCTGCTCCGCACGCGCAACCTGCCCTCGGTCGATGTCCCCAGCGACTTTGTCAGCAACTGGCTGGACAACAGCCGCGCCAGGGCCGAGCTTGGATGGCGCCCGCGCTACGATCTGGCGCGCCTTGTGGACGACGCCTGGGCCTACCGCCGCCCGGCCGACGACCCGCGCAAGGTGTGGTATCCCGGATAACCGCGCCGTCGGCGGCCCGCGACATGGCGAAACGGCCCCCGACGCAGCCCGCGCTTGAGATTCTGCCGCGCGTCGTTCAATCATGCCCGGCATTCCGGGCAGGCCAGCCCGGAGATGCGGCAATCCGGGGAGGGATGCGTGCCGCTGGACTACGCGCACAACCCGTGGCTTGTGGCCGCCTCCTTTGCCGTCGCGCTGATGGCGGGGTTCACGGGCCTGTCGATGGCGCGCGGGCTGTCCTTCGTGCCGCCCGGCCAGCGCAAGCTGCGGGTGGCCATGTCGGCGCTGGTGCTGGGGGGCGGCATCTGGTCGATGCACTTCGTGGCCATGCTGGGGCTGCAACTGCCCATCCCGTTCTTCTATGACCCGCTGGTCACGCTGATCTCGGCGCTGACCGGGATTCTGGTGGTGGGGCTGGCGCTGATCCTGCTGCATTTCCGTCGGCGCACGCCGGCCACCATCACGCTGGCGGGGCTGATCACCGGCGCGGGCATCCTGGGCATGCACTTCACCGGCATGGCAGGCATGCAGGCCTGCCGGGCGGAATACACGCCGGGCGGCATCGCGCTGTCGGTGGTGATTTCCTGCGCGCTGGCCACGCTGGCGGTATGGATCGCCTATGGCGAACGCACGCGGCGCAACGTTCTGCTGGGCACCGTGGGCTTTGCCGTGGCGGTGGTGGCGCTGCACTATGTAGCCGTGGCGAACACGCGGTTTCTGGCAGTGCCGTTGCCCGACTTCGACCTGCGGCTGGGCAACGAGGCGCTGGCAATGATCGTCACGCTGGCAGCCTTTGTCATCTGCGGCGCCTTCCTTCTGGTGGGGGCCACGTTCTTTCCCGAGGCGTCCGAGGCGCTGGCCCCCGCCCCCGCCCCCGCTCCTGCCCCTTCCGGCGCGCCGGGGCTGCCTGCGGCTGAAAACGTGCCGCCGCCCCCTGCCCGGCAGGTGCCCTATGAGCGCGAGGGGCGCACGCTGTTTGCCGAACTGGCCACCATCTCGGCCTTTCGCGCCGAGGGGCACTACACCATTCTGTACCGCGGCGCCGACAAGGCCTTCTGCCCCTGGTCCATCTCCGAGGCCGAAAAGCGGCTGTCAGGAACCGCGTTCCTGCGCGTGCACCGCAGCTATCTGGTGAACCCCGCGCATGTCACCGGATACGAGCGGCGCAAGGATGGCGGGGTGATCTTTCTGGGCGGGGTGCCCGGGCTGGGGGCGGTGCCGGTCAGCCGTGCGCGGCTGGCCGAGGTGCGCGACCTGCTGGGCCTGTAGCGGCGCATTTCGTGCAGCCATTTCGCCGTTCGTGAAGCGGGCGGGGCCCGTGGTGATTTCTCCGTCCCGGCAGGCCGGGGCCGTCCTACTGTTGGCCAGACGCGCGGCACAGCGCGCACCAGGGAGGACACCATGATACCTGCGCGGTTCGAGTATCATCGACCGTCTGACATCGCGTCGGCGCTGGCCATCCTGGCCGAACACGGCGACGGCGCCCGAGTGATGGCGGGCGGGCACAGCCTGATTCCCATGATGAAGCTGCGGATGACGGCGATTTCGCACCTGATCGACCTGCAGGGCATCGACGGACTTCGCGGCATCCGCATCGAGGGCGGGCATGTGACGATCGGTGCGATGGTCACGCAGCATGAGATCATCGGGCATGCCGGGCTGGCCGCCGAGGTGCCCCTGTTGCGCGAAACGGCGCTGCAGATCGCCGACCCGCAGATCCGCTATGTGGGCACCATGGGCGGCAACGTGGCCAACGGCGACCCGGGCAACGACATGCCCGCAGTCATGCAATGCCTGGGCGCGCATTTTCACCTGACCGGCCCCGCAGGCCCGCGCAGCGTGGCGGCACGCGATTTCTACGAAGGCGCCTTCACCACGGCGCGGCGCGATGACGAGATCCTGACGAAGGTGTCCTTCGATGTGCCGAAGGGCGGGCAGGCCTATGAAAAGCAGAAGCGCAAGATCGGCGACTATGCCACCGCCGCCTGTGCCGCGCTGGTGCGCATGGAAGGCGGGCGTTGCATCCATGCCTCCATCGCCATGACCAACCTGTCGGACGTGCCGGTGTGGTCGGCCGCCGCCGCCGCCGCCCTGGTGGGCACTGCCTGCGACGACGCCGCCATCGCGGACGCCGTCACCGCCGCCAGCGCCGACATCGACCCCACTGCCGACAACCGCGGCCCGGTCGAGTTCAAGCGCCACGCCGCCCGTATCGTGATCCGCCGCGCCATCGCGCGCGCCGCCAGCCGCGCCTGAGCGAGGAGCCAGCCATGAGCAAGCAACACTACCGCATTACCGTGAACGGCGAGGGCAGGGACGTTCTGGCCGAGCCGCGCGAACTCTTGATCCACACCCTGCGCGAACAGCTGGGCATCACCGGCCCGCATGTGGGCTGCGAAACGTCGCACTGCGGCGCCTGCACGGTAGACATGGGCGGGCGCAGTGTGAAGGCCTGCACCGTGTTCGTGGCCCAGGCCGCGGGGCAGGAGATCACCACGGTTGAAGGGCTTGGGGCCCCCGGCGGGCTGCATGTGCTGCAAGAGATGTTCCGCGAACATCACGGGCTGCAGTGCGGCTATTGCACCCCCGGCATGATCACCCGCGCCTGGCGCCTGCTGCAGGAAAACCCCAACCCCACCGATGAAGAGGTGCGGTTCGGCATTTCCGGCAACCTCTGCCGCTGCACCGGGTACCAGAACATCGTGAAATCGATCCTGGCCGCCGCGGCGGTGCTGAATGCACAGAAGGAGGCCGCGGAATGACCGACCAGACCCCGATTTCCGCCCAAGACCGCGCCGACAAGCTGAAGGGCGTGGGTTCGGCCCGAAAGCGCGTGGAAGATGCGCGGTTCACCCAGGGAAAGGGCAACTATGTCGATGACATAAAACTGCCCGGCATGCTGTTCGGCGATTTCGTCCGCAGCCCCTATGCACATGCCCGCGTCCTGTCGGTGGACAAATCCGCGGCGCTGCAGGTGCCGGGTGTGCTGGCGGTGCTGACGGCGCAGGACCTGGCGCCGCTGGGCCTGCACTGGATGCCCACGCTGGCGGGCGACAGGCAGATGGTGCTGGCCGACGGCAAGGTGCTGTTCCAGGGGCAGGAAGTGGCCTTCGTGGTGGCCACCGACCGCTATGCCGCCGCTGACGGGATCGAGGCCGTCGAGGTGGACTATGAGGAACTGCCGGTCGTGGTGGACCCGTTCAAGGCGCTGGAACCCGATGCCCCCGTGCTGCGCGAGGATCTGGCGGGCAAGACCAGCGGCGCACACGGCCCACGCAAACACCACAACCACATCTTCACCTGGGAACAGGGCGACCGCGAGGCGACCGAGGCCGTGCTGGCCGGGGCCGATGTGGTGGCGGAGGAAATGGTCTACTACCACCGCACCCACCCCTGCCCGCTGGAGCCCTGCGGCTGCGTCGCCAGCATGGACAAGGTGAACGGCAAGCTGACGCTGTACGGCACCTTCCAGGCGCCGCACGCGATCCGCACCGTGGTGTCGCTGATCTCGGGCATCGAGGAACACAACATCCGCGTCATCTCGCCCGACATCGGCGGCGGCTTCGGCAACAAGGTGGGGGCCTACTCGGGCTATGTCTGTTCGGTCGTCGCCTCCATCGTCACCGGCCGCCCGGTGAAGTGGGTGGAAGACCGCATGGACAACCTGATGACCACCGCCTTCGCCCGCGACTACTGGATGAAGGGCAAGATCGCCGCCACCAGGGAAGGCAAGATCACCGGCCTGTGGTGCCATGTCACCGCCGACCATGGCGGCTTCGATGCCTGCGCCGACCCGACGAAGTTTCCCGCCGGGTTCTTCAACATCTGCACCGGCAGCTACGACATTCCGGTGGCCTACCTCTCGGTGGACGGCGTCTATACCAACAAGGCGCCGGGGGGCGTGGCCTATCGCTGCTCCTTCCGCGTCACCGAGGCTGCCTACTTCATTGAACGCATGGTCGAAATCCTGGCCATCGAGCTGGGCATGGACGCGGCCGAGCTGCGGCGCATCAACTTCATCCGCAAGGACCAGTTCCCCTACCAGTCGGCGCTGGGATGGGAATACGACTCGGGCGACTATCACACCGCCTGGGACAAGGCGCTGACAGCGGTGAACTACACGGGCCTGCGGGCCGAACAGGCGCAGCGGGTGGCCGATTTCAAGGCAGGCAAGACGCGCAAACTCTTGGGCATCGGGCTGACGCATTTCACCGAGATCGTCGGCGCCGGGCCGGTGAAGAACTGCGACATCCTTGGTCTGGGCATGTTCGACAGCTGCGAAATCCGCATCCACCCCACCGGATCGGCCATCGCGCGGCTGGGCACCATCAGCCAGGGCCAGGGCCACGCCACCACATTCGCGCAGATCCTTGCCACCGAGATCGGCCTTCCCGCCGATTCCATCACGGTGGAAGAAGGCGACACCGACACCGCGCCCTATGGCCTGGGCACCTATGGCAGCCGGTCCACCCCGGTGGCCGGGGCGGCCACGGCCATGGCGGGGCGGAAAATCCGCGCGAAGGCACAGATGATCGCCGCCTGGCTTCTGGAGGTGCACGACGACGACCTGGCCTGGGACGTGGACCGCTTCGTGGTGAAGGGCGCGCCCGAGCGGTTCAAGACCATGAAGGAAATCGCCTTCGCCGCCTACAACAAGGCCATCCCGGGGCTGGAACCGGGGCTTGAGGCTGTCAGCTACTATGACCCGCCGAACATGACCTACCCGTTCGGCGCCTACATCTGCGTGATGGAGATCGACGTCGATACCGGCGTGCACGAGGTGCGGCAGTTCTACGCGCTGGACGATTGCGGCACGCGGATCAACCCGATGATCATCGAGGGCCAGGTGCATGGCGGGCTGACCGAGGCGCTGGCCATCGCCATGGGGCAGGAAATTGCCTATGACGAGATGGGCAACTGCAAGACCGGCACGCTGATGGACTTCTTCGTGCCCACGGCGGTGGAAACCCCGCACTACACCACCGACCACACCACCACGCCGTCGCCGCACCACCCCATCGGGGCCAAGGGCGTGGGCGAAAGCCCGAACGTGGGCGGGGTTCCGGCGTTTTCCAACGCGGTGCACGATGCCTTCCGCGCCTTCGGGCTGCGGCACAGCCACATGCCGCACGACCACTGGCGCATCTGGAAAATCGCCAACGGTCTGGGCCTTCATGGCTGACGAAAGGTTCGGGGGGCCTGGGCCCCCCGCATGACCATGGCAGACTGGCAGGCCCTTTCGCATGACCTCGCCCGGCAGGGCTATGTCGCCAGTCCCGAACTGGCGATGGCGCTGGCGCTTTCGGTGGCGCTGGGCCGACCGCTGTTGCTGGAGGGTGCGGCAGGCGTGGGCAAAACCGAGGTGGCCCGTGCCCTGGCCGCAGCCCGGGACGCGCGGCTGATCCGGCTGCAATGCTACGAAGGGCTGGATGCCGCGCATGCCATCTACGAATGGAACTACCAGCGGCAGCTTCTGGCCATCCGTGCCGCGGCCGAGGGCGGGGAAACCGGGCGCGTGGTGGAAAGCCGCATCTTTTCCGAAGACTACCTGCTGAAGCGCCCGCTGCTGGAGGCCATCACCCAGGCCCGGCCGCCGGTTCTGCTGATCGACGAGATCGACCGCGCCGACGAGGAATTCGAGGCCTTCCTGCTAGAGGTTCTGTCGGACTTCCAGATCACCATCCCCGAGCTTGGCACCATCACGGCCACCTCCCGCCCGCTGGTGATCCTTACGTCGAACGGCACGCGTGACCTGTCGGACGCGCTGCGCCGCCGCTGCCTGTACGCCTGGGTCGACTACCCCGACCGCGCCACCGAAGTGGCAATCCTGCAATCCCGCTGCCCCGGCATCGCGGCACAACTGGCGGGGCAGATCGTGGGCTTCGTGCAGTCGGTACGGAAGGAGGAGCTGGAGAAGAAGCCGGGCGTGGCCGAGATGCTGGACTTTGCCGCGGCCTTGGCGGGACTGGGGGTGAACGACCTGACCGCAGACCCCGCCGTGCTGCACGCCTGCCTGGCCACCCTGCTGAAAACCCGCGCCGACCGCGCCAACCTGACAACCGAGGTGGCGCAGCGCCTGGCAGGGCGCGCCGCATGACCCGCGTCACCCGCTTCAGCTCCCGCGACGAAGGCCCGGTGGCGCGGGTGGCAGGGTTCATGGCGCATCTGCGCGACAACGGCCTGCGGCTGGGCGTGGCCGAGGCGGAAACCGCGCTGGCCGCACTTGCGCAGGTGCAGGCCACCGACCCGGCACAGGCGCGGCTGGCCCTGCGCGCCGTCTGCACCGGCTGCGCCGATGATGCCGCCCGGTTCGACGCGCTGTTCGATGCCTACTGGATGAACGGCGGCCGCGTGGTGCACCGCGCCACGCCCCGCGGTGCACCACGCCCCGCAGGCGCCCGCACCACCGCCACCGACAGCGGCCCGCAAGCCTCCGGTACCGGCCAAGGCCACGCCCCCGACGGCACAGGTCAGGCCGAATCGGAAGGCGAGGGGCGGCTGGTGGCGGCACGGTCTGCCAACCTGCTGAAGAAGGACCTGCGCGAGCTTGTCACCCCCGCCGACATCGCCCAGGCCGAAGCCGTGGCCGAACGGCTGGGCCGCGCCCTGCGCGACCGCCGGTCGCGCCGCCGCCGCGCCGCGCGCCGCGGCACCCAGCTGGACCTGCGCCGCATCCTGCGCCACAGCCTGTCCACCGGCGGCGAACCCCTGCACCTGTTCCGCCGCACCCGCCCCGACCGCCCGGTCCGCATCACCGCGCTCTGCGACGTGTCGGGGTCGATGGTGGCCTATGCCCGCCCCTTCCTGGCCTTCCTTGTGGGCCTGATGCGGCATGACCCGGCCGCCGACGCCTATCTGTTCCACACCCGCCTTGTCCGGCTGACCGAGGCGATGCGCGACCCCGACCCGCTGCGCACGCTGAACCGGCTGACGCTGCTGTCCGAAGGCTTTGGCGGCGGCAGCCGCATCGGCGGCGCGCTGGGCGATTTTGCCCGCCGCTACGCCCCCGCCTTCGTCGATGGCCGCAGCGTGGTGATCATCATGTCCGATGGCTATGACAGCGATGATGCCGCGGGCATCGGCACGGCGCTGGCCCGCATCCGCCGCCGTGGCTGCCGCATCATCTGGCTGAACCCGCTGGCCGGCTGGAAAGACTATGAACCCGTGGCGCGCGGCATGGCGGCGGCCCTGCCGCACATTGACGCCCTCATGGCCGCCAACACGCTGGACCGCATCGCCGACCTTGCCCAGGAGCTTGCGCGGACATGAAGCTGACCCCGCCCCTGCTGGAAAGCCTGGCCGAAACCCAACGCCGCCTGCGCGCCGAAGGCGTGCCGCACGCGCTGGCCACCGTGACCCGCACATGGGAGGCGACCTCGGCCAAGCCGGGGGCGAAGGCGGTGGTCTCGGCACAGGGCGAGATTCTGGAAGGCTGGGTGGGTGGCGGCTGCGCGCGCGGCGCCATCGGCCGCGCGGCGCGCAAGGCCATCGCGCGGAACGAGCCGGTGCTGGTGGCCCTGCGCCCCGATGACCGGCTGGCCGCCGAAGGGGTGGAACCCTGCGAGGTGCGCGACGGCATGATCTATGAACGCAACGGCTGTGCCAGCCATGGCTCGCTGGACATCTATGTCGAGCCCTTCGTGCCCTCGCCCGACCTTGTGGTGCTGGGCGACGGGCCGGTGGCGCAGGCCCTGGCCACGCTGGCGCGCGGCTTCGACTTCTGCCTGTCGTGCGAGATGCCGCCCGCGGATGCGGCACGCGAGATGTACGTGGTGGTGGCGACGCAGGGCCGCGGCGACATGGCCGCACTGGAGGCCGCACTGACGGCAGGCGCC
>CAZLIC010000034.1:0-41221 GCA_964559535.1 uncultured Rhodobacterales bacterium
AAACTGAAGCCAGAGTCGTTCAGAAAACAGCCATATCACCTTCCGGGATGTGACAATTAGCGCGTCATGGTTTCGTGCGAGCTTTGTGCGCGCATCGCCTTTGGCAATTGCTCTCTGCCAAACAATCTCATTCCGAAAATTCCGCGCCCCAAACACCGCATCCAGCAAGATCTTCAGATAATGGCTCGCCGTCGGGTCACAGTGCAGATAGAGGCTGCCGGTCGGCTTCAGCACCCGGTGCAGTTCCACCAGCCGCACCGCCATCATGGCGAGGTAGGCCGTCAGCTCGTTCTTGCCCAGAAAGCCCACCATCGCGTCCAGCATCCGCGCGGCGTCCTGATAGGACGACCGCTTCACCTCGGCCACCGCCTGCCCCGATGTCGCATCGTCCCATTGCCAGGTGTCGGTAAACGCCTCCATCTGCGCAGCCGACTGCTGTCCCTTGGGTGTCTTGAACAGCGCGTTGTAATCGGCGTTCGAATTGAACGGCGGGTCAAGGTAGATCAGGTCCACGCTTTCGTCCGCGATGTGCTTGCGCAGCACGTCCAGATTGTCGCCGTAGTACAGCCGGTTCATGCCCACCCCCACACGCCCCGGCCTGCCACGGTCAGGGTGAAGGCCACGTTAACCGCGCCACGGGTGCGGTCAACCGCGGGGGGCTGATTCGCGGGGCAAGGTTAACGCCGCAACCCCGTTGCACGGCGTGCGCAGGGGAGGACAGAAGGAAGACGCAGACAAGACGATCGCCTTCCCCGCAACCCGCTGAAATCGCTTCGGTCAACGCGGCGTTCAGCGGCCCTGCAGCAGCGCCACATGCGCGCCAAACGCAGGCGTCGCCATCAGCGCGCGGCAACGGGCAAAGCGGCCCTCGGCATAGGCGCGGAAGTCGTCGGCGGGGTTGGCGTTGGCCAGCTGGATCAGCCCCCACAGGGTCCACAGCAGATCGCACATTGCCTTGAAAATCACCATGCGTGCCAAAGCCCTGGGCGGCGGCGGGCCGTCGAAGTAGGCGTGCAGCATCGCCGCATCCTGCGCCGCGTCAAAGCCGCCTTCCACCGAAAGATCGCCCAGATCCCACATCGGGTCGTTCATCCCGGAATACTCCCAGTCCACCACCCACATGCGGCTGCCGGTATCCAGAAAGTTCTCGCACAGGGGGTCGCAGTGGCACGGCACCCGCACCACCGCCTCCCGCGCCAAAGCCTCCCGCACCCCCTCTGCCTCGGCCACCACCGCATGATAGCCTTCGGGCAGCGCCACGTCCTTGCCCGACAGGATGTGCAAGTAGTTGTCAATCATCGAGAAAAGATCGAACGCCACGGGGAATTCCCGGCCCGAGCGGTGCAGCCCCCGCAGCGCCAATGCGGCCCGGGCCGGGGCGCCGGGGCGGCTGCGGAAGTCCGCGGGCGACATCGTGGTGCCCTCGACAAATCGCGTCACCATCAGCCCGCTGGCGGCATCGAAGTGGAGCACCTCGGGCGAAACCCCCGCCTCGGCCGCCACCCGCGCCGCCACCGCCTCGGCCTGCCGGTCGATGTATTCCGCCGTCCCCTCGCCCGCCACCCGCACGATCACATCGCCCATGCGGTAGACCCGGTTGGTCAGCCCCCCCAGCCGTCGTGGCACACCCTGCACCGCCAGTCCGGGAACGGCTGCCAGCATCGCCGAAATGTCGTCCTGTTGCATCGCTGTTGCCCATCCGGCTGCCATGCGGGAAGCTAGCCCCGCAAACGGCAGGGAGTCCACCATGGCAACGGGGCATCAAGAGGGGCAACATGGGGGGCATCTGGGAGCCGTCTATCAGGCCAAGGGCCCCGAACAGGTGGCGGCCCTGTACGACCGCTGGGCCGACACGTACGATGAAGAAATGGCCCGCGCCGGCTATCGCCATCCGTCCGTCGGGCTGGCGCTGCTGGCGCGCCACGCCCCGCGCGATACCGGTCCGGTGCTGGATGCCGGCTGCGGTACCGGGCTTCTGGGGGAGTGGCTTGGAATCCTTGGGTTTTCTCCCCTTGAAGGGCTGGACCTTTCGCAGGGCATGCTGGACCGCGCCGCGGCGCGCAACGCCTATGCCCGTCTGCACCGGCTGGCGCTGGGCGGCCCCCTGCCCTTTGCCGACGGCGCCTTTGCCGCCGTGATCTCGACCGGCGTGTTCACCACCGGCCATGTCGGCGCCGAAGCGCTGCCCGAACTGGTGCGCATCACCGCGCCGGGCGGGACCATCGTGCTGACAGTGAAGACCACGGTCTGGGATGCCGGCCTTGGTGCGGCGCTGGCGGCAATGCCCGGCGTCACCATTGCCGAGCGGACCGAACCCTATGTCTCGATGCCGGGCGAACCCGGCACCGTGCCGTCGCTGGCCGTGGTGGCCCGGCGCGGCTGACCCCGGCTGTTGCGCAATTGGCGAATTGAATACGTTGACAACACGGCGGGGTCCGCGCGTAACTTGACTGTCCATCCGGCACCGCGGCCGACCTTTCGGAAAGCGGCGCTCAATTCTAACCAAGGGACCGCCCCGAAGCGGCCCGAGACGTCAGGGAGTTTCCGATGCGCCTTCTTCGCCTTACGCTGCCCGCCCTGCTGCTTGCGACATCGTCGTTCGCGCAAGAGTCGGCAGACCCGATCAAGCTGACCCTGCATGACTGGACGGGCCAGCTCATCACCACGCAGATCATGGGCGAGGTGCTGAAGAAGGCCGGATACAACGTGGAATACGTCCAGGCCGACTATCTGGCGCAGTTCGCGGGCATCGAGACCGGCGACCTGCATGTGGCGATGGAACTGTGGGACACCACCGCGCGCGAGGCGCTGGATGCCTCGGTTGCCACCGGCAACACCGAAAATCTGGGCGCCACCGGCATGAAGGCCAAGGAAGAGTGGTGGTACCCGCTGTACATGAAGGAACAGTGCCCGGGCCTGCCGAACTGGGAAGCACTGAAAGAGCCTGCGTGTGCCGAGGCCTTCAGCACCCCGGAAACCGCGCCGAAGGGCCGGTATCTGGGCGGGCCGGTGACCTGGGCCGGGTATGACGAGGAGCGCATCGAGGCGCTGGACCTGCCGTTCGAGGTGATCCACGCGGGCACCGATGCGGCGCTGTTTGCCGAACTGGAATCGGCCTACCAGCGCAAGGCGCCGATCATCCTGTGGATCTATTCGCCGCACTGGGCGCCGGTGAAGTACGAAGGCGAATTCATCGAGTTCCCCGCCTACGAGCCCGCCTGCTACACCGACCCGGCCTGGGGCCTGAACCCCGACATGGCCTATGACTGCGGCAAGCCCTTTGGCGAAATCTGGAAGGCTGGCTGGGTGGGCATGAAGGACAAGTGGCCGGGCGCCTACAACGCGGTCAAGGCCTTCACCATGGACAATGCCACGATGGGTGCGCTGGTGACCGAGGTCGACCTGAACGGCAAGACGGTGGAAACCGTGGTGGCCGACTGGATGGCCGCGAACGAGTCCACCTGGAAGGCATGGATCGGCCAGTGAGCCGGACCATGCGGGGCGGCCTAGGGCCGCCCCACTGGCCCCGACCGGAATGAAAGACACCCCCGAAACCCCCGCCGAAACGCTTGTCTGCCGCAACCTGTGGAAGGTGTTCGGCGCGCGCGCGGAAGAACGGCTTGACGCCCTTGGACCCGACCCCGCGGCGCTGGCCGCCGCGGGGCTGGTGCCAGCCGTACGTGCCGTGGACCTGGCCGTCCGCCGCGGCGAGATCTTCGTCATCATGGGCCTGTCCGGTTCGGGCAAGTCCACGCTTGTCCGCCTGATGTCGCGGCTGATCGAGCCGACCGCCGGAGAGGTGCTGTTCAACGGGCAGAACCTGCTGGCTGCGTCGGATGCCGAGATGACGCAGATAAGGCGGCACAAGATGGGCATGGTGTTCCAGCACTTTGCCCTGTTGCCGCACCTGACGGTGCTGGAGAATGTAGCCTTCCCGCTGGACGTGCAGGGCATCGACCGCGCCGCGCGCGAAGCCCGGGCGCGCGAGATGGTGGGGCTTGTGGGCCTGGGCGGGCGCGAGGCTGCCTATCCCCGGCAGCTTTCGGGCGGACAGCAGCAGCGCGTGGGCATTGCCCGGTCGCTGGCAGTGGAACCCGAACTGTGGTTCCTGGATGAACCCTTCTCGGCGCTGGATCCGCTGATCCGGCGCGAGTTGCAGGACGAATTCATCCGCCTGCAGTCGCGGCTGAAGAAGACCATCGTCTTCATCACCCACGACTTTGACGAGGCCATCCGGCTGGCCGACCGCATTGCGGTGATGAAGGACGGCGTGGTGGAACAGTGCGGCACCCCCGAAGACCTGGTGCTGAACCCCGCCACCGACTATGTGCGCGAGTTCACCCGCGCGGTGCCCAAGGCCAAGGTGGTGCGGCTGGGGTCGCTGGCCACGCCCGGCCCGGTGCCTGCCGGCATCCAGACCCTGTCCGCCCGCGCCACGGTGGCCGAAGCCGGCCCCGCCTTCCTGTCCGGCGCCACCACGGTGGGCGTGGAGCGCGACGGCCAGCCCGTGGGCACGGTGGCCCGCGATGACGTGATCCGCCTGCTTCTGGGGGGCGAGGCATGACGGTGATGACCCTGCCCGCCACGCGCCGCCCGCTGGACGGCCGCACCGTCTGGGCCGTGGCGCTGGTGCTTTCGGTGGCGATCTGGCTGTGGGGGCAGGCGCTGTTGCCCTTTGCGTTTGACTACCCGAAGGCCTGGCAGATCCCGGCCGCCCGCTGGATCGGCGGGGCCATCACCTGGCTGGTGAAAGAGGCCGCCATCGGCCCGGTGGCCTTCTCGGACATCACCCGCGGCATTTCGGCGGTGGTGGACCTGCCCTATCAGGCGGCGCTGGCGCTGTTGGCCGATGGCGTGCAGCGGCAGGAAGCGGGCGTGACCACGCAGATCGTGCATCCGCTGTCGTGGGTGGCGGTGATCGGCATCGTCGCGCTGATTGGGTACTGGGCGAAAGGGCCGGGTCTGGCGGCGCTGTGCGCGGCCTGCTTCACCTTCATCGCGGTGTTCGGCCAGTGGCATTCGGCCATGGTCACGCTGGCCTCGATCCTTGTCGCCGTGCCTTTGGGCGTGGTGATCGGTCTGGGCCTGGGCATCCTGGCCTGGCGCAACCCGTGGTTCGAACGCGCCCTGCGCCCGTTTCTGGACCTGATGCAGACCATGCCGGTCTTCGCCTATCTGGTGCCCATCCTGATCCTGTTCGGCTTCGGCCCCACCGCCGCGGTGATTGCCACGCTGATCTACGCCACGCCGCCGATGACGCGGATCACCACGCTGTCGCTGGCGCGCATTCCCACCGAAACGCATGACCTGGCCACCATGGTGGGCTGCACGCCGCGGCAAAGGCTGTGGCGCGTGCTGGTGCCTTCGGCGCGCGAGCCGTTGATGGTGGGCGTGAACCAGGTGATCATGCTGTCGCTGAACATGGTGATCATCGCCTCGATGATCGGCGCAGGGGGCTTGGGCTTCGACGTGCTGAACGCGCTGCGGCGGCTGGATTTCGGCACCGGGCTGGAGGCAGGCTTTGCCATCGTCGCGCTGGCCATCGCGCTGGACCGGCTGTCGCAGGCCGCCGCCCACCGCGGCGCCGACGCGGCGCCTGCGGGCGGCTTCGTGCAGCGCAACCCCTACCTTGCCGCGGGTCTGGCCATCGTCGCCGTCACCGCCCTGATAGGACTGGTGGTTCCGGCGGTGCAGACCTACCCCGAAGCCGCGCGGCTGTCGACCTCGGCCTTCTGGGCGGCCACCGTGGAATGGATCAACGTCACCTTCTTCGACACGCTGGAGGGCATCAAGACCTTCGTGCTGACCTGGGCGCTGGTGCCGGTGAAGCGGTTCATGCTGGGCCTGCCCTGGGTGGTGGTGGTGGGCCTGCTGGGCGTGGCCGGGTGGCGGCTGGGCGGGTGGCGGCTGGCCGCGCTGTGCGTGGCCCTGTCGTTCCTGATTGCCGCCACCGGGCAATGGGAAAAGGCGATGATCACGGTCTATCTGTGCGGCATTTCCACCCTGTTGGCCATGGCCATCGGCCTGCCCATCGGCATCTGGGTGGCCGAGCGTGCCCGCTGGTGGCAGGTGACGCGCGCGGTGATCGACACGCTGCAGACGCTTCCCAGTTTCGTCTACCTGATGCCGGTGGTGATGCTGTTCCGCGTGGGCGACTTTGCCGCGATGATTGCCGTGGTGGCCTATGCCGTGGTTGCGTCCATCCGCTATACCGTGCTGGGCCTGCAGGCCGTTGACCCTCGTCTGGTCGAGGCCGGGCGCGCCATGGGCTGCACACCCTGGCAGGTGCTGGTGCGCATCCGCCTGCCCCTGGCGCTGCCGGAAATCCTGCTGGGCCTGAACCAGACGATCATGTTCGCGCTGTCGATGCTGGTCATCACGGCACTCGTCGGCACCCGCGACCTGGGGCAGGATGTCTATGCCGCGCTGGCCAAGGCCAATGCCGGGGCGGGCCTGTCCGCCGGGCTGGCCATCGCCTTCATCGCCATCATCGCCGACCGGCTGTTGTCGGCGGCGGCGCAGGCGCAGCGACAGCGGCTTGGGCTGGCGGCATGACGCTGCCGCCGCAGATTGCGGCGCTGCCCTGCTGGCAGGGCGCGGCCACAGCCGAACCCATGCACGGCGGGCTGTCGAACGAGATCTGGAAGGTCACCGATGCCGCGGGTGCCCATGTGGTGCGCTTTGGCCGCGACTGCCCGCCGCACCATGTGGACCGCCCGCGCGAGGTGATGACGGCGCGCGCCGCCCATGCCGCGGGCTTTGGCCCGGCCGTGGAATACGCCGCCCCGGGCGTCAGCGTGGTGGCCTTCGTGCACGCGCGCACCTGGGGCCCCGCCGACCTGCGTGCCGCACCCGACCGTGTGGGGCACCTGTTACGCGACTTCCACTCCCGGATGCCCACCCATATCACCGGCGCAGCCTTCCTGTTCTGGCCCTTCCATGTGGTGCGCGACTATGCCCGCACGCTGCAGGCGGGCGGCAGCCGGTTCACGGCCGACCTGCCCCGCTTCCTGTCACTCAGCGCCGACATGGAAGCCGCACAGGTTCCGCTGCCCGTGATCTTCGGCCATCACGACCTTCTGCCCGCGAACTTCCTCGACGATGGTAACCGGCTGTGGCTGATCGACTACGAATACGCGGGCTTCGGCACCTGCCTGTTCGACCTGGCTGGCGCGGCCTCCAACGCCGGAATGAACGCCGACGAAACCGCCGCCCTGCTGCACGCCTACCTGGGCCACCCTCCCGAACCCGCCTTCTTGCGCGCCTTCGACGCCATGCAGGTGCAAAGCCTGCTGCGGGAAGCGATGTGGGCCATGGTGTCGGAACTGCACCTGTCGGCGCCGGGCGTGAACTACGTCGCCTATGCGCAGGAAAACCTTGAAAAGCTGGACGGTGCGATTGACCGCTTCCGCAGGAGATACGGATGACCTTGCCCGCACATGCACAAGTCGTCGTCATCGGCGGCGGCATCATCGGCTGCTCTACCGCCTATCATCTGGCGCGCGACCACAAGGCCGATGTGGTGCTGCTGGAGCAGGGCAAGGTCACCAGCGGCTCCACCTGGCATGCCGCCGGTCTGGTGGGGCAGTTGCGCTCGTCGGCCTCGATCACCAAGGTGCTGAAATACTCGGTCGATCTCTACAAGGGGCTCGCCGCCGATACCGGCCTGGATACCGGCTGGAAGATGACCGGCTGCCTGCGTCTGGCCACCACCCCCGACCGCTGGACCGAATTCCGCCGCCTTGCCACCACCGCCCGCAGCTTCGGCATGGAGATGGAGCTGGTCGGTCCGGACGAGGTGAAACGCATGTGGCCGCTGATGGACACGTCCGACCTGATCGGGGCGTCGTGGCTGCCCACCGACGGGCAGGCCAGCCCGTCCGACATCACCCAAAGCCTTGCCAAGGGCGCCCGCATGCACGGCGCCCGCATCCACGAAGGCGTGCGCGTCACCGGGTTCCGCATGGACGGCCGCCGCATCACCCATGTGCAGACGACCCAAGGTGACATCGCCTGCGACAAGGTGGTGAACTGCGGCGGCATGTGGGCGCGGCAGGTGGGGGCCATGGCAGGGGTTGCCGTGCCGCTGCACCCGGTCAAGCACCAGTACATCATCACCGAACGCATCGAGGGCCTGTCAGCGGACGCCCCCACCCTGCGCGACCCCGACCGGCGGACGTACTTCAAGGAAGAGGTCGGCGGGCTGGTCATGGGCGGGTACGAGCCCGACCCGCAGGGCTGGACCACCGGCAACATTCCCGATCCCTGGGAATTCGCACTGTTCGGCGACGACTGGGACCATTTCGCACAGCACATGGAACAGGCCGTCGCCCGCATTCCCGCGCTGGAAACCGCAGGCGTGAAGCAGATGATCAACGGCGCGGAGTCCTTCACGCCCGATGGCAACTTCATCCTTGGCCCGGCACCGGAATGCGCCAACATGTATGTTGGCGCGGGCTTCAACGCCTTTGGCATCGCCTCGGGTGGGGGGGCGGGCTGGGTGCTGGCCGAATGGGTGATGCGGGGCGAGGCGCCCTTGGACCTGTGGGCCGTGGACATCCGCCGCTTTTCCGGCCTGCACCGCGACCGTGACTGGGTGGCCGAACGCACGCTTGAGGCTTACGGCAAGCATTACACCGTCGCCTTCCCGCACGAGGAATACGCCTCGGGCCGCCCGCGCATCACCTCGCCCCTGTACCAGCGCCTGCAGGCTCAGTGCGCCGTGTTCGGGTCGAAACTGGGGTGGGAACGCCCCAACTGGTTTGCGCCGCAGGGGATGGCGGCGCAGGACGTCTATTCCATGGGCCGGCAGAACTGGTTCGCCCCCGTGGGCCTGGAACACGCCCATGTGCGCGCCCATGCCGGGCTGTTCGACCAGTCGTCCTTTGCCAAGTACGAACTGTCGGGGCCAAAGGCAGCCGAGGCGCTGGAATGGATCTGCGCCAACCGCGTGGCACGCGAACCGGGGCGGCTGACCTACACCCAGCTTCTGAACACCCGTGGCGGGATCGAGGCCGACCTGACGGTGGCCCGCCTGGCCGATAACCTGTTCTACATCGTCACCGGCACCGGCTTCCGGACCCACGACTTCGGCTGGATCGCCGACCACCTGCCTGCCGATGGCGTGACCTTCACCGATGTGACCGAAGCCTGGGGCACCCTGTCGCTGATGGGGCCGCAGGCGCGTGACATCTTGCAGGCGGTCACCGATTCTGATGTGTCGAACGCGGCGTTTCCCTTTGGCGGGGTTCGGGAAATTCCCATCGCCGGAACCCCGGTGCGCGCCCTGCGGGTGACCTATGTGGGTGAACTGGGGTGGGAGTTGCATGTGCCGCTGCCCCGGCTGGGCGAGGTCTATGACGCGCTGATGGCCGCCGACCCCCAGCTGCGCCCCACAGGATACCGCGCACTGGAATCTCTGCGGCTGGAAAAGTTCTACCGCGCCTGGGCCGCCGACATCACCCCCAACGATACGCCCTTCGAGGCCGGACTTGGCTGGGCGGTCAAGCTGAAGACGAACACGCCGTTTTTGGGCCGCGCGGCATTGCAGGCGGTGGCAGGAAAGCCGCCGGCCCGGCGGCTGTGCGGGCTGACGGTGCCGCCCGACACGGTGCTGGTGGGGCGCGAAACGATCCTGCGTGACGGGGTGCCGGTGGGCTACCTTACATCGGGCGGCTATGGCTACACGGTGGGCGCGGGTATCGGCATGGGCTATGTCCGCAACTCCGAAGGCGTGACCGACGGCTGGCTGGCCGAAGGTCGCTATGCGCTGGTGGTGGCAGGCGACACCGTGCCCGCAACGCTGGCCATGCGCCCGCTGGTTGACCCCGAAGGAGCGCGCATCCGGGCCTGACGGCTACAGCCCGGCGAACTGCCCCGCCTGCCGGTCGGTCCATCGCACCCGGATGGTCCAGCCGGCATCGTCCTCGACCTCGTCCTGCACCACGCCCGCCGAATGCAGCCAGGCCCGTCGCTTGCCATCGGAAAACGCCAGCACGAAGTGCGCGTCGTGCTGCGGCTCGTCAAACGCCTGCGACACGGCCGCCAGCAGCGCCTCGACCCCCTCGCCCGTCAGCGCACTGATCGGAAACACACGGCCGCCGCCCGCCTGGGCCACCAGCGCCGCCCGCTCTGCCCCCTGCACCAGATCCAGCTTGTTCCAGACCTCCAGCATGGGCACCGCCCGGTCCACCCCCAGCGACACCAGAATGTCGGCCACATCGGCCGCCTGTTCGGCCGTCTCGGGGTGGCTGATGTCGCGCACATGCAAGATCAGGTCCGCTTCCAGCACCTCTTCCAACGTGGCGCGGAAGGCGGCCACCAGTTGTGTCGGCAGGTCGCTGATGAACCCCACGGTGTCCGACAGGATCACCTTGCGCCCCGCCCCGCCATCGGCGCGCGGCAGTTCCACCCCCCGCATCGTCGGGTCCAACGTGGCAAACAGCATGTCCTTGGCCAGCACCTCGGCCCCGGTCATGCGGTTGAACAGCGTGGATTTTCCGGCGTTGGTGTAGCCAACCAGCGCCACAATCGGGAACGGCACCTTGCGCCGGGCCGCGCGGTGCAGCTCGCGCGTCTTCACCACCCGGTCCAGCTGCCGCTTCAGCTTGACAACCTCGTCGTCAATCGCCCGCCGGTCGCTTTCGATCTGCGTCTCGCCCGGGCCACCGACAAAGCCGAAACCGCCCCGCTGGCGTTCCAGGTGCGTCCAGGCCCGCACCAGCCGCGACCGCTGATACGACAGCGCCGCCAGTTCCACCTGCAGCACACCCTCGCGGGTGCGCGCACGGTCGGCGAAGATTTCCAGGATCAGCCCCGTCCGGTCCAGAAGCTTGCAGCCCCACTCCTTTTCCAGGTTGCGCTGTTGCACCGGGCTGACCGGACCATCCACCAGCACCAGCCCCACCTTCAGCGTGGCAAAGCGGTCCTTCAATTCCTCGATCTTGCCGGTGCCAAACAGCAGGCCCGCATTTACCCGGCCCACCCGCACCACCTCGGCCCCCGCCACCGTCAGCCCCGGCAACGCCGCGGCCAGCGACACCGCCTCGGCCAGCCCGTGCTCGGGCAGGCGGCGGCGGCGCGCCGTCTTCAGGTCGGGATGCAGGACATAGGCCACGGTTTCGGGCGCACCCGTCAGGTGCCCCGCCTCATGCAGCGCGGGACGCCCGTCCTCCGCGTCGTCATCTTCCTCGGTCAGTCTTCACCTTCGTACAGGTTGATCGGCCCGCTGGGCATGATGGTGGAAATCGCATGCTTGTACACAAGCTGGGACTGCCCATCGCGGCGCAACAGCACGCAGAAGTTGTCAAACCACGTGATCACGCCCTGCAGCTTGACCCCGTTTATCAGAAAAATCGTCACAGGCACCTTCGCCTTGCGGACGTGGTTCAGAAACGCGTCCTGCAAATTCTGCTTGTCGCCAGCCATTTTTTGCTTTGCCTTTTTTTCTTCCTGTCCCGGTCGGCGCGCAGGTCTGGGCTTTGCAGGCCGCGCGCGCTGTCACTATGAATCGGCTTTGTCCGACAATCCAGTGCAAAAAGGTCAGTTGCTACTGACGCCAGACAGATGGCGCCAACAGGGCCAGAACCGCCAGAACTTCCAGTCTTCCCAGCACCATCAGGCCGGCCAGCACCACTTTCACCCCTGTCGGCAGTTCGGCATAGATGATCGGCACCTCTCCGGCATGCGCGGCAAGCGGCCCCGTCGTCGACAGCGCGGCCACGGCCAGCACAAGCCCGTCGTAAAACGTGGTGCCGGCAAGCGACAGCAGCGCAATGGCCAGCGCCAGCGACAGCGCGTACAGCATGAAGAAAATCCAGGCTGCATAGGCCCCTTCGCTGCGCAGCCGCCGCTCGGCCGCGCCGCCCCCGACAATGCCGTGCGGATGCACGATCCGGTTCAGTTCGGCCTCGCCCTGCCGCACCAGCGCATAGACACGCAGAAGCTTCAGCCCGCCCGTTGTCGTGGCGATGCCGCCCCCCACCATGGCCAGCCCCACCAGCACCAGACCGGGCGTCGACAGGCCCGACCACGACCGCGATGCCTCCCAGGCGCTGCTTTCGAAACCGGTGGTCGACAGGAACGACAGCGTGGTGAACACTGCCCCCCACAAGGCACTCAGCGCCGCGCTGATGTCCTGCACGTCGTCCGAAACGGCCGCACCCACCCAGTGCCGCAGGAACAGAAGCCCCGGCACCACCACCAGAAAGAATGCCGCAAGCCGCAATTCCGGGTCGTCCTGCACGCGGACCTGCCGGTCGACCAGCGCCGTGCCGGGAAAGCTGCGCCGCGTCATGCCCAGAAGCAGGAACGCAAACACCGCAAGCTCGGCCGCAAACCCGCCACCCGCCGCATGCAGACCCTCGCCCGCCACGACCGATGACGAGGAAAGCACCGACATGGCCATGCACAGCGCGGCCAGCCGCTCGATTCCCGAAAGCACCAGCAGCACCCACAGCGCCAGTGTATAGGCCACGTAGACCGGGAACACCGTCAGCGCGAGCCGCACCAGCCGCTCGCCCGGGTCGGCCACGCGGGTCACCTGGCCCACGCCCTGCGCGCCCCGCCCCGGCACACGGCCCGAGATCACTTCCACGCCGCCCAGGTCCAGTGGTGCCAGCAAGGCCGCCGCCCCCACAAGGATCAGCAGCCCCCCCATCCAGCCCACCATCGCCCGCCACAGGTGCAGCGTGTCGGGCAACCGCCCCGGCCCGTCATAGAGCGTCGCCCCCGTCGTGGTAAAACACGACAGCATCTCCCACCACGCGTTGAAGAAAGTGGTGTCGGGCACCGCCTGTTGGAACGGGACGGCAAACAGGATCGGCAACGCCACATAGGCCCCGGCCAGCGACGCCAGCTGTGACCGCGCCAGGTTGCGCGGCCGTGAGGTTGCCGCGGCGATGCAGGTCATGGCCACGACGGCGCCCAGGAAGCCCGCGGAAAACAGGAAGGTCCGCGCCAGACGCTCGTTCCCCTGTACCACGGCATGCAGCGCAGGGATCAGCATTGCGGCGCAGCCAATGACCAGCAGGATCAGGATCAGCGGGATCTGGCCGGACGCACGCATCGTGTCAGAAGAAATCGATCGAGACCTGAAGCAGGCGCTCGACCTCGGGCACGTCCTTGGCCATCGCGAACAGCGCGATGACATCGTTCTCGGCGATGCGCAGGTCGCCGGTCGGTTTCAGCACCTTGTCGCCCTTCATCACCGCACCCACCAGCACGCCTTCGGGAAACTCGATGTCGCGCACCAGACGGCCCGCCAAAGGCGAGGTGGACAGCACCTGCGCCTCGATCATCTCGGCCTCGGCATCGCCCAGCGAATAGATCGCCCGCACCTTGCCGTGCCGGATGTGCCGCAGGATCGATGACACGGTGGTTGCCCGCGGGTTGATGTAGGCGTCAATGTCCAATGCCCCCATCAGCGGTACCAGCGTGGGGTCGTTCACCAGCGCAATCGACATGCGGCAGCCCGCCTGCTTGCCGCGCACGGCAACCAGCAGGTTGGTCTTGTCATCATCCGTCACCGCCAGCACCGCGTCGGCCCGGTCGATCCCGGCTTCGGTCAGCAACTCGATGTCCAGCCCGTCGCCGTGCAGCACGATGGTCCGCTCCAGCCCGTCGGCCGCACGTTCGGCCTGCGCCCGGTCACGGTCAATCAGCTTGGCCCGCACCCGCTCCGACCGGGCCTCCAGCGCGCGCGCCACCGCCAGCCCCACGTTGCCCGCCCCGACAATGACAATGCGTTCCTGCTTGCGCGTGGACTTGCCGAAGATCTCCAGCGTGCGCGTCACGTCCTCGGTGTGGCTGAACACATAGATGCTGTCGCCCGCGTACAGCTGATCGCCCGGCTCCGGCGCAAACAGCCGCCCCTCGCGCCGCACCCCCACCACGATGGCCCGCAGCGTGCTGAACAGTTCCGACAGCTGCCGCAGCGGCGTGTTCACCACCGGGCAATCGTCATCCAGCACCAGACCCAGAAGCTGCGCGCGGCCACCCATGAAACTTTCGGTGTCGAACGTCGCAGGCGCCGCCAGCCGCTGCAGCGCGGCCTCGGCCACTTCCTGCTCGGGCGAGATGATCACGTCGATGGGCAGGTGCGTGTCGGCGAACAGGTCGGAATAGGCCGGCGCCAGATAGGCCCCGGCGCGCAGGCGGGCGATCTTGCGGGTGATCCCGAAGATCGCATGCGCCACCTGGCAGGTGACCATGTTCACCTCGTCCGACTGGGTGGCGGCAATGATCATGTCGGCATCCCGCGCGCCCGCGCGCTCCAGCACGTCAGGGTAGCTCGCAAACCCCGCAATCCCCTGCACGTCCAGCGTTTCCGCCGCGCGGCGCACCAGATCGGGGTTGCTGTCAACGACGGTCACGTCGTTCTTCTCGCCCGACAGGTGGCGGGCAATCTGCCACCCCACCTGCCCCGCGCCGCAGATGATGACCTTCATCCCAATGGCTCCGTCAGGGCTGCCGGTTCTGCATCGCAGAACCGCGGGGTGCGGTCAACGTCAGGCACGTCCGACCCCTGCGACAGGGGCACAAAGACACAAGAACACCGGGCTTCCGCGTGGGTCGGCACGCTCAGTCCTCGCCGTTGTCGTCCTCCTCCTCGGCGTCGTCCTCGCCGCCCTTGCGGCCCTTGCCCGCGTTCACCACGCCCAGCGATTTCAGCTTGCGGTGCAATGCACTGCGTTCCATGCCGACAAAACTCGCCGTGCGGCTGATGTTGCCGCCGAAGCGGTTGATCTGCGTCAGCAGGTATTCCTTCTCGAACAGCTCGCGCGCCTCGCGCAGCGGCAACGTTGCCAGCGCGCCGCCCAGGATCAGCCGCCCCTCCTCGCTCGCGCCGCCCTCGCGCCCCGGAATCTCGCGCGCCTCGATCGGGCCCGTGCCGTCGCCCAGGATCAGCACCCGCTCGATCACGTTGCGCAACTGCCGAACGTTACCCGGCCACTGCATCGTCTGCAGCATCGCCTCGGCCTCGGGCGTCAGCTTGCGCTGCGGCAACCCTTGCGTGCGGTGGAAGTGGTCGATGAAATGGCGCGTCAGATCGGGGATGTCCTCGCGCCGTTCCTCCAGTGACGGCACCGGAATCGGCACCACGTTCAGCCGGTCGTACAGCTCTTGCCGGAAACGGCCCGCCTGGATTTCGCCGCGCAGGTCGCGCGTGGTGGACGACACCACGCGCAGGTCGACGCGCACCTTGTCGGTGCCGCCCGCCCGCGCGAACTGCTGTTCCACCAGCACCCGCAGGATCTTCGACTGCGTGCCCAAGGGCATGTCGGCCACCTCGTCGAAGTAGATCACCCCGCCATGCGCTTGTTCCAGCAGGCCCTTCTCCACACCGCGCTCAGTCGTCTCGCGGCCGAACAGCACCTCTTCCATGTGCTCGGGTTCAATGGTGGCCGCCGTCACCGCCACGAACGGCCCGTGCGCGCGGTTGGAATGCGTGTGGATATACCGCGCCGCCATTTCCTTGCCGCAGCCCGGCTGGCCCGACAGCATCACCCGGCCGTTCGACTTGGTCACCTTGTCCAGCTGGTTCTTCAGCCCGCGGAAGGCGGGCGAATTGCCCAGCATCTCGGCCGAACTCACCTCGCGGCGGCGCAGTTCCACGTTCTCGCGGCGCAGGCGGCTGGTTTCCATCGCGCGCGCCACCACCACCGTCAGCTGGTCGATGTTGAAGGGCTTTTCGATGAAGTCGTAGGCACCCTGCTTGATCGCCGCCACCGCGATCTCGATGTTGCCGTGGCCCGAGATGATGATAATCGGCACATCCGGGTTGTCGCGCTTGACCTGCTTCAGGATGTCGATGCCGTCCATCCGGCTGTCCTTCAGCCAGATGTCAAGGATCATCAACGCCGGCGGCTCGGCGTTGATCTCGGCCATGCACTCGTCCGAGGTGCCCGCCAGCCGCACCTGATAGCCCTCGTCCCGCAAGATATCGCCGATCAGCTCACGGATGTCGCGTTCGTCGTCAACAATCAGAATGCCCGCCATGTATGCCCCTTACCCGCCTTGTCCTGCCGCCCGGCGTGCCCGCGATGCCGCCCGCACTGCCCGTGGCAGTCGGATCTCGGCCATCGCGCCCGCATGGGCGTTGCCTTCGAAAACCTCGGCATCCAAGAGCGCCAGCGTCCCGCCGTGCTCCTCGATGATCTTCTTCACGATGGGCAGGCCCAGCCCGGTGCCCTTCTCGCGCGTTGTCACATAGGGCTCGAACAGCCGCGCGCGGTCGGGCGGCAGGCCGATGCCGTTGTCGGATATGCGGATCACCACCTCGTCGGACGACACCTCCACCGCCACCCGCACCTCTGGCACGAACCCTGCTGGTGCGCCCTTTTGCGTCAGCGATTCAATGGCTTCCCCGGCGTTCTTGATCAGGTTTGTCAACGCCTGCCCGATCATCGTCGCATCCACGTCCAGCAGCACCGCCTCATCGGGCAAAGCCGCCGTCACCGGCAGCCCGGTGCCCTGCAGCGTCACCGCCTCGCGCACCAGCCGCAGGATGTCTTCCTCGCGCCGAACAGGTTCGGGCATGCGGGCGAACTTGGAAAACTCGTCAACGATCCGCCGCAGGTCGTTTGTCTGCCGCACGATCACGTCGGCATAGGAATCCAGGTCGGCCCGGTCGGCCACCTGCGCCCCGAACTTGCGCTTGATCCGTTCCGCCGACAGCGCGATCGGCGTCAGCGGGTTCTTGATCTCGTGCGCGATGCGCCGCGCCACGTCGCCCCAGGCCGCCATCCGCTGCGCGCTGACAAGGTCGGTCACGTCATCAAAGGCCACCACATAGCCTTCCAGCCGCCCGTCCCCTGCGCGCCGCCCCGACATGCGCACCAGAAGCGTCTCCATCCGCCCCTTCCGCGTCAGCCGCAACTCCTCTTGCACCGCCGCGCCCTGCCCCTCGCGCACACGGTCGAACAGCGGCCCGAACTCGGGCACCAGCACCGCCATCGACTGTCCTTCGACCGTCCCGCCCACATCCAGCAGCCGCCCGCCCGCGCGGTTCACGAAATCGACGCAACCCTCGGCGTCCAGCCCGATCACCCCCGCCGTGACGCTGGACAGGACCGAATCGAACAGCCGCCGCCGCGCCTCGATGGCCCGCGTGTTGTCGACCAGCGCCGTGCGCTGCCCCTTCAGCTGCCGCGTCATCTGGTTGAACAGGCGGCCCAGCATGGCGATCTCGTCATCGCCCTCTTCCTCGGGCACCTGCACGTCCAGATCGCCCCCGCCCACCCGTTGTGCCGCACCCGCCAGCCGCCCGACGGGCTTGGACAGTCGCTCGGCAAACCACAGGCCCAGCCACACCGCCGCCAGGATCAGGATCAGCGCGAACCCCAGGTACAGAAGGCCGAACTCGAACAGCAGGCGCCCGCGCTCGTTCTCCAGCTGCTGGTACAGCCGCACCGTCTCACGCGTGTCATCCAGCAGCGACAGGATGCGCCCGTCCACCTGCCGGGTGACGTACAGATAGCGGTCGGCAAAGGCATCCAGGCGCACCAGCGCGCGCAGCTCGTCATTCGGCCAGTCCTCGATCAGCACCACCTCGCCCTTGCGCGCGCGCTCAAGGTCTTCGGGCAAAGGCGTCTCGAAATCGAAGAGATAGCTCTTTTCGCCCCGCGTCATCAGCCTGCCCGCGTCGTCAATCAGGAACGCCTCGCGCAGGCCACGCTGGATCAGCGTCTGCCCCTGCGTCAAAAGCGGTCGCAACTGGTCGTCCGCCAGCAGGAACGTCCCCCGCTTGGCCGCGTTCAGAAAGGCGGCCAGCGCGCCCACATCCTCGGTCAGGTCGGCGCGGTGCTCCTCGTCATAGGCCTGCGCCGCCGACAGCGAAGAGCCCACCACCGCGCGCACCCGTTCCGAGAACCAGCCCTCAAGGCCGACGTTCACCGTCAGCACGGCAAACACCGCGACAATGACCGTCGGCATCAGCGCCACGATGGCGAACACGCCCGACAGCCGCAGGTGCAGCCGCGATCCGGCCGACTGGCTGCGCCGGTCGGCGACAATGCGCGCCAGCCGCGCAATCACCAGCGCCGCCACCACCAGCACATACACAAGGTCGGCCAGCAGGATGACGCGCAATAGGGGCGAGGTCGCGCCCTGGTTCATCGGCCCCAGCACCATGAAGGTGCCCACGGCCAGCGCGGGCCCCAGCACGGCCAGGCCAAAGGTCATGGCGGTCTGGAACCGGCGCTGACGACGCAGCCGGGCCAGCCGGGACCACGTGTTGCCGCGCACCATTGACGTCACCGACCACCACCCTTTGGGGCTGCCTGCCTTGGCACCACCCCACCATATCCTGTGCCAGGCGTGCCGCCCAACACAAGCAGGTCACGCGCCTGTTGCCCGTTTACATCAGTTTCCGGCGGCGTGTCACGCGAATATCGAGGTCGGTGATCTTCTTGCGCAGCGTATTGCGGTTGATGCCCAGCAGGTCGGCGCAGCGCGCCTGGTTGCCCGCGGTCGCATCCAGCGCAATCTCGATCAGCGGCGCCTCCACTTCGCGCAGGATGCGCTGGTACACGCCGGGCGGCGGCAAGGCACCGCCGTGCAGGTCGAAGTAACGCTTCAGGTGCCGCGCCACGCTGGCCGACAGCCGCTCGCTCTCGCCACCCCCGCGCAGGGGTTCCAGCACCGGCTGCGCGCCCAGCACCGCCTCGATCTCGCCCCGCGAAATCTCGGGCTCGGACGACGTCACCAGAAGCCGCTTCAGCGTGTTTTCCAGTTGCCGAACATTCCCGGGCCAGGAATAGGCGCGCACCAGGTCCCGCGCATCGGCCGACAGCTTGCGCACGGTCCCCTGCTCGCGCTCACCGCGGGTCAGAAAGTGTTCGGCCAGCAGCGGAATGTCGTCAACCCGTTCGCGCACGGCCGGCACATGCAGCGTCACCCCGCCCAGCCGGTAGAACAGGTCCTGCCGGAACGCCCCCGCCTCCATGCGCGAGGTCAGGTCCACCTGGCTGGTTGCCATGACGCGCGGCGCGTTGTCGCCAAAGGCATCCAGCATCCGCACGATGCGCGCCTGCGTCTCTTCGTCGTAGTCTGCCACCTCGTCGAACACCAGGCTTCCATTGCGCGCCCGCGACCCCAGGGCCGAAGGCCCGTCGATCCCCGCCAGGTCACCCGCCTGCGCCACCACGAAGGGCTGCGTGCGGCGGTCGGAAAAATCGTGGATCGCCCGCGCGATCAGGCTTTTCCCGGTGCCCGATTCCCCGGTGATCAGCACCGCAAGGTCGGTGTTCATCACCCGCGCCACCAGCCGGTACATGGCCTGCATGGCGGGGGTACGCCCCACCAGCGGCAGGTCTTCGCCGGCCTCGCGCGGGGCGACCGCGGGCCGCGCGGGCGCACGCCGCTTCAGTTCCAACGCGCGGGCCGATCGCTTCATCAGGTCGGGCAGGTCGAACGGCTTCGGCAGATAGTCATAGGCCGCCGCCTCGGCCGCCTGAATGGCCGTCATGATGGTGTTCTGCGCGGAAATCACGATCACCGGCAGCCCCGGCCGCATCCGTCCGATGCGCGGCAACGCGTCCAGCCCGTTACCATCGGGCATGATCACGTCCGAAATCACCAGGTCGCCCTTGCCCTCTTCCACCCAGCGCATCAGCGTCATCAGGCTGGACGTCGCGTGCACCTTGCACCCCGCCCGCGTCAGCGCCTGCGTCAGCACCGTGCGGATCGTGCGGTCGTCGTCGGCCACCAGAACCGTGCCATCCATCTTGCCTTAAACTCCCATCACTTCGCGGCCTCCCCGGCCCCGTCGTCCTTTGTCGCCACCGGCAGTGACACGCGAAAGACGGTGCGCCCCGGCACCGAATCCACGCTGACCCAGCCGCCATGGTCGGAAATGATCTTCGACACCAGCGCCAGCCCCAGCCCCGTGCCGTTCTCGCGCCCGCTGACGAAGGGCTCGAAGATGTTGGCGGCAATATCGGGGCGGATGCCCGGCCCGTCGTCGATGATCTCGATCTGCAGCGCCAGCGGCCGCCCCTTGCCGTCCTTGCGCCGCAGCCGCAGCGCCAGGTCATAGAAGGTGCGCAGCCGGATGGTGCCGCCCTTCGGCCCCGCCGCCTCGGCCGCGTTCTTGATCAGGTTCAGGAACACCTGCATCAGCTGGTCGGAGTCGGCAAAGGTCGGGGGCAAGGACGGGTCGTAATCCTCCAGGATGGTCATCTTGGCGGCAAAGCCCACCAGTGCCGACCGGCGCGCGCGATCCAGCGCGTCATGGATGTTCACCGGGCGGCGCTCGGGGGGCCGCAGGTTGCCGAACTGCTCGACCTGCTCCAGCAGTTTCACGATGCGCCGCGTTTCCTCGACAATCAGGTCCGCCAGTTCGCGGTCCTCGGGCATCAGGTTCATCGCCAGCAGCTGTGCGGCGCCGGAAATGCCCGCCAGCGGGTTCTTGATCTCGTGTGCCAGCATCTCGGCCATGCCGATGGCCGATTTCGCCGCCGACTTGACCTGCGACGCGCGGCCCAGCCTGTCGGCAATCTCGCGCGGGGAAATCAGCAGCATCACGACGCCGGGGTTGTCGTGCATCGGCGCCAGCGACAGGTTGCACTGCACGGGGGGCTTTTCGCCGGTGGTCACATCCACATCGTTGATGAACAAGGGCGCCCGGTTCGCCCGCGCGCGGTTCAGCGCCTCTTCCATCGGCGCGTCGATCGCCAGCCGGTCCCAGGCAGGCTGGCCCATCAGCGTGCGCGACGAGGCGTTCATGAAGGCCTCGCCCGCCGGGTTGACCTCGACGATCCGCGCCTGGCCGTCAATCAGCAGCGCCGGAACCGGCAGGCTGGCCCAGACGACCCCGGGAACCGGATAGGGCGCGCGATAGGTGTTCATGCAGCCTCCCGCTCGACGAACGCCGTGGCCAGCCGCCGCAACACGGCGGCCGGGTCCTGCAGCGTCAGGATGTCTTGGCGCGGCACGCCCGCGGCATCCAGATACCACCCCAGATGCTTGCGTGCCACGCGCAGGCCCAGATCGCGGCCATAGTCCGCCAGCACACCCTCGTAGTGCGCCGCCACCAGCGCCCCCAGCGCCGCGCCAACTGGCGCCGCGGGCGCCGGATGCCCTGCCAGGTTGGCGGCAATCTGCGCCGGAACCCACGGGGCCCCCTGCGCCGCCCGCCCAACCATCACCCCCGCGGCCCCCGATGCCGCCAGCGCCGCCCGCGCCGTCGCTGCATCCACGATGTCGCCATTGGCAATCACCGCGATGCCCACCGCTTCCACCACCGCGCGGATCGCCGCCCAGTCGGCAGCACCCTTGTAGAACTGGTTGCGCGTGCGCCCGTGGATCACGATGCGCGCGACGCCTGCTGCCTCGGCCGCCTGCGCCAGCGCCACCGCACCGCCCGGCACATCCCAGCCCAGCCGCGTCTTCAACGTGACCGGCACCCGCACGGCCCCCACGACCGCGTCGATGATCGCCAGCGCCTGTGCCGGTTCGCACAACAGCGCCGCACCGCAGGCCCCCGTGGTCACGCGCCGCGCCGGGCATCCCATGTTGATGTCAATGGCCGCCGCCCCCTGCCCTTCCAGCACCCGCGCCGCCTCGGCCATCGCGGCCGGGTCACGGCCCACCAGTTGCACCGCATCCGCCGCGTCCAGCCCCGCGCGCGCCAGCATCTCGATCTCGCCGCGCAGCATGCCTTCGCCCGCCACCATCTCGGAGGTGGAAAACACCGCACCAAACCGCTGCACCACGCGGCGGAAGGGGGCGTCAGTAATGCCGGCCATCGGGGCAAGCATCACAATCGGGGCGGCAGGCGGGGCCATGTGCCTAATCCTTGGGCATTACCTATCAGGTAGCCCGGCAACCCCCGCCCGACAAACCCTACACCGCCCGGCACGGCAACAAAGTCGGGTGATGCCCGTTTTTTGCCCGAAGGCGACGGCAACATCGCCCATTTTTCAGGCAGAGACGGCGGCCATGGGGTAGGTTTGCGCCTGCGGCCGGTCGCACGTCACCGTCCCCTGCCGCCGTGGCACAGGTTAACCGATTGATTCCCGGTGTTTCCGCGGCCTATACCGCCCTGTCGCGGCGCAACAGGTGCAGCCCCGCGGGCAACGGCGCCCGCTGCAGCGCATGGGTGCAGGTCTCGGCGATCTTTGCCGCCGTCAGCCCGGCCCATTCGTACATCTCGCGCGGCGCGCCCTGGTCGATGAAACGGTCGGGCAGCGTCATCGTCCGCAGCCGCACCCGCCCGTCCAGCATCCCCGCATTCGCCATGTGCTCCAGCACCTGCGCCCCGAACCCGCCGCGCGCGCCCTGCTCGACCGTCACCACCACGCCATGGTTGCGCGCCAGCTGCGCGATCAGCACCTCGTCCAGCGGCTTGGAAAACCGCGCATCGGCCACGGTCGCGCTGACGCCTTCCTGCGCCAGAAGGTCGGCCGCCAGCAGGCATTCCGACAGATGCGCGCCGAACGACAGGATCGCCACATCCGTCCCCTCGCGCAACACGCGGCCCTTGCCGATTTCCAGGGCCCGGCCGCGCTCCGGCATGTCCACGCCCACGCCCTCGCCGCGCGGATAGCGGAAGGCGATGGGCCCGGAATCATGCGCCGCCGCCGTGGCCACCATGTGCACCAGTTCGGCCTCGTCCCCCGCCGCCATCACCACCATGTTGGGCAAGGCCGACAGGAACCCCACGTCGAAGGCGCCCGCATGCGTGGCCCCGTCCTGGCCCACCAGCCCCGCCCGGTCCACGGCAAACCGCACCGGCAGGTTCTGCAAAGCCACGTCATGCACGATCTGGTCATAGCCGCGCTGCAGAAAGCTGGAATAGATCGCACAGAACGGCCGCATGCCGCTGGCCGCCAGCCCCGCGGCAAAGGTCACGCCATGCTGCTCGGCAATCCCCACGTCGAACACCCGCGCCGGAAACCGCCGCGCCATGATGTCCAGCCCCGTGCCCCCCGGCATCGCGGCGGTGATCCCGACGATCCGAGGGTCCTCGGCGGCCAGCGCCGTCAGCGTGTTGCCGAACACCGACGTATAGGCCGGGGCGTTCGACTTGGACTTGGCCTGCACCCCCGTCGCCACATCGAACTTCGCCACGCCGTGATACTTGTCGTCGCTGCGCTCGGCCGGGGCGTAGCCCTTGCCCTTCACCGTCAGCGCGTGGATCAGCACCGGCCCCGTCGCCCGCGCCCGCGCCGCCCGCAGCGTGGCCAGCAGTTCTGGCACCGAATGGCCATCGACCGGCCCGATGTAGGTGAACCCCAGCTCCTCGAACAGCGTCCCGCCCGAGGGCATTCCCGTCACCAGCTGCCGCGCGCGCCGCGCATGGTCGCGCAAGGGGCCGGGCAGCACGGCCTCGAACCCCGCCGCCAGGTCGCGGAAGGCAGCGCCCGGTGCCGTGGACTGCAGCCGCGTCAGATACCGGCTCATCGCGCCCACCGGCGGGGCAATCGACATGTCGTTGTCGTTCAGGATCACGAACAGCCGCTTGCCCAGATGGCCCGCGTGGTTCATCGCCTCGTAGGCCATGCCCGCCGTGATCGCGCCATCGCCGATCACCGCCACCGCATCGCCCGTGGCCATCCCCATCTCGCGCCCCATGCTGAACCCCAGCGCCGCGCTGATGGACGTGGACGAATGCGCCGCCCCGAACGGGTCATACTCGCTTTCGCTGCGCTTGGTGAACCCCGAAGGCCCCCCCGCCTGCCGCAGCTTCAGCATCTTCGACCGCCGCCCGGTCAATATCTTGTGAGGATAGCACTGGTGGCCCACGTCCCACACCAGCTTGTCGAAGGGCGTGCTGAACACTGCGTGGATCGCCACCGTCAGTTCCACCACCCCCAGCGACGATCCCAGATGCCCGCCGGTCTGGCTGACCACCCGGATCACCTCGTCGCGCAGCTCGTCGGCCAGCCGTGCCAGTTCCGCGTCCGACAGCGCCTTCATGTCGGCAGGGCCTGCCACGCGGTCAAGGATGGGTGTGTCGGTCATGGCCTGTCCCCCGAATGGATAACCCGAATGAAAAAAGGTGCCGAAGCCTGGCCCCGGCACCAGTTTCCTGTCGCCAACAGGAAGGGAACCGGGCGTGATAGCCCAGGGTCCGGGCGGCGAAGCCCGGACATCGGGGCCGGGGGCGGCTCTCGGCCGCCGCCCCCGGCCGTTCCGTCAGGCAGACTGCACGTCCGCCGTGGCCTCGATCATCCAGCCCATCGGGGGCGGCGCCTGCTTGCTTGCCTCGGGCAGCAGAAGCCCGATCCCGTAGATGGCCCACAGCGCAAAGCCGATCGCCGACACGAACAGCAGCGCATAGAACGCGCCCCGCAGCATCTGCGACAGCACCCAGCTGCGCAGCATCTGGGCATGGCTCACGTCATAGTAGGGTTTCTCTGTCATCTCCTGCCCCCCTCATTGCAACGGCGCATAGCCGTGGTCCTGCGCCCAGACATACCAGTTGTCCACAACCGTGCCGGTCAGCAGGATGCCGATGCCGCCGGTCAGCGTGCACAGCACCGCAAACCACCAGGCCCAGCGGTGGATGCCTTCCATGGTGGCGTTGAAGCCCATGGTCCAGCGCCAGAACAGCGCCGCCCGCTCTGATGCCGTACCGCGGTCGACAATCTGCTCCAGCTCGCGGTCGCCGCCAAAACGGCTGACGGCCAGGATGGTGGCGCCGTGCATTGCAAACAGCAGGGCCGATCCGTACAGGAAGGCGATGCTGAGCGCGTGGAACGGGTTGTAGAACAGGTTGCCGTAGGTCAGGCTGAAGTTGTTGGTCCAGTCCAGGTGCGTGAAGATGCCATAGGGCACCGCCTCGCTCCATGATCCCATCAGAACCGGCCGGATCAGGCCCAGCACCAGGAACAGCCAGATCGCGCTGGCAAAGGCATAGCACACATGCTTGCCCATCCCCAGTGCCTCGGCCCGCAGCCACGTCCTGACCCACCACGACAGGACCGAAATCAGCAGGAAGAACGACGCGATCAGCCAGTAGCCGCCTTCCGCCATCGGCGGGATCGACAAGCCATAGTCGGGTGAGGGCGGGTCCAGCGACAGCCAGAACAGGTCGCGCAAGAACACCGCGGGGTTGAACCCCGCCTGATACCAGTACCAGCCACCGACCATGGTGAACCAGATCAGCCCGGCACCAAGGCTCAGCACGCCCATGGCACCCAGATAGATGGGGCCAAGCTGGGCATTGCCGAACCATCCCGCCAGGGTGGAAAACCCGGCGCCGGTGGTGCGGTTCACCACTTCCACATCCTCGACCAGACCCATTTCGGGGGCGGCGCGGACCTGCACCTGTGTGAAGATGTTCTGATAGTTAGCCATTTACGCCTCCGGGAATGCCAGCCCACCAGGGCAGCTCAAGCCACCAGTCCCACCAGACCACCCACTGGTCGAACCAGATGGTGCCCGAGATCACGATGCAGACCGCCGACCAGAAACCTGCGTTCAGCGCCAACAGCAGACCCAGGCGGTGGATGCCCAGCGTGCCGACCGAATAGCCGATCAGGTCGCGGAAGAAGGTGTCCTCGTGGTCGGGGGTACGCATGGTCTTGCCCTTCACGGGGTTTGCCGCCGACAGGATCAGCGCGCCGTGCAGGGCCAAAGCCAGACAGGTGGTGAAGAAGAACGACACCGCGATCATGTGCGCGGGGTTGTAGTGGAAGTTGCCGTAGGTATAGCCGGTGTTCGACACCCAGTCCAAATGCGTCCAGATGCCGTAGGGAAAGCCGTATCCCCAGGCGCCCATCAGCAGTGGCCGGATCACCGTCAGCGTGGTGTAGGCCAGGATGGCAAAGCCGAAGGCCACGGGCACATGGAACCCCATGCCCAGCTTGCGGCAGATTTCCACCTCGCGCAGCGCCCAGCTGATGAACGCCCCGTGCGCGCAGATGGTGATCAGCTGCCACAGCCCGCCGTTGTTCAGGGGTGCCCAGGCCAGGCCCAGCTCCACCGGCGGCGCGTCGATGGAAATCAGCCAGGGGTTCCACACCCCCTCCATCGCCGTTCCGTAGAAGATCAGAATGGTTCCCAGCGCCGCGAAGAAGAATGTCGTGACACCGAAGAAGCCGACGTAAAAGGGGCCGACCCAGAAGTCGAACAGGTTCCCGCCGACAAGCGTGCCACCCGGCACGCGGTATTTTCGTTCGAAGCTGAGCAGTGCCATGCTTCCCTCTCCGCTATCGGAATGGGCCCAGGGTTGACGGGGGCGACGTGCCCCTGCCCCGGTCCCGGTTCAGGTTGCTACGGGCGGAACGGGTCGGCCCCGCCCGCAGCTGCGCTTGGACGCGTCCTAGTTCGCCGGCGCCGCGGCAGCGCGCTCGGCGGCCGCCTGGAACCAGTTGATCCCGTTGCTGAGGACGACGAGGTGAATCATCGCCGCAAGCAGGAACAGGAAGACGCCCTGCGCCACGAAGACGCGACGGGGATCGAAGATCAGCCAGATCTTGTAGAACTTTGCCATTCTTCCTGTCTCCTCAGAACCACGGACGCCAGATGTACGTGGCGATATGCGCGACGACGGCGATGCCCACAAAGAGCCACAGCCCGCTCATATACACCTCGTGCAGTTCCTGAGCCTGCTGGTCGGTGAGACCCGTGAAGCTCAGGTCCTTGTTGTCAGCCATCGTATCCTCCTGATGTCAGACAAGGCCGCGTTCCCCACGGCCGGGGTTTGGACGGGCCTCTTGCCTGTCCGTCATCCTCCCCCTTGCGGGGGCGAATTGGGGGAACTGCGTCATCAGACGCGGATGATCTGTGCGGTGATGCCACGGGCATCGCGCAGCGCACGGGCCAGCGGTCCCTCGGGGGGCAGGTGCCCCTTGCGCAGCGGATAGCTGGCCCAGACGGCCAGGCTGAACGGCGCCGCCACCACGAACACGGGCACGAAGTACAGCGCGTACTCCCATGCCCCCGCACGCATCGGCTTGGCCTTGCTCAGGTCCACGGTGTAGTCGGTCATCGGCGCCTCCCTTGCGACGATTCCGCGGCAAGTGCCGCAATTGTTTCCAGAACCACCCGCTCGGCCCCTTGGTCGAGCGCAGCCTTCTCGGCCGCGTCCCGCAGCGTGCGGGCCGCGGAAATGCGTGTCAGAACCGGATGTTCCGAAACGATCCGGTCAAGTTCGGCCTGCGCGTCGGTGTCCCAGGGGAAATCGCGGCGCAGCGTGGCGGGCGTTGCCTCGGCGGCATCCATCTGGGTGCCCAGCGGCAGGATGTGGAACAGCGCGTCGAACAGCCCGTTGCAGACTTCCTGCAGCAGGTAGACGGCGCCGGCATAGCCCATGAACGGCGTGCCCGTGGCCCGCCGGATGGCGGCACCCGGGAACGATGCGGGCAGGAACGTCGGCGCCGGTCCATGCCCCGCCTTCAGCTCCGCCAGGTACATCTTCTCGTTGATCGACCCCATCAGCACCAGCGGCCGGTGCGCCCGGATCAGCCCGCGCACCGCGTCGTTGTCGGTCTTGCGCCCGGCCACCCGCGCCACCGCAAAGGCACAGGGCAGCCCCAGGTCGCCGGTCAAGAAATGCTTCACGCCGCGCGCATAGGTCTCGTTCGCGACAATCCCGTAGCTGGCGGTCGCAAAGAAATCCTGCGTCACGGAACGCCACAGGTCCCACAGCACCTTCAGCGTCGAATGCTTCTCGCGCTCGATGAACGGCTCGGGGTCCAGCCCCGTCAATTCGCCCAGCGTGCGCAGGAACTTCGTGGTCGAGTCCAGGCCAAAGGGCGCCTGCAGATACGGCTTGCCCAGCACCTCGGCCAACCCGCGCCCGAACTCACGGTACATCACCACGTTCACGTCGGCGTTCACCAGGTTGCGCATCTCGGCCAGATGCGCGCCCAAAGGCATCACCATGTTGATCTCGGCGCCAATGCCTTCGACCAGCCTGCGGATCTCGTGCAGGTCCGATGCCATGTTGAAGGTGCCGTACATCGGCCCCAGAATGTTCACCCGCGGCTTCGCATCGGGCGCGCGCTTGGCCTCGGGCGGCATCCTACCCTTGGTCTGGCCGAACTCGGTGAACAGCCAGGTCATCGCCCGGTCGGCCGCCTGCCACTGGTCCTCGTCAATCGTGCGCGGCAGAAAGCGCTGGATGTTCGTGCCCATCGGCGTCACGCCGCCGCCGATCATCTCGGCAATCGAGCCCGTCACCACCACGGCAGGCAACGCCGGGTCCAGCGTTTTCCACGCCCGGCGCATCGCGCCCTCGGTCCCGTCGCGGCCCAGTTCCTCTTCGCCCAGGCCCGTCACCACAATGGGCAACTCATGCGGCGGCAGCGCGTCGGTATAGTGCAGCACCGAGGTGACCGGCAGGTTCTCGCAGCCCACCGGGCCGTCGATCACCACCTGCAGCCCCTTGATCGCACAGAAGGCGTACACCGCCCCCCAGTAACCGCCTGCGCGGTCGTGATCCTGGATCAGCATCGCCGCCCCCGTTCCGTCCGGAAGCCGCGGCGGTAGCGACGCGCTGTAGCTACAGAAGACCTACGGAAGAACGACAGGAAAGCTGCGGAAGAGGTCATATCATCTCCTCCGCCTTCGCAGCCTTTGCGGCCTTGTCCAGCTTCTTCTGGTGGATGGCGCGGAAGTCGGGCCGCAGGTTGGGCGACCCTTCCCAGATGCCCGCCGTATCGCCGGTCCCGACCCCTTCGAAGAAGGATTTCATGTGGTCCATCCGGGACTTGCCCGCGATGGCCGCATTCACCACCTGCGCCAGGCTTCCCGCCCCCGCCGGCCCCATCAAGGGCCGCGCCGAAATGAGGTTCGTGAAGTAAAGCGCGGGAATCCCTTGCTCTTTCGCCTTCTGCACCACCGGTGTGGTGCCAATGGCCAGATCGGGCCTGAAGAAGTCCATCGCCGCCAGATCGTCTTCCAGCGAGGCCCGGTACTTCACCTTGACGCCCCGCGCCTCCAGCCACGCCAGGTCCGCCGCCGACCACGGGCTCTTCGCGCAAGCCGTTCCCACATAAGGAATTTCCGCGCCAGACTCGATCAGAAGCCGGGCCACCAGCAGCTCGGACCCTTCATAGCCCGACAGCGTGATGCGTCCCTTCACCGGATGTGCCGCCAGCCCGGCAGCGATGGCGCGCAGAAAGGCGTTTTGCGCCCCGGCGATACGTTCCGCTGAAATCCCAAAGGCTTCGCCGATGTTCTTCAACCACTCGGCCGTGCCGTCACGCCCCACCGGCGCGCCGCCCACAACCTTGCGCCCCGCCGCCTGAAACTCGCGCACGGCGGCCGCGTAGAACGGATGGATCGCCGCGCAAACATCTGAATCCAGGGCAGAATACAGCTCGCGCCATTCCCGGCACGGCACCACCGGCCCCGCGGCCAGCCCCATCGGCGCCAGCATCGCGCCAATCATCATCGGGTCGGCCGGGAACATCTCGCCCAAGAGCGCCACCGTCGGCCGGTCCGACCGCCCCGCCACCGGCGCCTGCACCGGCCCGGCCTCGATCTCGGCCCGCGCATAGGCCAGCATGGCGCCCGCCAGCACGTCCTTCGCTTCGGCATGGGTCGGAATGCCGAATCCCGGCACGTCGATGCCGACAATGCGCACGCCGTTGATTTCCTTGGGCAACAGCCGCAGAGGCACGCCGCTGGCCGTGGGCACGCACAGGTTCGTCACCACCACCGCGTCATACTGGCCGGGGTCGGCCATCACATGCACCGCCTCGCGGATGTCCTCGTAGAGCTTGCCGGTAACCAATGTTTCGGAATTGAAGGGTACATACCCCACCGACCGCCGGGCGCCGTAGAAGTGCGACACGAAGGTCAGTCCGTAAACGCAGCAGGCCGACCCCGAAAGGATCGTTCCCACCCGCCGCATCCGCAGACCGACCCGCAACGAACCGAAGGCCGGGCACATCGACTGCGGCTTGTCATGCGGGCCCTGCGGATAGTCCGCGGCATAGCGGTCCAGCAACTCCGACTGCCCCGCCGCCCGCGCCGCGGCCTCCATCGTGGCCGCGCCCGCATGGCAGCCCAGGCCGTCGGCCATCGGCGCACCCTGCGGAGCCGCCTCGCCCGTCAGCACCGGAACCGCCGCGGCGGCATCGTATGAAACCTCTCGGCTCATTTGCCACCGCGCGAAGAACGCTTCGCAAGCTGTTGTTCTAGAAGAGAAAGCGCATCCAGATCAAGCATCGTCGTACACCACTTCCAGAGATTTCTTCAGCACCGCATGCTTGCCCCGCATGTCGGCGTCCGTGGCCGGGTCCAGCACGAAACCGGCCCCCGTCGTCTCGGCATCGAACAGGTTCAAGAGGCCGTCCTGCGACAGCGGCCGCGGCCGCACCGGAGGCGCAATCGCAACGGCGTCGGCCAGCGTTGCAAACAGCCCGCCCCACTCGCTTTCGTAGCTGCCAACAATCTGATAGTTCGCGCTTTTCTTGCGCAGATCGTCGTTCTGCGGGATCGACGCCAGCACCGGGATCTTCACCTCGGCGGCAAAGGCCGCGGCCTCGCCCGACCCGTCGTCCTTGTTGATGACAAGCCCCGCGACACCGACGTTCCCGCCCAGCTTGCGGAAGTATTCCACCGCCGAGCACACGTTGTTGGCCACATACAGCGACTGCAGGTCGTTCGAGGCGACCAGGATCACCTTCTGCGCCATGTCGCGGGCAATCGGCAGGCCGAACCCGCCGCACACCACGTCGCCCAGGAAATCGAGCAGGACATAGTCGAAGTCCCAGTCATGGAACCCAAGCTTTTCAAGCAGTTCGAAGCCGTGAATGATGCCCCGCCCGCCGCAGCCGCGGCCGACTTCCGGCCCGCCCAGCTCCATCGCGAAGACGCCGCCGCGCTTGAAGCAGACATCGCCGATCTTCACCTCTTCCCCCGCCAGCTTCTTGCGGGTCGAGGTTTCGATGATCGTCGGGCAAGCCTTGCCGCCGAACAGCAGACTGGTGGTGTCCGATTTCGGGTCGCAGCCGATCAGCAGCACGCGCTTGCCCATCTCGGCCATCATGTGGCTGAGGTTCGCCAGTGTGAATGACTTGCCGATCCCGCCCTTGCCGTAGATCGCGATGATCTGCGTCTTCTTCGTGGGCTCGGACGCGGGCACTTCCAGCGTCGGCTCTTCGGCGGCTTCGGCCCGCAGGCGCGCGTCGAAGTCCTTCAGGTTCGGCACGTCGTTCATGCGGCTTTACTCCAGTCAAGGATCATCTTGAGGCAGGTGCGGTCGTTGAAGGCAGTCTCGTAAGCCGCTGACGCAGAACGCGGATCACCGTGGTGGGTGATCAGCCCCGACAGCGAGAGCGCCCCCGATTCCACCAGCGCGCGGGTTGCGGCCAGATCCTCGGGCAGCCATTCGGCGGCAATGCGGATGCGCGCCTCTTTCATGAAGGCGGGCGGGAAGGCAAAGCTGACAGGCTGGGTGTAGAACCCGGCCAGCACCACCTCGCCGCCTCTGGCGATGCGGCCGATCAGCGCGTTCAAGAGGTCCGGCGCACCCGACGCATCATAGATCGCGCGATAGTCGCGGCGCGGGTCATCTTCGGGCGCGACAACAGGGTACCCCGCGACCCCCACGCGACGGGCCGGGTCAACCTCCCATACGGTTGGCGCAGGCGCCCCGGCGGCAATGGTCAGGCGGGCCAGCAGGCGGCCCAGCACTCCGTGGCCGACAATCAGGTCCGGCATGGCGGTGGCGAATCCGGCCAGGGCGTGCCGCGCCGTGGCGGCCAGCGCCAGAAGCGCGCCTTCGGCCCCAAGCGCCCGGTCGATCCGCGTCACGCGAGACGCAGAGGTCACCAGATGCCGGGCGGCGCCGCCAAACAGGCCGCGCACCCTCTGGCCGTCCCGCTGGCCAAAGCAATCCGCACCGGGAACGAACACCATCTCGCCGGAACGGAACCCCGTCTCGCCTCCGGCCTCGACCACAAGCCCTGCCGATTCGTAGCCTGGAACAAGGGGATAGCCCATACCGGGGAAGGCCGGCATGGTGCCTGCCCAGAACAGCCGCTCGGTGCCGGTGGAAATGCCGGAATGCGCCACTTCGACAACCAGATCGCCCGGCCCCGGATCGCAGAGGCCAAGGCGTTCAAGCCCCAGCGCCCCCGGCCCCGACAGGATGACCGCCTCTGTCTGCATGTGCGCCTGTCTCCCCTTCACCCGGAACCCTACGGACTCGCGGGGCCATGCTGTAACTCTATTCTTACAGTTCAGACTGTCAATTAAAATGGACACATTGGCGGGGCGTCGAAGCAGAAATTCTTTTCAGCGGCGCGCTGTCAGAACGCTGGTGACGAAGGGGCGGCGCGATCTGGCCGCCGAGACCGCGGCGAATCCTGCCTGCCGGACCAGCCCGGCGATGTCGTCCGCGCTGCGCACGCGGCCGGTCCGCATGGCCATGCAATAGAAGGCAAAATAGACGTCCGTGGCAGGGTCGGGACCGGCGCCGCCGCCCATCGGTTCGGATATGACCAGCAGCCCGCCCGGCGGCAGCGCAGCGTGCACGCGCGACAGCAGGGCGGCAACGGTGGCATCGGAATGGTCGTACAGCACGCGGACAAGGCTGATTGCATCGGCGCCGAGCGGCAGCGGGTCGTCGCGGAAACTTCCGGGAACGGTTGCCAACTGCCCGCCGACCGGCGCCTGCGCCACGACGGCCGGCAGGTCAAACAGCGTCAGTCGCAGCCGCGCATGCCGCGCCGCCACGGCCCGCAAAAAGGTGCCGGTGCCGCCGCCCACATCCATCAGGTGCCGCACACCCCGCAGGTCGACAAGATCCAGCGTGTCTTCGGCCACCAGCGCCTGGCTGTCGGACATCAGGCGTGAATAGGTGGCGGCGGTGGCAGGGTCCTCGGCCGCCGCGGCGCCAAAGACATAGGGCCAGAACCGCGCCAGTTCCGGGGCCGTCTCGCCGCGCAGGAAGGCCACGGGATCGGACAGGTCGCGGTACAGCACGGCATGGTGGCGCACCATGGCGGGCAGGCCGGGCACGGCCAGGAAGGCGGCCCCACGGGCCGACACGGCAAACGCCCCGTCGCGCCGCCGCCGCAGCAGGCCAACCCCTGCCCCGGCCTGCAGCAGGGCCGCCATCCGGTCGGCCGCCAGTCCGCGCGGCGCAGCCATGACCGCGGGCATTCGGGGGCCCGCCGCAAGCTCGGTCAGCACATCCAGCTCGACCAGTGCCGTCAGCACCTGCGACCGCACGAACCCCTGCATCAGGTCGAACAGCGCCTGCCCTTCGCGGCGCACCAGCCACGACAGGCCGGGCACCCGCGCCGCCCAGGCCTGAAACGCACGCGACCCGGCCAGCCGGGCAATCAGCCCGGCGGCGGCGGCGGGTGCCGACAGGTCGGCCACCGGCCTAGGCCCGCGCGCGTGCCGCGGCACCGGCGGCAACCGGCGTCATCTTCTCGGCATAGGCGCGCACCATGGCGGCCAGCCGCGCCTCGCCCGGACATGAGGGAATCGACGAGATCGCCCCCGACAGGATGTCGGACAGGTGCCGGATCGCGCCCTGCACGCCCATCTGCATCACCGCCGAAGGTCTGGAATGCACGGCATCCTGCCCGGCGGGCTTGCCCAGCGTTGCCTCATCGTACAGCGCGTCGCGCAGGTCGTCGGCCACCTGGAACGCCTCGCCGATGCGGGCGCCCAGTTCCTCCCACGGCTCGGGGTCCTGCCCGGCCGCCTGAGCGCCCATCTGGGTGGCGGCCACGAACAGCGCGCCGGTCTTGGCGCGGTGATAGGCACGCAGGTCCACGGTCGGCTCGCTTTCCCAGCCCTGCCCGGCGCAGATGCCGCCCGGCATGCCGGTGCGCGCCGACAAAAGGCGAATCAAGGACACGGCACGTCCGCAATCTTCGGATGCCGCACGCGCCAGCGTCTCGAAGGCCATGATGATCAGGCTGTCGCCGGCCAGTACCGCCAGCGGCTCGCTGAAGGCCTTGTGCACGGTGGCCTTGCCGCGCCGCAGGTCGGCATCGTCGAAGCAGGGCAGGTCGTCATGCACCAAGGACGCGCAGTGCATCAGCTCCAGTGCCGCCGCGGCGGCGTCGGTCAACCGCGGACGGTCATCGCCGCAGGCCAGTGCCACCGAGGTCAGGATGGTCGGGCGGATGCGCGCGCCCCCCGGCAGGACGGCATAGGGCAAGGCTGCCGCCAGCCGTGGCGGTGCGTCCGAACCCTGCCCCGTCCGCAATGCCGCGCCTATGGCCGCTTCGATCCGGGCATCCAGGGACATGGGTCCACCTTTCGCTGTTGTCATGCAAAGCTGACATGCAAGTGTAAATCATACTGGACAGTCAGCCCCCGCGAGTCAACACTTGGAACATGGGTTCGGGTGCATCAGGGCGGTGGGTTGTTGTGGTGGGGGCCGGGGTTGGCGGGCTGGCCGCCGCGGTGCGGCTGGCCCATGCGGGCTGCCGGGTGACGGTGGTTGAGGCGGCGGCGGCGCCGGGCGGCAAGATGCGCTGTGTGGACAGCGCGGCCGGGCCGGTGGATGCGGGGCCGACGGTGCTGACCTTGCGTCGGGTCGTCGAGGCGGTCTTCGCGGCAGCCGGGGAGCGGGTTGAGGATCACCTGCGGCTGATCCCGCAGCCGGTGCTGGCGCGGAATTTCTGGCCCGACGGGTCGGTGCTGGATTTGCACGCGGATTCCGAGGCTTCGGCGGTGGCCGTGCGCGACTGGGGCGGCGCGCGGGCCGAGCAGGACTTTCGCCGGTTCCACCGCCTGACCGCCCGCGCCTTCGCGGCCTTCGATGCGCCGGTCATGCAGTCCCCCCGCATCAACCCGCTGGCCGTCGCCCGTGCGGCACTGGCTGCGCCCGCCGTCCTGCCGATGCTTGCCCCCGGCACGACGCTGGACCGCTGGCTGCGCGGGCTGTTCCGTGAACCGCGGTTGCGGCAGCTGTTCGGGCGCTATGCCACCTATGTGGGCGGCGTGCCGCAGCAGGTTCCGGCGCTGCTGGGGCTGATCTGGCAGGCAGAGTGCGCGGGCGTCTGGGTGGTTGAGGGCGGCATGCACCGTCTGGCCCGGGCGCTGGAATCGCTGGCCCTGCGCGGCGGGGCCGCGTTCCGCTATGGCACGGCGGTCGAGCGCATCCTGTTGCACTGGGGCCGGGTGTCGGGGGTGGCGCTGGCCGACGGCACCACCCTTGCGGCGGACGAGGTGGTGTTCAACGGCGATCCTGCAGCCTTGCGGGGGGGCCTTCTGGGCCGGGCCGTGCTGGCCGCGGTGCCCACCGCCGCCACCGCCCCGCGCAGCCTTTCGGCGCGCGTCTGGTCCTTTGCCGCCGTGCCGCGGGGCCCCGACCTGCTGCACCACAACGTTTTCTTCACCGATGACCCGGCCACCGAGTTCGGCCCGCTGGCCGCGGGCCGGGCGCCCGACGCCGCCTCGCACTATCTGTGCGCGCAGGACCGCGGCGCCGGAGCCCCGCCAGAAGGGGCCGAACGGTTCGAGGTCATCCAGAACGCCCCGCCGCTGGGCCCTACCCCCCCGTCCGCACAGGAGGACGCCCGATGCCACGCGATGATGACGGCGCATTTCGCCCGCATGGGGCTGACCTTCGGCCCGCCGCCGGACCCTGGAACGATGACGGCGCCACAGGGGTTTGCGCGGATGTTTCCGGGGTCGGCCGGGGCGATCTACGGGCGGTCGCCGGCCGGAATGCTGGCCGCGTTCCGCAGGCCCACGGCACAGACGGCGGTGGCGGGGTTGTGGATCTGCGGCGGGGGGGCGCATCCGGGGGCGGGGGTGCCGATGGCGATGCAGTCGGGGCTGCACGCGGCGAACGCCTTGCTGGCTGCCGTCCCGCCGGGGGGCCGGACTTCGGCGTCCAAGTCGCGCCCGACGGCTATGCCTGGTGGTACCTTGACGGCGTCTCGGATGACGGACGGCGGGCCGTCAGCGTCATCGGGTTCATAGGCTCGGTCTTTTCGCCCTGGTTTGCATGGTCGGGCCGCCACCGCCCGCAGGACCATTGCTGCATCAACGTGGCCACCTACGGCCCCGGTGGCCGCTTCACCATGACCGACCGCGGCCACGCCGCCCTGCGCCAAAGCCGCGACACGCTGCAGGTTGGCCCCAGCCGGATGCACTGGACGGGGCGCGAACTGGTGGTCGAGGTGAATGAGTGGGGCGCGCTGCCGCTGGTCACGCCAGTCCGCGGGCGCATCGTCTATACCCCCGCCGCGGTGACGGATGGCGACTATGCGCTGACCCCCGATGGTGCGCACCGCTGGCGGCCCTTTGCCCCGGTGGGGCGGATCCGGGTGGACCTGTCGCAGGGGCATCAGTGGGAGGGGCATGGCTACCACGACGCCAATTCCGGCACCCGAGCGCTGGAGGCCGACTTCGATACCTGGACCTGGGGGCGCTATCCTGTGCGCGGCGGGGCGGCCTGTTTTTATGATGCGGTGCGGCGCGACGGGTCGCGGCTGGAACTGGCGTTGCGGATCGGGGCGGATGGCACGATTCGCGCAGCCGATGCGCCGCCGCTGACCCCTGTGCCCCGCACCCTGTGGCGCATTGCCCGCGACACCCGCGCCGACCCGGGCACCCGGCCGCGGCAGGTGATGGCCATGCTGGAGGCGCCGTTCTACAGCCGGTCCGTTGTGGAAACCGCGCTGTGGGGCGAGCGGACACAGGGCGTGCACGAGGTGCTGGACCTGCGCCGGTTCCGCCTGCCCGGCATCAAGGCGATGCTGGCGCTGCGGGTGCCGCGGCGGGCGGGCTGGGCGTCCCACGGTGGGACGGGCGCGCCGATTCAATGATTCCAACGGGTTGCAAGGCCGCGTTAACCTGGGGCGTTAGGATTGCCTCACGTCCGCGCCGGGCGGGGCACGCCGATGTTCAGCCGCCAGACCGACCAGTTCAGTGCCCCGGCCACGGTGGCCCACACAAGGTAGGGCGCAAAGAGCAGGCCCGCGATGGTATCGTGCTGCCAGAAGCTGACCATGGTCAGCGCCACGAACAGCCACAGCCCCAGCATCACCACCATGGCCGCGCCCATGCGGTAAAGGCCGAAGAACACCGGCGTCCACAGCGTGTTGAAGGCAATCTGCGCCGCCCAGAAGGCCAGCGCCTGCCCGCTGCCGGGCAGCGCCGCCACGCGGGCGGCCGCCACGGACATGGCGATGTAGAGGAAGGTCCAGACCACCGGGAAAACCCAGTTGGGCGGCGTCCACGACGGTTTGCGCAATGTCTTGTACCATTCACCGGGGTCGAACATGGCGCCGGTGGCGGCCGCGGCCCCCGCGGCGGCCAGGAAAGTCAGGAACAGGGTCCAGTCCATGGGCAACGCTCCTTCTTTGCCCGGGTCGGGGCGTGGCGGTTCTTTCCTGCGTTCTGATGTAGGGTGCAGCGGACGGGTGCAAGGGTTGGATTGCCCGGAAGGGCGGCTTTGCCCGAAGCGGTGCCTTGCGGCAGGAGCGGCGCGGATATACACTGACGCCGAAGTAGATCATGGAGGTCGCGATGCTGGTTTCGAAATGGGGCAACTCGTTGGCCGTCCGCATTCCGGCGGCTGTCGTCGAGGCACTGGGGCTGAAAGAGGGAGACGAGATCGAGATTGCGGCGGCGCCCGGTCGGCTTACGGTAGCGCGCAAACCCGATGTCGAAGAGCTGATGGAGCGGGTTCGCGGTCTGCGGGGCCGGATGCCACCGGATTTCCGGTTTGACCGTGACGCCGCGAATGAGCGGTAGGTTCATCGACACCAACGTCCTTGCCTACCTTGTGTCTGGCGATCGCGGAAAGGCCGATATCGCCGAGACGGCGCTGCGGCAGGATGCCGTGGTGAGTGTGCAGGTGCTGAACGAGTTGACCAACGTCGCGCGCCGGAAGTTCCGGCTGGGCTGGCGTGAAACGCACGACGTGCTTGCGCTGGTGCGGCATTGCGCCCTTGTGGTTCCGGTGGATACCGAGACGCACGACCGGGGCCTGTTCCTGGCAGAGCGGTATGGCGTGCCCTTGTACGACGCGATGATCGCGGCGGCAGGGCTGCTGGCGGGGTGCGAGGTGCTGCTGTCGGAGGATTTTCAGGACGGGATGGTGTTCGCGGGACGGATGCGGGTGGAGAATCCGTTCGATCCGCAAGGCATGGGCTAAAACAGTTCTAAGGTACTATTTGTCGTACGCATCAATATGCGAAAGCGCTTCCTGTACGAATGCTCTTGGCAACCCGAACCAGCGGCCGAGCGCAGCAATACTTCGCCCATTAATGGCAACGGCCGTTTTCAATGCGAGGTTTCCAAAGCTGATTGCAGCAACAAACTCTTGAGCCTCACGCTCGCGTTTGTCAGACTTCCAATCGTACTCCAGACTTGTTTCATCGAAGTAGATCGGGTTCGGCATTGGATCTTCAGGATCAACGTGTTTGAGCCCGTGAGCCAATTCATGAAGAACTGCGAGGCGTTTGTCCTCAATGAACTGGAATTTGTTCACTTCGATACGAACGCCACGCTTGCTTCTTGCGTCAGCAACCAGACGACCAGACATGCCTCTTGGCAGTGCAATCAGGTCAACCGCAAAGCCCATATCGGTAGCTAACTTTGCAGCAGAAGGAGGAAGCGATCCGGTGCATCCATTGCGCATATTGAAGTCGTAGATGGCATGGATCTCCTTGCCGCTCTTCAAGTTTGCGATGGCTCTTTCGAGATTCATCACCATGGATCGCGTCCCTCAGTTCTTGCTCAGCTGCACCCGCTGGTCCCGCCGCAGGTGTTGCACTTCAGGCAGGTGCCGTTGCGCACCAGCGTGTAGTTGCCGCATTCGCCGCAGGGATCGCCGGTGTAGCCCTGCATCTTGGCCTTCACCCGAACGTCCATCGCAACGGTGCCCGAGACGATGGCGGTCTCGGACGCCATCATGCCCGAACCGAGGAACGAGGCCGCCTCTTCGCGGAAACCGGTGACGCCACCCTGGAACACCACCAGTTCCTGCGGCAGGCGCTTCCTCAGGTAACCGGTCGAGGAGATCGACTTCAGCACCTCGATGGACTTCGACGCGGCCGTCTCGCTGACTTCGGTGAAGTTGCGCTTGCCCTCGATGTCGCCGCGGCCGAGGTCGTCAAAGCTGTGGCCCTGCGGCGGGACATGCGCCAGGTCGGTGCGGTCCAGGTAGGAAATCGCCAGTTCGCGGAAGATGTAGTCCAGGATCGAGGTCGCGTTCTTCACGCTGTCGTTGCCCTGCACCATGCCGGCCGGTTCGAACCGGGTGAAGGTGAAGGCCTCGACGAATTCCTCCAGCGGCACGCCGTATTGCAGGCCCACCGACACGGCGATGGCGAAGTTGTTCATCATGGCGCGGAAGCCCGCGCCTTCCTTGTGCATGTCGATGAAGATCTCGCCCAGCGTGCCGTCCTTGTATTCGCCGGTGCGCAGGTACACCTTGTGGCCGCCGACGATGGCCTTCTGGGTATAGCCCTTGCGCCGTTCGGGCAGCTTTTCGCGGTGGCGGCGGATCACTTCCTTGACGATGATCTTCTCGACGATCTTTTCGGCGATAACCTGCGCCTTTTCCTGCACGGTGCCGGTGGCCATCACCTCTTCGGCCTCGTCGTCATCTTCCACCAGCGCCGACGCCAAGGGCTGCGACAGCTTTGACCCGTCGCGGTACAGCGCGTTGGCCTTGATGCCCAGCGAGTGCGACAGTTCGTAGGCGGCCAGCGTTTCGGCGATGGTGGCCGAGGTGGGCATGTTGATGGTCTTGGATATGGCGCCCGAGATGAACGACTGTGCCGCGGCCATCATGTGGATGTGGCTGTTGACCGAGAGGTAGCGCGTGCCCTTCTTGCCGCAGGCGTTGGCGCAGTCGAAGACCGACAGGTGCTCGGGCTTCAGGTGCGGCGCGCCCTCGATGGTCATGGTGCCAAGGGCGTGGTCGTTGGCGGCGTCGATCTGCGCCTTCGAGAAGCCGAGGTGGCGCAAGAGGTCGAAGGTGGGGTCGTTCAGGCGTTCCTCGGGAATGCCCAGCGTGCCCTTGCAGAAGTCGGCGCCCAGCGTCCACTGGTTGAACACGAACTTGATGTCGAAGGCGGTGGCCAGTGCGGCCTCGACCTTTTCGATCTCGGCGCGGCCGAAGCCGTGGCCCAGAAGGGCGGTGTGGTTCACGCCGGGCGCCTGTGCCAAGGACGCGTGGCCCACGGCATGCGCCACGATCTCGGCCACCTGGTGCGGGCGGTAGCCCAGCTTTTCCAGCGCGGCGGGGACCGACTGGTTGATGATCTTGAAGTAGCCACCGCCGGCCAGCTTCTTGAACTTCACAAGGGCGAAGTCGGGCTCGATGCCGGTGGTGTCGCAGTCCATCACCAGACCGATGGTGCCGGTGGGGGCAATCACCGTGGTCTGCGCGTTGCGGAAGCCGTGCGCTTCGCCCAGCCGCAGCGCCTCGTCCCAGGCCGATTTCGCCAGTTCCACAAGGCCGCGGTCGGGGCAACCGGCGTGGTCCAGGGCCACGGGGTTGACGTTGACCTCTTCGTAGCCCGTCACCAGACCTTGTGCCGCACGGCGGTGGTTGCGGATCACCCGCAGCATGTGGGCGGCGTTGCGGGCATAACCCGGGAAGGTGCCAAGTTCGGCAGCCATTTCGGCACTGGTGGCATAGGACACGCCGGTCATCACCGCGGTCAGCGCGCCGCACAGGGCGCGGCCCTCGCGGCTGTCATAGCCCAGGCCCATGTTCATCAGAAGGCCGCCGATGTTGGCGTAGCCCAGCCCCAGCGTGCGGAAATCATACGAAAGCTGGGCAATTTCCCTGGACGGGAACTGCGCCATCAGCACGCTGATTTCCAGCGTGATGGTCCACAGCCGGGTGGCGTGGACGTAGCCCTCGGCGTCAAACCGGCCGTCCTTCAGGAAGGTCAGCAGGTTCATCGACGCCAGGTTGCAGGCGGTATCGTCCAGGAACATGTATTCGCTGCACGGGTTCGAGCCGCGGATCGGGCCGTCTTCGGGGCAGGTGTGCCAGGCGTTCACCGTGTCGTGGAACTGGATGCCGGGGTCGGCGCAGGCCCAGGCGGCGTGGCCGATCTGGTCCCACAGCTCGCGGGCGCGGATCGTCTTGGCCACCTTGCCGTCGGTGCGGCGCACCAGTTCCCACGGCAGGTCGTCCTTGACCGCGCGCAGGAAGGCGTCGGTCACGCGGACCGAGTTGTTCGAGTTCTGGCCCGAGACGCTGGCATAGGCCTCCGAGTCCCAGTCGGTGTCGTAGGTGGGGAATTCGATCGAGCCGAAGCCCTGCCGCGCATAGTCCAGCACGCGCTTGACATAGGTGTCGGGGATCATC
>CAZLIC010000035.1:0-39520 GCA_964559535.1 uncultured Rhodobacterales bacterium
GGGTTCCATGTGGGCGTCGAGTTCAAGTGGTGGGAGGGACTGGCGACCTGTTCGGCCGGGTCGATCGCGGGCGTGGCGGTGGGAGACCTGCTGGACCCGAACGCCGCCGTCGCCGCCCCGGTGCGCTGTGACGAGATCGCATGGAGCTTGTTCGGCATCAGCATGGCCGGCTGGAACATGCTGGTGTCGCTGGCGCTGGCCGGGGCGTGGCTGATGGCCGCGCGGGCGAAGGCCTAGCGCGGCTTTTCTTTGCCGCGCGCTGTGCTAGGTTTTGTTCCATGAATGTTCTTGTCTGGTTCAAGCGCGACCTGCGGGTGCAGGATCACCCGGCGCTGGCCCTGGCCGCGGGCCTGGGCCGGGTATTGCCGCTGTACATCGTGGAACCGGACTACTGGCAACTGCCCGACACATCGGCCCGGCAATGGGCGTTCACGGCCGAATCGCTGCTGGGGTTGCGCGATGACCTGGGCGCGCTGGGCGCGCCGCTGGTGGTGCGGGTGGGCGATGCGGCCGAGGTTCTGGGGCGGCTGGTGAAGCAGCACCGCATTGCGCGCATCGTCAGCCACGAGGAGACGGGCAACCTGTGGACCTTCGCGCGCGACCGGCGGGTGGCGGGGTGGGCGCGCGGGGCGGGGGTGGCGTGGACCGAACTGCCGCAGTGCGGTGTGGTGCGGCGGCTGCGGGGACGCGACGGCTGGCAGGGGCAGCGCGATGCCTTCATGGCGCAGCCGGTGGTGGACGCGCCTGCGGCGCTGGACCCGGTGCCGGGGGTCGAGCCGGGGATGATTCCGTCGGTTCAGGCGCTGCGGCTGGCTGCCGACCGCTGCCCGCACCGGCAGGCGGGCGGGCGGGGGCAGGGGCTGGCGCTCTTGGACAGTTTCCTGACGGTGCGGGGGCAGGGGTACCGGGCCGCCATGTCATCTCCGGTGACCGGTGAACGCGGCTGTTCGCGGCTGTCGCCGCACATTGCGCTGGGCACGGTTTCGCTGCGCGAGGTGGTGCAGGCCGGGCAGGCGCGGGCGGCGGAACGGCCCGGTGGCGGGTGGGGCGGCAGTCTGACGTCGTTCCAGGCGCGGCTGGCCTGGCGTGACCATTTTGCGCAGAAGCTGGAGGATGCGCCGCGGATCGAGACGCAGTGCCTGCACCCGGCCACCGAAGCCCTGCGCCCGCGCGCGCCCGATGCGGTGCGGCTGGCGGCCTGGGAGGCGGGTGAAACGGGGGTGCCCTTCGTGGACGCCTGCATGCGCTATCTGGCGGCGACGGGGTGGCTGAACTTCCGCATGCGGTCGATGCTGGTGTCGTTTGCGTCGTATCACCTGTGGCTGGACTGGCGGGCGACCGGGCCGGTGCTGGCGCGGCGGTTCACCGACTATGAGCCCGGCATCCACTGGCCGCAGATGCAGATGCAGTCGGGCACCACGGGCATCAACACCATCCGCATGTACAACCCGGTGAAGCAGGGGCAGGATCAGGACCCTTCGGGGGTGTTCATCCGCACCTGGGTGCCGGAACTGGCCGAGGTGCCTGACGTGCACCTGCACACGCCATGGGCCTGGCCGGGGGCGGGGCGGCTGCGCTATCCGCCGCCACTGGTGGATCTGGCCGAGGCTGCGCGCGTGGCGCGCGAGGCCATGTGGGGGCAGCGCCGGGTGGCGGGGTTCCAGGCGGCGGCCGGCGAGATCGTGGAGCGGCACGCCAGCCGGAAGGACCGGCAGCGCCGTTTCGTGGATGATCGCGAACCCGCCCCGCGCCGCCGAACAACCGCTGCTGCGCCCGCACAGTTGAGCCTGGACCTGTAGTGCCGCGCGGCGTGAAGAAGGCGGACCTTCCGCAGAAGATCTGCGCGCATTGCGGGCGGCCGTTCGTCTGGCGCAAGAAATGGGCGCGGGACTGGGACAGCGTGAAGTTCTGTTCGGACGCATGCCGGTCCGGCAAGAGTGTTCGCCCGTCGGCCGGTTCAACGCCGTCCCGTTGATTCGCGGTCCGGTGGAGGGCCTGTCGCCCGGACGTGGCCGGTTCGCACGGGTTGGCCGGATTGATGCGGCAACGTGAACGGGGCCTTGCAAGACTGTGGCAGGAAAGCGGCAGAATGTGACCCGATGGTTAACTCAACCCCGCGGAGCATGGCTGTTTCCCGCATGGCGACAGTCTGCGGGTCCGATGCGGCACATGCGGGCGTTCTGCCCCGATTGCAGCCCCGGTTGCTGCCCATCTTCGAAACAATGCGCAACCTATGCGTGTGTTCCGGCCCTGCACGGGCAGCGCCATTCCGCCGCTTCGCCAGTGTGTTGCCGGGTTTTGGCCAAACTTCCCCCTTTGCGAAACGCTTAACGGAAGGTAATCAAAGGTCGTCCCCTTACCGGGACAAGGCCGTGGGGGCGGCCGACCGAGGTGTTGCTGGCCGTAGGGCCTGCATGTCGTGGGAGCTGCCAAAGCCCGCGGTGCGATGATGTTGTCGTGCGCGGCGAGCCGGACCTGTTCCGGCGGCCATTTCCTCCACCCCGTTCGACCGGCCATGCGTGATGGGCCCATCCGGGCCACGGCACGGTGTTGTGTCGATGCGGTCGCGGGGCCGCAGACGAAATCTTGGCCGGGGTCTTCGAGCCGGTCTGTGCGAGGAATTGGAAATGGCGGTCATCGCGTACTACGAGTTCAACGACACCGACACCGTGGCGGGTGATCAGGCGCTCGACAACGGTGCGCAGGACGGGTCGTACCGGGACGGCGCCTTCGCGCAGGATGGCCGTGCGATCCTGGATGGCCAGGACGACAAGGTGAAGTTCGGCGAATTCGAAGCCTATCAGCTGTCGCGCGGCACGGTCGAAATCCAGTTCGCCGCCAACGAGCTGAAGGACGACCCGCAGACGGTTCTGTCGCGCGACAGCGTGGGCGAGACGGCGGGCGGGTTCCGTGTCGAGGTGCTGGGCGACGGTTCGGTTCTGATCAGCCACGAAAGCGCCACGGGCACCATCGAGTATTCCACCGGCCCGGGCTTCCTGGCGGCGGGTGACGAGATCAACGTCAGCTACTCGTTCGACGAGGATGAGGGCGGGCGGCTGGTCATTGCCAACCTGACCCAGGCCACCGAGATTGCGGCCGACACGCCCGCGGGCCTGACGATGGACATGGGGCCGGACATCAACCAGAAATGGATGATCGGCGTCGGGCAGTCGCTGTCGGACCCCTATATCCTGAACAACCTGGACAAGCCCTTTGAAGGGTCTGTCGAATACTTCAAGATCTACGACACGGTCGAGAACGACACCCGTGACGGCATCGTCTATGGCCGCCCCGGTGACAGCGACGACCTGATCGACCTGGCCTATACTGGCGACAACGACGGTGACTTCATCGACAACGACGACGCGCTGCTGCCGGGTGCCGCGCCGAACGACGACTATGTGATTGCCCGTGACGGCGACGACACGGTGCGCGCCGGGGTTGGCGACGACATCGTGTTCGGCGGCGCGGGCAACGATTCGATCGAGGGCGAGTCGGGCGTTGACACGCTGCGCGGCGGGTTGGGCAACGACCAGCTGTTCGGCGGCACCGAGGATGACGAGCTGTACGGTGCGATCGGGGCCGACACGATGAACGGCGGCGCGGGTGACGACTACGCCCGTGGCGGGCTGGGTGCCGACGTGTTCTTCGGCGGCCTTGGCGCCGACAGCGGCGACGACACCGCTTTTGGCGGGCGCGGGCATGATGCGCTGGATGGCCACGAAGGCGACGATTCGCTGAACGGCGGGCGCGGGGCCGACACCATTGGCGGCGGCGCGGGTTCCGACACGGTGCTGGGCGGCCGCGGCGCGGATGCCATTGTCACCTCGGACCCGAACCTGGCCGACGGCGAACTGCCGGACATCGCCTTCCCCGGCCTGTATGACGCCGATGCCGCGCCCGATGACGACCGCGACTCGGTGCGCGGCGGTTATGGCGATGACACCATTGCCACCGGCGACGATGACGACACCCTGTTCGGTGGCCGCGGGTTTGACCAGATCGATGCCGGCGTGGACGACGACGCGGTGGAAGCCGGGTATGGCGACGACACGGTGACGGGCGGCGAAGGCAACGACACGCTGGAGGGCCGCCAGGGCAAGGACCTGCTGACCGGCGGTTCGGGCGACGAGGATGACCCGACCGACCTGCCCGACGATGTTGATCCGGTGGACGGCAACGACCTCGACTCGCTTTTGGGCGGGCGCGGCTCGGACACCATCTTCGGCGGCGATGACGACGACACGCTTTTCGGCGGCACCGGCAACGACAGCCTGTCCGGCGGCAACGACGACGACGACATCCTGGCGGGTCTGGGCAACGACACGATCAACGGCGGCGAGGGAGCCGATTCGATGTTCGGGTCGGCCGACAAGGACCGCTTCGTCATCGACAGCCGCACGGCGGGCATCGGCGACACGGTGGACGGCGGCGAGGGCGGCGACGACTTCGACACGATGGACCTGCGTGGGTCGGGGCCGTACCGCATTACCTATACCTCGGAGGACCGCGAGGACGGCACTGTCGACTTCCTGGACGACGACGGCAATGTGACGGGTACGCTGACCTTCTCGAACATCGAGAACGTGATCCCCTGCTTTACGCCCGGCACGATGATCGCCACGCCGCGCGGCGAGGTGCCGGCCGAGTTGCTGCGTGTGGGCGACAAGGTGATTACCCGCGACAACGGCATCGAGGAGGTCCGCTGGATCGGGGCACGGCATCTGGAATGGGCCGAGCTTTCGGCCAATCCGCACCTGCAGCCGGTGCTGATCCGCCAGGGCAGCCTGGGCAACGGCCTGCCGGAACAGGACATGATGGTCAGCCCGAACCACCGCATGCTGGTGGCCAACGACCGTACCGCGCTGTATTTCGCCGAGCACGAGGTGCTGGTGGCTGCCAAGCATCTGGTGGGAAGCAAGGGCGTGCATTCGGTGACGTCGATGGGCACCACCTACCTGCACTTCATGTTCGACCGGCACGAAGTTGTTCTGGCCAACGGCGCCTGGACCGAAAGCTTCCAGCCCGGTGACCAGACGCTGAAGGGCATGGGCAACGCGCAGCGGACCGAGATCTTCGAGATCTTCCCGGAACTGCGCGACGCGCAGGGGCTGGCTGGCTATGCCGCCGCCCGCCGCACGCTGAAGAAGCACGAGGCCAAGCTTCTCTCCTTCCGCTGACAGGGTTTGCAGCACGGGTCCGGCAGGGGTGCCGGAGCCGGCGGAACGGGGGCCGACAGGCCCCCGTTTGCGTTTGTGGACATTCCCTTTCCGCCCCTGTCTGGCCCCAGATTCGCCGGAAACCCCCCAGTGTCGGCCATTCTGCCGCCGCCTTCGCCCGTTAACTGTGAGTGCTGGAGCCCTGTGTGGGGTTTTCCTTTGCGGCCGCGTGGCCGTGTGGAGCGAGTGAATGGCGACGGTCAACGGCAACAACAGCAACAACAACCTGTCGGGAACGGCATCTGCCGACGTGATCAATGCCTATGGTGGCAACGATGTTGCCAATGCGGGTGGCGGAAACGACACGGTCTATGGCGGGGCGGGGCTGGACACGCTGTACGGCGATGCCGGCGCCGACACGATCTATGGCGGCACCGAACAGGACCTGCTGTACGGCGGAGATGACGGCGACAGTCTGCATGGGGATGCGGGCAACGACACGCTGGGTGGCGGACTGGGCGACGACACGCTGGTCGGCGGAGCAGGCGACGATACGCTGTTCGGCGGCGGCGGCACCGATACGGCTGACTACAGTGGCAGCACGGCGGGGGTGAACGTCAACCTGGCCGGGGGCACGGCCTCGGGCGGCGCAGGATCGGACCGGCTGACCGCGGTCGAGAACGTCACGGGATCGGCCAGCGCCGACACCATCACCGGCGACGGTGCGGCCAACCTGATTTCGGGCGGCGAAGGCAACGACACGATCACATCGGGCGGCGGGGCGGATACCGTCTATGGCGGCGGCGGCAACGACGTGATCAACGGCGAGGGCGACCTGCTGGTGAACGGCGGGTTCGAATCCGGCCAGACAGCCGGCACCTGGAGCGGCGGCGCCGTTCACGGCTGGCAAAGCGCCACGGGCCAGTTCGAAACCTGGGGCAACGGATTCAACAGCACCTCGACGTCATCGACCCTGACAAGCGACGGCGGCAGCTTCATCGAGCTGGACCACAATTCCAGCTCGGTCGACCGCATCTGGCAGGATGTGCAGACCGGCGCGGGAGAAAGCTATACCTTCTCGATCGACGCGATGCAGCGCCCGGCGACCACCACGAACAGCTTCGAGGTGTACTGGAACGGCACGCTGGTGGCGACGGTCACGCCGACCACGGCCTGGGCCAGCTATTCCTACACCGTTACCGGAACCGGCGACGTTGTTCGGCTGGAGATTCGCGAGCTTGCCGCGCAGGACGACAGCCTGGGCGTGCTTCTGAACAACGCCAGCCTGATGACCTCGGCCGGTGCCGATACGCTGGACGGCGGCGACGGCGACGACACCATTTCAGGCGGCGGCGGCGCCGACAGCCTGATCGGCGGAAGCGGGCGGGACCAGCTGGATGGCGGGGCGGGCGACGATTCCCTGCGCGGCGATGACGGCAACGATTCTCTGGTGGGCGGCAGCGGCAATGACACGCTGGACGGCGGCCTGGGCGCCGACACGCTGGCGGGGGGCGACGGTGACGACATCCTGCGCGGTGGCGACGATGCCGACCTGCTGCAGGGTGAGGCCGGGGCGGATACGCTGGAAGGCGGCAACGGCAACGACACGCTGGACGGTGGCGCCGATGGCGACAGCCTGGTTGGCGGGGCCGGGGCCGACCTGCTGGCGGGCGGCGAGGGCAACGACGCCCTTGCGGGGGGCGATGAAGCCGACACGCTGTCGGGCGATGCGGGCGACGATACGCTGTCGGGCGACGGCGGCGATGACAGCCTGGACGGCGGTTCGGGCCAGGACGCCCTGTCGGGCGGAGCAGGCAATGACGCGCTGGCCGGGGGCAACGATGCCGACACGCTGTCGGGCGATGCCGGGGCGGACACGCTTTCGGGTGACGCAGGCGCTGACAGCCTTGATGGCGGGGCCGACGGCGACAGCCTGTCGGGCGGCGCCGGGGCCGACACGCTGGCAGGCGGGGCGGGCAGCGACACGCTGGCGGGCGGGGATGACGGCGATAGCCTTTCGGGTGGCGATGACGCGGACCTGATCGATGGCGGCGCGGGCGCGGATGTGGTCGACGCCGGGTTCGGCAGCGATACCATCCTGGGTCGTGCGGGCGATACCATCGTCGGCGGTGAGGATGTCGGCAACGGCGATACCGACGTGCTGGACCTGCGCGGCGCCGGGCCGCACCGGATTGTCTACAGCATCACCAACCCAGAGAACGGGACGGTCGAATTCCTGAACGCCGATGGCACGGTCTCGGGCAGCCTGACCTTCTCGAACATCGAGTCGGTGCTGCGCGATCAGGACTACGTCATCGAGGGCACCGGCGGCGACGACGTGATCGGCGCGGGCTACGCGGGGGATCCCGAGGGCGATCTGGTGGACGCGGGCGACAACCTGACGGGCACCGACGATGACCGCATCGAGGCCTATGGCGGTGCGGACACGGTGCAGGCGGGCGCGGGCAACGACACGGTCTTCGGCGGCGAAGGGTCGGACTCGGTCGTGGGCGGCGACGGCGCGGATTCGCTGCTGGGCGAGGCGGGCAATGACACGCTGGCGGGCGGCGCGGACAATGACACGCTGCTGGGCGGCGATGGCAACGACAGCCTGGACGGCGGAACCGGCGCAGACAGCCTGGACGGCGGCGCGGACAACGACACGCTGGAAGGCGGCGACGGCGCGGATGTGCTGGCCGGCGGCGAGGGGGCCGACAGCCTGTCGGGCGGTGCCGACAACGACACGCTGGCGGGCGGCGGTGGTGCCGACAGCCTGGACGGCGGGGCCGGAACCGATGCGCTGGATGGCGGGGCGGGGTCCGACACGCTGCGCGGGGCCGGGGCGGATGCGCTGACGGGCGGCGCGGACGCCGACAGCTTTGTGGTGGACCGCAGCTTCACCGGCCACATCGACGGGTCCGAGACGGGTATCGACAGCGACACGCTGGACCTGACGGGCCAGGGGTCGTTCCGGGTGATCCGGTCGGTGACCAACCCCGAGAACGGGACGGTCGAGTTCCTGAACGCCGACGGCAGCGTGGCCGGGCAGTTCAGCTTTGCCAACATCGAGACGATCCTGTCGTCGCAGGACTACATCGTCGAAGGCACCGGCGGCGACGACGTGATCGGCGTGGGCTACGCCGGGGATCCCGAGGGCGATCTGGTGGACGCGGGCGACAACCTGACGGGCACCGACGATGACCGCATCGAGGCCTATGGCGGTGCGGACACGGTGCAGGCGGGCGCGGGCAACGACACGGTCTTCGGCGGCGAAGGGTCGGACTCGGTCGTGGGCGGCGACGGCGCGGATTCGCTGCTGGGCGAGGCGGGCAATGACACGCTGTCGGGCGGTGACGGCGCCGATGTGCTGGACGGCGGCACCGGGGCGGACAGTCTGAACGGCGGGGCCGACGACGACACGCTGGCGGGCGGCGACGGCGCCGATGTGCTGGACGGCGGTGCGGGGGCGGATTTGCTTGATGGTGGCGTCGGCAGCGACACCGTCTTTGGCGGCGCTGGCGATACCGTTGTCGGCGGCGAGGACCCGGCCGGCGGCGAGACCGATGTGCTCGACCTTTCTGCCTACGGGTTCCACGGGGTGCAGATCGTCTACAACCCGACCAACCCGGAAGAGGGCACCGTCACCTTCGTCGATGCCTTCGGCGTTCCGACCGGCACCATGACCTTCACCGGGATCGAACGGGTGATCCGCTGCTTTACGCCCGGAACCCTGGTGGAAACCAATCGGGGCCCGCGTCCCGTGGAAACGCTGCGGGCGGGGGACCGTGTGCTGACCCGCGACCATGGGATGCAGCCGATCCGCGAAATCCTGCGCCGCGAACTGACGCGGGGCGAACTGGTGGCGCGTGCCGAGCTGCGGCCGGTTCGCATTGCGGCGGGTGCGCTGGGGGCGGGGATGCCTGCGCGCGACATGGTCGTTTCGCCACAGCACCGCATGCTGGTGGAAGGACCGCGCAGCGAACTGTTGTTCGGTGAGTCCGAGGTGCTGGTGCCGGCCGTGCAGCTGGTCGGCCGCCCCGGCATTACCCGCGACGAAGGGCTGAGTGGCACGACCTACATTCACCTGCGGTTCGAACGGCACGAGATCGTTCTGGCCGACGGGACCTGGTCGGAGAGTTTCCAGCCGAATGCCGCCCTGCAGCCCGGCGAAGAGGGGGTGCGCGCCGAGCTTCTGGCGCTGTTTCCGGCACTTCGGGCACAGGTTGTGCCCGTTCAGGCGGCGCGGCGCACGCTCAAGTCCTTTGAAACGCGGGCGCTTTTTGCGGCGTGATCAGGCGGGGTGGCCTGCGGCGCGAAACGCGGCCCAGTCTTCGGGCGTGTCGAGATCAAGGAGGGCGCGGTTGCCCGGAAGGGCGACCGTCTTCACCCTGGCCGCATTGGCCCGCAGTACGGAACGGCCGCCTTCATCGCCCGTAACCTGTTGCAAAGTCTTAAAAAGATCGGCCGGAAAGATGGCGGGGTGGCCGGGGGTGCCGTCGGCGGCGGTGGCGCGGAGGATGCGGCTTTCGTCTGTGGCAAAGCGGGCCAGCAGAAGGCGCAGGTCATCGGCCGTGAAGCCTGGCATGTCCGCGGGCAGGACCATGGCGCCGGTGGTGCCCGCGGGCAGCGCGGCCAACCCGGCGCGCAGCGAGGCCGACATGCCCTGCGCAGCGTCTGGCGCGATGACCTTTGTCACGGGCAATGTTCCCAAGGATTCAATGCGTTGCGGGCGATCTGGCGGCACGACCACATAGACCGGCGCGCCGGTTTCCAGCGCGATGCGGGCCGAGCGGGCCAGAAGCGGCTCGCCGTGGATGGTTTCGGTAAGCTTGTCGCGCGGGGCCATGCGGGACGAGGCCCCGGCGGCAACGAGGAGGATGCAGACCGGCATGACGCGCAGACTAGCGGGTGCCGGGGGTGGCGTCACGGGGGGTGGCGTCACGGGGGGCGGCGTACGGTGCGTTTACTGGTTGCGTTTCAACGGGTTGGGTTGAGCTATCCCGTATTGCAGCCGGGGTTCCTGCGTAGCGCTTCTGTCGTGCACCTGTAGCTACAGCTTGCGGACCGGACCCTGTGTCACAGCGCGTTAACCCTGACCCACGAATCAGTCGGCTGTGGCCGGTCGAGCGGGCCGCAGCCCGCCCGGACTTTGCGTTTGTCAGCCGCGCATGCGCCCGCCGTCATCCCACAGCGGCGCCAGATGTACCCGCGCGGGGCGGCGTTCTCCGAGGATTTCGACTTCCACGGCAAGCCCGTCCTGCACGCGGTCGGCGGGGATGAAGCCCTGGGCGACCGACTTGCCCGTCCAGTGGCTGAAGCCGCCCGAGGTGCACCAGCCCACGACGTTGCCATCCAGCCAGACCGGCTCCCATGCCACGACATCGGCATCCGAGGCATCGACGATGAGCGGCACCAGCTTCCGCTTGGGTCCTGCGGCCTTTTCGGCGGTGGCGGCGGCGCGGCCGATCCAGTCGGCGTCCTTGTTCCAGCGGATGAAGCGGTCGAGCCCGGTCTCCATGGGCGTATAGTCCGGGCTGAATTCGCGGCCCCACGAGCCGAACCATTTGTCGAGCCGCAGCGACATCATGGCGCGCATGCCGAAGGGGCGGATGCCAAGGTCGGCCCCGGCTGCCGTCAGCACGTTCCACAGGTGGCGGACGGACATATGGTCGGTGAAGATTTCGAACCCAAGATCGGCGGTGTAGCTGACGCGCTGCACGATGCAGTTGGCCATGCCGACCGTCATCCGCCGCACATCCATGAACTTGAACGCTTCGGCGCTGACGTCCGACCGGGTGACGCGGGACAGGAGTTCGCGCGCCTTCGGCCCGGCAATCTGGAAGCCCGAGCGGCTGTCGGACACGTTCTTGATCTTCACGCCCTCGACCGCGTTCTGTTCGAACCAGCGGTAGTGCCAGCCCTGCGCGCCGTAGCTGGCGGTCAGCTGGAATTCGTGCTCGGACAGGCAGGACACGGTGAAGTCGCCGATGATCTTGCCCGAATGCGCCAGCATCGGCGTCAGCGACAGGCGGCCGGGTTTGGGGATGCTGCCTGCCATGATGCGGTCCAGCCAGGCGCGCGCGTTGGGCCCGGTGACCTTGTACTTGCCGAAGTTCTGCACCTCGTTGATGCCCACGCCTTCGCGCACGGCGAAGACTTCCTGCCGCGTGGCCTCCCATGCGTTTGACCGCTTGAAGGTGGGTTCCTCGTAGCGGGGTTCGCCGGGCAGGGCGAAGTAGTTGGGCACTTCCAGCCCGTACTGCTGGCCCCAGACGGCGCCCATGGCGTCGAACACCGGATACATCGGCGTGGTGCGGAAGGGGCGGGCGGCGGGGCGTTCCTCGTTCGGATAGCCGACCGAGAAGCGCATCTGGTAGTTCTCGATCACCTTGGGCACGGTGTAGCCCGGCGAGGTCCAGTTGCCGAAGCGTGACACGTCGAACCCGCGCGGGTCGCGTTCCACCTCGCCGTGGATCATCCACTGGGCCAGCGACAGCCCCATCCCGCCGCCCTGGCTGAAGCCCGCCATCACCGCGCAGGCCGACCAGTAGTTGCGCAGGCCCGGAACCGGGCCGATCAGCGGGTTGCCGTCGGGGGCAAAGGTGAAGGGGCCGTGGATGGTGCGTTTGATGCCGGTGCGTTCCAGCACGGGGAAGCGGCGGTAGGCGAAGTTGACCGAATCCTCGATCTTCTCGAAGTTCTCGTTCAAGAGTTCATGGCCAAAGGTCCAGGGCGTGGCGTCCAGCGACCAGCCTTCGGCCTTTTTCTCGTAGAAGCCGATGACGAAGCCGCGCCCTTCCTGTCGCAGGTAGGACTCACCACCCGGGTCGATCACATGCGGAAACTCGCGGTTCTGCGCCAGGATGTCGACGATCTCGGGGATGTCGTCGGTGACGAGGTACTGGTGCGCCATCGGCAGCAGCGGCAGGTAAACCCCCGCCATCGCGCCGATTTCCCGCGCCCAGAGGCCGCCCGCGTTGACCAGATGCTCGGCGATGATGGTGCCCTTCTCGGTCACCACCTCCCACGAACCATCCGGGCGCGGGTTGGTTTCCAGCACGCGGTTGTGCAGCACGATTTCGGCCCCGCCCATGCGCGCGGCCTTGGCATAGGCGTGCGTGGTGCCCGAGGGGTCAAGGTGGCCATCCAGCGGGTCCCACAGCGCGCCGATGATGCCATCGACATTCACCAGACCGTCGGTCTTGGCCACGATTTCGGCAGGGGTCAGGATTTCGGTGTCGAGGCCCATGTAGCGGTGCTTGGCCCGTTCGGCCTTCAGCATCTCGAACCGGGCGGGGTTGTCGGCCAGCGTCAGGCCGCCCACGTGGTGCAGTCCGCAGGACATGCCGGTGATGGCTTCCAGTTCCTTGTAGAGGCGGATGGTGTAGCCCTGCAGGGCGGCCATGTTGGTGTCGCCGTTCAGCGTGTGAAAGCCCCCCGCCGCGTGCCAGGTGGAGCCGGAGGTGAGTTCGGAGCGTTCCACCAGCATGACATCGGACCAGCCGAGTTTCGTCAGGTGATAAAGGACCGAACAGCCGACGACGCCGCCGCCGATGACCAGAACGCGGGTATGGGTTTTCATGGGGTGCCCCTGCATGTTTGCGCGGCAGGGTGGCCGGGCGGCGGCGCGGGGGCTTGCCAGCGTGCGACAGGAAATGTCGGGAACCTGCATTGTGGCGGGCGGGTTTCGGCAGGGTCTGGCCTTGCGGCGGACGATGCGCTAGGCCGCGGGCATCGAGGGACCGGAGCCGCCCATGCACGCCGCCGTCATCACCTTTCCCGGGTCGAACTGCGACCGCGACCTGGCGGTGGCCTTTGCCGCCGCGGGGGCCCGGGTTTCGCGGGTGTGGCACAAGGACAGCGACTTGCCTGCAGGGGTGGACGTGGTGGGGGTGCCGGGCGGGTTTTCCTTTGGCGACTACCTGCGTTGCGGGGCGATTGCCGCGCAATCGCCCATCGCGGCGGCGGTCAAAGCGCATGCCGCGCGGGGCGGCTATGTGCTGGGGGTCTGCAACGGGTTTCAGGTGCTGACCGAGATGGGCCTGCTGCCCGGTGCCCTGATGCGCAATGCGAACCTGAAGTTCATCTGCCGCACGGTTGACCTGACGGTGGGCGAGACAGACAGCCTGTTCACCGGCAGTTACAGTGCGGGGCAGGCGATCCGTCTGCCGGTGGCGCACCACGACGGCAACTATGTGGCCGATGCCGCGACGCTGGATACGCTGGAAGGCGAAGGGCGGGTGGCCTTCCGCTATGCGACCGACGTGAATGGCGCGGCGCGGCGGATGGCGGGCATCCTGTCGGCCAACCGGCGCGTGCTGGGAATGATGCCGCACCCCGAGCGGGCAGTGGACGTGGAGCTGGGAAGTGCCGATGGATCGGCCATGTTCCGCGCGCTGGCGGGCGCGCTGACGGCGGCGTGACGCCGTTGCCAGCGGGCAAAGCTTGAGCCGGGGCGTGCGGACCCCTAGAGTCCCGCCATGACAGACCGCCCCGATCCTGCCGAGGCCGCCGCCGCGGCGCCAGCCACCGCGGCGGCAGAGCCGTCACCCGCCTGGATTGCACGGGTTCTGATTGCCGTGCTGATCGCCGTGGCGGTGGTGACGGTGGCGGTGACCAACCGCTGGCTGACCGACCGGTTCAGCGAGAGTACGCGGAACCGGGCCGAGCTGCGCCTGGCGCTGTATTCGGGGAACCTGATCAGCGAGTTGCAGCGCAATTCGGTGGTGCCCCTGCTGCTGGCGCGCGACCCCGAGCTGATCCGGGCACTGGGCGACAGCACCTACCAGTCGACGTCGCAACGACTGATCCTGTTCCAGGCGGAAATCGGAGCCGAGGCAATTCTGCTTCTGGACGCGGATGGGCGCATTGTCGGGGCGACGAACCGCAACATCCTGGGACGCTCGATGCGGTCTTCCCCGGCCTTCGTCGAAGCGCAGCGGGTGAACGACACCGTGTTCTCGGCTGTCCCGCGCGCAGAAGGCGGCGCCACGGATTTTGCCTATTCCCGCGCCCTGACGCGCGGCAGCAAGCTTTTGGGCGTCATCGTGGTGACAGTGGATCTGGCCAAGTACGAACGGTCCTGGGCCGGGCTGACCGACGCCGTGGCGGTGACCGACAGCACCGGGCGGGTGATCCTGTCGACCGAGCCGAAGTGGCGTGGCCTGCCGGTTGAGCAGGTTCTGGCAGGGCAGGCGGACGGTTCCGCCTTCGGCCGGGCGTTCCGGGCAACCACCGACTGGGCGCATGTCCGCCCCGATGCCTATGTCGAGGGGCAGGCGGTGATGCGGACCGAGGCGCGGGTGCCCTTCCGTGGCTGGCGGATGCAGATTTTCACCGCCTATGATTCCGTGCGTGAGCGGGTGAATGCCGCCCTGGCGCTGGAGATCATGGGCTTTGCCATTCTGCTGGCTTTGTCGTTCTATTTCCTGTCGCGGCGGGCCTGGACGCGGTCGGCCCGGCTGCAGCGGGAATCGGCAGCCTTGCGGGCGCTGAACGCGCGGCTGAGCCGCGAGATTGCCGAACGCGAGCGGGTGCAGAAGGACCTTGCCTCTGCCGAGGCAACACTGGCGCAGTCGTCGAAGCTTGCCGTGTTGGGCGAGATGTCGGCAGCGGTTTCGCACGAACTGAACCAGCCGCTGGCGGCGATGAAGACCTATCTGGCGGGCGCCAAGCTGCTGTTGCAGCGGCGGCGGCCGGACGAGGCGCTGGCGAGTTTCCAGCGGATTGACGACCTGATCGAGCGGATGGGGGCGATCACCCGGCAGCTGAAGAGCTATGCCCGCAAGGGTGGCGAGGCGTTCGAGCCTGTGGACGTGCGGCTGTGCCTGTCGGGCGCGCTGTCGATGATGGAGCCGCAGCTGAAGGCGCGGATCGTGCGCATCACCCGCGGCGTGCCGCGCATACCGGTGATGGTGCTGGCCGACCGCATACGGCTGGAGCAGGTGATCATCAACCTGTTGCGCAACGGGCTGGATGCGACCAAGGGTGTGGCCGAGCCGCGCATCGACCTGACGCTGACACAGGGCGAAGGGCAGGTGCGGCTGGCGGTGCGCGACAACGGCCACGGAATCACCGACCTCGACAAGCTGTTCGAGCCTTTCTACACCACCAAGAAGCCCGGCGAAGGCGTGGGGCTGGGGCTGGCGATTTCCGCGGGGATCGTGAAGGACCTTGGCGGGCGGCTGACGGCGCGCAATGCCGAGGGCGGCGGGGCGGTCTTCGAGATCAGCCTGTCGCAGATGGCCGATGATGTTCAGGCAGCGGAGTAGCGGATGGCACGGGCGATGAAAGTGGCGATTGTCGATGACGAGGCCGACATGCGCCAGTCGATCAGCCAGTGGCTGGCGCTGAGCGGGTTCGACACCGAGACCTATTCGAGTGCGGAAGAGGCGCTGAAAGGGATCGGGTCCGACTTTCCCGGTGTCGTGGTCAGCGACGTGCGGATGCCGGGGATGGACGGCATGGCCTTCCTGAAGCGGCTGATGAGCCAGGATTCGGGGCTGCCGGTCATCATCATCACCGGCCATGGCGACGTGCCGATGGCGGTTGAGGCAATGCGGGTGGGGGCGTTCGACTTTCTGGAGAAGCCGTTCAACCCCGACCGGATGACCGAGCTGGCCAAGAAGGCCACCAACGCGCGGCGGCTGACGCTGGACAACCGGGCGCTGCGGCGGGAGCTTTCGGATGGCAGCACGCTGATGAAGAAGCTGATCGGCACATCAGGCGTGATGGACCGGCTGCGCGAGGATATCCTTGATCTGGGCCAGGCCGACGGGCACGTGTTGATCGACGGCGAGACGGGCACGGGCAAGACATTGGTCGCCCATGCGCTGCATGCGGTGGGGCCGCGGGCAGGACGCAAGTTCGTGACCATTTCGTGCAGCGCCTGGGCCGAAGAGCAGCTGGCGGCGCGGATGTTCGGGCCTTCCGAGGATGGCACGATCCCGATGGTCGAGGAGGCGCGGGGCGGCACGCTGTGCCTGGAGGACATCGAGGCCTTGTCGGTGGCGCTGCAGGCGCGGCTTCTGACCTTCATCAACGACCAGGGCGCGCCGCCGGGCACGCGGATCATCGCCATCTGCAACCAGCATGCGCCGGACAAGACGCTGGAGCAGCAATTGCGCCCCGACCTGTTTTACCGGCTGGGGGCGCTGACCATTCTGTGCCCGCCGTTGCGGACGCGGGGCGAGGATATCCTGACGCTGTTCACCAAATTGAGCGAGGGATTCGCCGAGGAATACGGCTGCGACGCGCCGCAGGTGACGGCGCAGGAGGCCGCGCAGTTGCTGCAGGCGCCCTGGCCGGGAAATGTGCGGCAGCTGGTGAATATTGCCGAACGCGCGGTTTTGCAGAACCGGCGGGGGTCGGGGTCGATTGCCAGCCTGCTGATGGCCGACAACGAGGCGTCGGGGCCGGCGCTGACCACCGAAGGCAAGCCGCTGAAGGATTACGTCGAGGCCTTCGAGCGGATGCTGATCGACAACACCATGCGGCGGCACAAGGGCAGCATCGTTGCGGTAATGGAGGAGCTGTGCCTGCCGCGGCGGACGCTGAACGAGAAGATGGCGAAATACGGGTTGCAGCGGGCGGATTATGTGTAGGCTGTAGGATGGGTGCTTGCACCCATCCTTTTGGTCTTGCTTGGCCCCTGCCGCACGCAACGTGACGGCAGGGGCAAGGGACTTACTTCAGCAGGCCGGCCGCCGCGTCGATGGCCGCCTGGGCGCACTGTTCGTCCTCGTCGCCGCTTGCGCCGCTGACGCCGATACCGCCAATCGGAACGCCGCCCGAGATGATCGGCAGGCCGCCGGGAAACGCGATCAGGCCGGGAACCAGGGCGATCCCCGGCAAGTCGGCGCCGACACCGTCCTTGGCCGGGCCATAGGACAGCAGTTCGAAGTTGCGCGTCGTGTTGTTGAACAGGGCCGCCGTTCTGGCCTTGTTCGTGGCGATCGCCTCGCAGGCCTTGCAGGCGCCATCCTGGCGGTTCACGAGGATGGTGTTCCCGCCGTCATCGACGATGACGACGTTGATCGGCTGGTACTTCGTCGCAACCTGGTGTGCAAGGCAGGCCTCGGCCATGACCTGGGCCGTTGCCAGATTCAGGACGGGCTTGTCGTCCAGCGCGCTTGCGGCCTGCGCCGCGAACGACGCCAGTGCCAGTACGGCAATTCCGGTAGCTTTCTTCATTCTACTTCCTCCCTGAGACAGCGCACGTGCGCTATGCGGTACATGTCTGACGTACGTACATCAGTTAAACGATTCTTTTTTCTATTACGCGCGTTTCTGCTGCAATAATGCGCGAAAATCCGCCTGTTTGAGGATTGATGAGGTACGAACATCAGAATTGTCGCGCTGGTGGCTCGGCCCCAGTCGAATCGGCCCAAACGTGCATGGCGCTTGCTGGCAGACAGGATTGGTCGAGGTCGTGTGCCCGGCGTGCGGTGTTCCGTGACCCCCCCCCTTGTCATTCCCGCGAACCGGGCGCTATGGTCCGCAGACGTGCCGTCCTGTCTGAAAGGACAGGGGGCATGCGTCAGTTTCGCTGCCGGGGGGGCAGGGTGCGCCGATGGGCCGCCGCGCCGCGCCAGGGGCAGACCGAATGGCCGCAAGGCCGACAGAACGCCGCGCAAGACCGGGGCAAGCCCTTGGGATCGTTCGGTAAATGCAATGGCGCCGGGTCCCGGTGCCGGTAAGGGAACCGCGATGGGGTGTGACGCAAGGGTGGGCAACATGGGCGGGGGCCAGGCGGCCCGTCGCCCGGTTGCCCCGCGCCGCCCCGTTGCCCAGACAAGTCGCCACAGGTCCGTTCCACCCCCTGATACCGCCTTGCGCGGCAGGGGATCGGGGCCGCCTGGGCGCCACGGACAATCATGGCAAAGAAGATGCTTATCGATGCGACGCACGCCGAGGAAACTCGCGTCGTCGTGGTGGACGGAAACAAGGTCGAGGAGTTCGACTTCGAAACCGTGCACCGTCGCCCCCTGCAGGGCAACATCTACCTGGCAAAGGTCACACGGGTAGAGCCGTCGCTGCAGGCGGCCTTTGTGGACTATGGCGGGAACCGGCACGGGTTCCTGGCCTTCGCCGAAATCCACCCCGACTATTATCAGATTCCGGTGGCCGACCGTAAGGCGCTGCTGGAGGAAGAGCGGGCGCTGGCCCGTGCGGAGGACGACGAGGAGAACGGCCGCCGCCGCCGCCCGGCGCCGCGGCCACGTCCGCAGCCCGAGGCCGCACCGCGCGACGCGCAGGTGACGCAGGGCATTTCCGGGATGGATGTGGTGGACCTGGGCGAAGAGACCGGCGCGGATACGCTGGTGGAGGGTCCGGTGACCGAGGTGCAGGCCGACGTGGTGAGTGAGGCCGCCCATGAGGCGTCCCACGAGGCGTCCCATGAGGCCCACCATGACGACGAGCCTGCCGAGGCGTTCCGCGCCATCGACCATGCCAGCGACACCGATGACGAGATCGAGTCGATCGCCGAAGAGGACGTGGCCGAGGAAATCAGCCAGCCCCGCCGCAGCCCGCGCGCCCGGCGCTACAAGATTCAGGAAGTGGTCAAGGTCCGGCAGATCATGCTGGTGCAGGTGGTCAAGGAAGAGCGGGGCAACAAGGGTGCTGCGCTGACCACCTATCTGAGCCTTGCCGGCCGGTATTGCGTGCTGATGCCGAACACCGCGCGGGGCGGTGGCATTTCGCGCAAGATCACCAATGTGGCCGACCGCAAGAAGCTGAAGGAAATCGCGGGCGAGATCGAGGTGCCGGAAGGTGCCGGCCTGATCGTGCGCACGGCGGGGGCCAAGCGTACGAAGGCCGAGATCGTGCGCGACTATGAATATCTGATGCGGCTGTGGGAGCAGGTGCGCGAGCTGACTTTGCGCTCGATTGCGCCGGCGCCGATCTACGAGGAAGGCAACCTGATCAAGAAGGCGATCCGCGACCTGTACAACCGCGAGATCGACGAGGTGCTGGTCGAGGGCGAGGCCGGCTGGCGTGCCGCGCGCGACTTCATGGCGATGATCATGCCTGGCCAGCAGTCGGTGGTGAAGCCCTATGCCGAGCAGATGCCGCTGTTCGCGCGGTTCCAGGTGGAAAGCTATCTGGCGGGCATGTTCAACCCGGTGGTGCAGCTGAAATCGGGTGGCTACATCGTGATCGGGGTGACCGAGGCGCTGGTGGCCATCGACGTGAACTCGGGCCGGGCGACCAAGGAAGGGTCCATCGAGGACACCGCGCTGAAGACCAACCTGGAGGCCGCCGACGAGGTGGCCCGCCAGTTGCGGCTGCGCGACCTGGCCGGGCTGATCGTGATCGACTTCATCGACATGGAGGAGCGGCGCAACAACGCCTCGGTCGAGAAGCGGCTGAAGGACCGGCTGAAGACCGACCGCGCGCGCATTCAGGTGGGGCGGATCAGCGGGTTCGGCCTTCTGGAGATGAGCCGCCAGCGGCTGCGGCCGGGCATGCTGGAAAGCACCACGCAGCCCTGCGCGCATTGCCATGGCACGGGCCTGATCCGGTCGGATGAATCGATGGCGCTGACGGTGCTGCGGGCGCTGGAAGAGGAAGGCACGCGCAAGCGGTCACGCGAGGTGCTGTTGAAGGCGCCGGTGGGGATTGTCAACTTCCTGATCAACCAGAAGCGTGAGCATATCGCGCTGATCGAAAGCCGGTACGGCATGGCGGTGCGGATCGAGGCCGATCCCAAGCTGATCAGCCCGGACTATGCGATCGACAAGTTCAAGACGGCAAGCCGCCCGGTGCCCGAGGCGGCGAATGTTGTTGTGGGCGACGCATCGCTGATGGGCGCGGCGGTCGAGGAGATCATCGACGTCGTCGAGGAGGCCGAGGTGGTGGCCGAGGTCGCCGAGGTGCCCGAGGTGGTTGCGGTGCCTGCGGCTGCGGCGGCTGCGGCCGATGGCGAGGGACCGAAGAAGAAGCGGCGTCGGCGGCGGCGTCGGCGCGGGGCGCCCAACGGTGCGGCGCCGGGTGGCGTGCAGGCCGAAGGCGCGTCGGACGAGGCTGACGGTGACGACGAGGATGACGGCGAGGACGAGGGTGATGCGGTGGCCGCTGAACAGGCCATGCCCGCGGAAGCCCCTGTGCCTGTTGCCGTGGCTGAGCCCGTGACCGAGCCTGCGGCCGAGCCGGTTGCACCTGCCAAACCTTTGCGGTCGCGCAGCCGCAAGCCGAAAGCGGCGCCCGCGGAAACACCCGTGCCCGCAGCAGAGACACCCGCCGCGGCCCCTGAGTCTGCGCCGGCGCCAAAACCGTCGCGCAGCCGCAGCCGCAAGCCCAAAGCCGATGCCGTTGTCGAAGCTGCGCCGGAACCCGCCCCCTTGCTGGCGCCCGTGGAGGTGCCCGAGGTTGCCGCAGCTGCTGATGAGGCTCCGGTTCCGCAGGCTGCGCCCACGTTGTTGCCCGATCCGGGTGATGCCGTGGCACCGTCGGACGGGCCGGTGGCCGACCCGGGGCTGGCCGACCCGCTGCCGGACGAGCCCGAGCCTGCGCCCGAACCTGCCGGAGAGCCTAAGCCCAAGAAGCGCGGCTGGTGGTCACTGGGCCGGTAAGACCACGCAATCGTGACGCGGGGCCGGGTGACCGGCCCTGCCCGTTGCGGTAGTTGCACAAGGATGTTCGGCATCGACCTTCTTGACGCAAGCCTGCTACCCGCCCTGCTGATCGCACTGGCGGCCGGCGTGCTGTCGTTCCTGTCACCTTGTGTGCTGCCCATTGTTCCGCCCTACCTGGCCTACATGGGCGGCATCAGCATGGGCGACATGCGCGCGGATGGAACAGCGGCGCGCCAGCAGGTGCTGCTGCCTGCGGCCTTTTTCGTGCTTGGGCTGTCGACCGTGTTTCTGCTGCTGGGCTTTGCGGCCTCGGCGCTGGGGCGATTGTTCCTGGAAAACCAGATCTGGCTGTCGCGCGTTTCGGGCGCGGTGGTCATCGTGTTCGGGCTGCACTTCCTGGGCCTGTTCCGCATTCCCCTGATGGACCGCGAGGCGCGGATTGACGCCAGCCATCAGGGTGGCGCCTTTGGCGCCTATGTGCTGGGGCTGGCCTTCGCCTTTGGCTGGACACCCTGCATCGGGCCGCAGCTGGGCGCCATTCTGTCCATCGCGGCGACCGAGGCGAACCTGGGCCGCGGCACGGCGCTGCTGGGGGTCTATGCGCTGGGTCTTGGCCTGCCGTTCCTGCTGGCCGCGCTGTTCATTGAACGCGCGATGGGCGTGATGGGTCGGCTGAAGCGGCACATGAAGACCATCGAGCGGGCGATGGGCGCATTGCTGATCCTGGTGGGCCTGGCGCTGCTGACCGGGGCCTTCTCGGACTTTTCCTATTGGCTTCTGGAAACCTTCCCGGGGCTTGCCACGCTGGGCTAGGCGCCGCTTTGATGCCAGAATTGCGTGGCAGGCTGCGCGGGATGCGGGCAGGGTGGCAGGCGTGAAGGATATGGGCGAAGAACGGCCGTTCCGGCGCCGGGTGTTCTACATCCCGGGCTACGACCCGTTTCACCCCCGCCGCTACCGCGAGCTGTACCGCAAGGAGGGCGCGGCGCAGGCGGCGATCTCGGGCTATTCCCTGTCGCTGGCGCCAAAACGCGGCGGCGGGCCGTTCGGGTGGCATGTGCAGACCGTCGGTATGGGGCGGCGGGCCGAGGCGGATGTCGAGGTGCTGGTGTGGTCGGACCTGGTGAAGCACAGCATGCAGGCCGGGATTGCCGCGACCTATGGGCTGATGCTGCGCACGGCCTGGGTCTATGTGGCGTCGGGTGCGCTGTGGCGGCTGGCGCGGTTGCGCAAGGGGCCCACCATTGCGGCGCTGTATCCGGTGGTGTTGCTGGTGCTGCAGGCGCTGGCGGCGCTGCTACTGGCGGCGGTGGTGGCACGCGTAGCGGTGGAGTACTTGCCGGGATGGCCGGGGATGGTGGCGGGGCTGGGTGCGGGGGCGGTGCTGGGCTGGCTGCTGTTGCGCTGGTTCCGTGCGCACGACAACCGGGTGTTCGCCTGGTACCTGATGCAGGACTATGCCTATTCCGCCGTGCATGGCGGGGCGAACCCGCCCGCGCTGGAGGCGCGGATGGCCGAGTTCGGGGCCAAGATCCGCGCGGCGATGGCTGGGGACGTGGACGAGGTGCTGGTGATCGGGCATTCCTCGGGTGCGCATCTGGGCGTTTCGGTGCTGGCCGATCTGGTGCGGGAGGGGCTGCCGGAACGGCGCCCGGCGCTGGCATTCCTGTCCTTGGGGCACGTGGTGCCGATGGTCAGTTTCCTGCCGAATGCCGGTAGGTTGCGGCGCGATCTTCACGTTCTGTCTGAACAGGGTCAGGTGGTATGGGTGGATGTGACGGCGCCCGGCGACGGCTGCGCCTTTGCGCTGTGTGATCCGGTGGCGGTGTCGGGGGTGGCGCCTGCGGCGCAGAAGTGGCCGCTGGTGCTGTCGGCGGCCTTCACGCAGACGCTGTCGCCGGAAAAGTGGAAGGAATTGCGCTGGCGGTTTTTCCGGCTGCATTTCCAGTACCTGTGCGCCTTTGACCGGCCGCGCGACTATGACTATTTCCAGATCACCGCGGGGCCCGTCACCCTTGCCGACCGCTATGCCGGGCGGGGGCATTCGCGCAGCCGGATCGTCACGCCGCTGTCGCCGCATGTGACCATGGCGGCATGACCCCACCGTCTGTCCTGCCACCGAAACCCGTTCCCCGCGCCGACCGGGTGTCGCTGTGGCGGTACCTGCGGCTGTTCCGGGCCGACATCCTGTCGGCCCAGCCCGCGCGGCTGTACCGGGCCTGGATGGCCGAGTTCCGCACGCCGTTCTTCCGCAGCTACATGTGCAACGACCCGGCCCTGATCGACCTGGTGCTGAGCCGCCGCCCCGACGATTTCCCGAAAAGCGACCGGGTGGGCGAGGGGTTGCGGCCCTTGCTGGGCAATTCGGTGTTTGTGACCAACGGCGCGCAGTGGAAGCGGCAGCGCCGCATCATCGACCCGGCGTTCGAGGGCGGGCGGCTGCGCGACACGTTCGGCGCGATGGTGGATGCGGCGCGGGCAGCGGTGGCACGGATGCCCGTGGGCGAGGTGGAGGTGGAGGAGCAGGCCAGCCATGCGGCGGCGGATGTGATCTTCCGGACGCTGTTTTCGATTCCCATCGAGCATGCGGTGGCGAGCCGGGTGTTCCACGCCTTCCGCGACCACCAGCGGACCCAGCCGATCCTGAACCTGGCCGCCTTTGTGCCATTACCGCGGTGGTTTCCGCGCTTTCACCGGCGGGCCACGAAGGAAACGGCCGCGCGCATCCGCAGGTTGATCGCCGGGCTGACGGCGGAACGGGCAGCGGCGATTGCGGCGGGGGTGGCGCCGGATGACCTGGCGACGAAGATCATGACCACGGCCGATCCGCAGACGGGCGAGACCTTTGCCACGGACGAGATGGTGGATCAGGTGGCGATCTTCTTTCTGGCCGGACACGAAACCAGCGCCTCGGCGCTGGCCTGGGGGCTGTATCTGCTGGCCACCCACCCCGAAGCGCAGGAGCGGGTGGCGGAGGAGGCACAGGCGTTTTGGGAGACCCCATTGTTTTCCGGGCTTTCCACGCTGAAGTTCACGCGCGATGTGTTCCGCGAGACGCTGCGGCTGTACCCGCCGGTACCGATGATGGTGCGCGAGAACCGCGGACCCGAGGAGTTCCGCGGGCGGCATGTGGCGCCGGGAGCGCAGGTGGTGCTGAGCCCCTGGCACCTGCACCGGCACGAACGCATGTGGGTCGACCCCGACGCCTTTGACCCCGGCCGCTGGCAGCAGCCCGAAGGGCGCGAGTCCGCGCGGGTGGCGTTCCTGCCGTTCAGCGCCGGGCCGCGGGTCTGCGTGGGGGCGGGGTTTGCCATGGCCGAGGGCGTGCTGATGCTGTCGGCGCTGGCCGGTGCGTTCCGCTTTGCGCCCGACGGTGCCGCCCCGGTGCCGGTGGCGCATCTGACGGTAAGGGCGCGCGATGGCATCAGGCTGGCTGTTTCGCCACGCGAAAGGGTGCGTGCGGCAAACGCGGAAAATCCCGGGCACTGACGCCTTGCAACGCCCTGTGCGGGGGCGCAGAATGGCGGGTGCGCCATGCTGGTTGAAACCCTTTCGGGCTACCCCCAGATATGGTGGCCAAGTGGGGAAGGCCGGATGGTTGCCGATGACCGGGACCGGGCCTTCCTGCCAACAAAGGACATGACATGACCGACACTACCCCCAGCTATCCGGTCCTGCCGCTGCGCGACATCGTGGTGTTTCCCCACATGATCGTGCCGCTGTTCGTGGGCCGCGAAAAGTCGGTTCGGGCACTGGAAGAGGTGATGGCCGAAGACCGGCAGATCCTTCTGTGCAGCCAGATTGACGCCACGGTCGACGACCCGGCGACCGACGGCATCTACAAGGCGGGCGTTCTGGCGAACGTGCTGCAACTGCTGAAGCTGCCCGACGGCACGGTGAAGGTGCTGGTCGAGGGCAAGGCGCGTGTGCGCATCACCGAATTCGTGAAGAACCCGAATTTCTTCGAGGCGCGCGTGACGCGGCTGGCCGAAACCAAGGGCGAGGCCTCGGTGGTTGAGGCGCTGGTGCGCGCGGTGTCGGACGAGTTCGAGAAATACGCCAAGATCAAGAAGAACATCCCTGAGGAAGCCGTGGCCGCGGTCAGCGAGACGCGCGATTCGGCGCGGCTGGCCGACCTTGCGGCGGGTCATCTGGGCATCAGCGTGGGCGAGAAGCAGGTGCTGCTTGAGACGCTGGATGTGGGGGAGCGGCTGGAGAAGGTCTATGCCCACATGCAGGGCGAAATGAGCGTCCTGCAGGTGGAGAAGAAGATCAAGAGCCGCGTCAAGACCCAGATGGAGAAGACGCAGCGCGAGTATTATCTGAACGAGCAGATGAAGGCGATCCAGCGCGAGCTGGGCGACGGCGAAAACGAGAACGAGGTTGCCGAGCTGGAAGAGCGCATCCGCAAGACCGCGCTGTCGAAAGAGGCGCGCGAAAAGGCCGAGGCCGAGGTCAAGAAGCTGAAGAGCATGAGCCCGATGAGCGCCGAGGCCACGGTGGTGCGCAACTACCTGGACTGGCTGCTGGGCGTGCCCTGGGGCGCGAAAAGCCGCATGAAGAAAGACCTGGGCGCCGCGCAGAAGGTGCTGGACGCCGACCACTATGGTCTGGACAAGGTGAAAGAGCGGATTGTCGAGTATCTGGCCGTGCAGGCCCGCAGCACCAAGCTGAAGGGCCCGATCCTGTGCCTGGTCGGCCCGCCCGGCGTGGGCAAGACGTCGCTGGGGCGGTCGGTTGCAAAGGCCACGGGGCGCGAGTTCATCCGCATCTCGCTGGGCGGGGTGCGCGACGAATCGGAAATCCGTGGCCACCGGCGCACCTACATCGGGTCGATGCCCGGCAAGATCATCCAGAGCCTGAAGAAGGCGAAGACCACCAACCCGCTGATCCTGCTGGATGAGATCGACAAGATGGGCCATGACTTCCGGGGCGATCCGGCCAGCGCCCTGCTGGAGGTGCTGGACCCCGAACAGAACAACACCTTCGTCGACCACTACCTTGAGGTGGAATACGACCTGTCGAACGTGATGTTCATCACCACCGCCAACAGCTACAACATGCCCGGCCCCCTGCTGGACCGGATGGAGATCATTCCGCTGGCAGGCTACACCGAGGACGAGAAGCGCGAGATCGCCAGGGGCCACCTGATGCCCAAGGTGATTGCCAACCACGGCCTGAAGAAGGGCGAGTTCAGCGTTTCGGACGCGGCGATGACCGAGATGATCCGCACCTACACCCGCGAGGCCGGGGTGCGGAACCTGGAGCGCGAGTTGGCCAAGCTGGCGCGCAAGGCAGTGACCGACATCCTGAAGGGCAAGGAAAAGACCGTCGAGGTGACGCCTGACAGGCTGGAAGGCTATCTGGGCGTCAAGCGGTACCGCTATGGCCTGGCCGAGAAGGACGATCAGGTGGGCGTGGTGACGGGCCTGGCCTGGACCAGCGTGGGCGGCGACCTGCTGCAGATCGAGGCGCTGAAGCTGCCCGGCAAGGGGCGGATGAAGACCACGGGCAAGCTGGGCGACGTGATGAAGGAGTCGATCGAGGCGGCCTCAAGCTATGTCCGCTCGATTGCGCCGTCGATCGGGGTCAAGCCGCCGAAGTTCGAGACGATGGACATCCATGTTCACGTGCCGGACGGGGCAACGCCCAAGGATGGCCCTTCGGCGGGTCTGGCCATGGTGACCTCCATCGTTTCGGTGCTGACGGGCATTCCGGTGCGCAAGGATATTGCGATGACGGGCGAGGTGTCGCTGCGCGGCAATGCCATGGCCATCGGCGGACTGAAGGAGAAGCTGCTGGCTGCCTTGCGGGGCGGCATCAAGACGGTGCTGATCCCCGAAGAGAACGAGAAGGACCTGGCCGAGATTCCCGACAACGTGAAGTCGGGGCTGACCATCGTGCCGGTGACGCATGTGCGCGAGGTGCTGAAGCTGGCGCTGTTGCGGCAGCCCGAGCCGGTGGAGTGGGACGAGGCCGCCGAGGAAGCCGCCGCGGCCGCGCGCCGGACTGCGGCCGAGACGGTGGCGGGCCAGACCGCGCATTGACTGTCTGGGGCACGCCGCATGCGGCGTGCCCCCCACCCCGTGCGTGCGGCGACGACCTTTGCCAAATGCTGCGTGTTGAAGCCTCCGGATGTCCGTCAGCACCGGTGGCCCATCGCGCCTGATTGTCGGGTCGTGTTCCAGGCAGGTCGGGACGGCGTTTCGTTTGCTGCATGCTGACCCCGACACAGCGCGTCCGGTTCTGCCCGCCCGCAGCTGCGCGTCTTTGGGCGCCGAACGCCCGCCCGCCTGTAACGCGGTTTGCCCGTGCCGTATTTCAAGGCCGCTTTGCGCCTATTTGGCGGTCGTCACGGCACTTTCTTTGCAAGGCATGTTTTCTTTCCTGGGGTGATTGCGTAGGCTGGCCATCGCTTTGGTTTGGCGCCGGGCGCGCCAGGAACGAACGGATAAGGAGCGATTCATGAGCGATGAAGCGGAACCGGCAGGCGCGGCCGCCGGAAAGGCCGCGAAAAGCGCGGCGCTGACGCGCAAGGCGCTGATCGAACGGGTGCAGGCAAAGTCCGGCGCGAAGGCGAAGGATGTCCGCGCCTTGGTCGAGGCGACGCTGGAGGTGATGGCCGATGCGGTGAAAGCGGGCGAGTCGCTGCGCCTGCCGCCGTTCGGCGTGGGCAAGTCGCGTGCGGCGCCGGAAGGTTCCGAAGGCAAGTCGGCGCGGATGATCGTCAAGACGTCGACCAAGCCGCCGAAGCCCAAGGCGCCGAAGGCCGCGAAGGCCGCGAAGGCCGACAAGCCTGCCAAGGCTGACAAGCCTGCCAAGGCCGCCAGGGCTCCGAAGCCGGACAAGGGGCCGAAGCCCGACAAGGCCGAACGCCAGGCGCGTCGCAAGGCCAAAGAGGCCCTTGCACCGGCCGGAGCTTCGGAATAACAGGCGCGCCACGGCGGGCGATTAGCTCAGCGGTAGAGCGCTTCGTTCACATCGAAGATGTCAGGGGTTCAAATCCCTTATCGCCCACCATCCGAATTCCTCACGGGCGGCCCAGAGGGGCCGCCCGTTTGCATTTGCCGCATCCGACATCCGCGCGTCGGATTCAGCTGCACGTCCAAGGTCTTGCGCGCCTAACCTGAGGCAGAACCGGAGGCGCCATGTCGAACGATCCCCTGCTACAGCCGTTCCAGTTGAAACACCTGACGCTGCGCAACCGCATCCTCTTGACCTCGCACGAGCCCGCCTATGCCGAGGACGGCATGCCCAAGGCGGCTTACCGCGCCTACCATGTGGCGCGTGCCAAGGCCGGCGTGGCGATGACGATGACGGCGGGCAGTGCCAGCGTGTCGCGCGACAGCCCGCCTGCGTTCAACAACATCCTGGCCTGGAAGGATGAGGTTGTCGGCTGGATGCGCGCATTGGCCGACGAATGCCACGGGCACGGCGCGGCCGTGATGATCCAGCTGACGCACCTGGGCCGCCGCACGCGGTGGGACCGGGGTGACTGGCTGCCGGTGCCCGCGCCGGGGCGGGTGCCGGAACCGGCGCACCGCACGTTTTCCAAGCTGATGGAGGACTGGGACATCGACCGCATCGTGCAGGACTATGCCGACGCGGCCGAGCGGATGAAGGCGGCGGGGCTGGATGGCATCGAACTGGAAAGCTATGGCCACCTGCTGGACCAGTTCTGGTCGCCGCTGACCAACGACCTGGACCCGCCGTGGAACGGCAGCCTGGAAAACCGCATGCGGTTTTCGCTGCGCGTGCTGCAGGCGATCCGCAGCCGGGTGGGGCCCGACTTTATCGTCGGCGTGCGTTACTCTGGCGACGACATGACCGCAGGCGGGATCGGGCCCGAAGAGGGGATGGCGATCACCCGGGCGCTGAAGGACAGCGGGCTGGTGGATTTCCTGAACGTGATCCGCGGCTACATCGCCAGCGACCCGGCGCTGACCACCGTGATTCCGGTGCAGGGCATGCCCTCGGCGCCGCATCTGGATTTCGCGGGCGGCATTCGGGCGGCGACGGGGATGCCCGTATTCCATGCCGCGCGCATCCCGGATGTGGCCACGGCGCGGCACGCGATTGCCAGCGGCAAGCTGGACATGGTGGGGATGACGCGGGCGCATCTGGCCGACCCGCTGATCGTGCGCAAGATCATCGAAGGGCGCGAGGAGGACATCCGCCCCTGCGTGGGGGCGAATTTCTGCCTGGACCGCATCTATCAGGGCGGCATCGCGCTGTGCACGCACAACCCGGCGACGGGGCGGGAGTTGGACTGGCCGCAGGAGATTCCCGCGGGGGACGGGGGGCTGTCGGTGGTGGTCGTGGGCGCCGGGCCGGGGGGGCTGGAGGCGGCGCGGGTGGCCGCAACGCGCGGACACCGGGTGACGGTGGTGGAGGCCGCGGCGCAGGCAGGCGGGCAGGTGCGGCTGGCGGCACAGACCGCGCGGCGGCGCGAGGTTCTGGGCGTGGTGCGCTGGCGCGAGGAGCAATGCGCGAAGCTGGGTGTGACGTTCCGGTTCAATACGCTGGCCGAGGCTGACACGGTGCTGGCCCTGGCCCCGGATGTGGTGATCGTGGCGACGGGCGGGCTGCCGATGATGCCGCGGGTGGCGGGGGATGACCTGTGTGTGACGGGGTGGGACATCCTGTCGGGCGATGCGGCGCCGGGGGCCGAGGTGCTGGTCTATGACGAGGCGGGCGACTTCACCGGGTTGCAGGCGGCCGAGACGGTGGCCGAAGCGGGCGGCAGGGTTGAGGTGGTGACGGCCGACCGCAGTTTCGCGCCCGAGGTGATGGGGATGAGCCTGACGCCCTATGTCCGCGCGCTGCAGGCGCACGGGGCGCGGTTCACCGTTACCTGGCGGTTGCGGGCCGTGCGACGCGAGGGCAACCGTCTGGTGGCCACGCTGGGCAGCGACTATGGCCCGATGACAGAAGAGCGGCGGGTGGATCAGGTGGTGCTGAACCACGGCACAGCACCGCTGGACGAGCTGTACTTCGCGCTGAAGCCGCTGTCGCGGAACCTGGGGCAGGTGGACTATGCCGCGCTGGTGGCCGGGCAGCGGCAGGGGCTGGAGCCGAACCCCGAGGGGCGGTTCCGGCTTTTCCGCATCGGTGATGCGGTGGAAAGCCGGAACATCCACGCCGCGGTGTTCGACGGACTGCGCTTTGCCATGGGGATCGATGGCAAGCCGGATTGATCGGCATCAATCTTGCGCGGCGCGGCGGGTTCTATACTGTCAGAAATGTCTGACAGGGAGGTGGCATGTTCGACGGTCTGGATACCGAACGCGGCACGGCGGCAGCCTGGTTTCGCCGCCTGCGCGACGAGATCGTGGCGGCCTTCGAGGGGCTGGAGGATAGCGACGCCGACGCCGCGCGCCCGGCGGGCCGGTTCGAGGTGACCGAGACGAAGCGGCATTCCGACGACGGGTCCGACGCAGGCGGCGGCCTGATGAGCGTGATGCGCGGCGGGCGGGTGTTCGAGAAGGTGGGCGTCAACGTCTCGACCGTTTACGGCGCACTTGGCCCGGCTGCGCAGAAGGCCATGGCGGCACGGGGCGTGCCGGGAATGGACAGCGACCCGCGGTTCTGGGCCAGCGGGATTTCGCTGGTGGCCCACATGCAGAACCCGCATTGCCCGGCCGTGCACATGAACACGCGCATGTTCTGGACGCCGCATGCCTGGTGGTTCGGCGGCGGCGAGGACCTGAACCCCTGCATCGAATACGCCGAGGACACCGCACATTTCCACGACACGCTGCGCGCCTGGATTACGCCGCATGGTGACGACCTGTACCCGAAGCTGAAGGAATGGGCCGACGAGTACTTCTTCGTGCCGCACCGGGGCCGGGCGCGGGGGGTGGGCGGCGTGTTCATGGACGACCGCAACTCGGGCGATTGGGCAGCGGATTTTTCGCTGACGCAGGACATCGGGCGGGCCTTCCTGCCGGCCTACGTGCCGCTGGTGGAACGGCGGCGCGGGCAGTCGTGGGCCGAGGCCGAGAAGGACGTGCAGCTGGTGCACCGCGGGCTTTATGCCGAGTACAACCTTGTCTACGACCGCGGCACCAAGTTCGGGCTGGCCACGGGGCATGATGCAAACGCGGTGCTGATGAGCCTGCCGCCCCTGGCGAAATGGGCTTGAAACGAAGAACGCCCGGGCCATGCGGCCCGGGCGTCCGTTTCCCGGCAGGATGGTTCAGTTGGTGGCCGCAGGAGCGGGCGCCAGCGAGGTGATGAAGGCCCAGACATTGGCCGCGTCCTCGGGCTTCTTCAGCTTGAACGACATCTTGGACTTGGCGGCCTTGTCGCCCAGCTTGTCCTTCAGGAACTTCGCCGGGTCGGCCACATAGACGGCGAAGTCGGCTTCGTTCCAGGTAAAGCCGGATGCGCCCAGCGCCACGATCGAGTCGCCATAGCCCTTGAAATCGGCCTGGGTGCCGGCAACGCGGCCGTTCAGACCGTACAGGTTCGGGCCGGTCTTGGCGTTCTTGCCAGCCAGGGTTTCGCCCGCCTCATTGGCAACGACGTGGCAGGTCTGGCACTGGTTGAACACCTTCTTGCCCGCCTCGATATCCTGAGCAAGGGCCGGTGCGGCCATCATCGCCAGCGCGGCGAAGGGCAACAGGGTCGTCTTCATCGTACATCCTCCTGAACGCGGGGTTGCTGGCCCGCGGAATAGCCACCGAAATCTGGCTTGCGAATCCGGTTCGTCAAGCCACTGCATGCGAAAGTGCACATTGCCGCCACAACGCGGCAAGCGCATTGACCAAATGGTCGCAATCGGCGTCCGAGTGCAACGGGCCGGGGGTTATGCGCAGCCGCTCGGTGCCCTTGGGCACCGTGGGATAGTTGATCGGCTGCACGTAGATGCCCCAGTCGCGCATCAGGATGTCGCTGATCATGCGGCACTTTACCGGATCGCCGATCATCACCGGGATGATGTGGCTGTCGTTGGCCATGTGCGGAATACCGTGGCGATCCAACCGCGACCGCACCAGCGCCACGCGGTCGCGCTGGGCCTGGCGTTCCGCATCCGACGTCTTGAGGTGGCGGATGCTGGCGGTGGCGGCAGCGGCAACGGCGGGGGGCAGCGCGGTGGTGAAGATGAAGCCCGACGAGAAGGAGCGGATGAAGTCGCACAGCTGCGTGGACCCGGTGATGTAGCCGCCCACCACGCCAAAGGCCTTGCCCAGCGTGCCCTCGATCAGGTCGATCCGGTGCGCCAGCCCCTCGCGCTCGGTCACGCCGCCGCCGCGCGGGCCGTACATGCCCACCGCATGCACCTCGTCAATGTAGGACATGGCACCATGCGCTTCGCAGACATCGACGATCTCGCGGATGGGGGCGATGTCGCCGTCCATCGAGTAGACGGATTCGAAGGCCACCAGTTTGGGACGGTCGCCCACGGCGCGCAGCTTGCGGTCAAGGTCGCGCCAGTCGTTGTGCTTCCACAGCACCTTGTCGGCGCGGCTGTGGCGGATGCCCTCGATCATGGACGCGTGGTTCTTCTCGTCCGACAGGATCACCACGTTGGGAATCCTGGCCCCCAGCGTGCCAAGTGCCGCCCAGTTGGACACATAGCCCGATGTGAACAGCAGCGCCGATTCCTTGCCGTGCAGGTCGGCCAGTTCGGATTCCAGCATCCGGTGGGCGATGGCGGTGCCGCTGATGTTGCGGGTGCCGCCCGCGCCGGTGCCGCAGGACTGCACGGCATCGACCATGGCCTGCACCACTGCGGGGTTCTGGCCCATGCCGAGGTAGTCGTTGGAACACCAGACGGTGATTTCCTCTTGCCCGTTCGGCCCATGGTGGGTGGCCTTCGGAAAGGCGCCGCACTTGCGCTCAAGGTCGGCAAAGATGCGGTAGTTGCCTTCGGTCTTCAGGCGGTCGAGTTCCTGGGTGAAGAAGCCTTGGAAGTCCATGGACGCGCCTTTCAGTCTTTGGTCATGGGTTTGAGCGCGGGCAACATCCAGCGCCAGAGTTTCTGGTCGGGCAGCGGCAGCACCATGAACCAGTGTTCAAGAAGCGCCAGCAGCGTAAGGGCGAACAACAGCGCATAGCCTGTGGTCTGCGCCGGCGTGGCGGCAAAGGACAGGCGTTCCAGCCAGCAGGCCACGGCAAAGGACAGCACCGAGACCGAGACAGGGAAGAACCCGTTCATCGGTGCGCGGCGAAAGTGGCTTGCCAGGTGGGCCAGCGGCCGTGGCAGGAATTCGGTGTTGATCCGGGGCACGCCCAGGAACAGGTTCAGCTTGGCCGAGACGCGGGCAAAGAAAAGTACCGCATAGGTCCAGAAGGCAAAGGGGTTTTCAGCCTCGGCCACCAGAACGCCCAGCACGAAAAGCCCGCCGACCAGTGCCGCCTCGTGCCAGGCCAGCGTGAGGAAGCCGTGCAGGAAGCGGTTCCAGCCGCGCGCCGTGGGCGGGCAGGGGCGGCGGTTGGGGCCGGTGATCAGGCCGGACAGGAAGGCAAGCTCGATCCAGCCCCAGATCGCCAGCGCGGCAAGAAAGCCGGTGAAGGCCGCCAGTGCGGTCGCGGCATCGGCGGTGGCGTGCGCGGCAACCACCCCCGCCACCGGAAGCGGCGCGGTCAGGACGCAGGACCAGATGTGCTGGTCGCCGCCCGCGTTGTCGGCCTGACGGACGCGCAGCAGGATCAGGCCCGTGGAGAGCCACCACAGGACCAGCGCCGCAAGGGCTGCGATCCAGGGGTTTTCCATCGGGCCTGTTCCCCTTTCCTAGTAGGCCGGCTGCAGGCGCACCGAAGCTGGCTTCGGATTGCGCTTGACCGGGATCAGGTACATCCGGGCAAAGGCGAAGGCCGCCTTGGCCGAGGCCGCCCAGCCCTTGAGCTTGCCGCCGACGCCGCCCTGCTTGTGCGCGGCCTCCATGGCGCCGAAGGCATCGGTCATCTGCCGCAGCAGGGGCTTCCAGCGCGGGTGGTCGATGTCGATCTCGATGGGGAAGATCTGCCGGGCGATGGCGCTGGTCTTGCGATACACTTCCTGGTCGTAGTCGTCGATGTTCACGCCCAGCGCATCGTGGAAGGCGTGGCGGGCATGGTCGCGCACCCACATGGTGGAATAGACGGCCACCAGGAAGAACCGGATCCACATCCGTGCCGCCCAGGTTTCGGTGATCTTCGGGTCGGTCTTCATCAGCAGGGCGAAGGCCTCGCCGTGGCGGAACTCGTCGTTGCACCATTCGCGGAACCACTTGAAGATCGGGTGGAACCGCTGGTCGGGGTTGGCTTCCAGATGCCGGAAGATGGTGATGTAACGGGCGTAGCCGATCTTTTCCGACAGGTAGGTGGCGTAGTAGATGAATTTCGGTCGGAAGTAGGTGTACTTCTTGGCCTTGGTCAGGAAGCCCAGGTTCACTGCCACGCCCGCCTCGCGCAGCGCGTCGTTGATGAAGCCCGCGTGGCGCGCCTCGTCACGCGACATGTAGCTGAACAGCTCGCAGATGTCGGGGTTCTTGCCGCGGCGCTTCATCTCTTTGTACAGCACGCAGCCCGAGAATTCGGCGGTGCAGGAGGACACCAGGAAGTCGATGAACTCGGTGCGCAGGTGCGGGTCCATTCCGGCCCAGTCCACATGATCCCAGTCGGCGTTCTTCTTGAAGTGGCCCTTGTTCGGGTCGGCCTTCATCTCGGCCAGAAGCGCGTCCCAGTCCTTGCGCACCGGCGAGACGTCGATGGCATCCATCTCGTCGAAGTCGGTGGTGTAGAAACGGGGGTTCAGAAGCGTGGTTTCGGTGGCCATCGCCGTGGTGTCGAAGGTTCCCGACAGTTCGGCGTGCAGTTCCTCGTGCGTGGTGGCGTGGTCGATGGCAACTGGGGCGTTCATGTCAGCACCTCGTCCGAGAAGGAGAATTCGCAGAGTTCCATCACCTCGAAATCGCCGGTCATCCGGGTCCACCAGCGTTCCAGAAGGCTGGCGCGGGTGATGGTGGCGATGCGGTTTTCGACGATCAGTTCGCCCCAGGCGGCAAGGACGGGCTTGCCGTGCACCAGCACCTCGTCACCGGGATGGACGACGGCACCGTTGTCAAAGCGGACGTGGGCGTGGAGCGATTCAAAGCGGTGGCTGACCTCGACGGTCACAGGCACCTCTTCCCTTTCTTTCGTGAATAGTCCCATGATGTTGGTTCCCTTGGTTTTTTTGGTCGTGGATGCGTCTTTGCGACGTCATTGGTCCGGCGCCCGGCGGGGCGACGGTCAGTTCGGCAGAAGCTTGCGGAAGGCGGCTTCGTTGTCGCCCCCGAAGGCGTAAAGTTCGACGGACCAGCCGATGGCGGGGTCTTCGATGGCCAGGCGGCCGTTGGCGTATTCCACCAGCCGGGCGGGCAGGGTGGGGTCCATGTTGTGGCGGCCGCGGCTGAAGGCCAGCGAGGACTGCACCACGGTGATGAACCCGCCATGCGGCAGGTCCATCAGAAGCGTACCGTCCGGGTTCAGCACCGACACGGCCTGTGCGTCGCCACCCTTCAGGATGATCATGCGCTCGGCCGTTGCGGCGGCAGGGGCAGGGGTGCCTTCGTGCGGACGGTCGGTGACCACGGCATAGGTCGTCAGAAACAGAGCCACCAGCACCAGTGCGGCCATGGCGCGCAGAAGGCCCTTGGGTATCGTGTCGCGGTCGGTGTTGGCGATGGGCTGAGCGGGGTGCATCGGGCCCTCCTTCTATTCGGCGGCCACAGCCGTGGCGTGCGGCATCGGGGTGATTTCGGGGCGTGACAGCCGGGTTTCGGCGGCATTGGCCAGGATACGCGCCACGCGTTCTGCATCGGGGATGCAGCGCAGGGCGGGCTGGGTGATGAAGTGCCACGGCCGGACGTGGGGCCAGGCAACAAGGTAGGACATGCGGTTGCCGGGCAGGAGCGTCAGCGCCACGGTGCCGAAGCCGCCCCGGCGCAGGTCCAGATTGGCCGACGCGACCTGCGTATAGGGCACGTTGAAGGTGACGGACAGGGCCGCACCGATGCGCATGGCCACACGGTGCGTGGTCACCGTATAGAGCGAGGCGCGCGCCTGCGCAAAGGCCATGAGCCAGATCAGCACGGCGGTGGCGGCGGCGGGCAAGAGGTAGGGAATGCCAAAGGCCAGGGCCCCCGGCACCCCTGCAAGGTCCGCCCCCGCGGCGCCGCGCCACAGGATCAGCAGCGCAAACCACCCCATGACCCACCACAGGCCGTAGGCCTGAACCGCCAGCCGCCACGTGTCGGGGCGGCCCTGCCACAGCACGGTCTCGCCCCGGGGCGGGACGCCGGGCAGGCCGGGGATCGGTTCGAAGGCGAAGTCGTCGTGGGTCATCGGGTTTCTCCTCGGGTGGTCGGCCGGGGTCAGCCGAACAGGCCGCGCCACCGGGACGCGCGGGTATCGGCCGAATACAGCGTTCCGCCCGCGACATAGCCACTGATCTTGTCTTCCTCGAGCATGGTCACCTCGGTGGAAGACCGGGTGGCGGGGATGCCCGCAAAGTGCTGCTGCGACAGCGCCGAAACGCGCACGCGGTCGCTGTCGATCTTGCACATCGGCATCGGCAAGAGCCGCTTCGTGCCGTCGTTCAGCGTCACTTCCAGATAGCGGACCAGCTGTTCCGGCGCGTCGATCCAGAGGTCGCTGATGGTGCCCGCCACGGCATTGTCGTTCGCCCAGACGGGCATCCCCCGCGGGTCGCGCCCGGCGGACACGGCAAACCCGGCGGCACGGCTGATCGGTGCAATCTTGTTGTGTCCATGCCCGTCCAGTTCCGGCAGGTCGCGGCGCGGCGCCCACGAGGCCGGGCCAACGCCGTCGGTCATGGGGTTGCCGGTGGGGGCATGCGGAAAGCCATCGGACCCGGCGGTGCGGGCAAGGGCCAGGTCCGTGCGGCGGTGGGCGGCTTCATTCGCCGCCGACGGCACCGTGACGGAACCGCGGCCGTGCGGCAGGTCAAAGGTCTTGGGGGCAGGAAGCGGGAAAGGACCCTGGTTCGGGCCGGTCTTGCCGTCCTCGGTTTCCAGGGGGTAGCCCTCGCGCATGTTCTCGGTCTGCAGGTAGTAGACGAGAAGCGCAAAGAACAGCCAGAACGACCAGATCGCCAGCGAGGCGAGGTCGAAGTTGCCGAAGAAGTTCACGCCAACCATTGTATCCTCCGGGATCAGGTAGGGAAGTCGGCGATGCCGAATTTCGGCGTGCCGTCCGAGGGTTGTGGGGAGTAGTGGCCAAGCCGGACCATCGGTCCCAGCACGGCAAGGGTCAGGAACAGAAGCCCGATTTCGAGGTGATAGACGAAGGAGTAGCCGAAGGCCGGCACGGCCAGCGCCGGGCCGAACTGGCCCGCCATGGCCAGGCTGCCGACGCCGTCGCGCAGCGCGCCGCCCAGGAAGATGGCCGTGCCGCCTGCCGTGGCCTGCGCCGCACCCCAGGCGCCCAGCGCCAGCCCCTGACCCGCCAGCGCGCCTGCAGGCAGCATCATGGCAAAGGTCAAGGTCGAGACGGAAAACAGCCCCGCGCCCAGGCCAATGCCGCAGGCCCCCGCATAGAACAGCGCGGTCGATTCCAGCGGGGCGGCAAAGACCACCGCAGAGAAGGCACCGATGCCGTACAGCAACCCCCGCGCCGCCAGCCGCACCGGATCGGCCCCGCGCGACAGCCAGCGGGCAGCCAGCGCGAACCCGGCCAAGGCGCCCAGCGCGGTGCCGGCCGTCAGAAGCGTGGTGGCCGAGACCGACAGGCCCAGGATCTGCCCGCCATAGGGTTCCAGCAGCACGTCTTGCATGGCAAAGGCCATGGTGCCCAGGAACACCACCGCCAGCAGCCGCCCGGCCTGCCCGCCTGCCATCAGGTCGGCCCAGGCATCGCGGAACAGCGGGCGCGGCGCGTTCATTTCGGCCTTGGACAGGGGGCGGACCTTTTCCTGCTTCCACAGCGCGATCAGGTTCAGCGCCACGGTGACCACCGCACAGCCCTGCACAACGCGGATCAGCAAGATCGCGTCGAAGTCGCGCAGAAGCCAGCCGACGATCAGCGCCGACAACGCCATCCCGGCAAGATAGGCCACATACAGCAATGCCACGACGCGCGGGCGTGTTTCGTCGGTCGCGCGGTCGGACGCCAGCGCCAGGCCCGCGGTCTGTGTCATGTGCAGGCCAAGGCCGGTCATCAGGAAGGCCGCGCCCGCCAGCGCCTCGCCCGCGTAGGGGACATGGTGCACCACGTCACCGCCCAGCACGAGCAGGGCCATAGGCATCACGGCAAGACCGCCCATCTGCCACAGCGTGCCGAACCACAGGTAGGGCACCCGCTTCCACCCCAAAGACGAGCGGTGTGTGTCGGAGCGGAAGCCGAGAAGCGCGCGGAACGGCGCCACCAGCACCGGCAGGGCGATCATCGTGGCCACTACGGTGGAGGGCACGCCAAGTTCGACGATCATCACCCGGTTCAGCGTGCCCAGAAGCAGCACCATGGCCATGCCGACCGACACCTGGAACAGCGACAGCCGCAGCAATTGCGGCAGCGGCAGGTGGTCGGACGCGGCATCGGCAAAGGGCAGCCAGCGGGTGGCCAGCGACCGGAAATGATGGCGGCGCAGGATCATGCGGCCAGCTCCAGCGCCTGACTGATGTAGAAGCCGCGCGCCACGCGGCCGCGGTCGGCCAGCCCCGGCACGCGGCGCTTCAGCCGCGCGGTCGATTGCGGCACCATGGTGGGCGAACGGTCACCGCGGGGGAACAGCTTGCCTGCCCCGAACATGACCGACAGAAGCGCGGTGCGCGGGGCCACGGTGAACAGCACGCGCGGCGCACGCGCCGACAGGCGGCCAAGGGCGGCGATCAGGTCGGGTTCGGCGTAGTAGATCAGACTGTCCATGGCGATGACGGCGTCGAAGCGGCCCAGCGAAGGGTCGGTCATGTCGCCTGCGTGGAACGTGACCCGCCGCTGCAGGGCCGCGGGCAGCCGGTCGGCGGCGATCAGCAACAGCTGCGGCGACAGATCGGCCGCCACAACTTCCGCACCGCGCTCGGCCAGGATCGCCGTCATCACGCCCGGCCCGCAACCCGCGTCCAGCACCCGCATTCCCGACAGGTCCTGCGGCAGCCGCGACAGAAGCCGTGCCCGCATCGCCTCGCGGCCTTCACGCACGGTCTGCCGGATACCGCTGACCGGGGCGTCGGACGTCAGCCGCGCCCACACCTGCGTCGCAGTGCGGTCGAAGTAGTGCTCGACGCGGGCGCGGGTGGCCGAATAATCCATCAGTCGAACCCCAGAAGCTCGAAGATCTCGCGGTCGGGCAGCGGTGCGGGCTCGGACGGCGGCTCGCCCACCGACTGCCACAGACGGTTCGCCAACTGCATGTATTCGGCCCGCGCGCGCACCACATCCTCGTCGGCGTCCATCTCGAACAGCGTCTTCTTCTTCAGGCGCGAGCGGCGGATGGCATCGATGTCGGGCATGTGGGCGATCCGGCGGAACCCCACCTTGTCGCAGAACCGGTCCACCTCGTCCGTCTCGCGCGAGCGGTTGGCCACGCAGCCCGCCAGCCGCACCTTGTAGTTCGATGACTTCGCCTGCACCGCGGCGATGATGCGGTTCATGGCGTAGATCGAGTCGAAGTCGTTGGCCGTCACGATCACCGCGCGGTCGGCGTGTTGCAGGGGGGCCGCGAAGCCACCGCAGACCACGTCGCCCAGCACGTCGAAGATCACCACATCGGTGTCGTCCAGCAGGTGGTGCTGTTTCAGCAGTTTCACCGTCTGGCCCACCACATAGCCGCCGCAGCCGGTGCCGGCGGGCGGG
>CAZLIC010000036.1:0-38501 GCA_964559535.1 uncultured Rhodobacterales bacterium
CCTTCTCCGACGACTACCTCATCCACGCCATCACCCATATGCGATAGCCCTCCCCCAAATGGGGGAGGGGAGGCGCGCAACGGCTGCGTCGGCGCATCGGTTCAGCGGCGCAGGGTCAGGCGGCCGCGGGCGGTGCGCAGCCAGCGCAGCGTGGTGCGCAGCCAGGGCCGGGGGCGCAGGCGCAGCACGATGTCGCCGGGGCGGCGGGCCGGGTGTTCCGGCTGGTCTGCGGGGGCGATGGCCATGAAGCGGTCGGCGGCGGGCGCGGGGTCGGGCAAGAGCGCCGATTCGGCCTGCAACCGCGCCGCCTGCAGCGATTCCAGCAGGGGCGTGGGCAGATCCTGCTGGGGTTCCCAGGGGTGGGACAGGATGTCGGCGCGGATGCGGTCCAGGTCGGGCGCATAGCCGCGCGCGGCGGCCCAGGCGGCGGACTGCGCGGCGAACTGGTCCACCAGCGCAAGCCGCGCCGCGGGCGGCAACAGCGACTGGCGCGCCGCGGGCCGCGGGTCTGCGTCCGGCGAGGCGGCGAAGAAGGCGCGCAGCACGCGGATGCGGTCGGCCTCGCGCGGCATCAGCACGTTCACCAGCCGGGCGGCGGCGACCTGGTCACGGTCGGGGCTGGGGTAGGTGGGGGCGGTGGTGGGCGGCGGCATATGCGCCAGGCGGCGATGCAGGCCTGCGGCCTGCAGAAACGCCTGCCAGTGGGCCGCGCCCCGGCCCGCTGCATGCGCGGCCAGCGCCACCGGCGACCCGGCAAAGGTTTCCCATGGGCCAAACAGGCCGGGAAGGTCGGTCAGCGAGGCGCCGTAGTCGACCAGGAATTCCGCGGCCGTGCGCGCGCCGATGCGCTGGCCGTTGCAGGCCAGTTCGCGGTACAGCATTTCCGGCCCCTGGTCGGGGCGGCGGACGAAGGCCACCAGCCGCACCGCGCCAAAGCCCGACAGGCGGCGGAACAGGCGGGCCTGCATCACCTCGCGGTCGGCGGACACGGGCATCAGCATGTTCTCGCACGACAGCAGCACGGTGTCGGCGCCCGAGGCGTCGATTTCGCGCTGAAGCTGCTGCCAGGGGGCATCGTCATCATCATTGCGGACCGCGGCCAGAAGGCCCAGGTGGCCGGGGAAACCGTCGGCCCGCACGGCGCGGAAACCCGGTGCCGCCAGCCCTGCCCGGGGGAACAGCACGCCTTCGGCCAGCATCCCGGACCGCCGCTCCAGCGCGGCGCGCTGCAGGTAGGTGGACCCGGTCTTGTGCATGCCCAGGTGCAACACCAGTGCCGGAGCCTTGCGGCGGCGGATGGCAGAGGCGGCGGGAGCGGGCGGGGTGCCGCGGCGCTGGGCCAGAGTTGCGGCAAAGGCCGCGGCATCGCCCGAGCGCAGCACGCGGTGCAGGTCCAGGAAATCGCGCCGGGTCACCACGCCATGCCGCGACCGGATGCCCACCCGCGACACCTGCCGCAACACGGTGTCCTCGAAGATGCCGGTGCCGAAGCTGTCGCTGCCCAGAAGCCCGGTGACCCGCTGCATCAGCGCGGCAAGGTCGGGGTCATTGGGGCTGGCGGCGGCGCGCAGGACCACGTCGATGTCCCAGATCAGCCGCGACAGGGTGTTGAACAGTTCGCGCTTCAGAAACCGCGGCGGCACGCCGGGCTGCGCGGCATGGGCGCGCATGACGGCCATGCATTTTTCCAGAAGCTGCACCTGCAGGCGGTGCTTGGCCAGATCGGGCGGCGTGCTGGAGATTGACCCCGCCCGCCTGCGCCACACCCGCACCGGCGCCCCGAGGCAAGCGATCTGCCGCGCGGCGGTGACGGTTTGCAGCACGAACAGGCGGTCTTCGAAGCGCACCTGTTCGGGGTCGAAGCGCAGGGCGTGGGCATCAAGGAATTCGCGCCGGTACAGGCTGGACCAGGACGAGGTGATGAATTGTGCCTGTTCCAGCCCGGCCAGCCCGGCGCCGCGGCGTGGCTGGCCGAACAGCGCGGCATCGCGCGGCAGCGGGCGCAGCGCGGGCGAGCCGACCTGGCTGAGGAAGGCGTTGGCATGCACGATGTCGGCGCCGCTGTCCTGCGCCAGCGCCATCTGCGCCGCCAGGCCGTCGGTCACAAAGTAGTCGTCGGCATCGAGGAACCCGATCCAGCGCGCCGAGGTGGCCTCGATGCCGGTGTTGCGGGCGGACGAGAGGCCGCGGTTGCGGTCGTGGTGCAGGATGCGCACCGGACCCGGCAGGTCCAGCGCGGCGATATCGCCGGGGCCAAAGCGTTCGGGGTTGTCGTTGACGACGACAATGTCGGTGTCGGCCAGCCCCTGCGCCGTGACCGATTGCACCGCCATCCGCAGGAAGGCGGTTTCGTCATAGAACGGGATGATGACGGCCAGAGAGGTGTCGGGCAATGCGGAGGGTTACAGGCTGACGTTGTTGTCGTCGTCATCTTCGCCCGCGATCGTGAAGGACACGAGCGCAACGCCAAGGAGCCCGGCAACAAGAATGGCAAGACCAGGAAACATCGTTACCCCCGCCCCCGATGGCCAAACCTTCGCCCGATTTCCGACGCAATTGCAAACGGAAAGTTAAGTCCGCATGGTGGCGCCGGACATCCGGGGAAGACCATGGCCGAAGCGCGACGCACGATCCTGATCACCGGCTGTTCGTCGGGCATTGGCCTGGATGCCGCGCGCGGGATGCAGGCGCGGGGGTGGCGGGTGCTGGCCACCTGCCGCAAGCCCGCCGACTGCGACCGTCTGGCCGCCGAGGGGCTGGAGAGCTTTGCGCTGGACCTTGCCGATCCGGCCAGCATCGGCGCTGCGGTGGACATGGCCATGGCGCGGGCGGGGCGGATTGATGCGCTGTTCAACAACGGCGCCTTCGCCTGCCCCGGCGCCGTCGAGGACCTGCCGCGCGACGCGCTGCGGTCGATCTTCGAGACCAACCTGTTCGGCACGCATGACCTGACGCGCCGGGTGATCCCGGTGATGCGGGCGCAAGGCGCGGGGCGGATCGTGAACTGTTCGTCGGTGCTGGGTTTTGTGGGGGTGAAGTGGCGCGGCGCCTATGTGGCCACCAAGTTCGCGCTGGAGGGCCTGTCGGACGTGCTGCGCATCGAGATGAAGGGAACCGGGATCGAGGTGGTGCTGATCGAGCCAGGCCCCATTACCAGCCGCATCCGCGAGAACGCGATTGCGCATTTCGAGCGCTGGATCGACTGGCGCAACTCGGCCCGCGCGGCGGAGTATGCACCGCTTCTGGACAGGCTGTACAAGCCCGGGCTGAAGAAGGACCGGTTCGAACTGCCCGCCGAAGCGGTGACGCGGGCGCTGGTGCATGCCGTGGAAAGCCGCCGCCCGAAGCCGCGCTACCGCATCACAACGCCCACCCATATTGCCGCGATTGCCCGGCGGCTGTTGCCGACGCGGATGCTGGACAGGCTGGTGGGCGGTGGGTGATCAGGCGGGGTCCAGCCGCAGCACTGGGCCTGCGGCGGCGGCGGCATCTTCGGCATCGTGCGTGACCATCAGCGCGGGAATGCCGCGGTCGCGGATCAGGCCAAAGGTGAAGGCGCGGATGTCGGCGCGCAACGCCGTGTCCAGCCGCGAAAACGGCTCGTCCAGAAGCAGCGCCCCGGGTTCGGCCAACAGCGCCCGCATCAGCGCCACGCGCGACCGCTGCCCGCCCGACAGCGTGGCGGGGTCGCGGTCGGCAAAGCCGTCCAGCCCTGCCGCGGCCAGTGCCCCTGCTACCGCTGCCTGACGCGCCGTGCCGCGCACTGCGCGGGGCAGGGCGAAGGCCAGGTTGCCGCCCACCGACAGGTGCGGGAACAGCAGCGCGTCCTGAAACAGCAGGCCGATGCGACGTACCTCGGCAGGCAGGGCGGTCACGTCGCGGCCGTTCAGCAGCACCTGGCCTTCGGCCCGGAACCCGGCGTCCAGATGCCCGCCGATGGCATCCAGCAGGGTGGATTTCCCGATGCCCGAAGGCCCCATGACAGTGGCCACCTGCCCGGCGGCAATGGCCAGCGTGACGGGCGGGAACAGGGCCATGCCCTGCCGGTGGACGCTGAGCGCGCGCAGGTCCAGCATCATGCCCCCCGCAGCCCGGCGCGGTGCCGCCAGACCGCCGCGGGCAGGGCCACGGCCAGCACGAAGCCCAGCAGCGGCAGTGCCGATTGCAGCGTGGCCAGCACCCCCACCAGCCTGCGGTCCGATCCGGACGACAGCGTGACCGCCTCGGTCGTCAGCGTGGCAATGCGGCCGCCGCCCAGGAACAGCGTGGGCAGGTACAGCGCGCAGGACACCGAAAAGCCCACCGCGGCCGCGGTAAGGATGGGGCGCAAGAGCACCGGCAGCTTCACCGCCCAGAGCACGCGCCACGGCCCGGCCCCCAGCGCCGCCGCGCTGCGCGCCAGCCGCGGGTCCAGCGCGCGCCAGGGGTCCGACAGCGACAGCATGACATAGGGAAAGACGAACAGCGCATGCCCCCAGGCCACTGCCACCCAGCCGAAACCGCCGCCGCCCTTCAGCAACGCCACGGTCAGACCGTACAGGAAGGCGATCTGCGGCAGGAGCAGCGGCAGGTAGACCAGCGCCTCGGCCCAGCGGGCGCGGGTCATGCGGCCACGGTCCTCGGCTTCCAGCCACAGGATGGCCAGTGCCAGTGCGGCGAGGGTGGAGGCGAGGCCCAGCGCCAGCGTGGTGCCAAGCGGGGCCAAGGGGGCGGACCAGCCGCGCAAGGTGAAGGCCGGGGGCAACAGCGCCGGAAAGGGCCAGCGGAAGGCCACCGACCACAGCGACAGCATGGCCAGCGACAGGAACCCCGCGGCCAGCAGCACCCCGGCCCCTGCCCCGGCCAGCCGCAGTCCCGGCAGCCCGCCGCGCGCGCCCGCGGTCAGCCAGCCCCGGCCCGCGGACCGGGCCACGGCCACCGCGACCCAGCCCAGCGCCAGCCCCGCCAGCACCACCGCCCCTTGCACCAGCGCCAGCGCCGAGGCGGTGCCGAACGACCCCGGCCCGCCGTCGGCATAGGCGCGCAGCACCATCACCGGCAGGGTGGGGGGCAGGCCGGGGCCAAGGATCAGCGCCATGTCCACCACCGACAGCCCGAAGGCCAGCACCACCGCCACCGGCAGCCGCACCAGCGGCCAGACCTGCGGCAGCACCAGTTTTGCCCAGGCCATCCCGCGACGGTATCCCAGCGCCCGGCCTGCGGCCAGGGTGGCCCGCACCGGCACCTGCGCCAGCGCCGACAGCAGCACCAGCGTCAGGAACGGCAGCTCTTTCACCGCCAGCCCTGCGATCAGCGCCAGCCCCATCGGGTCGCCCACCGTGGCCACATCGGGCGGGCGGTCCCAGCCCAGGGGTACCGCCAGCAGCCGCGCGATCCAGCCGGATGGCGCAATGAGGAAGGCAAGGCCTATGGCCACTGCGGCATGGGGCGCGGCCAGCAGGGGCGCCAGCAGGCGCCCTGCCGCGCGCCCGTGCAGCGCCGCACCCAGCCCCGCCGCCAGCACGGCCGACAGCGCGGTGGCCGCAAACCCCACCCACAGCGTCAGCCCCACGCTGCGCGCCAGCCCCGGCAGCGCCAGCACCCGCGCCCAATCGGCCCCGCGCGCTGCCATCGCGGTTTCGGCCAGCCCGGCAAGGATAGGCAGCACGATGGTGACGGTGACCACCGCCAGCACAGTGCCGCGCAGGCCGCGACCGTTCATCCTGTGGCGCCCCCCCCACCCCTCCCCTCCCCCCAAAGGGAGGAGGGAGGCGCGTGGCGTCCGGCGTTGAACATGTGGGCCAAGCCGGTCGCCTCCCCTCCCGCTGGTGGGGAGGGGATGGGGGGCGCGGTGAAATCTGCGGCTGGCCGTCATTCGCTGATGCGCCGCACCCAATCGTCCGTCAGGCGCAGCATCCAGCTTCCGTGCGGCTCGGGCAGGGTGGGGCCAAGCGCGGCCAGCGTGGGCAAGGCGGGCGCGCTGGGCAGCGCGGCGAAGGCGGCCTGCGCCTGTGCATCCAGCCGGGCCGGGTCCAGCACCGAGAAGCTGCCCAGCACCGTGATGTCCTGCATGCGGGCCTGCGTGGTGGGGTCCAGCAGGAAATCGGCCACCACCATGGCGCCTTCCTTTGCGTTTGCGTTGAAGGGGATGGCGACAAAGCTGATGTTGCCGATGCTGCCCGCCGCCGGCACGAAGACGCGCGCCGTGTCGGGCAACAGGCCCTGTTCGATGGATGCCGCGGTTGATGCCGGGTCGAAGGACATGGTCACGTCCACCTCGCCGTCGGCCATCAACTGGTCCTGCACCGACTGGTTTTCCGGAAACGCCGAGCCCTGCCGCCACAGGTTCGGGCGCAGCGCATCGTACCAGGCCCAGAAGTCGGCGGTCTGCGCGGCATAGGCCTTTTCGGTGACCGGGGCCATCAGCGCGGCACGGTCGGGTGCCATTTCCACCAGCGCCTGCTTCAGAAAGGTGGCGCCCATGAAGTTCGTGGCAGTGGGGTGGGTCAGGCGGCCGGGGTTGGCGGCGGCCCAGTCCACCAGCCCCGCCATGGTGGCGGGCATGTCAGGCGCCCGGGCGCTGTCATGCACCAGCACGAATTTCGCCAGCCGCCACGGGCTTTCCATCCCCTCGACCGGCACGGTGAAATCGAGGGTGGCCGGGGCGTCGGGCGTCATGTCCAGGTATTGCGCATTGGGCATAGCGGCCACGAAGGGGCCGTGCAGCAGGCCCTCGTCCTTCATCGCGGCAAAGTTCGGCCCGTTGATCCAGATCAGGTCCACCGACCCGCCCATGTCCTTGCCCGCGGCCTTTTCGGCGCGCACGCGTGCCACGGCCTCGGCGGTGTCGGTCAGCTTCACCTGTTGCACCGTCACGCCGTAGCGGCGTTCCGTCTCGTCGCCCACCCAGTCGATGAAGGCATTGGTGCGCGCATCGCCGCCCCAGGCGTTCCAGTACACGGTCTGGCCGCGGGCGGCGTCCAGCGTGGCCTGCCAGTCGGACGCCGTGTCGGAAAAGGCGGGAAAGGCCAGCAGGCCAAGGGCCAGCGCAAGGGACAGTCGGGTCATCATCTCTCCATGCATTGCGGGCATATACGCCCGCGCGCGGCGTTGGTTTCAACCCCCGCCAAAGGCCACCCATCCTGCCCGCCAGCGCAGCACCGTGGCCACCGCGCACAGCGCGGCAAAAGCCCAGGCCAGCACCGGGAACCATGCCGGGAACAGGCACATCAGGGCAAGCACGGCCATCGTCTCGGCCCCTTCGGTCAGGCCGCCAAGGTAGTGGATGCCCTTTGTGGGGAAGCGTGGCGCGGCAAGGCCGCGCTTGGCGGCGATGGTGGCGAAAGCCAGAAAGGAGGAACCGGTGCCGACGAAGGCGGCAATCAGCGCCGCTGCGGGCAACGCGTTGGCGGCCGGATCGGCCAGCGCAAAGCCGAAGGGCACCAGCGCGTAGAACATGAAGTCCAGCGCGATGTCCAGGAAGGCGCCGCGGTCGGTCGGCCCGGCCAGCCGGGCAATCGCGCCGTCGAGGCCGTCACCCGCGCGGTTCAGCACCACCAGCACCAGCGCCATGCCGTACCAGCCGAAGGCCAGCGCGGGTACCGCCAGCAGCCCAACGGCAAACCCCGCCAGGGTCACCGCATCCGCCGTGGCCCCGCGCCGGTGCAGCGCCCGCGCGGGGGCTTGGTACAACCGGTGCAAAGCGGGAAGGATCGCGGCGTCGAACATCGGCGCCGGTCAGACCTGATCCTGATGCTGGCCAAGGCGCGGCGAGGGGCGGTCGAGCGCAAGCTCGGCCCCCGAAAAGACGAAGGGAGAGCGCACGCCGGGCACGCCGCCGGGGTCGATGCGCAGGCCGCGGGCCACCACCTGCGGGTCGGCAAAGACCTCGGCCATGTCGTTGATCGGCCCTGCGGGCACGCCCTGCGCTTCGCAGGCGGCCAGCAGGTCGGCCTTCTGCCATTGCCGGGTGGCGGCGGTCATGACGGCGGTCAGTGCGGCGCGGTTCGTCACGCGGTCGGCGTTGGTGGCATATTCGGGGGCGGTGCCCAGCGCCCCCAGCCCCAAGAGCGCGCACAGGCGGCGGTACTGCGCGTCATTGCCGGTGGCCAGGATGATCCAGCCATCGGCGCAGTCGAACACGGCATAGGGGGCCAGGTTCGGGTGGGCATTTCCCATCTTGCGCGGTGCGGTGCCGCCGGCAAGGAAATTCATCGCCTGATTGGCGGTGATGGCCGTGGCCACGTCCATCAGGGCCATGTCGATGTGCTGGCCCCGGCCCGTGGCGTGGCGCTGGTGCAGCGCGGCCAGCACCGCCACCGCGGCATAGACGCCGGTAAAGATGTCGGCCACCGCGACGCCCGCCTTCTGCGGCTGGCCGTCGGGTTCACCCGTCACGCTCATCAGCCCGGCCATGCCCTGGATGATGAAGTCGTACCCCGGGCGGTGGGCATAGGGGCCGGTCTGGCCGAAGCCGGTGATCGAGCAATACACAAGCCGCGGGTTCACTGCCGACAGGCGGGCATAGTCCAGCCCGAACTTGGCCAGCCCGCCGACCTTGAAATTCTCGACCACCACATCGGCATCGGCCACCAGCCGCTTCACCAGCGCCTGCCCTTCGGCCGTGCCGAAATCGGCGGTGACCGACCGCTTGCCGCGGTTGGTGGCGTGGAAATAGGCGGCGGTGCGTTCGCCGCCGTTGTCAAGGAAGGGCGGGCCCCAGCGGCGGGTGTCGTCGCCCTCGGGCGCCTCCACCTTCACCACGTCGGCGCCCAGGTCGGCCAGCGTCTGGCCGCACCATGGCCCGGCCAGGATGCGCGCCAGCTCGACCACCTTCACGCCTGCAAGGGGCGTCATCCCTTGGCCAGTTCGGCGTCGATCAGCGCCTTCAGGGCGGGCCAGTCCATGTTGCCGTGCTTGGCGCCGTTGATGAACAGGGTGGGCGTGCCTTCCACGCTGTCGGCGGCCATGTTGGCCTCGAAGGCCGAGATCATCGCCTGCGCCATGTTGGCATCCTTCATGCAGGCGTCGATGGTGGCATCGTCCATGCCGACCGACTTGCCGATCTGGCGCAGGTTCGCCACCACGGCGTTCGCGTCATCGCTGCCCGCCCAGTCCTGCTGCTTGTCGTAGAGGATCGAGTGGATGCCGAAGTACCGCGCAGGCCCGCCGCAGCGCGCCACCATCGCTGCCCACAACCCGTAACGGTCGAAGTACACTTCGCGGAACACGAACTTGACCTTGCCGCTGTCGATGTATTCGGCCTTCAGCCGCGAGAAGTTCGCGGCGTGGAACCTGGCGCAGTGCGGACAGGTGTAGCTGCCGTATTCCATCACCGTCACCGGCGCGTCGGTCTGGCCCAGCACCATGTCCTCGACAGCGGGAAGGGCGGCATCGGTCGTCTGCGCCTCGGCCGCCATGGGCGGCAGCATCGACTGGCCCGTGGTGTCGGGCGCGCGCATCAATTGCAGCCCCGCAGCCACGATCACGCCGATGGCCAGCACCGCCGCGGGAAGCGTGTATTTCGGTATCATGTCCTGCCTCTTTCATCCGCCCTGCGGCGGGATAGTATGTTGCTGCCCAGCCGTTCAAGGGCTTGCCGCAGCCCTTCGTCGTGCACATCCCCCGCCTGTTCCCGTGCTGCCGCAGTTGCGGCGGGGTCAGGTTGCGGTTTTGCAGGCGGGGCAGGAGAAAACGGCGTCTGCCCTTCGGCAAAGCCTGCAGCGCCTGTCTGGGTGATGGCAATGCGGGTAACGGCGGCATAGCCGTAACAGGCATTCACCCGGTCACGGATTCGCGTTTTCTGCATCTCGACCAGCGGCGCCACGGCCCCTTGCGCGATGACCGTCAGCGTCGCCCCCAGACCATCGCGCGCATAGCCCATCTTCACCGGCCGCGTCTGCGCCGCCAGATCCGGCCCCACGATCTGATCCCAGTGGGTGAGCAGCTTTGTCACCGCGAATCCGCGCGTTTCACCCGCCTTGCGGATGCGTTCTGCCAGCAGGGTGCTGGCCGTCTCCCACCCCTTGCGGTGGCGGGGGGTGCCGGGTGCGTCGGTCATCTGGTCAATCCTGTCGTCGCCGCTAGTGTAACGGGGCGGTGGCCTGCGGGGCCAGAGGCAAGGCGGCGCCGGGGGCATAAAGAATGCGTGACGCAGCGGTGTTGGGCGCCGACCTTCTGGCCTGGTACGACCGGCACGCGCGGGTGCTGCCGTGGCGGGTGTCGCCTTTGGACCGCGCGGCGGGCGTGCGCCCCGACCCCTACCGCGTCTGGCTGTCCGAGGTGATGCTGCAGCAAACCACGGTGGCGGCGGTGAAGGACTACTTCCACCGCTTCACCACGCGCTGGCCCACGGTAGAGGCGCTGTCGGCAGCCGAGGACGGGGCGGTGATGGCCGAATGGGCGGGGCTGGGCTACTATGCCCGCGCGCGCAACCTTCTGGCCTGTGCCCGCGCGGTGGCCGCCACCGGCGGGTTCCCCGATACCAGCGAAGGGTTGCGCGCCCTGCCCGGCATCGGCCCCTACACGGCGGCGGCGATTGCCGCGATTGCGCATGACGAACCGGCCACCGTGGTGGACGGCAACGTGGAACGGGTGATGGCGCGCCTGTTCCATGTGGAAACACCGCTGCCGGTGGCCAAGAAGGAGCTTACCCGGCTGGCCGCCGCGCTGACCCCCGCCGCGCGCGCCGGGGATCACGCGCAGGCAGTGATGGACCTGGGCGCCACGGTTTGCACCCCGCGCCGCCCGTCCTGCGCCATCTGTCCCTGGGTGAACGACTGCCGCGCGCGGGCTGCGGGCGTGCAGGCCGAGTTGCCGCGCAAGCTGGCGAAGGCGGCTAAGCCCCAGCGCCACGGCACTGTCTGGGTGGCCCGGCGCGACGATGGCGCCTGGCTTTTGGAACGCAGGCCCGACAGGGGGTTGCTGGGCGGGATGCTGGGGTGGCCGGGAACGGCGTGGGACATCCGGCCCGACGCCCCCCCACCCCAACCCTCTCCCACAAGGGGGGAGGGGGCCGCGACCTCGGAAACGCCGCATCCGGCGCCGGACCAAGGCGCCTCTCCTCCCCCTCGTGGGGAGGGGATGGGGGTGGGGGGCGCGCCGGTTGCCGCAAACTGGCAGGAGGCCGGACAGGTGCGCCATACCTTCACCCATTTCGACCTGACGCTGTCGGTCGCCGCCGCCATCGTTCCCGCCGGAGCCACGCCCGCCCGCGGAACCTTCCTTTTGCCCGCCGAATTCGGACCCGGTGACCTGCCCACCGTCATGCGCAAGGCGTTTGACCGGGCGCGCGCGCACCTGGCCGGGGCTTGACGCGCGCGCCCGCCGCCCCACCTGCCCTGTAACCCAACCCGAAAGGATGCCCCATGCTGCGCCGTACCCTGCTTGCCGCCTTTTTGGCCCTGCCCCTGCCAGCCATGGCGCAGGACCTTGCCACCGGCGACGCCATCAAGGCCGCCATCTCGGGCAAGACGGTGCAGGGGTCGATGACGGAAACCGGCGCCTACACCGAATTCTACGCCGAGGACGGCACCATCCGCGGCGCCGACTATACCGGCAAGTGGACGGTCGAGGCGCGGGCGATGTGCTTTGACTATGGCGAGGGCGTCGAGTGCTGGGGTGTGAAGATCGCCGGTGACGCCGTGACCTGGGTGAAGGACGGCGCCGATCTGGGCACCGGCACCATCGTGGCCGGAAATCCCAACAATTTCTAGGATGGCGCGACGCTGCGTCACCCCGCGCCGTCGTTGATTTGGCCGAAGGGGCGGCGCAGGATCACGACATGAGCGATGCTGCACAACCCGCGCCCGACAGCCTGACGGCGGCCCTGCCGTTCTGGCTGTCGCTGACGCTTGTTCCCGTGGTGCTGCTGGCCGCGGGGCTGGGCGGCTGGGCGGTGCTGTTGGTGCCGCTGTACGGCTGGGGCGTGTTTTCGCTGATGGATGCGCTGGCGGGCCTGAACACCGCCAACTACAGCCCCGATACGCCCGAGGACGACCTGCTCTGGTACCGGGCCGTCACGCTGATCTGGTTTCCGCTGCAGTTCCTTACGCTGTTCGGGCTGATCTGGTACGCCACCCGCGCCGGGCATCTGGGCACGGCCGAGAAGATCGGCCTGTTCTTCGGCGTTGGCGTCGTCACCGGCACCGTGGGCATCAACTACAGCCACGAGCTGATGCACCAGAAATCGAAGGCTGAGCGCTGGCTGGGCGACCTCCTCCTGTCCACCGTGCTGTATTCCCATTTCCGCAGCGAACACCTGCGTGTGCACCATCTGTGGGTGGGCACCCCGCGCGATGCGGTGACGGCGCGCTACAACGAAGGTTTCCACCGCTTCTTCCCCCGCGTGCTGCGCGAAAGCCTGCAATCGGCCTGGGCGGCCGAGGCCGCCCTGCTGGCCCGCAGGGACAGGCCCGTCTGGCACCGCAGCAACCCCTTCTGGCGCTATGGCGCGCTGCAGCTGGCCATGCTGGGGCTGGCCCTTGCGCTGGGCGGCTGGACGGGCGTGGGGCTGTTCCTGTTGCAGGCCTTTGTCGCGGTGTGGCAGCTGGAACTGGTGAACTACATCGAACACTACGGGCTGACGCGCCGCCATCTGGGCGACGGCAAGTACGAACACGTCCAGCCCCGTCATTCGTGGAACGCGGCGCACCGCGTGTCGAACTGGCTCTTGATCAACCTGCAGCGCCACTCCGACCACCACTTCAAGCCCGACCGCCGCTTCCCGCTGCTGCAGACCCATTCGGCCGAGGCGGCGCCGCAACTGCCCTACGGCTATCCGGTGATGACCCTGGCGGCGCTGGTGCCGCCCTTGTGGCGCCGGGTGATGAACCCCCGCGTGCGCGACTGGCGCCGCAGCTTCTATCCCGACATCACCGACTGGCAGCCCTACAACCGCGGCACCAACCCGATGCCCCGCGCCGCGGCGGGCTGATTATACCTCGGGCCTTATCCCGTTCGCCAGGCAGGCCAGCCACAGGGGCCGCAGCCAGCCCGACCCGCGCGGCACGCCCTTGCCGTGCAGATGCAGGTGCGGCCCCATGCGCCGCGTCTCGGCCTTCCAGGCCTCCATTGCGTCCTCGTCCATGTCCTTGACATAGACGTTGCCCATCACCTGCCGACAGCCCAGCCCGGCCGCGCGCCACAGGAAACCCGGATAGGTGGCAAGCAACAGGCCGCCGGGCCGCGTCTGCTCCACAATCCGGCGCTCCAGCGCGTGCAGCCCGTCCTCATCCCGCATCGGCTGGAAGAAATACACGGCGTCATAGTCGCCATATCCGTCAAACGTCAGTCCGTCGGCCTGGAAGGCATGGCAGCGCCCCGCCTTCATGGCGGCAAAGTTGCGCAGCGCGGCATCCACATAGCCGGGGTCATAGTCCAGCCCGTCCGCCCGGTCGAACATCTCGGCCGCCAGCGCCACCTTCATGCCGCCGCCGCAGCCCACATCCAGAAACGACCACGGCCGCGACCGTTTCTGCGCCAACAGCATCCGGCAGGCCAGATGCGCGTTCCACACGAAGTGGTCGGCATCCAGCGCAATGTCGGGAAAGCACCCCAACTCGCCCGCCGCACTGTCCTGCGAGGCCGGGTTCACCGCGGCATGCGCATCGGTGAACACCTTGTTCACCACCGATTCCTGCACGGCGCCCAGATCGAACTTCGGCCGCGCCGCGGGCAACAGCGGCCATTCGTGCCCGGCCAGGCAATCGCCCACCGCCTGTGCAATGCGCCCCCAGGTCAGGTGCCGCGTGCGTGCCGCGCGGGTGAACCCGGCCACCGTTTCGCCCGCGTCGGCCTCGGCCTGCACCACGCGGCCGACCATCCGGCGCAACTGCGCAATGGCGTGGCCTGCCGTTTCGTGCAGCGCCCCGAAGTCGGCCAGCAGGGCCGGAAGGCCCGCCCGTTCCGCCACCGGCCGCCCCAACAGCGCCGCCATGTCCCGCGCAATGGCCGCGGCCTTGCGTTCGGTCGCCTCGACCTCGCCGCGCAGCCTTTCCGGAGCCTTCATGCCAATCACCCAGCCTTGCAATCCGGCCACGATAGACCGCGCGGTCCGGTCAGGCGAGCGAATTCCGCGATGCATTCGCGGACCTGCCCTGCGTTTCCGGCATTGCCCGGACCGCGGCCTTCCGGTCAACTGCCCGCAAAGAAGGAGCCCGAGATGACCCGCCTTGCCCGCCGCGCCTGGGTGCCCGCCGCCTGCGAAACCCGGGTACAAGAGATTGCCGCCACCACCGCTGCCACCTCTGCCGACACGGTGGATGCCCGCATCGAGGCCCTGATCCGCCGCAACCTGCAGATCCATGACGCCGACTGCTTCAACCTGAACCCCGCGACCAACGTGATGAACCCCCGCGCCGAAGCGGCGCTGAGCCGGGGTCTGGGGTCGCGGCCGTCGCTGGGTTATCCGGGCGACAAGTACGAGATGGGGCTGGAGGCCATCGAGGAAATCGAGGTGATCGCCGCCGAACTGGCGGCCGAGGTGTTCGGCGCCACCCATGCCGAAATCCGCGTGGGGTCCGGTGCGCTGGCAAACCTCTACGGCTTCATGGCGCTGGCCCGGCCGGGCGATGCGATCATCGCCCCGCCGCCTGCCGTGGGGGGCCATGTCACCCACCACGCCGAAGGCTGCGCGGGCCTTTATGGCCTGGTCACCCACCCCGCCCCGGTGAATGCCGACGGCTACACGGTGGACATGCCGGGTCTGGCCGAGCTGGCGCAGCAGGTGCGGCCAAAGGTCATCACCCTGGGCGGCAGCCTGAACCTGTTCCCGCATGACACCCGCGCGGTGCGCGCGATTGCCGACACGGTCGGGGCAAAGGTGCTGTTCGACGCCGCCCACCAGTGCGGCATGATCGCCGGGGGCCAGTTTCCCAACCCGATGGACGAAGGCGCGCATCTGATGACGATGAGCAGCTACAAATCGCTGGGCGGCCCCGCGGGCGGGCTGATCGTGACCCGCGACGCGGCCATTGCCGAATGGCTGGACCACATCGCCTTCCCCGGCATGACGGCGAACTTCGATGCGGGCAAGTCGGCGGCGCTGGCCATCACGCTGTTGGACTGGCGCGCGCATGGCGCGGCCTACGCGCAGGCGATGGTGGATCTGGCGCAGGCGCTGGCGCGCGCGCTGCACGACCGTGGCATCCCGGTGCACGCGATGGACCGCGGCGCCACGCAGTCGCACCAGTTCGCCGTGGTGGCCGCTCCCTTTGGCGGCGGTCAGGCCGCATCAAGGACGTTGCGGCAGGCGGGTTTCCTGGCCTGCGGCATCGGCCTGCCCATCGCCCCCGTCGCGGGTGACCTGAATGGCCTGCGCATCGGCACGCCCGAGCTTGTGCGCCGCGGCGTCACCCCTGCCGACGCCCCCGCCTTGGCCGACCTGATTGCCGAGGGGCTGCGCGGCAACCGCCCCGCCGATGTGGCGCCGCGCACCGCCGCGCTGCGCGCCCGCTTCACCGGACTGCACCACATCCGGCGCTGAACCGCCTGCATCCTCATCTTTGCCCAAATACCCCGCGGGGGTCCGGGGGCGCGAAGCCCCCGGCGCGCGTCCCCGGCGCCCCGGCCGTCAGGCGTTCACATCCACCACCACGCGGCCCTGCACCTGCCCCTTCAGGATCTCGCCCGCCAGCCCCGGCAGGTCGGCCAGACCAACCGTGCGGGTCATTGCCTCCAGCTTGTCCATCGGCAGGTCGGTGGCAATGCGCCCCCAGGCGCGCACGCGTTCGTCGTAGGGCGACAGCACGCTGTCGATGCCCAGGATGTTCACGCCGCGCAGCAGGAACGGGATCACCGTGGCAGGCAGCGACGCCCCGCCCGCCAGCCCCACCGAGGCGACCGAGGCGCGGTGTTTCATCTGCCCCAGCACGCGCGCCAGCATCGCACCGCCCACCGCATCAATGCAGCCCGCCCACGTCTCTGTCTCCAGCGGGCGCTTCACCGTCTCGGCCAGGTCCGCCCGCGGCACGATGCGCGCGGCGCCCAGATCGCGCAGGTAGGGCCCGGTTTCGGGGCGGCCGGTGACGGCGGCCACCTGATAGCCCAGCCGGGCGAGGATGGCGATGGCGACCGACCCCACGCCGCCCGCGGCGCCCGTCACCAGCACCTCGCCCTTCTCGGGCGTCAGACCGTGGTCTTCCAGCGCCATCACCGCCAGCATGGCGGTGAAGCCTGCCGTGCCCACCGCCATGGCGGCCCGCGTGGTCAGCCCCGCGGGCAGCGGCACCAGCCAGTCGGCCTTCAGCCGCGCCTTGGTGGCATAGCCGCCCCAGTGGCTTTCGCCCACCCGCCAGCCGGTCAGGATGACCCTGTCGCCGGGGGCATAGCGGGCATCGTCCGAGGCCGACACAGTGCCCGCGAAATCCACGCCCCCCACATGCGGGTAGGTCCGCACCAGCCCGCCGCCGGTGGTCAGCACCAGCCCGTCCTTGTAGTTCAGCGTCGAATACTCGACCGCCACGGTCACATCGCCCGCGGGCAACCGGTCATCGGGCAAATCCTGCACCGTAGCGCGGGTGGCGCCGGTTTCGTCCTTTTCAACCACAAGTGCGCGGAACATGCTTTCTTCCTTCCTGGCGGAACCCTGGGCGACAGTCATCTTGGCAGCCCGTCCAGCACCCCACCCATCACCGCCGCCGTATCGGCCCAGCGCGGCAGGGCGTGGCCCGCGGCGGTGCTGGCCGCGGCCATCTGCGCGCGGTGGGAAGGATCGGCCAGCAGGCGGCGCAGGGCGGCGGCAAAGGCGGCGCTGTCGTCCACCGGCACCAGGTGGCCGGTGCCCTGCGGCACGGTTTCCGGCACGGCCCCGGCAGCGCAGGTGACAATCGGCAGGCCGTGGATCAGCGCTTCGCCGAACACCATGCCGTAGCCTTCATAGCGGGTGGCCAGAGCAAAGACGGTGGCCTGCCGGTACAGCCCCGCCAGTTCGTCCTGCTCCATCCGCCCGCGGAACCGCAGGCGGCCATACAGGCCCAGCGCATCGGCCTTCAGCGTCAGTGACCGCAGCACGTCGTGGTCATGCGTGCCGCCGACGATTTGCGCCTGCCACGGCAGGTCGGTGATGGCCCCCAGCGCGTCGATCAGCACGTCATGCCCCTTGCGGGCGGCGATCAGCCCCACCGACAGGATCAGCGGCGGATCGATCGGGCTGCGGACCGGGTCAGGTTCGGCGAAGCCGGGCAGCGCAATGTGGATGCGGGCTTCGGGCACGCCGAAATCGGCCACCAGGATGCGTTTGGTATGCGGCGAGGGCACCACCACCTGCGCGGCAAGGGCCAGGTTCGCGGCCTCGCGCTGCAAGAGCATGCGCGCGGTGTCGGGCGGCAGGCCGGTTTCCAGGCCCACCGGGTGGTGGATCATGGCGACCAGCGGCGCCTTCACGGTGACAAGCCCCGCCGTGTCGATGCCGCCGTAGACAAGGCCGTCGAGGATGACGGGCGTGTCCGGCGCCACGGCGGCCAGCTGCGCCACCGCCGCTGCCATGTCGGCAGGCGGGGCCAGCGGGAAGCTGCCCGGCAGCTGCATATGATCCACCCGGCGACCCTGTGCGCGCAGGGTGTGCAGCACGGTTTTCTCGTAGATGTAGCCCCCGGTTTTCTGGTCGATGTCGCCGGGAATGGCAAAGACGGCGGGTCTCATGGGCGCAACTGCTCCGGGGCAAGGCGGGCAAGGACTCGGGCTTCCAGCGCCGCCACTGCGGCATAGCCGAGACAGGCCGCGAGCGCGAGCACGATCACGCAGGACCACAGCATGGCATAGGACGAGGTCGAGGCGGATATCGCCATCAGCGTGCCCATGCCGATGCCGGTGGCCAGCCATTCGGTGGTGGTGGCGGCCAGGATGGCGGCGGGCACCGCCATGCGGGCGGCGGCAAAGGCGGCGGGGACCATGGCCGGAAGCTGGGCGTGCAGCAGCCGCTGGCGCGGCGAGGCGGCATAGCTGGCGAACACGTCCTGCACCTGTTGCGGCACCTGCCGGATGCCTGCCAGCGCGGCCACGAAGGTGGGGAAGAAGGTCATCACCGCCACGATGGCGATGGTGCCGGTGGCGCCGCGGCCCAGCGCCAGAACGATCAGCGGCGCGGTGGTGACGATGGGAATCGCGCGCAGGGCCACGGCCAGCGGCAGCGCGGTGGCGGCCAACGCCGGGCGCAGCGTCACGGCGGCGGCAAGGGCGATGCCCATGGCGATGCCCGCCAGGTAGCCGGGCAGCGCCAGGATCAGCGTTTGCCCCAGCGCATGGGTCAGCGTGGGCAGGGCATCGGGGGTGGAGGTCAGGAACTGCCAGACCTCGGCCGGGCGCTTGGCGAAGAAGGGGTTCAGCGCGAAGCCGTCCATCACACCCTGCCAAAGGGCCAGGATGGCCAGCGCGGCCAGGATGGGCACGGCGGGGTGGTTGCGGCGGGCGGCGGCGGGCGGGGCCAAGAGCACGGGCACCGGGCCGGGCGACAGGCGGCGGCCCAGGGCGCCCAGGGCCGCATAGGCAGAGATCGACAGCGCGGCCGAGGTGGCGGCCAGCGACCAGGTGGCGGGCACGTCCAGCGCGCGCATGGCCCGGATCGCCAGCACGCCCAGGCCGCGGTCGGCGCCGGTGAACTCGCCCACCATGGCGCCCAGCACGGCGGCGGGGGCGGCAATCTGCAGGCCCGCGGTGGCGTAGGGGATGGCGGCGCGTGTTCGGACGCGGGCCAGCTGTGTGAGCCGCCCGCGGCCATAGCTGGCGATCAGGTCGAACCACGCCGCGGGGGCGGCGCGCAGACCCACCAGCAGCGCCAGGAAGGTGGTGTAGAACACCGCCAGCGCGGCCAGCGTGACTTGCGGGCCGGCGCCGGGGCCGTACAGCACGCGCAGGATCGGGCCGGTGGCGACCATGGGCAGGCAGAAGGCGAACAGGGCAAGGGCGGCAAGCAGGGGGGCGGCGCGCGGGGCAAGGATGCAGAGCGTGGCCAGAACCGCCCCGGCAAGGTTGCCCCAGGCAAACCCCTGCGCGGCATTGGCCAGCGTGGCAAGCGTTGCGCGGGCCAGAAGGGCGGCATTCGCGCCCATCCATCGCGCGATGTCCGAGGGCGCAGCAATCAGGAAGTCGGTGCCGGGGAGCAGCGCCAGCATTTCCCAGGCAACCACGGCGGCAAGGAAGGGCACGGCGCGGGGAAGCGGGGCCGGCAGGGCGGCGGCGATCATTCCGCGGCCAGCGGCTGGTCGGGCGCGGTGCCGGCCCAAAGCGCGGCCTGCACGCTGTCCATGAGGTCGCGGAACGACGCGTCGCGCGTCAGGTCACGGTGGCGGGGGTGCGGCAGGGGAATGGCGATGTCGTCCACCACACGGCCGGGGCGGCTGGAGAAGACCACCACCCGATCGGCCAGCAGCACGGCTTCCGAAATGGCGTGGGTGACAAGCAGCGTGGTGGTGCCGCGCGCCTGCCACAGGCGCGGCAGGTCTTCGTTCAGCCGCAGGCGCGTCAACTCGTCCACTGCGGCAAAGGGTTCGTCCAGCAGCAGAAGGCCCGGCCGCGTGGCCAGGCAGCGGGCTATGGCAACCCGGCTGCGCATCCCGCCCGACAATTCTGCAGGTTTGCGGTCCTCGAACCCCGCCAGTCCCACCAGGGCGATCAGCCGGTCCACCTCTTCGGGGTCGGGGGTGCGGCGGGCCAGGGTCAGCGCCAGCGCGATGTTGCCGCGCACCGTGCGCCACGGCAGCAGGGCGGGGTCCTGGAAGGCCACCGCCAGCCCGGCGTCGCGGGTCACTTCGGCCGGGGAGCGGGGGCCGACGCGGATGCTGCCGGTGCTGGGCGCATCCAGCCCCGCCACCAGCCGCAACAGGGTGGACTTGCCGCAGCCCGAGGGGCCGACCAGCGCCGTCGTCTGCCCCGCCACGAAGGCCAGGGTGACAGGCGCCAGCGCGGCGACAGAGCCGAAATGGCGCGACACACCGGTCAGGGTAACGGGGGGCGGGGCGTCAACCATGGTGCACCGTGCCGGCCGGGCACCGCGCCATGGCCAATGGCGCCTCCCTCTCCACAGAGGGGGAGAGGAGGCGCCCCACAGCGGGCCGCGCGCCACCGATGGCCGGGTCAGGCGGCACCATGCACCTCGTCAAGGATCGAGCGGTCCCAGAGATCGGGCGTCACCGTACGGCCCAGCAGCGCCAGCGTGCGGATGTTGGCCGCCACCGTCTCGTCCGTCCAGGCGCCAAAGCCCTGCGCCTCGGTCAGGTCGCTGAACATCAGCGGTACCTGGCGGTCGGCCTGCAGTTCCTGCGTCGGCAGGTCCAGCCCCGCATCGGGGAACATCTGCACGGCCAGCGCCGCCGCCGCCTTCGGGTCGGCCTTGTAGTCCATCCAGCCGCGCACCTCGCCCTTCATCAGCGCCACCAGGTCTGCCCGGCGGTTCAGCAGGCTGTCGGTCGTGGCGATGTAGGTCTGCGAATGCAGGGCATAGCCGTGGTCGGCCATCAGCATCGTCACATTCTCGACCCCCTGCATGGTCATCGCCACCGGCAGGTCGGTCTGCCAGCACAACAGGCAATCCACCTGCCCCGTCACCAGCGGCGCCGCGTCGTACTGCGTGGGCACGATCTCGACCTTCGTGATATCGACGTTGTTCAGCGTGCAAAGCGCCTGCAGGACGGGGGTATTGGCCAGCGCCATGCCGATCTTCTTTCCGGCAAGGTCCTGGGGCGTGTTCACCGGGTTTGCGGGCAGCGACGCGATGACGAAGGGGTTCTTCTGCATCGCCACGCCGATGATGCGGAAGGGCGCGCCGTTGGCCACGGCGGCGGCGGTGTAGTCGGCGGCCGAGATGCCCACCAGCGCGGTGCCCGCCACGACGGGGGGTTCCACCGGCGCGTTCGGACCGCCCTGGTCCAGCCGCACCTCCAGCCCGCCCTCGGCCCAGTACCCCTTGGATTGCGCGATGTAGCTGCCGCCGAACTGCACCGAGTGCAGCCAGCTGAGCTGCAGGGCCACCGGGGTGGCGGCAGAGGCGCGGCGGGGCAGGATCAGCCCGGCGCCGGAGGCGGCGAGCGTGGTGCCAAGGAAACGGCGGCGGGAAAGGCGGGTCATGGCGGGCTCCTGTCACGGGGGTGTTGCAATTGTGATGGTTCCGCGCGCCGCGGCAAGGCAAAGAGCGCCCCCGGTAACGCGGCTGCGAGGATGCACAGGCCAAAACCGGCACTGGCGGCGAAACCCTGCGCAGCCGTCAGGCCCGCAAGCGGGAAAAGCGCAGCCGCCGCCCCTTCGCGCCAGCCCCAGCCGCCAACCGACAGCGGCACCAGCATGGCCGTCAGGATGAGCGGGACGAGCGCGAGCGTGGCTTCAGGTGTCAGGGCGGTGCCGGTGGCGCGGGTGGCGGCGGCGAAGGACAGAAGGTTCAGCGCCACAATGGCGCCGGACAGGGCCGCAAGCGCCGATGCCCGCGGCGCCACGGCAGCCACCGCACGGCGGACTGGGGCGGTGCGGGCCAGCGGCACGGCCAGCAGCACCGCGCCCGCGGCAGCCGCCAGCAACAGGGGCGCCGGCGGCGGCCAGCCGATGCGCCCCGCGGCCATCGACAACGCCAGCGCGGGCAGCGTCAGCGCCAGCAGCGCCATCTGCCCCAAAGCGCGTTCAATCACCACGGCCAGCGCGGCCGCGGGCAGGCCCGCGCCGTTTCGGCTTCGCAGGGCGCGGGCGGCATCGCCCGGAATTCCGCCCGGCAGCGTCTGGTTCAACAGTTGCGACAGCAGGTATTCGCGCACCGCCCGCAGCCGCCCCAATGCTATGCCACAGCCCTGCGCCACCAGCCGCCAGCGCAGCGCCGACAGCACCGTCTGCCCCAGCACCAGCCCCGCTGCCACCGCAATCCACCCCGGGTGCAGCCCCGCCAGCAGGCGCAGCGCCGCAGGGCCGTCGGCCACCTGCCACAGCACCGCCAGCAGCAGCGCCGGAACGGCCAGGCGCAGCGCCGTCATGGCGGGCTGAAGGCGGCAAGAAAGCGGTCGCGCCAGTCCTGCATGGGCCAGACCGGTGTGTCCGGCGCGGGAATCAGCCCTTCGGTCCAGCCCCAGCCGACCACCCGGGCCACCACGTCGGGCGGGCCGATCAGATGCGCGGGCACGTCGCGCCCCGGCACGCCGCTGACAAACCCCACCGGCGGGTGGTCGCCCAGGACTAGGACAAGCGGCGCAGTTCCGTCAGGGTGGGCGGCCCCCTGACGCGCCGCCCAATCCAGCGTCACCTCCAGTGCATAGGCGATGGACTGGCGGTACTGGTCGCGGATGCGGTCGGGGTCCTGCCACACCACCTCGGGCGGGTCGCCCCCGACCATCGGGGCGAACACCTGCCCGTCGCCCACCGCGTCCCACGCCACCGGCACCGGCACCGGTACCCATGGCGCGTGAGACGAGATCAGCGTGACCTGCGCGAACAGCGGCCTGTCGTCGGGCGGCAGGCGATCGCGGAACCGGGCCAGGGTAAACTGGTCGGGCATGGTGATCCAGTTGAACGGCGGGCCCCTGTAGCCCATCGCATCGCGGTCGATCAGGGTTTCGAACCCCAGCCGCGCGCCCTCGGGCCAGGCCATGGTGATGGCCGGAGAGATGGCGGCGGTGCGCCAGCCATTGTCGGCGGCAATCTGGAACAGGCTGCGACGGGGACTGGCGATCAGCGCGCCATAGCGGATCTGGTCGGGCACCGGCAGTCCGGTGGCCAGCGTGGCATGCGCCAGCCAGCTTTGCCCGCCCTCGATGGGCGAGGTCAGCCAGCCGGTGCGCATGGCCAGCCCCGCCTGCCGCAGGCGCGCCTCGGCCCCGGCCAGCAGCGGGAGGTGGGTGGCGGCGTACAGCGGGTTGTCCAGGCTGGCGCGGCCGTAGCTTTCGATGAACACCACGATCACGTCGCGCCCCTGCAGCGCCGACAGGGGCGCACGGATGGCCATCCCGGGGTCGGTTTCGGCGGCGGTGCGGAAGGCCACCAGGTCGCGCCGGGCCTGCTGCGCATCGCGGAAATGTTCAACGCCGGTGCGCGCGGTGAAGGCCGCGCCGGGCGGGTTGAACGGCAGCGGCAGGGCGCGCATCGCCCAGCCGATTTCCACACAGGCATACAGGGCGGCGGCCACCGCCACCGGCGCGGCCAGCCGAAACCGGGGCAGCGCGGCCCACACGCCGGTCGCCCACCACAGAAGTGCGGCAAGTGCTGCGGGCAGGGCAAGCAGCGCCAGCAGCACCAGCAGCGCCAGCGGCAGGCCCAGCGTGCCCAAGGCCAGCCGGGTGCCCGCATCCAGCATGTGCCCGTCAACCGCCAGGTTGAACGGGCGGCCAAAGGCGGTGAAGGTGGCAAGGTCGGCCAGTTTCTGCGCCGTCAGCGCCACCAGCACGCCCACCAGACCCGCGCGCACCACCCGCGCCGGCGGCGCCACCGCGGCCAGCAGCGCCAGAATCGCCGGCAGTTCCAGCGGAAACAGCCGCAGCGCACCCCAGGTCAGGGCGCCCGGGTGATTGGGCATGATCAGCACCAGATGCAGCGCCAGTGCGGCAAGGACCAGCCGCAGGATCATCGGTGGCGCCACAGCCACAGGATGTCGGCGGCAAACGACAGTGTCAGCAGCAGCGTGGCGGTGGCGGCCATGGCCACGGCGGGGGGGCCTGAAACGGGCGGGGCCAGCAGCAGCGCCAGCACGGCAATCTGCACCACGCACATCGTCTTGCGCCCCGCCCTCGGCGGCAGCGGCGCGTTCAGCCACGGAAAGACCGGCATCGCCGCCACAAACGCATACCGCATGAACCCCAGGGGCAGCAGCCACAACCCCGCCTTGCCCGCGTCGATGGCGGCCAGGCTCAGCATGGCGGCAAGGGCCGCGTCCACCTCCATGTCAAAGCGCGCGCCAAAGCTGCTGTCCAGCCCCGACCGGCGGGCCAGCCATCCGTCGGCCCCGTCGGCCGCCAGCGCCATCGCGGCCAGCGCCGCCAGCCCCCACATCGCCGCGGCGCCGGGCGGCGTTGGCGAGAGAACGACCGCGGCCAGCAGGGCGGGCATCGCCGTGCGCGCCAGCGTCACCAGATTGCAGGCCCCGGCACGCGCATGCGGATAACACCGCGCCATGCCGCGGCAGGCCAGCACCGTGGCCAGTGCCACACCCAGCGGCGCAATAGCCACCACCGCACCGGGCAGCAGCCATGCCGCAGCCCCGGCCACCGCCAGTGCCACCGCAAACCCGGCAAGACCCAGCACAACCGCCGGTTCCACTTTACCGCGCGACGCGCCTGGCAAGATGCGATCCATCCGCGCATGCAAGGCCCGCTTCACTTCGCTGTCAAGGAATCTGGCCGGGATGTTACTGTTGCGCGGGAATCATGCCGAAAGGATGCCAGCCGTGCCCGCCCCGACACCCGCCTACCGGTCCTTCGCCCGCGCCATGCACTGGGTTTCTGCCCTTCTTGTCCTGCTTACGATTCCCGCCGGCTGGGCGATGCTGCACGCCGGGCTGACGCGGCCTTGGCAGGATTCGCTGTTCATCTTTCACAAGAACATCGGTGTGGTAATCCTGCTTCTGGTGCTTGTCCGCATCCTGTACCGCGCCGCCAACCCGCCGCCGCCGCTGCCCGCATCGGTGCCGCACTGGCAGGCCGAGGTGGCGCATGCCACGCATGTGCTGATGTATGCGCTGCTGGTGGTGATGGCCGTGTCGGGCTATGTGCGCGTGGTGGCCGGGGGCTTTCCGCTGGAGGGCCTTGATGCGCTGGGGGTGCCGCGTCTGGTGCCCGCGGACGATCAGATGGCGGCCGTGGCCAAGGCGGTGCACGCTTCGGCCCGGGTGCCGCTGGTGGTGCTGATCCTGATGCATCTGGGTGCGGCGGCCCTGCACGGCATTGTGAAGCGCGACGGTGTGGTCGCGCGCATGTGGCCGGGCCGCAGCTAGCCCGCGTCCGGGTGCGAATTGCGCCGGATCGGCAAGGACTTGCCCGAGAACCGGGCACCGCCCGGCGCTGTGCTGCCCATGCATTGCTGCGTTGCAGCAGATGCAAGGCAGCACTCTTGCAAAATGCGCTATCTGCTCTTTATCGACGCGGCGAGAGAGCAACGTCCCTGCGCCCAAAGAAACTGCGCCCACCGCCGCGCCAGACTTTCAGGATGCCATGCACCTTGCGCCCCGCGCCCACCGCCTTCCCGCCCTGACCCGCCGCCGCCTGCTGTCGACTGCGGCTGCGCTGGCGGCCCTTCCGCTGCTGCCCCGCGCCGCGGCTGCGGCCAACCTCTTGCCTGCAGGCCAGCCCTTCAGTTTTGACATCCTGACCGAATGGATGCGCGCCCGCGCCGCCGAACCTCATGCCGAGCCGCAAAAGATCGAGGGCTTCGCCGCCGAACTCGACTATGACGACTATCGCCTGATCCTGTTCCGCCGCGACCGCGACCGCTGGGCCGATGCACCTGGCCTGTTCCGCCTGCAGGCGTTCCACACCGGCTGGCTGTTCGGCGAACCCGTGCAGCTGTTCGACGTGTCGGCGGGCACGGTACAGCCGATGACCTTCGGCACCGACGATTTCGAGTATCTGGGCGAGCTGGCCACGAAGGTGCCGGAACACGCCATGCTGCCGGGCGTGGCCGGGTTTCGCCTGCTGCACCCGCTGAACCGCCCCGACAAGCTGGATGAAGTGGTGGCCTTCCTGGGTGCCAGCTATTTCCGCGCGCTGGGCATGGGGTCGGCCTATGGCATTTCGGCGCGCGGGCTGGCGCTGAACACCGGCACCGGCGTTCCCGAGGAATTCCCCCGCTTCACCGGCTTCTACCTGGAACGCCCCGCGCCTGGCGTGGGTGCCGTCACGTTCTCGGCCGCGCTTGACAGCCCTTCGGTGACCGGCGCCTTCCGCTTTACCGTGATGCCCGGCAAGGACACGGTGATCGAGGTCACCGCGCGCCTGTTCTTCCGGGCCGACGTGGAACTTGTGGGCATCGCGCCGCTGACCTCGATGTTCCTGTACGACGAAAAGAACCGCATGGCGTTCGACGACTATCGTCCGCAGGTGCACGATTCCGAAGCGCTGCGCCTTGAACGCACGGACGGCGACGTGCTGTGGCGGCCGCTGAACAACCCGCCGCGGCTGGCCGACAGCTGGTTCAGCGACCCGGTGGCGCGGTTCGGGCTGGACCAGCGCGACCGTGATTTCGCCAGCTATCAGGATGCCGAGGCGCATTACGAACGCCGCCCTTCGCTGGAGGTGGAGCCGCTGGGCGACTGGGGGCCGGGGGCGGTGCGGCTGGTGGAACTGCCCACCGACCTTGAGGTGAACGACAACATCGTGGCCTTCTGGGTGGCCCAGACGCCTGGCGCCGCGGCAGGCGACGCGCGCGAGTACCGCTATCGGCTGCACTGGGGCAACCTGGACGCGGCGGCCGACACGGGCCTGGCGCGCGTGGTGGCCACGAGGGCCGGTGAGGCCGGGGTGGCGGGTGTCACCGGGCTGGCCCAGGGGCGCAAGTTCGTGGTCGATTTCGCCGGAGGCCTGCTGGCGCAACTGCCGCCCGATGCGGCGGTGCAGGCCGTGGTCACCGCCTCGTCGGGCGAGATCCGGTCGCAGGTTCTGGAGGCGGTGCCAGAGGGCGGGCCAGAGGGCGGGCCAGAGGGCGGGCTGTGGCGGCTGGTCATCGACATGACGCCACCTTCCGGCGGTGTGGCCGAGTTGAAGGCGCATCTGGCCGGATACGACCGCAAGCTGACGGAAACCTGGCTGTACCAGTGGGTCGTCTGATGCCCGACGGAAGCCCTGTGCCGATGGTGACGGATCTGCCGGGTCAACCCCCGCATGCGCCGCTGGCGATGCCACGGCAGGCGCTGCACGGGCCGACAGCCAAGGCCGTGCTGCGCGCGCTGCCGCACCCCGGTCGGCGCGTGGTGATGCGGCGCGCGCTGGCACTGGCCTTCAGCCTGGCTTGTGCGGCCGGGGCAGGGTGGCTGGCGCTGCAGTACGGCGCGGGCGACGGGCTGGACACCGTCGATGGCCTGCGCGCCGTGCTGATGGTGCTGACCACGTGGTGGCTGGCCTGGGGCGCGGCGCAGGCGGTGGTGGGCCTGCTGGCCCCCGCGGCCCCGGCCCCGTTCGGGCCAAGGCGGCCATTGCGGTCACGCACTGTCATCCTTGTGCCCGTCTGCAACGAAGATCCGGTCGCCACCTTCGCCCGCATCGCTGCCATGCACGGCGCGCTGGCCGCCACTGGTGAGGCGCAGCGGTTCGACGTGGCCATCCTGTCGGACACCCGCGACGAGGCGGTAGCGGCCGAAGAGCGGCGGTGGTTCCAGCGGCTTTTGCAGGAATGTCACGGCGGAGGGCGGCTGTTCTACCGCCGCCGCGCGCGCAATACCGGGAAGAAGGCAGGCAACGTCGAGGATTTCCTGCGCGCCTCGGGTGCGGCCTGGGACTTTGCGCTGGTGCTGGATGCCGACAGCCTGATGGAAGGCGCCACCATCGTCGAGATGGCCCGGCGCATGGAAGCCGAGCCCCGGCTTGGCCTGCTGCAGACACTGCCCAAGGTGATCCGCGCCGAAACATGGTTCGCCCGCGCCATGCAGTTTTCCGCCGCGCACCATGCACCCGCCTTCGCGCATGGGCTGGCGGCGATGCAGGGGCAGGCAGGCCCGTTCTGGGGGCACAACGCGATGGTGCGCATTGCGGCCTTCGCGCAGTCCTGCGGGTTGCCGGAACTGAAGGGACCGCCCCCCTTCGGCGGCCCGATCTACAGCCACGACTATGTCGAGGCGGCGCTGCTGGCGCGTGCGGGCTGGGCGGTGCGGCTGGACGACGACCTTGACGGGTCGTTCGAGGAAGGCCCCGGCACCATCGTGGACCACGCCAAGCGTGATCGGCGCTGGGCACAGGGCAACCTGCAGCACGCTCGCATCATCGGCGCGGCCGGTCTGGCGCCCTGGCACCGCTTCACCTTCTTCCAGGGCATTTTCGCCTATGTGGCGTCGCTGTTCTGGCTGGCCTTCCTGGCCCTGTCGCTGTGGGCCGCGGCCACCGCGGGGCCGGTCGATTTCTTCGTGGACAACAACCCGATCCCGGTCTTCCCGATTGACACGCGGGGCAAGGCGGTGGCGCTGGCGCTGGCCGTGACGGCGCTGTTGTTCCTGCCCAAGCTCATGATCGCGCTGCAGACCATCGCAGCGGGCCGTGCAGGTGGGTTCGGCGGGCCGATGGCCGTGCTGCGGTCCGCGCTGGCGGAAATGGCGGTGTCCAGCCTGATCGCGCCGGTGCTGCTGATGTATCAGGCCCGCGCGGTGGTGCAAATTCTGCTGGGCCGCGACGCCGGTTGGCCCGCGCAATCGCGCGAGGGCGGGGAAATGGCCTGGCGCGATGCCTGGGCGGCGGCGGGCTGGATTTCGGCCTGGGGGGCGGGCGGGCTGGTGCTGGCGGCACTTTATGCGCCGGTGCTGTGCCTGTGGCTGTTGCCGGTGGCGCTGCCGATGATCGCTGCGCCTGCGATCCTGCAGGTGCTGTCTTGCCCGTCGCCCGGCTGGGTCTTCGCTGTTCCGTCCGAAACGATGCCCGCGCAGGTGCTGCGGCGGTACATGCGCATCCTTGCGCGCTGGCGCGGCACACCGCAAACGCAAGCGCTGGCCCTGTCCGCGCCGAAACCGCTGTTCGGCCCGCCCGCAGGCACCACGCCCGCCATCTGACTACCCCGCGGCGACGTTCCACGCGCGGGCATAGTCGGCCAGCGCCGGGTCCGGCACGGGGCGCCGCACAGGTTGCGGCAACCGGGCGATGGCCGCCGCCGGGTTGGGCAGGGCCAGCAGCGCCGCGCCCTGGCTGGTGCCGGTCACCCCACCCGCCGCCAGTATCGCCCCGCCGGTGGCCGCCGCCAGCATGTCGAGATAGGGCGCGTTGCGGGCAAACGGGCCCTCCACCACGGCCGGACCACGGTGCCCGATCAGCGACAGGCAGCGCGCCGTCACCAGCGCCAGCATGAAAGCCACCGCCGCCGCCCGCTGCCCGGTGCCGGGGGCGTGTTCGTCCGGAGTCCAGCGCGCCGCCTGCCCGCGAAACGGCCCTACGTCGGGCACCACGGCGGGCAGCAGCATGACGCCCTGCTCCAGGACTTCAGCAATGTCGGCCTCTGTGGGCGCAGCCGCAGGGCCGCCCATGGCGATGTCGAACTCGCGCCCACCCATGAACCGCGCACTGGGCACCGGGTTGCCCCGCGCATCCACGTTCACCAGCGTGTCGCGCGCGGGGTCCAGCGCCACCACCGCCCCGCCCACCGCCATGCAGATCACCCAGGTGCCCGTCGACACCACCGAAAAGGGCGGCGCGCGCCCCAGGATGTGCGGCAGCAGCGAGGAATTGGAATCGTGGATGCCCACATGCACCGGCGTGCCCAGGGGCAGGCCGGTGCGGGCGGCAACCGACGGCAGCAGGGTGCCCAGCACCTCTGCGGCCGGGCGCGGCGGGGCAAAGGCCAGCCCCAGCCGCCCGACCAGCGCCGAGAAGTGGCGCGCATGGGGGTTCCACAGATCAGTGTGGCATCCCAGCGAGGACGGATCGCAGGCCACGTTCCCGGTCAGCCGGTGCCCCCAGTACTGCGGCCACGTCACCACCTTCGCCGTGCGGTCGCGCAGCCCCGGGTCCTGCATCAGCATCCAGTGCAGCTGCGCCCCGATGTTCAGCCCCATGGGCAGGCGGGGCGATCCGGTTTCGGCAAAGGGTGGCCGGATGGCATCGTACTCTGCCGCCAGCGCATCCGGGCCGGTGTGCTCATAGTCCAGCACCGGCGCCGCCAGCCCGCCCGTGGCATCCAGCAGCGCTGCGCAGGCGCCGTGGGTGGTGACGCTGACCGCATCCACCCCATGCGCCGCATGAAACGCCGCCAGCCCGTCCAGCACGAAGTCCCACAGCCGGTCCACGTCAAAGTGCGGCCATGGCGGCCCCGGCAGCACGCGGTTGGGCGTGGTCAGCACCGCCACCTCGGCCAGCGTGCCCGCCAACACCAGCGCCAGCTTGGCGTTCGTCTTGCCAATGTCGATGACGGCGATGTGCTTCATGGCATGTGGAACACCGGCACCAGCGGCACGGCGACGGGTTCGTTGTCGGGCTTCACCTCCATGATATCAGCCATATGCGCCCACCAGCGCTGCATCACCGGATGCTGCGGCAGGTCGTCCATGCGGTGATCGTCGGTGCGCCACAGCACGCCGAACAGCACCCCCGTCTCGCTGTCCAGGTGGATGGAATAATCGCTGACGCCCGCGTCTTTCAGCAGCGCCACCAGTTCGGGCCAGATCGCATCGTGCCGTCGGCGGTACTCCTCCTCCATCCCCGGGTTCAGCCGCATGCGGAAGGCGTATTTCTGCATCACCGTCTTCTCCCCAACAGGCGGGGCACCGCGATCACGCCAATCAGCAGCAGCCCCACGAAAATCGACATCACGATGCCCGGCACGTTCAGCAGGCCGAAGCCGAAGGTCACCATCCCCATGATCACCGCCGCCAGCACCACGCCCGGAATCGACCCCGATCCGCCCAGGATGCTGATACCGCCCAGCACCACCATCGTCACCACCTCCAGTTCCCACCCTGTGGCAATCGACGGCCGGGTCGAGCCAAGGCGCGAGGTCAGGCAGACGGCGGCAAGGCCGCTCATCAACCCGGTCAGCAGGAACAGGATGAACCGAACGCGGTCCACCCTGATGCCGGAAAACCGGGCGGCGGTGGCGTTGTTGCCGATGGCATAGACGGTGCGGCCGAAACTGGTGCGGTGCAGAAGCACCCAGTAGGCCAGCGCGCACAGCGCAAAGATCACCAGTTCGACCGAGATCACCCACCACACGTAGCCCTGCCCGAACCACGCCAGTCCCTTGGGATAGCCGTTGAAGGCCTGATCCCCCAGCACGATGAAGGACAGGCCGCGGAACAGGCTCATCGTGCCGATGGTGACCACGATGGAGGGCAGGCCCATGCCCGCCACCAGCGCCCCGTTCACCGCGCCGCAGACCAGCCCCGTCAGCAGCCCTGCCAGCACGATGCCCGGCACGCCGAAGCCCGCCGTCATTGCCAGCCCCATGGCGGTCGAGGCCAGCGCGATGATGGACGCGACCGACAGGTCGATCTCGCCCGCGATCACCAGCATGGCCATGGCAAAGGCGATCAACGCCTTTTCGGTGAAGTTGAACGTGGCGTCCGACAGGTTCCAGGCATTCAGGAAATAGGGTGAGGCAAAGGCGTTGAAGGTGAACACCCCCACCGCCACCACGATCAGCATGGTCTCCCAGCTGCGCAGGGCGCGGGTCAGGCGGTTGTCCAGCCGGTCGGGGATGTGGCGGCCCGGGGTTTGACGGGGGGCTGCGGTCATGCGCGCTCTGCCGATTTCAGGATGATGCGGCCGGGCGCCCGCGACTGCGCGGCGTTCACTGCCACGGCAAGGATGATGGCCGCGCCGGAAATCGCCATCTGCCAGAAGGGCGAGATGCCGACGACCGGCAGCGCGTTCTTGATGACGCCCAGGAACAGCGCGCCCAGCACAGCGCCGGCAACCGTGCCTGACCCGCCCGCGATGGCCACGCCGCCGATCACGCAGGCCGCCACCACGTCCAGCTCGAACCCGCCGGCAATGTCCACATAGGCCACGGCATAGCGGGCCACCCACAGATAGCCCGTCAGCCCCGCCAGCGCACCCGAAATGACAAAGGCCGCAAACTGCGTGCGGCCCACGTCGATGCCCGCGTAGACCGCCGCATGCGGGTTGCCACCCACGGCATAGAACGCCCGGCCCAGCGCGGTGCGGGTCATCGCCACCGCCAAGAGCACGATGATGGCAATGGCCACCCAGCTCATTACCGGCAGGCCCAGAAGGTGCATCCGCGGCAGGGCCTTGAACCCATCGGTCATCTCGTGCGCGTTCACCCATTTGCCATCGGTCATCAGGAAGATGATGCCGCGGTAGATGGTCATGGTGCCCAGCGTCACCACAATGGACGGAATGCCTGCCTTCCACACCAGTAGGCCGTTGATGACCCCAAGCCCTGCCCCCAGCACGACGACGGCCAGCAGGATCAACGGCAGCGGCACCCCCGCCCCGTTCATCAGTGCCGCCACCATGCCGGTCAGCGCAAGGTTCGCCGCCACCGACAGGTCGATGCATTTGGTCAGGATCACGATCATCTGGCCCACCGCCAGAATCATCAGCGGCGCCGTATCGTTGAACACGTCGCGCAGGTTGGCGGGCGCGACGAATGCCGGAAAGCGGACGGCGATCACCGCCACCAGCACCAGGATGGCCAGCGCCAGCTGAACTTCGCGGGAACGCAGCAGGGTCATGTTTGCCTTATGCTGTCAGGACAGACATTTTGCGCAACATGATACACAAGACTGTTGCCTTCAACGCAAGACGTGCATAGATTCCGGGTCACAAACGAAAGTGCGGAATGGAACGGAACAGCCGTAAGCTGATTGCGATGTTGCTGGCCGATGGCTGGGTTCATGTGGCAACGCGAGGCGACCATTGGCAGTTCAAGCACCCGACCATTGCGGGACGCGTGACCATTCCACACCCGGTGAAAGACATCAAACCTGGCACCGTCGCGTCGATCTATCGACAGGCGGGCTGGAGATAAGGGGGTTACATGCGGTTCGTGGCCTTTATCCACACCGATGAAACAGGCGGCTTTGGCATCAGTTTCCCGGATTTTCCGGGTTGCGTGTCGGACGGCGACACCGTGGATCAGGCGCTGGCGCGTGGCGAGGCAGCCCTTGCCTTTCATGTCGCGGGCCTGCGCGAGGATGACTTGCCCTTGCCGCGGCCAAGGACCGCGGATGCTGTGCTGGCAGACCCCGATCTGGCCGAATGGCGTGCCGGGGCGCAGCTTGCCCATGTTGCCCTGATCGTCGACCGCGGCTCGCCGCGCCGGGTGAACATCTCGATGGACCCCGGCCTGCTGGATGCCATCGACGCCGAGGCGTCGCGCCGTGGCATGACCCGTTCTGCCTTCCTGTCCAGCGCAGCAAGGGCCGAGATCATGGGAACGCACTGAAACCGGGCCCATCACGCCGCCACCCCCAGCCCTGCCGCGGCGCGGACCAGCGTCTCGGGGGTCATCCGTGCGCCGGAAACCTCGTCCACGATCCGCCCCTCGCGCATCACGATCACCCGGTCGGACATGCCCAGCACCTCGGGGATCTCGCTGGACACCATGATCACCGCCAGCCCGGCAGCCGCCAGTTCCGCCATGAAGGCATGCACCGCCGCCTTCGACCCGATGTCGATGCCCTTGGTGGGTTCATCCAGGATGATGACGCGGGGTTTCGTGGCCAGCCACTTGGCGATCACCACCTTCTGCTGGTTGCCGCCCGACAGAAGCCCCACGTCCTGATCCAGCGCCGCCGCCCGCAGGTCCAGCCGCGCGGTGTAGTCGCGGGCCAGCGCGAATTCCTGCGCAAGCCGCAGGAACCCACCGCGCGAGGTGGCGCCCAGCGAAGGCAGCGTCACGTTCTGGAAGATCGGAAGCCCCTTCACCGCACCCTGCCGCCCGCGGTCTTCGGGCACATAGACGATGCCCGCCGCGATGGCCTGCGCCGTGCCGCGGATCACCCGCACCTGCCCGTCGATGCGCATCGCGCCCTTCGACGGCACGGTGATGCCGAAGATCGCCTGCATCACCTCGGACCGCCCGGCGCCGACCAGCCCGTAGAAGCCAAGGATTTCGCCGCGATGCAGGGTGAATCCCATGTCGGCGAATTCGGTGGGGTGGCTGTAGCCGGTGACGCGCAGCACCTCGGCGCCGATCCGGTGGTCGCGTTGCGGAAAGATCTGGTCCACCGACCGGCCCACCATCAGCTGCACCAGCTGGTCCGCGGTGGCCTCGGCGATGCGCCCTTCGCCCACGAACTGCCCGTCGCGGAACACCGTCCAGCGGTCGGCGATGCGGAAGATCTCGTCGAACTTGTGGCTGATGAACAGGATCGCCTTGCCCTGCGCGCGCAGCTTCTCCACCAGCTCGTACAGCTCGTGGATTTCCTTGTGGCTCAGCGCCGCGGTGGGTTCGTCCAGGATCACCACGCGGGCATCGATGGACAGGGCGCGCGCAATTGCCACCAGATGTTTCGAGGCGATGCCCAGGTCGCCCAGCCGCGCGCCCGGGTCCAGCGTTGCCCCCACCGAGGCGAGCAGGCGCCGCGCGCCGTCGCGCATCGCGCGCCAGTCGATCAGGCCCCAGGACGTGCGGGGCGCATGGCCCAGCCAGATGTTCTCGGCCACCGTCAGGTCATCGAACAGCACGGTTTCCTGATGGATCGCCGTGACCCCGGCCATGGCGGCGGCATCGGCGGTGGAAAACTGCATCTCCTGCCCATCCAGCGTGATCGTGCCTGCATCCGGCTGGTAGATGCCGGTCAGGATTTTCACGATGGTGGACTTGCCCGCGCCGTTCTCGCCCACCAGCGCCGTGACCTGGCCGGGGAACAGGTCCAGCCGCACGTCCGACAGCGCCTTGACGCCCGGGAACGACTTGGAAATGCCGCGCAGCGACAGGACGGGTTGCATGGGGAACCTGCGGGAGGGAAGGGGCCCCGGCGCGCGAGGAGGGAGGGCGCGCCGGGGCGGGGTCAAGCAGATCGGGCGCCGATCAGAAGATCGACTTGAACTGCTCGATGTTCGAGGCGTCATAGGTAAACGGGTCCGACATCGCGGCCTCGTTGCCGTCGTCCAGCTTGGCGGCACCCATGCGGCCCATGCCGATTTCGGCGCCCGGTTCGGCCTTGGCGTTGCCCTTGACCAGGTTGTAGCTGATCATCGTGGCGGCATAGCCGAGGTCGATGGGGTTCCAGATCGCGAAGGACTTGGTCGCGCCCGATTCCACCGCGCCCGCCATTTCTGAGGGCAGGCCCAGGCCTGTCACGTTGATCGCACCGATCTTGCCCGCGTCGGTCACTGCCTGGCTGGCGGCAAGGATGCCCACCGTGGTGGGCGCGATGATCGCCTTCAGGTTCGGGTAGGTCGCCATCAGGCCCTGCGCCTCGCGGTAGGACTTGTCGGCCAGGTCATCGCCATAGACGGTCGCCACAAGGTTGATACCGGGATAGTTCGGGAGCACCTTGTTGGCCTCTTCGATCCAGATGTTCTGGTTGGTGGCGGTGGCGCTGGCCGACAGGATGGCCACGTCGCCGCCTTCGGGCAGATGGTCGGCGGCCAGCTTGATGATGGTGTTGCCGATCAGCGCGTTGGACGAGGGGTTCAGGTGCATCGCACGGCCTTCCTTGGCCACGCCCGAATCCCACGAAATCACCGTGATGCCGCGTTCCATCGCCTTCTGCAGCGTGGGCACCAGCGCGTCCTTGTCGTTCGCGGACACGGCAATGGCGTTCACGCCCTGCGCGATCAGCGCGTTGATGACCTCGATCTGGCCTTCGGCGGTGGTGTCGGTCGGGCCGGTGTAGATGATCTCCACATCGCCCAGTTCCTTGGCGGCCTCTTCGGCGCCCTTGGCGGCGGCTTCGAAGAAACCGATACCCAGCGCCTTGACCACCAGCGCGATCTTCACCGTCTCGGCCGAAGCCGTGTTCGCCAGAAGTGCGGTGGCCAGTGCCGCCGTCGTCAGGGCCTTCTTCCAGATGCTCATGTGTTCCTCCCTATGAGCGGTGTTTCAGGTCTGGGCGCGCCGGGCGCCGCGTTCGGTTTCCCGTTCGGCGGCCCCCGCCTGCGCCACGATCAGCCGCACATCGGCGGCTTCCAGCATCGCCGCATCGCGGTCGGTGATGCCATCGTCGGTGATCACGGTGTGGATGCGGGCCAGCGGGCAAAGAAGCAGGCTTGACCGTGCCGCGAACTTCGAACTGTCGGCCAGCACCACCAGCTCGTCCGCCTGCCCGATCAGCTTCTGCTCGGCCTGCACCAGCAAGGGGTCGCCCTCCATCAGGCCCAGAGGGCCAAGGCCGCGGCAGCCCATGAACATGCGGCGAGCATAGAAGTGGCTGGAGCCGTCCTGGTCGAACGGTGACAGGATGATGTTCTGTTCGCGGTAGATCGCGCCCGCCGGCAGCAGCACCGTGTTGCGGCTGTGCTTCAGCAGGTGCTCGGCAATCGGAAAGCTGTTGGTGAACACCTGGCAGCGCCGCGCGGTCAGCGGGTGCACCATCTGGAACGTCGTGGTGCCGCCGTTCACGATGATCGCGTCGCCATCCTCGCACAGGTCCACCGCCGCCCGGGCAATCGCCCGCTTCTCGGCCAGATGCTTGCCCTCCTCCACCGCGAAGGGCCGCGCGTTGATCGCATGGAACTGCGCGGGCGCCACCGATTCCGCCCCGCCGCGCACCCGGCGCAGCTTCTTCTGCACATGCAGGGTGGCGATGTCGCGCCGCACCGTGGCCTCGGACGCGCCGGTCAGCGTCACCAGATCGGCCACTGTCGCCACGGGCCGCCCCTCGACGGCCGACAAGATGATCCGATGGCGTTCGGTTTCGTGCATGTCGTCCTCCCGGCGTGAATGCTTCCACTCGAATCGCTCACTGTCAATCAATTTCGATCATCCATGTGGTTTCTGCGGTGCAGCATGATCGGAGTTGACGGATTGTGATTGACATGGCGCGCGTCACTGGCACATTTGCCACAACGGTCAAGGGAGGACAGCATGGGCGGCGACACCGGCAACCGGCTTGCAAACCTTTGGGATGACGCGAAATCCGGCGGCATGAGCGAGTCGCACAAGCTTTTGTACCGCTCGAATCTGCTTGGATCGGACAAGCGCATCACCAACTACGGCGGCGGCAACACCTCGGCCAAGGTGATGGAAACCGATCCGCTGACAGGCCAGCCGGTGGAAGTGCTGTGGGTCAAGGGGTCGGGTGGCGACGTCGGTTCGATCAGGCTTGACGGTTTTGCCACGCTCTACATGGACAAGCTGCGCGCGCTGAAGGGCATCTACCGCGGCGTGGCCTACGAGGACGAGATGGTGGGCCTGCTGCCCCACTGCACCTTCAACCTGAACCCCCGCGCCGCCAGCATCGACACGCCGCTGCACGCCTATGTGCCGCGCCGCCACGTCGACCACATGCACCCCGACGCCATCATCGCCATCGCCGCCAGCGCCAACTCGCGCGAGTTGACCGAACGGATATTCGGGAAGGACATCGGTTGGCTGCCGTGGAAACGCCCGGGCTACGAATTGGGGCTGTGGCTGGAGAGATTCTGCCTCGACAACCCGGATGCCAAAGGCGTGGTGCTGGAAAGCCACGGCCTGTTCACCTGGGATGACGACGCGCGCGCCTGCTATGACCTCACGCTCGCCACCATCCAGAAGGCCATGGACTGGTTTGCCGCCGAAACGGCGGGCAAGGCGGTGTTCGGCGGCCCCCGCCACGTGTCGCTGGCCCCCGATGACCGCCGCGGCGTCGCCGCCCGGCTGATGCCCGCGATCCGCGGCATTGTATCGGGCGCACACCGCATGGTCGGCCATTTCGACGACAGCCCCACGGTGCTGGAATTCGTGAATTCGGCGAAACTGGAACCGCTGGCGGCCCTTGGCACGTCGTGCCCCGACCACTTCCTGCGCACGAAAATCTGCCCGCTTGTGGTGGGCTTCGACCCAGCCCATCCCAACCTTGACGCCACACTGGCCGCCCTTCCCGCGGCGGTGCAGGCCTACCGGCAGAACTATGCGGCCTACTACGACCGCTGCAAGCACCCCGACAGTCCGCCACTGCGCGACCCCAACGCGGTCGTGTATCTGGTGCCGGGCGTGGGCATGCTGACCTTCGCCAAGGACAAGGCCACTGCACGGATCTCGGGCGAGTTCTACGTGAACGCGATCAATGTGATGCGCGGCGCCGACACGGTGTCGGACTACTGCGGGCTGCCCGAACAGGAAGCCTTCGACATCGAGTACTGGCTCTTGGAAGAGGCAAAGCTTCAACGGATGCCGAAACCCAAGGCGCTGGCCGGCCGGGTGGCGCTGGTGACCGGCGGCGCGGGCGGCATCGGCAGCGCCACGGCCGAACGCCTGTTGCAAGACGGCGCCTGCGTGATGCTGGCCGACATCGACACCGAGGCGCTGGACCGCACCGCCGCCAACCTGTCGGCGCGCCACGGCCGCGACGTGGTGCGCAGCGTGCAGATGAACGTCACCGACGAGGCACAGGTGATCGCCGCCTTTGCCCAGACGGCGGTCGAATTCGGCGGGCTCGACGTCCTTGTGTCGAACGCGGGCATCGCCAGTTCCGCCCCGGTGGAACAGACGACGCTGGACCTGTGGAACCGCAACATGGACATCCTGTCCACCGGCTACTTCCTGGTCAGCCGCGAGGGGTTCCGCATGTTCCGCGCACAAGGCGCAGGCGGCTCGGTGATCTTCGTCGCCTCGAAGAACGGGTTGGCCGCCAGCCCCAACGCCAGTGCCTACTGCACCGCCAAGGCGGCCGAAATCCACCTTGCCCGCTGCCTGGCGCTGGAAGGGGCCGAAGCGGGCATCCGGGTGAACGTGGTGAACCCCGACGCCGTCCTGCGCGGGTCGAAGATCTGGTCGGGCGAATGGCTGGACCAGCGCGCCAGCACCTACAAGACCGACAAGGA
>CAZLIC010000037.1:0-36967 GCA_964559535.1 uncultured Rhodobacterales bacterium
GCAGGACGTTCTCTTCCAGCGTCACCCACTCGACCTTGATGTCGGGGTGCTTGGCATAGAAGTCGTCCATCAGGCCCTGCATGCGGATCATGTCGCCGTTGTTCACGGTGGCGACGGTGATCGTGGTTTCCGCAGTGGCGGCGCTGGCAAGCGCGGCAACCGCGCAGGCGCTCATCAGCGCCCGCATCGTCATGGTCATTGAATTTCCTCCCTCGGGCGTGAGCATATGCCCACCTCGTGAGCGAATACTCATCGCAACTCGACCGCGAGTCAACGCTGATTCCACGCCGCAGCGCGGCAATTCGACATCGGCGGCAGGTAGGTCCGCACCTCGCACTGCGCCTCCCTCCCGCTTGTGAGGAGGGGATGGGGTGGGGGCTGTGGCGCAGCAAGGCAGCGCCTGCGTGCGACAGCCGCTCAGCCCAGCAGCGCCCGGGCAGTGGCTTCGTCGGTGACCAGGCCGTTCAGGATGCGCCCGGCCAGCGCTGCGCGGATCGGTGCCACCTTGTTGGCACCTGCCGCCACCCCGATGACAGGTGCGGCGCGCCCCGGCTCGATCTGCACGCCGCCGATGCAGCCTTTCAGAGGTGTCTCGATGTACGTCCCCTGCGCGTCATAGACGCCACCCACGATTTCCCCTGCGGCACCCTGCGCCTGCATCGCGCGCAACTGGTCCCGCGTCAGGAAGCCGTCCTTGTACAACGGTGCCCCGTCATCCATCTGGCCCACGCCCACAAAGGTCACATCCGCCGCCTGCGCCAGCCGCACCACCGCCTGCACGGGGCCAAGGGCATGGAACAGCGCCCGTTCCTCGGGCGTGTCCAGCACCAGCGGCACCGACATCGGATAGTGCGGCGCATGCAGCTTGTCGGCCAGGCGCTGGATCACGTCGTAGAAGCTGGCGCTGCCGTCGGGCGCGATGTTGCCGATCAGGCTGACGATGCGGTGACGTTCGGTTTCCTGCGGGGCCAAGGCGGCCACCATGGCCGACAGTGACCGCCCGGTGCCGAAGGCAAAGACGCTCGGTTCGGGCTCTGACAGGAACCGCTCCAGCAACCCTGCCGCGGCACTGGCCGTGGCCCGCGCCGTGTCGCCCTGCGGACCCAGCCCCGGCGCCACCCGAACATGCGCCAGCCCGAAGCGCCGCACCAGCGCCGCCTCCAGCGCCATGCAGCGCGCGATCGGATGCTCCAGCCGCACATGCACCAGCCCCTCGGCCAGCGCCTTGGCCACCAGCCGCTGCGCCCGCTGGCGGCTGACGCCCAGTTCCGCCGCAATCTGGTCCTGAGTCAGCCCGCCCACATAGTAAAGCCACCCCGCCCGTGCGGCATCGTCCAGCGTGGAAGGTTCGGGGTCGTGGCGGTTCATGGGACAGACTCGATCTTGCGCAGGTCAATCTGGAAGAAACGCCGGGGCGATGCAATTGCATGCGCAGGGATGCCCGCCCTGACCTTGCTGCCGGTGCCTCGGCGATTTCACGCGCAGCGGCCGAAACACCCCTTTCACCGAATCGCCGATTCCGGGCTGACTCGGCTGGTCGTTCCAGCATCGGAGGGTTCCCGTGCGCTTTGCCTTTCTGACCTCGCGGCTTCCGCCCGTCCGCCTCGACCTGATCGAAGGCGACGACGGCCCCGACAATCTGCTGCCTGCGACCGGGAACGATACCTATCGCGGCTATGGCGGCAACGACACCATCAGCGCGGGTGACGGTGACGATCTGCTGTACGGCGGCGCCGACGACGATCAGATGTCCGGCGGCCTCGGGAGCGACAGCGTATATGGCGGCGAGGGCAATGATACGGCCACCGGCGATGACGGCAATGACCGCATGTTCGGCGATGACGGCAACGACTCGGTCAGTGGCGGCGCAGGTCAGGACGTGATCCGCGGCGGCGCCGGGAACGATGTGCTGGACGGCGGCGATGAAAACGACATCCTGCGCGGCGATGCGGGGCGCGACAGCATCGACGGCGGGTCGAAGGACGACACGCTGTACGGCGGCGCGGGCAAGGACACGCTGAACGGCAGTTTCGGCGATGACCTGCTGTTCGGCGGCCGCGGCAACGACACGCTGGAAGGCAGCCTTGACAACGACACGCTCTACGGTGGCGAAGGCGACGATCTGCTGGAAGGCTCCCTTGGCCGCAACGTCATGCACGGTGGCGCGGGCCGCGACACGATCAAGGGTGGGCTGGATCCGGATACCTTCCTTTTCTCCGCTGGCGACAGCGGTGTCGGCGACCTTGCGGACGAGGTATGGTTCTTCCGCCGCCGCGACATCATCGACCTGTCCGCGGTCTCCGAAGGCACGCTGGAGTTCATCGGACGGGCCGCATTCTCTGCTGCCGGCCAGGTCCGGTACGATGCGGGCGCAGGCAATCTGCAGATATCGCTCGATGCCGACGGCATTGTCGACATGGAGATACGCTTCTTCTACTCGGATGTGCCGAAGGCCGACGCCTTCGTGCTGTAGGGTGGACGCTGCAATCAAGCAAGGAAGGCGGGCATTCGGTCGAAACTGTCAAACCGCAGGTCTGGCACCGCATCCGGCGGTTCCGGCTCCGGTCGCCCGCGCAGGTGGCTGCCGCCGGTGAACCGCCACACCGCCATTCCCGCCGCGCGGCCCGCGCGGATGCCCGTCAGGCTGTCCTCGATCACCAGACAGCGCGCCGGGTCCACCCCCATCCGCGCCGCCGCGTGCAGGAACAGGTCGGGCGCGGGCTTGCCGCGGGCCACCTCCGATGCCGTGAACAGCCGCCCCTCGACCAGCGGCCACAGCCCCGCCAGCTGCAGCGACATCTCGGCCCGCCGGGGGCTGGACGAGGTCGCCACACACCACGGCACCGGCATGCGGTGCAGCACCCGCGCCACGCCCGGCATCACCTGCAGGTCGCGCCGGAACGCATCCAGCAGCCGCGCGCGGTAGGCGTCCTCGAAATCGCCGGGCAGGTCCAGCCCGAACTCGGCCCGGATCTGTGCCATCACCACCGGATAGCTGCGCCCCAGGAAATGCCGCGCCACATAGTCAAGGTCGATGTGCACGCCCAGCGTCGCCAGCTCGTCCACCAGCATCTGCGCGCTGATGATCTCGCTGTCGATCAGCACGCCGTCGCAATCGAAGATGACCAGGTCCATTCAGGCCGCCAGATATCCGCCATCCACCGGCAGAACTGCCCCGGTCACGAAGCCTGCCAGCGGCGAGGCCAGGAACAGTGCCGCGCCCGCCACGTCGGCCGGCGTCCCCCACCGCCCCATCGGCGTCCGCGCCAGAATGACCTGCTCCCGCACCGGGTCGGCGCGCAGCGCCTCGGTCAGCGGCGTTGCAATCCAGCCCGGCGCAATCGCGTTCACCCGCAGCCCGTCCGCCGCCCAGGCCACGGCCAGCGACTTCACCAGCTGCACGATCCCGCCCTTCGAGGCCGCGTAGCCCGGAACCAGCGGCCCGCCGAAGGTGGACAGCATGCTGGCCATCATCGTGACGGTCCCGCCCCGCGGCAACCGGCTGTGCAGGGCGGCGGCCACCCGTGCGGCCCCGGTCAGGTTCACGTCCACCACCTGCGCAAACACCTCGGGGTCATGTTCCGACCCGCGCCGGATGATTCCGGCGCAATAGACGGCATGCGTGACGCCCGGCAGCCCGTTGACCAGCGCCTTGACCGCCGCGCCGTCGCGCACGTCCAGCGCCACCGCCTCGTGCGAGGCCATGGCCACCTCGGCCATGGTCGCCCCCGTCACCACAACCGTCGCCCCTGCCGCGGAAAACGCATGCGCGACGCCTGACCCGATGCCCGAGGTGCCGCCCACCACCAGCACGCGTGCCCCGGCAAACCAGTCGGAGGGAACCTGGGTCATCACCGGATGAACCGGTCGGCATACCCGGCCCCCAGCCCCGCGGCCTCATAGTGCCTGCGACACATGTCGATCTTGGTGAAGACGTCCTCATACCCCGTGGTCTTGCCCCAGGGGTCCACATAGACCATCGCGCCGTTCACGTTGAACAGGGTGACCATTTCCTCCACCCCCTCGGGCACCACCAGCGTGTGCGTCTCGCCCGGCGGTTCGAACACATAGGCGCCCGCCTCGGCCATCCAGTCATGCTCCAGATAGTGCCAGCGTCCCCTGATGACGAAGCCATGTACCGGTGCCGGATGTCGGTGGCGCGACAGCACGCCCGAACGGCGCACCCGCAGCAGGTTGAACCAGTAACCCTGCGACCGGTTCAGGCACAAAGGGCGGAACCACACCTGGTCGGCCTGCGGCACCCATTCGCGCTCGTCCACCGGCACGGCCGGGTTCACGATCAGGTCGGCCAAGGCATCGGGCGGCATCGACAGCTGGTAGGGAATGCGCGGGTTGGCCTCGGCGGTCTCAAGCGGCATGGGGTCCTCCCTTTCCACAGGGTCAACCTGCGCCAAGCCTTTCCTTGCCGCAAGCCGGCGCTATGCCGCTTCGCCCAGCGCCAGGCGCACGCGCAACCCCCGCCCGCCGTGCCCTTCGCCCAGCTCCACCCCGGCGCCCAGCCGCGCCGCGATCTCGTGCACGATGGCCAGACCGAATCCCTGCCCATCGGGGCTGTCGGTCTGCCCCCGCCGCCCCGCGGCCACCGCGGCACGCCGGGCCGCCGAAAGCCCCGGCCCGTTGTCCTCGACCTCCAGCACCACCGGCCCCGCGGCCGACACCCGCACCGTCACCTCGGCGCCGCGCCCGGCATGGCGCAGCGCATTGTCGATCAGGTTCTGCAAGGCCTCGCCCAGCAGCGTGGGCTCGGCCCGTGCCGCGGCACTCTCGACCCCCTCGTAGCCCAGGTCGATCCCCTGCCGTGCTGCCTCGGGCACCGCATCCGCCGTCATCTGCCGCGCCAGCGCCGCCACATCCGTCTCGGGCACCGCCGCGCCGCGCCCGGCCTCGGCGTCCAGCCGCGCCAGCACCAGCATCTGCGCCAGCACCCGCTCGGCCCGCGCCAGTGCCGCGTCAGCCTTTTCCGCCGCGGCGCGGGCAGGGGGGGCAAGCTCGGTCTGCGCGGCAAGTGCCAGTTGCGTGCGCACGGTGGCCATGGGCGTGCGCAACTGGTGGCTGGCATTGCCGGTGAAGTTGCGCAGGGCGGCCAGCGCCCCGTCCAGCCGCCGCATGAAGCTGTTGATCGCCGCCACCAGCCCCTGCACTTCGGCAGGCACCGCGGCATTTAGCGGCTGCAGGTCGTCGGGCTGCCGCGCGGCAATCACCGCGCCCAGCCGGTCCAGCGGCCGCAGCGCCAGCGTCACCGCCACCCACACCACCACGGCGGCCCCCAGAATCATGCCGCACAGCCGCAGCGCCGACCGCACCAGGATGGCTCGCGCCAGCGCATCGCGGGCGCGCGTCGATTCTGCCACGGTCACCCGGAACGGCACGGAACCGTCGCCGCTGCTGGCCCGCCGCACCAGCGTGGCGGTGCGGATGGGCACCGCGCCATAGGCCGCATCGGCAAAGCCCAGGTCGCCCGTTGCCACCGGCGCCGGGGCAAGGTCGGCATAGCCCGTCAGGAACGCCTCACCCGGCCCGTCCACACGGTAGAACACCTGATCCTGCGCCGTGGACGCCAGCATCTCCAGCGCCGAATAGGGGATGTCCACCTCCAGCACGCCGGTGTCGCCAACCGTCACGCGCTCGGCAATCGCCAGAGCCGAACCGGCCAGCACCCGGTCCGACACGCCCTGCGCGGTGCGCCGTGCCTCGGCCCATGTGTCCACCAGCGCGGCAAGCCCCAGGGCCGCCGTGGCCAGCAAAAGCCAGCCCAGCAGGCGGCGGCGCAGGGAATAAGCTGTCATCCCCCGTCTGCCCCGCGATCCAGAAAATAGCCAAGGCCCCGGGCCGTGCGCAAGTTGGCGCCCAAGGGCGCAATGCGGCGGCGCAGGCGGCTGATGTACTGGTCGATCGCATTGTCCGACAGGATGTCGTCGAACCCGGTCAGCGCCGCCACGATCGCCTCGCGAGTCACCACCTTGCCCGCCCGCAGGAACAGCAGTTCCAAGAGTGCCCGCTCGCGTGGCGGCAGGTCCAGGATCTGCCCGTCGGCGGTGAATTGCCGCGCCGTCATGTCGAACACCACGCGCCCCACCGTTACCTGCGCCACCCGCAGGCCAGCCGCACGCCGCATCAGCACCCGCACCCGTGCCTCGAATTCGCGCACGTCGAAGGGCTTGGTCAGGTAATCGTCGGCACCCAGGTCAAGTCCTTTCACCCTGTCCTCGGGCGCGCCCCGCGCGGTCAGGATCATCACCGCCGCCCCGTCGCGCGGCCCGTCGCGCCGCGACCGTATCGCGCGCAGCACCGCCAGACCGTCCATGCCCGGCAGGTTCAGGTCCAGCACCACCAGATCGAAGGCATCTGCCGCCACCGCCGCCTCGGCCGCCCGCCCGTCATGCACCACGTCCACCGCATAGCCCGCCCGCGCCAGAAGCGTGGTCAACGCTTCTGCCAGCGGCAGGTCGTCCTCGACCAGCAGGATGCGCATGCCCGGTCCCCCCGCCGCGCAGCCTAGGGCAAGCGGCAGGCGCGCGGAAAGGGGCGTTGTGCCCCGCGGCCACCTGCGCCAATCTGACCGCATGCGCGCGATACTGGCCGCACTCCTTGCCCTTGCCTGCACCCCTGCGGTGGCAGAGGCGGTGCTGCATGCGGCCCCCCGCCAGCCCGAAGAAGGGCGGCTGGTCGTCTACTCCACCCTCGACGCCCCCGTCGCTGCCCCGCTGATTGCCGCATTCCAAGCTGCTAACCCCGGCATCGCCGTGCAGTACGAAGACCTGCTGGCGGGCGAAATCGCCCTGCGCGTGGTGGCCGAAACCGACGGCGGCCGCCCCACCGCCGATTTCGTGTTCTCTTCGGCGATGGACCAGCAGATGAAGCTGGCCAACGACGGCTATGCGCAGCCCGTCGCGGTGCCCGATGCCGCGCGCTGGCCGTCCTGGGCCAACTGGCGTGACACCGCCTTCGCCCTGACCGTGGAACCCGCCGTCATGGTGTGGCACCGCCCCAGCTTTCCGCAAGGCCCCCCACAATCGCGGCAGGCGCTGGCCGACTGGATGCGGGGCAGCGGCGGCCACATCGGAACCTACGATATCGAACGTTCCGCCGTGGGATTCCTGTTCCTTGCCCGCGATAACGAGCACTTTCCCGACATCTGGCCGCTGATTGCCACCATGGCCGACGCGGGCCTTGAAACCTTTGCCACCTCTCAAGAGGTGATCGACCGCGTGGCCGACGGGCGGCTGGCGCTGGGCTACAACATCCTCGGCTCCTACGCCGCCGAACAGGTGGAGCGCCACCCCGACCTGGGGCTGGTGCTGCCGCGCGACTATACCGTGGTGGTCAGTCGCGTGGCGCTGGTACCCCGTGCCGCCCGCGCACCCGACCTTGGCGCGCGGTTCCTTGCCTTCCTCATGGCCCCCGAAGGCCAGCGCCTGCTGTCGGAACGCGCACGTCTGCCCCCTGTGCTGTCTGACGCCGACGACATGCCGTTAGCCACCAGCCCCGGCCAGCTGCGCCCGGTGCCCGTCTCGCCCGGCCTGCTGGTGTACCTTGACCAGCAGAAACGCGCCCGCCTGATTGCCCGCTGGCGCGCCGCCACGGGCTCTGGCGGCTGACTGTCAGGTTCGTGACAGGTAGACGTGCTGTCCTGCCCCCGGTGACGGCGCGGGAGGCGCCGGCCAGGGAGAATCGGCCGCGCAGGCGGCCCAAGGGAGGAACACCGGATGAAACACGCCATTCTCGGCGCGGCGATGGCCTTTGCGCTGGCCGCCCCCGCCACGGCCGAAGACTACATGATCATGGCACCCGCCAGCCCCGGCGGCGGCTGGGACCAGACGGCGCGCACCATGCAGGAAGTGATGCAGGCCGAAGGCATCTCTGGCGCTGTGCAGGTGCAGAACGTGCCCGGCGCGGGCGGCACCGTGGGCCTGGCGCAATTTGCCGCCTCGGCTTCGGGCGATGCCTCGCAGCTCATCGTCGGCGGCTATGTGATGGTGGGCGCGATCCTGACCAACGCCTCGCCCGTCAGCCTGAAGGACGTCACCCCCATCGCCCGCCTGACGGGCGAGGCCGTGGCAATTGCCGTGCCCGCCGCCAGCGAGATCCAGACCATCGGTGATCTGGTCGAGAAGCTGAAGGCAGACCCGGGCGCAGTCAGCTGGGGCGGCGGTTCGGCCGGCGGCGTGGACCACATCACCGTGGGCCTTCTGGCCAAGGCCGCGGGCGTGGACCCGACGAAGATCAACTATGTCGCCTTCTCGGGCGGCGGTGAAGCACTGGCAGCCATTCTTGGCGGTCAGGTGACGGCGGGCGTGTCGGGCGTGGGGGAATTCCTGCCGCAGGTCGAATCGGGCGCCATGCGTATCCTCGCGGTCTCCACCGCCGAGAAGTGGCCGAACACCGACGCACCCACGCTGAAGGAATCGGGCTTTGACGTCGATGTCATGAACTGGCGCATGGTCGCCGCCGCCCCCGGCCTGTCCGACGACCAGAAGGCCGCGGTGGCCGCCGACATTGACAAGCTGGCGAACTCGGCCGGCTGGAAGGCCGCGCTGGAAACCAAGGGCTGGGCGAACACCTATCTGGCCGGTGCCGATTTCCAGGCGCAGCTTGACAAGGAAATCGCCGCCACGACCGATGTGCTGAAGGCCATCGGCCTGGTGCAATGACCGGGGGCATCCCCGGCACCGGACGCCGCCCCGACGGGGCGGCGTTCGTCATCGCCCTGATCCTTGCCGCAATCGGGGCGCTGCTGATCTGGGACGGCGGCCGCATTCCCAACAAGGCCAACTACGCGGGCGTCGGCCCCGGCGACGTGCCGAAAATGGTGGGCGCGGGGCTGCTGCTGCTGGCCGCCGCCACCGGCTTCTCGGGCCTGCGTGGCGGCACCCCGCGCGAACGGCAGGCGCCCGTTCCCGTGCTGTGGATCGTGGGCGGGCTGGCCGCGCAGCTGGCCCTGCTGCAGTTCGCGGGCTTCTCCATCGCCTCGGGCGTGCTTTTCGCCTGCACCGCCGCCGCCTTCGGCAAGCGCAACTTCGCGCTGACCTTGCCGGTGGGCATTGTCTTTGCCTTTGTCGTCTACGGCCTGTTTGACCGGCTCTTGCAGCTGAACCTGCCCGCCGGACCTCTGGAAACCCTCATCTGGGGCGGGTGACATGAGCACCTTCGGCTTCCTTCTGGACGGTCTGGCCGTGGCGCTGGATCCGCTGATCCTGATGTATGCGCTGATCGGCGTGACGCTGGGCACCGCCGTGGGCGTGCTTCCCGGCATCGGCCCGGCGCTGACGGTGGCACTCTTGCTGCCCGTCACCTACGGGCTCGACCCGGCAGGGTCGCTGATCATGTTCGCGGGCATCTACTACGGCGGCATGTACGGCGGCTCGACCACCTCGATACTCCTGAACACGCCGGGCGAAAGCGCATCCGTCATCACCGCGCTGGAAGGCAACCGCATGGCGCGTGCGGGCCGCGGCGGCCCGGCGCTGGCCACCGCCGCCATCGGATCGTTCGTGGCGGGGTTGCTGGCCACGCTGGCGCTGGCCTTCATCGCGCCCACCGTGGTGAAGCTGGCCCTTACCCTCGGCCCGCGGGAATACTTCGCGCTCATGATGCTGGCCTTCGTCACCGTTTCGGCCGCCTTCGGCGATTCGGCACTGAAGGGGCTGACATCGCTGTTCATCGGCCTGGCGCTGGCCTGTGTGGGCATCGATTCCCTCACCGGGCAGACCCGGCTGGCGTTCGGCGTGCCGCAGCTTCTGGACGGGATCGAGGTCACCACGCTGGCCGTCGCCATGTTCGCGGTGGGCGAGGCGCTGTTCGTCGCGGCGCAGATCGGCGGGGCAGAGGACGGAATGCATGCCATCAAGGGCAGCGTCAAGATGACCGCGCAGGACTGGCGCCGGTCCTGGCCTGCGTGGCTGCGTGGCACGGCCATCGGCTTTCCCATTGGTGCCATGCCCGCGGGCGGGGCCGACATCGCCAGCTTCCTGTCCTACGCGACCGAGCGGAAGGTCACGAAACACCCCGATGAATTCGGCCACGGCGCCATCGAAGGCGTCGCCGGCCCCGAGGCCGCCAACAACGCCGCCGCCGCGGGCACGCTGGTGCCATTGCTGACGCTGGGCCTGCCCACCACGGCCACGGCGGCCATCATGCTGGCGGGGTTCCAGCAGTTCGGCCTTCAGCCGGGGCCTTTGCTGTTTGCCACCAACCCGAAGCTGGTCTGGGGCCTGATTTCCAGCCTCTTGATCGCCAACCTGATGCTCTTGGTGCTGAACCTGCCGCTGATCCGGCTGTGGGTGAAGCTGCTCAGCATCCCGCGGCCCTGGCTCTATGCCGGGATCCTGCTTTTCGCCACGCTGGGCACCATTGGCGTGAACCCCTCGCCGGTGGAACTGTCGATGCTGATGATCTTCGGCGTCATGGGCTACATGATGCGGGTGCACGGCTACCCGATTGCGCCGGTGGTGGTGGGCCTGATCCTGGGGCCGATGGCCGAGCAGAACCTGCGCCGCGCGCTGTCCATCGCGCAGGGCGACTGGTCCACGCTGTGGTCCACGCCGGTGTCGGCCACGCTTCTGGTGCTGGCCGCGGTGGCGCTGGTGCTGCCCACGCTGATGCGCCTGTCGGGCCGCGGCAAGGTGCTGAAGGACATCGCGGGCGACAGCGACTGACCCCTTCCCGCTTGTGGGCAGGCGGCGCAGTCGCCATATCCTGCCCGGCGAGGTGGCGGCAAGGGTGGTGGCAGGATGGCGGATGATCGGTTTCCGGGCTGGCATGGCACCACCATCCTGGCGGTGCGGCGCGGCGGGCGCGTGGTGGTGGCGGGCGACGGGCAGGTGTCGCTGGGGCAAACGGTGATCAAGGGCAGCGCACGCAAGGTGCGCCGACTGTCACCCGGCGGGCGAGATGTGGTGGCAGGCTTTGCCGGGTCCACCGCCGATGCCTTCACCCTGCTGGAACGGCTGGAGAAAAAGCTGGAAGCGGCACCCGGCCAGCTGGCACGCGCCTGCGTGGAACTGGCCAAGGACTGGCGCATGGACAAGTACCTGCGCAATCTGGAAGCCATGCTGATCGTGACCGACGGGCGCGACCTGTATGTCATCACCGGCGCGGGCGACGTGCTGGAGCCCGAACATGACGTGGCCGCCATCGGGTCGGGCGGGAATTTCGCGCTGGCCGCGGCGCGGGCGCTGATGGCCGAAACCGCGCTGGATGCCGAGGCGGTGGCCCGCCGCGCCATGGCGATTGCCGCCGACATCTGCGTCTATACCAACGGCAATCTGGTGGTGGAGACGATCGGTGGCTGACCTTTCCCAAGACGACCTGCGCGCCGCCGTGGCCGCAGGCGTGCTGACCGAGGCGCAGGCGGCCTCGGTGCTGGCACTGGCGCAGGGCCGGGCAGGACAGCGCGCTGCCATGACCGAAGAGGACGAACCCTTCGAGTTCTTCAAGGGCTTCTCGGAAATCTTCGTCTCCATCGGCCTCGTCATCCTGATGACGGGCGTGGCCATGCTCTTGTCCTGGGTGGGTGGAACCGGGCTTTTGCTGGCGGTCCCCGCGGTGTGCGCGGGCGTGGCCTGGTGGTGGGCGCAGTACTTTACCCTGAAGCGGCGGATGAACCTGCCGTCCATGGTGCTGGCTGCCACCTTTGCCGGCGGCGTACTGACCTTTGCGCTGACCCTGGTCGCCCTGGCCGACATCGCCGAGCGCGCGGGGGTGATCGCCGCCTTCCTGTTGACGGCGGGCGGGCTGTGGCTGTGGTACCGCCGGTTCCGGTTGCCCTTTACCATGTTCCTTCTGGGGCTGAACCTGCTGGCGGCGCTGTATACGGCCACGGCATCCGTGGATGAACTGGGCGGCTTTGTTGCCGGCACGCGCAGCGGGTTGCAGGGGCTGTTCGACCTGCGTGAAAGCCCGGCCTTCGCGCTGGCCACGCTGGCCTTCGGCATGGCGGCCTTTGCCGCGGGCATGTGGTTCGACACGCGCGACCCCCACCGCCTGGGCCGCCACGCCGCCACCGCCTTCTGGCTGCACCTGCTGGCCGCGCCCGCGCTGGTGAATACGGTGGCGGTGACGCTGTACAACACCGGCGGCTGGCGCGGCGTGGGGCTGCTGGTCGTGGCACTGGCGGTCATCACCGTGCTGGCGCTGGTGGTGGACCGCCGGTCGTTCCTGTCGGCCGCGATTGCCTGGATCGCCATCGTCATTGCCTGGGTGGTGCAGGGCGGGGGCGAGGGCGACTTCGGATCGTGGATCGTCATCATGATCGTGCTGGGCGCGGTGGTCACGGCCATCGGCACCTGGTGGGTGCCTTTGCGCGCTGCCCTGATGCGCGCCCTGCCCGAATTTCCCGGCAAGCACCGCCTGCCACCCTATGAAAAGGCCCCCGCATGACCGACCTGACCCCGCGCGAGATCGTCAGCGAGCTGGACCGATTCATCATCGGGCAGGCCGCGGCCAAGCGCGCCGTGGCCGTGGCGCTGCGCAACCGCTGGCGCCGCCGCCAGCTGGACCCTTCGATCCGCGACGAGGTGTATCCGAAGAACATCCTGATGATCGGCCCCACCGGCGTGGGCAAGACCGAGATCAGCCGCCGCCTGGCAAAGCTGGCGAAGGCACCCTTCCTGAAGGTCGAGGCCACGAAGTTCACCGAGGTGGGCTATGTGGGCCGCGACGTGGACAGCATCATCCGCGACCTGATGGATGCAGCCCTGGCGGAAACGCGCGCGCGGATGCGCGAGGACGTGAAGGCGCGGGCCATGCGCGCCGCCGAGGACCGGGTGATCGAGGCGCTGGCGGGCAAGGATGCCCGCGACGGCACGCGCGACGCCTTCCGCGCCAAGCTGCGCCGGGGCGAACTGGACGACACGGTGATCGAGGTCAGCGTGACCGACACCTCAAGCCCGTTCCCGGCGATGGACATTCCGGGCAACCCGATGGGCGCGATGAACCTGGGCGAGCTGTTCAAGGGCTTGGGCGGGCGCACGCAGAAGCGGCGGATGACGGTGCGCGAAAGCCATGACGTGCTGGTGGCCGAGGAGGCTGACAAACTCTTGGACGACGAAAGCGTGAAGGCGGCGGCACTGGAGGCGGTGCAGGAGAACGGCATCGTCTTCATCGACGAGATCGACAAGGTGGCGGCGCGGTCCGACACCCGCGGCGCCGATGTCAGCCGCGAGGGCGTGCAGCGCGACCTTCTGCCGCTGATCGAGGGCACGACCGTCAGCACCAAGCACGGCCCGGTGAAGACCGACCACATCCTGTTCATCGCCAGCGGCGCCTTCCACATTGCCAAGCCGTCGGACCTGCTGCCCGAGTTGCAGGGGCGGCTGCCCATCCGGGTGGAGCTGCAGCCGCTGACCGAGGCCGACTTTGCCCGCATCCTGACCGAGACGGACAACGCGCTGACCCGCCAGTATGCCGCGCTGCTGGCGACCGAGGGGGTGACCGTGACGTTCACTGCGGACGGCATCGCCGCGCTGGCCCGCATTGCCGCCGAGGTGAACGCCTCGGTCGAGAACATCGGGGCGCGGCGGCTGTACACCGTGCTGGAGCGGGTGTTCGAGGAGCTGTCCTTCGCCGCGCCCGACCGGTCGGGTCAGGCGGTGGCGGTGGATGCGGCCTATGTCGAGGCGAACCTGGGCGCCCTGTCGCGCTCGGCCGACCTGTCGCGCTACGTGCTGTAGCGGCCAAGATGCCCGAACCAAAAAAGACCCCGCCCTCGGCCTTCGTGGCGGCTTGCGCCGCCGTGACGGCCTGCGGATCGGCCCGGGCCGGGGGGCAAGCACCCCGGCCCCCCCTTTCCCGCCCGCACGCCCGGCTGATTCGCGGGGCATGGTTAACAAAAAAGGGCGCGTGCGCAGGGGAGTACGCAAAGAGTACGCAGGGCATATATGCAACCGGGCCCCGAAGGGCCCGATTACCACAGCGTTCGCAAGGGTTTGCCGGGTGGCGTCAGACCGCCGAAGCGATCCAGGTGGCCAGCGCCGCCTTCGGCGCCGCGCCCACCTTGTTCGACACCACCTGGCCGTTCTTGAACATGAACAGCGCCGGAATGCCGCGCACGCCCAGTTCGGCCGGGCTGTCGGGGTTCTCATCCACGTTGACCTTCACGATCTTCACGCGGCCCTTGTACTCGGTGGCCAGCTCTTCCAGCGCCGGGCCGATCTGGCGGCAGGGGCCGCACCATTCGGCCCAGAAATCGACGACGACGGGGATGTCGGACTGACGCACTTCCTGGTCGAAGGTCGCGTCGGTTACGGCGACGGTGGCAGCGCCCATGATGTTCTCCGGGGTGAAATCCAAGACCTTGAACCTATGAACGGTGGCCCCCGCGGTCAAGGGATCGTGGCGCGCTGCAAGGCCGCCCTCACGATATTGCATGGCAGGTGCATCAGCCGTGCCCCGCGCGTCCACAGGATGGCCGTCTGCACGGCATGGCCGGGGAACACCTGTTCCAGCAAGTGGGCATAGGCGCCCATCTGCCGCAGGATGCCTTCCGGGGTGTCGCCAGGCGTGCCGGGCAGCATGCGATTTGACTTGAAATCCACCGCCAGAACTTGCGTGGCATTGATCACCAGTCGATCGATCGTGCCCTGCATCTGGCGGCCCGAAAGGGTGCCGGTGAGGGGAACCTCCGCCATCGAGCCAGGGGCGAAAAGTGGCGCCAGGTCAGGGGCTTGCAGAACGGCCTGCGCCTCGGCCAGCAGCGCGGGCGCGTTCTCTGCGTCTGTGGCGGCGGCAATCCGCGGCCAGTCGGCACGCGGGTGCAGTGGCAGCAGTTCCAGCAGCCGGTGCAGGGCGGTACCCCAGGCCTTCGCAGCCTTGCCGTCCCATCCATCATCGCCCGGCAGCGCCTTGGCGCCGCCCAGGTCGGTCGGGGTCAGCGGCCGGGGTAAGGCGGGGGCCGCGGCGGGGGTGTCGATCCAGGCGGGCAGGGCCTGCGCGGGGCGGGGCGCTACGGGCGGCGCCGGTTCCATCGCTGCGCTCCAGTCGCCCGATACCAGCGTCATGCCGGTTTCCGGCGCGCCGCTGGCCCCGGCCGCCGCCATCCCTTCGGCCACCAGATGCCACCAGGCCGGGTTGCCCGCGTCGTCCTTTCCCACCTCGCCTGCCGCCGCCACGATCAGCCGTGACTGCGCCCGCGTTAGCGCAACATAGAGAAGGCGCAGCGATTCCGCCGCCTCGGCCGCGCGCCGGGCGTCCAGCGCGGCCTCGATGGCGGGGGGGCTTTCCTCGCGCGATGTCTTCCACACCGGCGTGTCGCCTGCCAGCCGCAGGATCACGCCGCTGTCGCGGCTGCGGGGGCGCGCGCAGTCGGGCAAGATCACCACCGGCGCCTCCAGCCCCTTGGCGCCATGCACCGTCATCACCCGGATATGTCCGCCTGCCGCCTCGGGCTGGCGCTTCACCTCCACGTCGTCGGCTTCCAGCCACACCAGAAAGCCCGGCAGCGACGGCACCTGCGCCTGCTCATAGGCCAGCGACTGTGCCAGCAGCTCGTCAATGCCATCCGCCGCCTCTTCGCCCAGCCGGGCGATCAGGCGGCGGCGGCCATCGTGGCGGACCAGCAGGCGCGCGATCAGATCGTGCGGGCGCAGAAAATCGGTCTGGCGCCGCAGGTCGTGCAGGATGTCCATGGTGTCGGGCGGGGCGTCCGATGCCGTGCGCAGCGCCTCCCACAGTGTTCCCTTGCGCGGCTGCGCAAGACGATACAGCGCATCCTCACTCCACCCGATCAGCGGCGAGCGCAGCGCGGCGGCCAGCGACAGGTCATCCTCGGGCAGGGCGAGGAAGGACAGGACGGCCAGGATGTCCTTCACCGCCACCTCGGCGCCAAGCCGCAACCTGTCGGCCCCCGCCACCGGCAGGCCCGCGCGTTTCAGCGCCCGCAACGTGGCGGCAAAGACGTCACCGCGGCGGCGGACCAGGATCAGTACGTCGCCGGGACGCAAAGGGCGCAGCACGATCCGCCCGTCGCGGCGTTCGGGCACAGGGGCCTTCGCGGCGATCATCTCCTTGATGTTCGACGCAATCCGCTCGGCCAGCCTGGCCGCGTGATGTTCTTCGGACGGCAGATCGACCGGGTCCCACCAGTTGGGCGGCTCGGTATCGGCCGCCTTCGGCTCTACCGGCCACAGGTCCACACGTCCCGGCATCCGGTCGAAATGCGCCTCGTGCCGGATCGGGCCGTCCAGGCCGCGGCCGCGGCCTTCGTCAAACACCGAATCCACCAGTCGCAGCACGGCAGGGGCCGAGCGGAACGAGCGCAGCAGGTCTTCGCCGTGCAAGGGTGATCCGGCGGCGTCAAAGCGATCGGCGAATCCGCGCCCCTGCGCGTCGAAGGCCGCAAGGTCGGCGCCCTGAAAGGAATAGATCGACTGCTTGCGGTCGCCCACCACGAACAGCGTGCGCTGGCCTGTGTGGGCCGTCTGCCCAGCGGTGAACTCTGCCGCAAGGCTTTGGATCACGCGCCACTGGAGGGGCGAGGTGTCCTGCGCCTCGTCCACAAGGATGTGGTCGATGGCGCCGTCCAGCCGCCACAGCACCCAAGGGGCCACGGACGGATCGGTCAGCAGGTCGGCGGTGCGCAGGATCAGGTCATCGAAGTCCAGCAGGCCGCGGCCGGATTTGGCCTGCGCATAGGCGGGCAGGAAAGCTGCGGCAAAGCCGTGCAGCGCGGCGGTGCGGGTGGCGGCCTGCAGGGCAATGCGGCGGCGGCGCGCGGTTTCCACGCGGCGCATCAGCGCTTCCAGCGGGGCTAGCAGGCGGCCCAGCCTGCCTTGGGTGGCCTTGGTGGGCACCAGCCCCACCTTGGCGGCAAAATGCTTGGCCGGGTCGGCGTTGGCCTTGTACAGGAACACCCCCTCCATGGCCTGCAGTGCGTCCATCCCCGCAGGCAAAAGGGTGGCCAGGATGTCGGCGTGTTTCTGGTCGGTGACGCTGCCGGTGGCCAGATGTGCCACCACCTCGGAGATCAGGTCCTCTTCGCCGCCCAGAAAGGTGTCGGCCAGGATGCGCGCGTCGGATTCCTCCTCGGGCACCCCGAACAGCGCCCTTGCCCCGGCCGCGTCCAGCGGCATGACAAAGGCCGGGCGGTTGCCGGCAATCTCGTCGGCCAGCCGGTCGAAATCCTCGCCCGACCAGGCGGCGGCAAGGGCCGCCACGGCCTGCGGGGCGGTACGGTCGGCCATCTCGGCCACGATGTCAGCGCGCAGCAGGCGGGCGCTGCGGTCGTCCATCTCGGCAAAGCGCGGGCTGACCCCGGCTTCCAGCGGAAAGCGGCGCAGAAGGGCGGCGCAGAAGGCGTGGATGGTCTGGATGCGCAGGCCGCCCGGCGTGTCGATGGCTTTCGCGAACAGCGTGCGCGCGTTCGACAGCGTGCCGCCGTCCAGCGCGCCGGGTTCGCCCAGGTCCTGCAATGCCTTGCGCAGAGGTGCATCGGGCAGCATCGACCATTCGCCCAGCCGCGCGAACAGGCGGTTCTGCATCTCGGCCGCGGCGGCCTTCGTATAGGTCAGGCAAAGGATGCGGTCGGGCGGCGTGCCCTGCAGCAACAGCCGCGCCACCCGGTCGGTCAGCACGCGGGTCTTGCCGGAACCGGCGTTCGCCGTCACCCAGACCGACCGTGCCGGGTCGGCGGCGCGGGTCTGCGGGTTTCCGACAAGGGGGCGGGGGGCCGGCGCAGTGGTCATCCCACGTCCTCCGGCTCTGGTGCATCGGTCGGGCCCCATTCGCCGAACCGGGCAAGGTGGTCGAAATCCCCCGGCCAGGCGACGTTCCGTGGCGCGCGGCGCGACGCATATCCCTTGGGTCGGTACGAAAACGCGGCAATCAGGCGGGTCAGGTCCTCCCACACAAGGTCAAGCTCGCCATCGGGGAGGGTGACAGGCACCTCGGCCGCCTTCGAACCCATGGAAATGTAGGTCAGCCCTGCAACCTCGGCCTTGCCCAGCGGCGCGAAGGCGCCGCGTTCGGCCATGGCACCCGTCAGGAAAAGCTGCTTGTCCCAAAGCCTCTGCTCTTTCTCCGATGGTGCCCCGCCAGTCTTGTAGTCGAAGATTCGCAGGCGCCCGTCAGGCAGGCGGTCGATGCGGTCGGGGCGGGCGGTCAGTTCAAGCGCGGGGGTGACAGCGATACGGCCCTTTTCCTCGAGCACCACCGTCTCGCCGCCGGATGCCGCGTCGACCGACAGGAACAGGTCCAGCGCCCGGTCCAGCCGCGCCCCCCACAGCGCGCGGGCGTCGGGCCACGGCACCTCGTTCCCAAGAACGCGCAGGGCCGTGGCGCGCAGGCGGCGGGCGGCATCCTCGGGCGTCTCGGCTGTGGGGCGTTCACGCACAAAGGTTTCCAGCGCCAGATGGATGACCGTGCCGCGCAGCCGGGCATCGGGCGCCGCGCGCAGCGGGTCCAGCTTTTCCAGCCGCAGCACGTGTCGGGCATAGACTGCATAAGGGTCGCGCAGCAGCGTCTGGATCTCGGTGACCGACAGGCGTTTGGGCCGGTCCTCCACCGGCGGCCGGGGGGCGGGGCGGCGGGCGGGGGGCACGGGGGCCGCGGGCGCCTCGGCCGCACGGGCCTGTGTCAGCCAGGCGTCGCCCCGTTCACGCATCGCCTGCAACGCCTGCGGCCCGTCGTTGCCCGGCAGGCCGGACAGCAGGTTCACCAGCCGGTTCAGCCAGCGCGACGGCACCGTTTCGGCCTCGGCATCCCGCCGCGCGCGGGTCATCACCACGGCGGGGGCGGCAGCGGCAATCTGCCAGTCATGCGCTTCAAGCCCGATGTCGCGTTCGGGCAAGAGCAGCCCCGCTTCGGCCCGCATTGCCCGGTTCAGCCAGGGGTCGGGGCCGGGGCGGGCGGGCCAGACCCCTTCGTTCAGCCCGCCAAGGATGGCGAGTTCCGCCCCATGCGACCGCGCCTCGCGCGTGCCGAGAATCAGGATATCCGGGTGTGCCGCTTCGGGTTCGCGCACCTGACCTTCGGACAGCAGCGTGGCCAGCAACCGGCGATAGTCGGCGGAGGACATAGGACGGGCGGCATTTGCATGGCGGGAAAGGTCTTCGATCAGGGCAAGTGTCTTCTCGCCCGCCTCCTCGTCCCACAGCCCGCCCGTGCCACTGGCCCCCGGCCCGGCCGCCAGCCGTTCGGCAAGGGCGCGGTGGCGGGTGATGTGCGTGGCCAGATCGGCCGACCCAGGGGGCGGCAGGAATGCCAGCGTGTCGGCCAGCCACGCGGCCCACTGCACCTCGTACCGCGCGGTGGGGGGCGCCCCCCCTCCCTCCCCCACAAGGGGGGAGGGTGGCACCCGGTCCAGCCCGCCCGCCCATTCCCGCAGCGTTGCGGCGTCGGGCCACGGCGGGCCATGGCGGCGCAGGTGCAGTTCCAGCCGGTGCGCGGCCAGAAGGTTGCCCCCGCGGTCGGCGCCCGAGGCCATCAGCGGATGGGTCAAGAGCGCCACCAGCGCCTCGGACGTCACCCGATCAGCCAGCATGGCGGCCACCATCAGCAGGAACCGCCCCGGTGCCGACTGGTTCAGCGGCCGCCCGGCGCTGTCGTCGGGGCGCAGGCGCCAGCGGTCCAGCGCCGCAGTCACCTGCCGCGCCAGCCCGCGGTCGGGGGTGATCAGCACCGCGCGGCGCCCGTCGGCCACCGCTTGCCGCAGGATCAGCGCCACCGCCTGCGCCTCGTCCCGCGGGCTGGCAGCCTCGAGCAGCGTCAGTCTTTCGGTCGCCATCGGCAGGGGCGGCAGGGCGGGGCCCTCGGTCAGCCAGCGGTCGGTCACCGGGGCAGGGCGCAGGGCCAGCGACACCAGCTTGTTGCGCGCAGGGTCGGGCGCTGCCGCGCCGGGCCAGTTGCGCACCGCAGCCACCGGCAGGCCAAGGCGGCGCAGCAGGCGGGCGTGGCGGTACTGCGGATGGTCCTCGGGGCCTTCGTCGGCCAGCCCGTCCCACAGGTCGGCCGTCAGGTGCAGGTCGAACCCCGGCAGGACAACGGCCCCCTGCGGCAGCCGCGCCACCGCTGCCATCAGCCCGGGCGTCGCCCCGCGTGAGCCGGTGGACCCGGCCACGATCACCGGATCGGCGGGCGGCGATTGCGCCCACCGCTCGGCCAGCGCCGCCACGGCCAGCCGCTGCCGCGCGCCGGGATCGGGGCGGTCGGGGTCGGTCAGCAACGGCGCCACTGCCGCAAGGATCGCCTGCGTCCGCTGCCAGTGCGCCGCGTGCCCGCCTGCATCCAGCGCGGCGATGCGGGCGGGTGTCGCGCCTTCGGCCTGCATCTCGTCCAGCAGGCGGGTCAGGCTGTCGGCCAGATCGAACACCGCATCGCGCGGGGCAAGGTCGGGCATCCGCCGGGCCAGATCGGCCAGCAACGCGGCAATCTCCAGGCGGCGGCGCAAGGGGGGTGTCGCAGGCGGCAGGGCGGGCAGGGTGTCGACGGCAAGGTCATCGATCAGCCGGATGCGAGGAAATAGAGCCGGGCCCATTGCAGACCACGCACCGGCGATCTGTTCACCCATTCGCCGGGTGGGGACCAGTATCGTCGTGCGGGCGGCAGCCTCGGGCGCAAGGCGGTTGCGCAGATGGGCCGCCACTGCCACGACAAAGTCCGCACCGGGCGGCACGGCATAGACGCGGGGGCCGTCATCGGGGAACAGGTCAGCCATGCAGCATCGCCTCGGCCAGCGCGATGCCGTCGGGGTGGCCCACGTCGCACCACCCGCCCTGATGCTCCACGCCGAAGGCGCGGCCCTGCGCAATGGCCGCATCCCACAGCCGGTTCAGCGAGAACACCCTGTCGGGAATGGCGGAAAGCCCTGCAGGATCAACGATCTGCGCGCCAAGATAGACATGTCCTGCACGCCCCGCCGCACGTTCGATGCGACCGTCGGGTGCCAGCACGAAGTCGGACCGGCCATCATGCCCGTTTGCCTGCCCGGCGGGCAGCAGCAGCAGCAGGCAATCCATCCGCGCGGGCTCCCATGCGGCGGCGAGTTCCCGCAGGGGGTTCGCGCCGGTCCAGACGGCATCGGAGTTCAGCGTGAAGACGGGGCCTTGACCCAGCAGCGGCAGGGCGTGGCGCAGGCCGCCGCCGGTATCGAGGATGACATCGCGCTCCCACGACAACGCCACGTCCCGGTCCTCCAGATGGCTGGCCAACATCTTGCCCTTGTAGTGCAGGTTCACCACCACCTTCGGGATACCATCGGTCAGCGCCAGCGCGTGGTCGATCAGCGGCCTGCCTGCCACCGGGATCAGCGGCTTGGGCATCGTGGCGGTCAGCGGGGCCATGCGGGTGCCAAAGCCCGCGGCAAAGATCATCACGGCGTCCGGCATGTGGCGATCCGGGTCAGGACTTCGGGGGTGGGGGCAGGAAGACAGGAAAGCGCGGCCGCCAGACCGGCCAGAGCGGGGTGGGCAAGGTTCGCCTGCAACTGCGCCCAGACGCGGGGCAGCAGTGGCAGGTAATGTGTCTTGCCTTGCGCCACGGCCAGCCGGGCAAAGACGCCGATGATCCGCAGCGCGCGCTGCACGCCCAGCACGGCAAAGGCCGCCTCGGGCGTGGCCATCCCCGTGGCATCGGCATAGCGGCGCTTCATCGCCGTGGCGGTCTCGGGCGTCACGTCGCGGCGGGCGTCCTGTACCAGCGAAATCAGGTCGTATCCCCGCTGCCCCATCTGGGCGAGCTGGAAGTCCAGCAGCCCCGCCCTTGCAAGCCCTTGCCGGTCGGGCAGCCAGATCAGGTTCTGCGCATGGAAATCGCGCAGGATCAGCACGCGGGGGCCGTCGGCATGGACAAGCAGGGCGTCGGTCAGGTGGCCGCCGAAGGCTGTGGGATCAAGGGTTTGGCCGGTGGCCGCGGGGGCGTAGGCCTGGAACGCCAGCGACGCGGCTTGCGCCCAGTCCTGCGCCGTCAGGTCGGGCAGGCTAGGGGGCGCCGGGTGTGCGGCGATGTGGGCAAGCGTGTCGGTTGCCACTTCGTACAAGGGGCGTTCCTGCGCCGGGTCGGCGGCGATCACGCGGTCATAGACGGCGTCGCCCAGGTCCTCGATCAGCAGGATCCCCGCGGTCAGGTCGGCGGCAAAGATGCGCGGCGGGGAAAGGCCAAGGGAGGCCAGGTGACTCGCGATGCTGGCAAAGGCCACCGGGCTGTCGGCGATGCCGGGCGGATTGTCCATCAGGATGGCGCGGTCGCCGCCGCAGGCAAGGCGCCAGTAGCGGCGGGCCGAGGCATCGCCCGCCAGCGGGGTTCGGGTAGCCACGGCCCAGCCCCGGGCGGCCACGAAGGCGTCGAGTTCCGCCATCCGGTCAGGCATGGGCCACCTGCGCGAGCGCCTGCGCCAGCCCGACGCGGCCACCGGATATTGTGGCAATCCGCCCGCCCCCCGCAGCCTGCAGCGCAATGTGCAGGGCATCGGGCGGGGCAAGATCGCCCAGACGGTCGGGCCATTCGACCAGCACGATGGCGCGGCCCATGGCATCGGCCAGCCCCAGTTCCAGCGCTTCGTCGGGGTGGGTCAGGCGGTAAAGGTCGGCATGCCACAGTTCTGTGTCGGCGGTCTGGTAGGTCTGCACCAGCGTGAAGGTGGGCGAGGGGATATCCTGTTCGCCCGTCAAGGTGCGGATCACTGCGCGGGCAAGGTGGGTTTTCCCTGCGCCGATGGCCCCCTGCAGCAACACCGTATCACCCGCGCGCAGAAGCCCGGCCAGCGCCCGGCCCAGCGCGGTGGTGGCGGCTTCGTCGGGTAGGGGCAGGGTCAGGGCCATGGGGCGCAGGATGGCGGCGTGTCACCGCAAAGCGCAAGAGGGGTCGCACTACGACAAGCCAGGCGACGGGGCCATACCAAGGCTACGCAGTACGGACATGAGCGCGAATACACGCTCGGGGTCTTTCGGGACAACCTCCCGCAAATTCTGCAGCGCCCGAAGGTTCTTTGCGGAAAAGGCGCTGTTGCCCTGGGTTTCGGCAATGCGCTGCAATGCAAGCAAGGCCCAGTATTGGACGAACCCTTGGTGAGGGTTTGCGGCGACGGCTAGCACCGGTCCCGGCATTGCTGCGACGGAATTTGCTACGGCCCAAGCGCAGCACGCGAGTTTCAAGCCGATACTGTCCTCCAAGGCCAGCCTTTCATACAATGCGTGGTCTGTGCTGCCCCTACAGGCATCGACCATTTCGCGAACTATTCCCGTCAGAGCCGCGGTACGAGACGGGCTGAAGGTCTGGTTGCTTCGTCCATTGTTGTAGGCCTCGGCCAAAGTCCCCAAGCGCTGTTCCAACGGCACAGTGGGGTCTTCCGATCCCATCGCCCCTGCAGACGCCGCGCGAATTTCGCGCGGCGTCATGGCTAGCTGGACAAGCTGGTTTTGCCCCCTTACCGCCGCTTCGGCCTTGGCCTCGGCATCCTTCACCTCATCGTGCAGCGCCGCAAGCTTGGCCTCGACTCCGCCCGGCAGCTTCACCTCGGTGACAAAGAACCCCAGTCATGGCAATGAGGCGAGCGCTATCGGCACATAGTCCAGAGCATCGTCGAACCATGTGGGGTGGACGGCACGGGCGACCACCACCAAAAGGCAAACGAGCGAAAAGAAGATACGAAGCTCGACGTATCGGATCCTTGGTCGTGCTGGTTCGGACATGGACGGCCCCCTGCGGTTCGCCGCAGGGTTGCAGCCCGGCGTGCCTGACGCAACGGAAATCAGGGCGCCTGCAGGGCCGTCATCACGGCGCGGGCCTCGGGGCTGTCCCACACGGCATCGCCGATCAGGCGGGCGACTTCCTGGCCTTCCGGGTTCAGGATCACCGTCACCGGCAGGCCGAGAATGCCCATGCCGCGGCCCAGGTCCCCTTTCGGATCGCGCAGGGCGGGAAGGTTCGCAATTCCCGTCTCTTCCCAGAAGCGGGTGATGGCGGCGGGCGGGTTGCGGCCCGTGGCGATGGCGACGACGGCCATGCCGCCATCGCCGGCAAGCCGGTCGAGTGTGGGCATCTCCACGCGGCAGGGCGCGCACCAGGTGGCCCAGAAGTTTACCACCACCCATTTGCCGCGCCATTCGGCAAGGCTGCGGGGCTGGTCGTCCAGCGTCAGCAGCTCGGCCTCGGGCACCGCCTGCGGTGTGTCGTGGAACACGAGTTTCCGCATGTCGCCGGTCTGGGCCGCGGCCTTGGCGGCGGCCATGTCGGCCATGGCCGGGTTTGCGAAGGGGACGGTGGCGGTATAAAGCGCGATCACCGCCATCACGAAAGCTGCACGCATGTCCGACACCCCTGTTGCCGCCAACACCATGTGGGGCGGTCGATTTGCCTCCGGGCCGGATGCGATCATGACCGCGATCAACGCCTCGATCGGGTTCGACCGGCGGCTCGCGGCCCAGGACATTGCGGGCAGCCGGGCCCATGCCGCCATGCTGGCGGCAACGGGCATCCTGAGCGATAGCGATGCGCAGGCGATACGGGAAGGGCTGCTCACCGTCTTGTCAGAGATCGAAGGCGGTTCTTTCCGGTTTCGCGTGGAACTGGAGGACATCCACCTGAATGTAGAGTCCAGGCTGACCGAGATCGTCGGCGAGGCGGGCAAGCGGCTGCATACCGGGCGGTCGCGCAACGATCAGGTGGCGGTGGATTTCCGGCTGTGGGTGCGCGACCAGTGCGATGCCGCCATCGGGGGCCTGACGGCGCTGATGCGGGCCTTCGTGGCGCAGGCGGAACAGGGGGCCGACTGGGTGATGCCGGGCTTCACCCATCTGCAGGTGGCGCAGCCGGTGACCTGGGGGCATCACATGCTGGCCTATGTCGAGATGCTGGCGCGCGACCGGTCGCGGTTCCGGGATGCCCGCGCGCGGATGAACGAATGCCCGCTGGGGGCGGCGGCGCTGGCGGGAACCTCGTTCCCCATCGACCGAGGGATGACGGCGGCGGCGCTGGGGTTTGACCGGCCGACGGCCAATTCCCTGGATTCGGTGGCGGACAGGGATTTTGCGCTGGAGTTCCTGTCGGCTGCGGCCATTTGCGCGATGCATCTGTCTCGGTTCGCCGAGGAGCTGGTGATCTGGTCGTCCGCCCAGTTCCGCTTCGTGCGGCTGAGTGACCGCTGGACCACGGGGTCGTCGATCATGCCGCAGAAGAAGAACCCCGATGCGGCGGAACTGCTGCGGGCCAAGCTGGGGCGCATCCTGGGCGCCACAGTGGCGCTTTTCACGGTGATGAAGGGGCTGGCGCTGACCTATTCCAAGGACATGCAGGAGGACAAGGAACAGGTGTTCGACGCCGCCGACACGCTGATGCTGGCCTTGGCGGCGATGGAGGGAATGGTGCGCGACATGGCGGCGAACCGCCCCGCCCTGGCCGCTGCCGCCGCGTCGGGGTTTTCCACGGCAACCGATCTGGCCGACTGGCTGGTGCGCCGCCTTGGCCTGCCGTTCCGCGAGGCGCATCACGTGACCGGCCGTCTGGTGGCGCGGGCCGAGGCCAGGGGCTGCGACCTGCCCGACTTGACACTGCCCGAAATGCAGGCCGAACATCCGGGCATCACGGTCGATGTGTTTGCCGTGCTGGGGGTGGAGAATTCGGTGGCCAGCCGCACCTCCTATGGCGGCACCGCGCCGGTGCGCGTGCGCGAGCAGGTGGCGCGGTGGAAAGAGGTGCTGGGATGACAAGGCTGCTTCCGCTGGTTCTGCTGCTTGCCGCCTGCAGCGACCCGCGTGCGGGGATCGGCATCGGCATCGGCCCGAACGGCGTTTCGGTGAACCCGGTGATTTCGGGCAATGTGGGCGGGGTGGGCGTGTCGGTTTCGCCTGCCATCAGGTAAGGAGAATTCCATGCGTATCGCGCTTCTGTCGCTTGTCTTTCTGGCCGCCTGCGGGGCCGATGGCCCGCCCGAGCCGCCGGCCGCGAAGGCGCCGACCAGCGGTATCACGATCACCGGCGATGCCCGGGTCGGCGTGGAGATCAGGAACTGATGCCTTTGCGCATCGTCTGGCTGCTGCTGGCGGTCTGGGGGGCGGTGCATCCGATGGTCTGGTTCGTCCGCTACATGCAGGAAACCGGCACCGGCCTGCCCGGCCTGATCGACGCCTGGTACGTCAACGCCTCGACCACCGGGCTGACCTGGGACCTGACGATTGCCGCCGTGGCGCTGACCGTCTGGGTGCTGGCCGAGGTGTGGCAGCGGCGGGACTGGCTCTTGTTGCTGGTGATCCCCGCCACTTTCTGCATCGGTGTCAGCTGCGGGCTGCCGCTGATGCTGTTCCTGCGGGGGCGGCAGAGCGCATGACCCCTTGCGTCCTCATCTTTGCCAAAATACCCCACGGGGGCAGCCGGTGGTTTCGCCATCGGTTCTAGAAACCACTGGCTGCGGGGTGTGAAACCCCCGGCGCTTGCCGCCAGCCTGGCGGGTTGGGATCGCAGATGGACCACTTCCTCTACCGCAACGGCACTCTTCACGCCGAAGACGTGCCGCTGGCCGAGATCGCGGCGGCGGTGGGCACGCCGGTCTATGTGTATTCCACGGCCACGCTGGCCCGGCACTACCGCCTGTTCACCGAGGCGCTGTCGCCCCTGCCGCATATGGTGTGCTTTGCGGTGAAGGCGCTGTCGAACGTGGTGGTGCTGAAGGTGCTGGGTGATCTGGGTGCCGGGATGGATGTGGTGTCCATCGGCGAATATGCGCGGGCCAGGGCGGCGGGGGTGCCGGGAAATCGCATCGTCTTTTCCGGCGTCGGCAAGACGCGCGAGGAGATGCGCGTGGCGCTGGAGGGCGGCATCCGGCAGTTCAACGTGGAATCCGAGCCCGAGTTGAAGGCGCTGTCCGAGGTGGCGGCACAGGTGGGTGCCGTGGCCCCGATTGCGCTGCGGGTGAACCCGGATGTGGATGCCAAGACGCACGAGAAGATTGCGACTGGAAAGAAAGAGAACAAGTTCGGCATCCCGATTGCCCGGGCGCGCGAGGTCTATGCCATGGCCGCCGGGTTGCCGGGGCTGCGGGTGGTGGGGGTCGACGTGCACATCGGCTCGCAGCTGACCGACCTTGAGCCGTTCGAGATGGCCTATCGAAAGGTGGCCGAATTGACGGGCGTGCTGCGGGCCGACGGGCATGTGATCGAGCGGCTGGACCTCGGCGGCGGATTGGGCATTCCCTACACGCGGTCGAACGAGGCGCCACCCTTGCCCTCGGACTATGGCGCGATGGTCAAGCGGACGGTCGGGCATCTGGGCTGCGAGATCGAGATCGAGCCGGGGCGGCTGATCGCGGGGAATTCGGGCATCCTTGTGTCCCGCGTGATCTGGGTGAAGGAAGGCGAAGGGCGGGACTTTCTTATCCTGGACGCCGCGATGAATGACCTTGTGCGTCCGTCGATGTACGGCGCGCACCACGACATCGTGCCGGTCACGGAACCCGCGGCCGCCATGGCGCAGCAGGCGTTCGACGTGGTGGGGCCGGTGTGCGAGACGGGCGACACTTTCGCCAAGGGGCGGCACATGCCCCCGGTGCAGGAGGGTGATCTGGTCGCCTTCCGGTCGGCGGGGGCCTACGGCGCCGTGATGGCGTCGGAATACAACACCCGGCCGCTGGTGCCCGAAGTTCTGGTGAATGGCGATCAATTCGCTGTCATACGGGCCCGGCCGACGCTTGAGGAAATCCTTGCACGCGATACACTTCCACCGTGGATGTGATCGTGCCTGATGCGCGGCGCCGTCCCGTGGCGGAAGGATGGGCATGACCGACAGCCTGAACCGCAGCACGCTGGAACGCCTGCGCCTGCCCATCACGGCGACGCATGCCGGGCTTTGGGCTGAACGCATTTCCCGCGCCTTCTGGCCGTTGTGGAGCGTTGTGCTGCTGGTTTTGGCAGCGCTCGGGTTTGACGCGCACCAGACCTTGCCGGTCGAAGCGGTGTGGATTGGCGCGATTGCTGTCGCGGCAGCCTTGCTGTGGACCGGGATTTCCGGCTTCCGCAGCTTCCGTGCGCCCACCCGGGTCGAGGCGATGGCGCGGCTGGATGCCTCGCTGCCCGGGCGGCCGCTGTCGGCGCTGGCCGACACGCAGGCGATCGGCGGCAACGATCCGGCTTCGGCTGCCGTCTGGGCGGCGCACCGGCAGCGGATGGCGGCGCGGGCGGCGCAGGCGAAACCCGTGGCGCCCGACCTGCGGCTGGCACGGCGCGATGTGTTCGGGTTGCGTTACGTGGCGCTGACGGCGGTGGTGATGGCCGCGCTGTTCGGCAGCTTCTGGCGGGTGGCCACGGTGACGGGGCTGGTGCCGGGGGCGGCAGATGCGCTGCAGGCGGGCCCCGCATGGGAAGGCTGGGTGCAGCCGCCCGCCTATACCGGCAAGCCCACGGTCTATCTGAACGACGTGGAGGCCGGCGAGTTTGCCGTGCCGGTGGGCAGCCGGGTGCAGGTGCGCCTGTACGGCGACCTTGGCGACCTCACGCTGGCGGAAACCGTGTCGGGCCGCCCCGGCACCGACCTGCCCCCGGCCTCGGACCCTGCGCAGAAGTTCACCATTGCGCAGTCGGGCCAGATCGAGATCAAGGGTGCGCGGGGGCGGTTGTGGCAGGTGATCGCCACGCCCGACGCGGCGCCGAAGGTGGCAGCGAAGGGCGAGGTCACGCGCGAACAGGACGGGCGGATGCGGCTGCCGTTCGAAGCTTCGGACGACTATGGCGTGACGGGCGGGCAGGCCACCATCACGCTGGACCTTGCGGCGGTGGACCGCCGCTATGGCCTGGCCATCGACCCCGAGCCGCGCGAAGCATTGGTGCTGACGTTGCCCATGCCCATCCGTGGCGACCGCGCCAAGTTCGAAGAGGCGCTGGTTGACGATGTGTCGCAGCATGCGTTTGCCAACCTGCCGGTGCAGGTGCGGCTGCAGGCCACCGATGCCGCGGGGCAGGCGGGCGACGCGCCGCCCTTGTCGATTGTGCTGCCGGGCAAGCGGTTCTTCGACCCGCTGGCCGCCGCCGTCATTGAAATGCGCCGTGACCTGTTGTGGAACCGCGCGAACGGGCCGCGGGCGGACCAGATTTTCAAGGCGGTGACGCACCTGCCGGACGATCTGATCCGCAACGAGAAGGCCTGGCTGAAGCTGAAGGTGCTGTTGCGCCGCTTCGACGCCGAGGCCGCCAGCCTGACGCCCGAACGGCGTGACGAGATTGCGCAGGAACTGTGGGACATCGCCTTGATGTTCGAGGAAGGCGACCTGGCCAGCGCTGCCGAACGGCTGCGCCGCGCGCAGGACCGGCTGGACGAGGCCATCCGCAACGGCGCCGACCCTTCGGAAATCGAAGAGCTGATGCGCGAATACCGCGAGGCGCTGAACGAATACATGCAGGAGCTGGCCGAGCAGGCCGAACGGCGCGACGACGGCGTTGACGAACCCAACAGCGGAGACCGCCAGGAAGGCATGCGCCTGGGGCAGGACCAGCTGCAGCAGATGATGGACGAACTGCAGAAGCTGATGGAAGAGGGCCGCATGGCCGAGGCTGCTGAGCTGATGGAGCGGATGCGGCAGATGATGGAGAACATGCGGGTCGAGATCGACCCGAACGCGCCGGGCCAGCCGGGGCAGGGCAACCAGGCAATGCGCGACCTGGGTCAGACCCTGCGCGACCAGCAGGGCCTGTCGGATGACGCCTTCCGCCAGTTGCAGGAAGGCCAGCCGGGCGAGGGCCAGCAGGACCAGCCGGGCCAGGGCCAGGACGGCCAGCAGGGGCAGAACGACCAGCCGGGTCAGGGCAATGACGGTCAGGGGCAGGGCAGCCTGCAGGACCGCCAGCGCGAACTGCGCAACCGGCTGGGCCAGCTGAACGAGGGTGACCTGCCCGGCGACGGGTCTGAACTGGGCGAGGAGGGCCGCCGCCTGCTGGAGGATTCGCGCCGCGCGATGGAAGGGGCCGAGCGCGCATTGCGGGACGGCGACCTGCCCGGCGCGCTGGACCGGCAGGCCGAGGCGATGGAGGCCCTGCGCGAAGGCATCCGCCGCTTTGGCGAGGCGATGGCCGAAGAGCAGCAGCAGCAGAACAACGGCACGGCGCAGGGTGAGGCCTTCGGCAACGCCGACCCGCGCGGCGCGCGCGACCCGCTGGGCCGAGAGCCGGGCGAGGGCGCACGCATCGGGTCGGATCGCAACATGCTGCAGGGCGACGACGTGTATCGCCGCGCCGAGGAACTGCTGGACGAAATCCGGCGGCGCCAGGCCGAACTGGCGCGCCCCGATGCCGAGCGCGACTATCTGAAACGGCTGCTAGAGCTGTTCTGATCCGGCCCGACACCCGGCATTTTGCTGGGCGCCCGGTCGCACTGCGCCAGCAACCGGCGCAAGGCTGCGTTCACGACGCGCGGCGAACGCGCGGTCAGCCCTGCGGCTCGGCGCCCTGGCCGCTTAGGCCCTGAAGGGCTCCGGTGGCCTTTTGCAATGCCGAATCCAGCCACAGGCGGGCGGCGTCCACGCCCGCCACATAGGCGTCCAGCGCGCCGCTGGCCTGCGGGACCAACGCGGCAAGGCGCGGAGCAAAGGCATAGGCCAGCGCCAGCAGGACGGCCAGCAGGATCACCGACAGAAACCCTGCACCAAATCCCTTGCGCCGCTCGGCGGCCTCGCGGAAGGCGGGCACATCTTCGCCGCCGCGCTGGTCGGCACCGGGACGGAGGGTCGAGTTGATTTCCTCGATGTCGGGCAGAAGCGCGCGGCGCGACGGCGGCCTTGTGCGCGGCGGTTCCGGCTCGTGCTCATGCTCTGGCCTGGCACTGCGGTCGGACACCGACAGGTCGGAAAAACTGTTCTCCACTGGTTTGGCGGCAGGCCGCCGCGATGTGTCCTGCAGGCCAAGGTCGGGTTGCACGTGCATCGAACGCTCGGCCTCGGCCCGGCGTTCGGCGGCTTCCCGCGCGGCCTCTTCCCGAAGGATGGCCATCAGGTTGTCATCCAGCGACCGCCGGGACAGCGGCGCGCCAGCAGGTGCGGCCGCGGCTGACACGGTTTCCGGCTCTGCCTCGGGTTCGGGCACAGCGTCAGGCAGGGCCGGGACAGGCGGCAACGCGTCTGCCACTGGTTCGGGGCGCGTTTCCTGGGCGGGGGCCGCCGTTGCTGCGGGTGTTGGGGCGGCAGGGGCGGCAGGCGCAGTCGGCGGGGCCTCCTGATGCGGGCGGGGCGGCGCGGGCACGGCAGGGGGTTGTTCTGGCGTGGGCGCGGCGGGCTTCGGCTGAGGTTTTGCTGCCGCGACCTGGCGTGTCGCGGGACGCCCCCGTGCCGGAAGCTGAAACCACGTGTGCCCACAGTTCGAGCACTGCACATCACGGCCTGCCGCGGGAATCGCCGCGTCGTCGACTTCGTACTGTGCATCGCAGTTGGGGCAACCCAATCGCATCGAAGTACCCACCTGCATCCCGACGCCTTTGTGCATGTTGTAACAACCCCTTTCGGCAACTCCAAGGGTTTGTGGCCCAAAGAATTCCCCCGCGATTGCAACTGGCCGCGGATTCCGGCAAACCTGCCAACGTTCCGGTCGTTTGGGGCCCCCCGCGCGTGATAGCCTTCGACAACGTCGCCTACAGCTATGGCGGGGGTGAACTCCTGTCCGAGGTCAGCGTGAAGCTGGCCCCTGGGTCTTTTCATTTCCTGACAGGGCCTTCCGGGGCGGGGAAGTCGACCCTGCTGAAGCTGGCCTATGCCGAGCTTCTGCCCACTGCGGGCCGCGTCACGCTGTTTGACCGCGAGGTGCGCGGGCTGTCGCGCGACGACATCGCGCGCACGCGCCGGCGCATCGGTGTGGTGCATCAGGACTGCCAGTTCCTGGATCATCTGCCCTTGGCGGCCAATGTGGCGCTGCCCTTGCAGGTGGCCGGGCGCGAAACGCCGATGCAGGATCTGCGCGACCTCTTGTCCTGGGTCGGGCTGGCCGATCTGGCCGACCAGCGGCCGCCGCAGCTTTCGGGTGGCGAACGCCAGCGGGCGGCGCTGGCGCGGGCCGTCATCATGGGGCCCGACGTGATTCTGGCCGACGAACCCACGGGCAACGTGGACTGGGAGATGTCCTTGCGCCTCTTGTCGCTGCTGGTCGAGTTGAACCGGATGGGCAAGGCGGTGCTGATCGCCACGCATGACATGAACCTGATCCGGCAGGCAAAAACCCAGGTGGCCGCGCGTGTGCTGCGAATCGTCAACCGCCGCGTGCAACTGGCGGGGGCCGACCTGTGAGCCTGTGGCCCAAACCCAGGGGCCGCGATGTGCAGGCCGACCGGGTGGTGCCGCCCACCGGACCCACGGCCTGGCTGACCGGGTTTACCGCGGCAGCCATGGCCTTTCTGGCCGTGTTCGCGCTGGCCCTGTCGCTGGCGGCGGGGCGTTTGGCTGACCGCTGGGGAGATTCGCTGACGCGCAGTGCCACGGTGCGCATCTCGGCGCCGCCCGATCAGGCAGAGGCGCAGGTGTCCATCGTGGAAGACATCCTGAAGGCCACGCCGGGCGTGGCCGGGGCGCGTGCGCTGACCGACGACGAAACGCGCAAGCTGCTTGAGCCTTGGTTCGGCCCCGACCTGCCGCTGGACGCGCTGCCCTTGCCGCGGTTGGTCGAGATTGCCGAGACCGGGGCGGGCTTCGATGCCGAAGGGCTGCGCCTGCGCTTTCAGGCCGAGGCGCCGGGGGCGGTGCTGGACGACCACACCCGCTGGCGCCGCCCGCTGGCCGTGGCGGCGGGACGTCTGCGCCTGCTGGGCACGCTGTCGCTGGCGCTGATCGGGGCATCGCTGGCCACAATGGTGACGCTGGCCGCAGGCGCCGCCCTGGCGGCGAATGCGCAGGTGATCCGCGTGCTGCGGCTGGTGGGGGCACAGGATTCCTACATTGCGCGCGCCTTCGTGCGGCGGTTCACGCTGCGGGCGTTCTGGGGCGCGCTGGTGGGCGCGGTGCTGGGCACGCTGGGCGTGGCGCTGCTGCCGCGGGCCGACACGGCCGGCGGGTTCCTGACCGGGTTGGGCTTCACCGGGTTGTGGTGGCTGTTGCCCTTGGCGCTGCCAGCCGTGGCGGCCGTGGTGGCCTTCCTTGCCACACGCGTTGCCGCTTTTGCCAAGCTGCGGGAACTGACATGAGGGCGGGGCCAGTGCAGTGGGGGCCAGTGCAGTGGGGGCCGGTGCAGTGGGTGCTGTCGCTGCTGTTCAACCTGCAGATGTATGCGGCGATGGCCGTTCTGGCGCTGTTCTTCACGCCCCCGGCGATCTTCAACCGGAACTGGGCTTTCCATGGCATCCACACCTATTGCCGCTGGGTGCGGTTCTCGGCGCGGCTGATGGTGGGCTTGCGGTCCGAAGTGCGCGGCGAGGTGCCGCAGGGCGAGGTGCTGGTGGCGGCCAAGCACCAGAGCTTCTTCGACATCATCATCCTGGTATCGGTCCTGCCGCGGCCCAAGTTCATCATGAAGAAGGAACTGGTCTGGGCCCCGATCCTGGGCTGGTACGCGCTGCGCATCGGCTGCGTCCCGGTGGACCGGGGTAAGCGCGGGCAGGCCGTCGCACAGATGAAGGCGGATGTGGCCAGGGGTTCGGCACTGCCCGGCCAACTGGTGATCTATCCGCAGGGCACGCGCGTGGCGCCGGGTCGGCACCTGCCCTACAAGGTGGGCACCGGTCTGTTGTATGAACAGCTGGGCCAGCCCTGTGTTCCGGTCGCCTGCAATGTGGGCGTGTTCTGGCCCCGCCGGGGCATTCTGCGCAAACCGGGCCTGGCCGTGGTCGAGTTTCTGCCGCCCGTAGCACCCGGCCTTCCGGTGGCCGAGTTCATGGCCGGGCTGGAGGCGCAGGTCGAATCGCACTCGAACCGGCTGATGGCCGACGCAGGGTTTGCTTCCCCTGTCTGACCCTTTGGATGATGGACCGACCATGCCCTTTGCCGACACCGCCCACCTGAGCGACCTGAACGCCTACCTTGGCCGGATCGACGATGTGCGCGGCTGGTTCGTGCCGCAGCTGTGGCAGATGCCGTGGCCGCTGGCCCGCGCCATCGGCCCCGGCCCGGTGGCCGAGATCGGCATCTACGAGGGCAAGTTCCTGATCGGGCTGATCAAGACCTCCGACCCCGACCATGCCCACCGCCACGCCGCCATCGACGTGTTCGACCTGCAGGAGTTCAATCTGGACGGCGCCGGGGTCGGCAACGAGGCGGCCTTCGATGCCAACCTTGCGGCGCAGGGCATGGCCGCGGCGCGGGTGGAAAAGGTACGCAGCCACAGCCTGGCGCTGACCCTGCGCGACGCCAACCAGATGGCCAAAAGGCACGGCCGCTTCGCCGCCTTCAGCGTGGACGGCTGCCACGAGGTCACCCACACCATGGCCGACATCGAGTTCGCCATCTCGGTGACCGACCCGCGGGGGATCATCTTCGTGGATGACTACATCAACCCGCTGTGGCCCGGCGTGGGCGAGGCGGTGGCGAAGATGTACCTGTTGCGCAACTTTGCCTTCGTGCCGCTGGCCTATGGCTGCAACAAGCTGATCCTCTGCTCGATCTCGTACCACAAGACCTATCTTGCGCTCATGCGCGACTACCTGAAGGCCGCGCATCCCAAGATGCCGGTCAAAGAGGTTGCGCGGTTCGGCTTCCGCACGCTGACGGTACTGCCGAAGCTGGGCGTGGAATGGGCCGGCATCGGGGATGACGCATGAATTTCGTCGACAGCCTTGAAGCGTTGCACGCCCACTACGGCACCCCCGCGCGCCCCGCGGTGGCCAAGGTCACCCGCGGCCTGACCCCGGCCTACCGCGCATGGATCGAACGGTCGCGGTTCTGCGTGCTGACAACCGTGGGGCCGGAAGGTACCGACGGCTCTCCCCGCGGCGACGAGGGGCCGGTGGTGACGGTGGCCGACGACGCCACCTTGCTGCTGCCCGACTGGAAAGGCAACGAACGGATCGATTCGCTGCGCAACATCGTGCGGGACGGGCGGGTCAGCCTGTTGTTCCTGATTCCGGGTTCGGTGAACGCGATGCGGGTGAACGGCACCGCCCGGCTGACCGCCGACCCCGACGTGCTGTCGCGCTTCGAACGGCAGGGGCGCAACCCGCGCTCGGTCATCGTGATCGCCATTGCCGAAGTCTATTCGCAATGCTCGCGCGCGGTGCAGCGGTCGCGGCTGTGGACCAGCGGTGACGAATCGGCGGGCCTGCCCAGCGTGGGCGACATGCTGCGCGATGCGACCGACGGTGACATTGACGGGGCGGCCTATGACGCCGAACGCGCGACGCGCGTGGGCGCGACGATGTGGTGATCAGCTCAGCGGGCAGTCGGTGACCGACAGGTCCACCGCAAGCCGCTGGTCAGGGCCGTAGTCCAGCCCCTGCACGTTAACGAACAACGCGCCGCGGTCGGTGGTGATGTCGGCATCGGTGACCGGCATCGTGGTGGCCGCCGCGTCCACCGTCCAGCCGTCAAACAGCGCGCATTCCGTCTCGAACCGCAGGACATAGCCGTTGAACCGCGCGGGCCAGAACTGCCCTTCCCCTGCGGGATAGGAAAACTCGATCCGCGTCGGCCCGATTTCCACCTGCACCGGCACCACGTCGAAATCGGGCGTGCGGTATTCCGGCCCCATCCCGAACTCCAGCCCGGCGCCGACCGTGACCGTGCGCCCGACGCTGTTGAAGTAGGGGTTCGCGGGGTCATCCCATGTCATCACATGCAGGGTCACCACGCGGCCGTCCAGCGTGCCTGCCGCCGCAGGACCAACCAGAGCAGCGGCCAAGGCAACGGCCGCCGCGGACTGCATCACGCCGCCAGCCCCTTGGTGCCCATGTCGATGAATTTGGCCCGGCGGTCGCGGACCAGCGCCTCGGGCTTTTTCCCCGACAGGTCTTTCAGCATGGCCTCGATGGCCTTGCCCACCGCATCGATCGTCTCTTTACGGCCACGCTGGGCGCCGCCGACCGGTTCCTTCACGATGCGGTCGATCACGCCCAGCTTCTGCAGATCCTGCGCCGTCAGCCGCAGCGCCTCGGCGGCTTCGCGCATCTTCTCGGCATCCTTCCACAGGATCGACGCGCAGCCCTCGGGCGAGATCACCGAGTAGATCGAGTGTTCCAGCATGGCGATGCGGTTGGCCGTGGCAAAGGCCACCGCCCCGCCCGACCCGCCCTCGCCGATCACCACGGCAATCAGCGGCACGCCAAGCTCCAGGCACTTGCGGGTGGATTGCGCAATGGCCTCGGCCTGCCCGCGTTCCTCGGCGCCCTTGCCGGGATAGGCGCCGGGCGTGTCCACCAGCGCGATCACCGGCAGGGCGAAACGGTGCGCCAGATCCATCAGCCGGATCGCCTTGCGATAGCCTTCGGGCCGCGCCATGCCGAAGTTGCGTTCGATGCGGCTTTTGGTGTCGTTGCCCTTTTCGTGCCCGATCACCACAACCGGCTGGTCATTGAACCGCGCCAGCCCGCCCAGCACCGCCTGATCGTCGGCAAAGTTGCGGTCACCTGCCAGCGGCGTCCACTCGGTGAAAAGACCCTCGATATAGTCCTTGCAATGCGGGCGGTCGGGGTGGCGTGCGACCAGACACTTCTGCCAGGGGGTAAGGTTTCTGTACAGGTCGCGCAGCGCCTGTTCCGCCTTGCGGTCCAGCGCCTCGGCTTCCTTGCCGATGTCCATCTGCTGGTTTGATTGCGCCAGCGCGCGCAGCTCCTCGGCCTTGCCTTCGATTTCGGCCAGAGGTTTTTCGAAGTCGAGGTAATTCGTCATCATGGCCCGTCGCACGTGATGTCGCTGCGGGATATGACCGTTCGGGCGACGGTTTGCAACCGTTGGCGGCGCAGGCAGGTGGAATTGGCGCCAAGCCCCAAATCGAAGGCGATTGTTTTCCACGCCTTGCGGACCCGCGCGGATTTCGAGCCCTTGGGCCACGGTCTGGCGGGGGGAACAGGAGCGGCCGAAGTACTGGAGGCGGGTACCGGAATCGAACCGGTCTACACGGATTTGCAATCCGCTGCG
>CAZLIC010000038.1:0-36783 GCA_964559535.1 uncultured Rhodobacterales bacterium
CCAGGGATCACACCGCCGACGGCGACGAAATTACACCAACTCCTCGGACGCTAACATTCGGTCCTGGCGATCCAGGGTTTCCTGCCTTCGGATGCCTGCAGCTTCATTCGACTGTGGCGCCCTGCTGCAAGAGTTGGCATGTCGGCATGGAAGGCACGATGGGTGAGGATTGCTGCCTGTGCGGCGGTTCCGCCGGGGCCGCGTTGATGCCGGTCGCGCCGCTCGCAACGCAAGTTTCTTTGTTTTTCAGCCACAGCCGCGTAACTTTGTGACCGACATAATGTTGCGCTGCGACGCGGCGTGCGATAGGGTGCGCGTATGCCCGAGGAGGATTCGCCCATGCTCGACAACAGCCCGCGCGGCACGATCTGCATCGAGGATATCGAGATCGGCATGGTCCGGTCGCTGCACAAGCTGGTGACCGACCGCGACATCGAGCTGTTTGCCGAGGTCTCGACCGACCGCAACCCGGTGCATCTGGACGATGACTATGCACGCGACACCATCTTTCAGGGCCGCATTGCGCATGGCATGCTGACGGCCGGGCTGATTTCGGCGGTGATCGGCGAGCAGTTGCCGGGGCATGGCACGGTGTATCTGGGCCAGAGCCTGAAGTTCATGGCGCCTGTCCGCCCCGGCGACATGGTGAAGGCCGAGGTCAAGGTGACGGCGATCGACCACGGCCGGCGGCGGGTCACCCTTGAAACGCACTGCGCGGTGGGCGATACGGTCGTGCTGAAGGGCGAGGCGCTGGTTCTGGCGCCTTCCCGCAAGTTCGACTGAGGACAGACCGCGGGCCCCGCCCGCCGCGGGGACGGATGCAGGTTTTCCACGACTGGCAAGGGATTGATCCCGCCGCGCAAGGCGCCAGCGCCGCCATGGGCAACTTTGATGGCGTGCATCTGGGCCACCGGCGGGTGATCGAGGCGGCAGGAGCTCATGGCCCGCTGGGCGTGGTGACGTTCGAGCCGCATCCGCGCCAGTTCTTTGCCCCCGATACCCCGCCATTCCGGCTGATGAACGCCGAGGCGCGGGCGAACCGGCTGGCCAAGCTGGGGGTGGACCGGCTGTTCCAGCTGCCGTTCGGCGCGGCGATGGCGGGGCTGACGCCCGAGGGCTTCGTGGACGAGGTGCTGCACCGCGGGCTGGGGCTGGCGCATGTGACGGTGGGTGCGGATTTCTGCTTCGGCAAGGGGCGCCGCGGCCATGCGGGCGACCTGCAGGCGCTGTGCGCGGCGCGGGGGATCGGCGTGACGGTGCTGGACCTGCTGGAGCATGGGGGTGCGGCGGTTTCGTCCACCGCGATCCGGGCGGCACTGGCCGAGGGCGACCCGCGCGCGGCGGCGGCGATGCTGGGGCACTGGCACCGGATCGAGGGCGCGGTGATCCACGGCGAGAAACGCGGGCGCGATCTGGGCTTTCCCACGGCCAACATGTCGCTTGAGGGTCTGCACCTGCCGCGATTCGGTGTCTATGCGGTGTGGGTGGATGTGCTGACGGGGCCGCAGGCGGGCACCTACAAGGGGGCTGCCAGCCTGGGCGTGCGGCCGATGTTCGGGGTGAACACGCCGAACCTTGAGACATTCCTGCTGGATTTCCAGGGTGATCTGTACGGGCAACACCTGTCGGTGGCGCTGGTGGAATTCCTGCGCCCCGAGATGCGGTTCGACGGGTTGCCCGCGCTGATTGCGCAGATGGATGCCGATTGCGCAAGCGCGCGCGCGGTGCTGGTGCAGGGATCATCCGCCCGGGGCGGCTAGAAACCCCAGAAGCGCGGCGTTGAACAGGGCCGGACGTTCGATCATCACCGCGTGGCCGGTGTCGGGCACGGCCAGGAACCGGGCGCCCGGAATGGCTGCGGCGACAGCCATGGCGCGGGTGGGCGAGATTGGCCGGTCTTCGGTGCCCGAGATCACCAGGGTGGGTGTGGTGATGCCCGGCAACAGGTGGGTGATGGCCGACCGGTGCGCCGACGCGCGTGCCGCGCGTGCCAGGCTGCGCGGCAGGCGGCGCAGATAGTCCGTCCACCGGACCACGACAGGGGCCTGCGCGGGATCGTTCAGGAAGGTGTCGCCGAACAGGATGCGCAGCATCGGCCGGGCAAAGAACCGCGGGCCGAACAGGCGTACCAGGGCGATCAGGCGGTGATAGCGCGGCAGCAGGTCCGGATCCTCGGCCTCGGCGCTGGGACCGACAAGGGTGAGCGAAGCAAGCAGGTCCGGATGTGCGGCCGCGACCCGCAGCGCGACGAAACTGCCCATCGAGAAGCCGACCAGATGGCAGGGGCGGTCGCAAAGCCGGGCGATCAGCTCGGCCGTGTCGTCGGCCAGCCCGTCAAGGTCAAGTCCGTCGCGCGGTTTGGCCGACCGGCCCTGCCCGCGCAGGTCGAAGGTGATGACGCGGTAGTGCGGCGACAGGGCAGCGACCTGGGCATGCCAGCTTTCGCTGGCCAGCATCAGGCCGTGCACGAACACGACCGTTTCAGGGCCGTCACCGGAGATGTCGACGTGAAGTTCGGTTGCGCGGATGGGAAGGGAAGGCATCGGGTTTCCTTTGTCACTATATGGTGACATACGGACTAGCCCGGCTGCTTTCGAAAAGCAATAACCAAGTCACCATTGGGTGACTTTACGTTGCGGCCTTTCCTTCCGCTGTCGGCTTTGCCAGTGTTGACGCATGGCCAAACCGCCCTCCTTTCGCCCCCGGTTCTGGGAAACCGTGCCGCTGCAGGCCATGACCAAGGCCGAGTGGGAGGCGCTGTGCGATGGTTGCGGCAAGTGCTGCCTGAACAAGATCGAGTACGAGGACACGGGCGAGGTTGACTACACCAACATCGCCTGCCGCCTGCTGGACGGGCAGACCTGCCGCTGCACCAAGTATTCCACCCGCCGCAAGTATGTGCCCGACTGCGTGCAGCTGACGCCCGCGCGGCTGCCGGACGTGGCCTATTGGCTGCCGAAGACCTGCGCCTACAAGCTGCTGTTCCAGGGCAAACCGCTGTTCGACTGGCATCCGCTGGTGACGGGCGACCCCGAGACGGTTCACGCCGCGGGCATGTCGGTGCGGGGGAAGACAGTGCCCGAGACGGACGTGCATGAAGACGACTGGGACAACCATATCATCGCCGAGACACCCTGATGCAATTCGCCTCTGACAACACCGCCCCCGCCGCGCCCGAGGTCATGGAAGCCGTGGTTGCGGCGAACCGGGGCTTCGCGATGGGCTATGGCAACGATGACTGGACGCGCGCGGCGCAGGCGAAGGTGCGCGAGGTGTTCGAGGCGCCCGAGGCCAGCGTGCACTTTGTGAGCACTGGCACCGGGGCAAATGCGCTGGCGCTGGCCTGCCTGTGCCCGCCCTGGGGCGCGGTGCTGTGCGAGAGCCTGGCGCATGTCAACACCGATGAGTGCGGCGCGCCCGAGATGTACACCGGCGGGGCCAAGCTGGTGGGCGTTGCGGGCCGTCACGGGCGGTTGGCCCCCGGGCAGGTGGCGGCGGCGCTGGACGGGATTGCAACCATCGGCGTGCACACGGTGCAGAAGGGCGTGCTGTCGCTGACCAACGTGACCGAGGCCGGCACGGTGTACACGCCTGATGACATCGCCGCGCTGGCTGAGGTGGCGCACGCCCGCGGCGTGCCGGTGCATCTGGATGGCGCGCGGTTTGCCAATGCGCTGGTGGCCACGGGGGCCACACCGGCCGAGATGACGTGGCAGGCCGGCGTCGACGTGCTGTCGCTGGGTGGCACGAAGAACGGCGTGATGGGGGCCGAGGCAGTGGTGGTGTTCGACCCGGCAAAGGATTGGGAACTGCAGTTGCGGCGCAAGCGGGCGGGGCATTTGTTGTCGAAGATGCGCTATCTGTCGGCGCAGTTTCCCGCCTGGCTGGAGCGCGGGCTGTGGCTGCGGCTGGCGGGGCAGGCGAATGCCATGGCGGCGCGGCTGGCCTCGGGACTTGTGGGATTGCCGGGGGTGGACCTGCAGCACCCGGTGCAGGCCAACATCCTGTTCGTGACCTGGCCTGTGGGCACCTCGGCCCGGCTGAAGGCCGCGGGCGCGGTGTTCTACGACTGGCCACCTCCGGCCGAGGGGCGCGAGGCGGTGCGGCTGGTGACAAGCTGGTGCACCACTGCCGCAGAGGTGGATGCCTTCTTGGCCGCCGTGGCCGCCGGATAGCGGCGGCGACAGGGTGATGCCGTGCCGAAATGGCGATGAGGCGTTGAGCGGCGGCAGGGCGGCCTGTCCCGCGCTGCGGCAGGGTGAGTGGGCCGCTGCGGCAATGGCAGCGGCATGGTCCCTGATCCTGCACCTGGCGGCCGCGTCGGATGCGCCCCTGAGCGTGATGGGTGGCGCAGGCGCCGCGGTGGCCGCGGCGGATTTTGTTTTCTGACCGCGAAACTTTCCGAACTGCCCGTACGTACCTGTTACGGGTGGTGAGTGGCCTTAGCGGACGGGCCGGGGGCGACGGAAATGGTCGCTTGTCCCGGCCCGTACCCGATTGTGCCAGTATTTGTCAGTCGGGGTGGTTCAGCGCCGGGTCGCTGCCGCTGCGCACCAGACGCGTCAGGTCGGACAGGCGCTTCTGTTGCTGCCCCCCTGTGTCGAAGTTTTCCGGTGACAGCCAGGCGCGGAAAGCTTCGGCCAGCGCGGGCCATTCCTTGTTGATGATGCTGAACCAGGCGGTGTCGCGGTTGCGGCCCTTGGTGATCATGTGCTGGCGGAAGACGCCTTCAAAGCTGAAGCCCAGCCGCTGGGCCGCCCGGCGCGAGGCGAGATTCGCCGCGTTGCATTTCCATTCATAGCGGCGATAGCCCGCGGCGAAGGCCCATTGCATCATCAGGAATATCGCCTCGGTCGAGACCACACCGCGGGCCACCTCGGGCGACAGGCAGATGTGCCCTACCTCGATGCTGCCCGCCTCGGGGGCGATGCGCAGGTACGAGGCCACACCGCCGCAGCGGCCGGTGGCGGTGTCGCGCAGGGCGAAGAACAGCGGGTCGGTGCCTTCGGCGGTTTCGCGTGCCCAGCGGTGATAGGCCGAGGCCGAGGCGAAGGGGCCGTAGGCCATGTAGTCCCACAGGGCGGGATGGGCGGCGAAAGCGCGGTGCAGATCGGCGGCGTGGCGGTCGGCGTCCAGCGGTTCTAGCCGGACATGTGCGCCTTCCAGCGGAAGCCGAGCAGGGCGCGGCGGCGGTCGCCAGCCGGAAAGGTCCTCGCCTGCTTGTGCCATGCCTGCCCCCTGCCGTTCTTTTGGCCGACCTTAGACCCGGTGAAAGGGAGCGGCAACGGGGCCCCGGTCAGGCCAGAAAGCCCGGGTTTTCGCCCATGTCGAGGCCGGGGAACACCGCCTTTTCCAGCGTGCCACGGTCAAACCCGTAGAGGCCCGACATGGCCCAGGCAGCCCATGCCCGCACGTCCGACGTCGGCATCAGGTCGCGCCGGTCATACAGGTCGGCTTCGGCCAGGCCAGGAAAGCGGCCGTAAAGCCGCCCGCCCTTCAGCGCGCCCCCGGCCATGACCAGCAGGCCGCCGGTGCCGTGGTCGGTGCCCTTGGTGCCGTTCTCGGCCACGGTGCGGCCGAACTCGGTCATCGCCAGCAGCACGGTCTTGCCCCAGATGTCGGGTCCAAGGCCGCTGTGCAGGCGCAGGATGGTGCGTTGCAGTGTGCCCAGCGGGCCGGGAATGTAGCGCTCCTGGTTCTTGTGCGTGTCCCAGCCCGACTGGCTGAAAGCCGCGATGCGTGTTTCGCCCTGCAGCCGCGACACGGCGAAGTCCACCAGCGCATCGACGCCCGCGGGCTGCTTTGGCTTTTTGCCGTCGGCGCTGGCCATCATGGCAGGCTCGCCCGCCGCCATCGCTTCAAGCTTTTCGTCGTTGGCGTCGTCCAGCGCGGCGGCCTCTTCCGTCAGCTGAATCGCCTCGCCCCCGGCTTCGCGGAACAGGTCGTCGTCGTGCCAGACATGGTCCAGCAGAAGGCGGCTTTGCGCCGATAGTTGCAGCTTGACCTCTGGCGTCCAGCTCATGCTTTCGGCGCGGCCCTGCAGCAAGGGCAGCGCCTCGCGGCCCACGGCAAAGGCGGTTTCGGCGCGGATGCCGGGCACCGCCTGCAGCATGCGGTTCAGCCAGCCTTCCTTGGCCTGACCCAGCGCCACGTCCATGCCGGTGCCCGCTTCCAGCAGGTCCTGCCCGTCGAAGTGGCTGCGCTTGTCGCGGTAGGGGGTGGAGACGGCCTGGGCAAAGGCCAGGTGCCCGGCCTTCCACAGGGGCATCAGGTCGGCCAGCGCGGGGTGCAGGCCGAACCGGTCTCCCAGCGGGAGGGCGCCCTTGCCCAGACCCAGCGTGGGGCGCAACTGCGCGAACAGCGGGTCGGTGACGGGTTGCACCACATCCAGCCCGTCCATCGCACCGCGCAGGATGACGATGATCAGCCGGTGGTCGCCCAGGGGCGCGCCGCCCGCGCTTTGCGCCAGCGTGACGGTGGTCAGGAAGGGGTGGGCAGCGGCCGAGCAGGCGAAGGCCGAAAGTCCCCGAAGCAGCGAGCGGCGATCCATCGTGATGTCCTTTCCCGGTCGGGTCAGCGGCGGTTGAAGGCGGGCGAGGCGAAGATCACCCCGATGCCTTCTTCGCGGGTTTCGGCGCGCTGCGCGGCCCACAGCACCCGCCCGTCCGGTTCGGCCCCAAGGGCGCGCGTGGCGACCTTCGGCGGTTCGGGCAGCTTTTTCAGCAGGCGTTCGGGTTCCTGCATAGCCCAGGTGACGCGGCCGGCCAGAAGCTGCGGGGTGATCCAGGCCTCGATGTCCTCGGGCCAGCCGTTGGGGCCAAGCGGGGCCATCCAGGGTTGCCCCATCGCGGCCAGCGGCGCAAACAGCGAACGGCGGAAATTCTTGTCCGGCATGGCCATCACGGTATCGCCGTCGATGCCCAGCGCGCGCAGGGCGGCCGTGACAAATTCGAAGGGCTGGCGCGCCTTGCGCAGATCTGTTGCCCAGGCGGCGGGGTGGTCCAGCAGGGCACGATAGACGGTGGGCAGGTCGCCGCCGCTTTGCACGAACGCCCGTTCCACCTGTGTGGCGTGGTCGGGGTCGGGCTCGGGCGTGACGAAATGCACGATCAGCTTGCGGGCGATGTGGGCAGCGGTTTCCGGCCGCGCGGCCAGATCGTCGATGGCTTGCAGGATCGGGTCCAGCCCCTTGCCGCCGTAGGTGACGCCCAGCACGGTTTCATCGCCCGGTTCTGCCATCTGGTCGCGAAACTCAAAGGCACCCTCCTTGTCGATGGAGAGACCCGTGAGCAGTTCCGCCAGTTGCCGCACGTCGGCCTGGGAATAGCCCGCGCCGACGCCCATTGTGTGCAGTTCGATCAGTTCGCGCGCGAGGTTTTCGTTCAGGCCGCGTTTCCGCCTTTTGCCCAGCTTGGACTCGGGCCCCACCGAGTCCATCTGGTCGAGGTAGTCGAGCATGGCGGGGTGCAGGGTCGAGGCGCGGGCCATGTCGGCAAACCGGCCGGTGACATGCGGCCGGATCGCCTCTTCCACAAAGGCGGCGGGAAGCAGGATCACGAACCGGCTTTTCGCGCGCACCGTGAAGTGGTCGGACCAGAACCGCACCAGCCTTTCGCGGAACCCCAGCGGCGCGTCAAGTGCGCGTGCCATGGCAAGCCGCGCAGACCCCATCACCAGCGCGCGCCCCTTGGCCTGCACTTCGTCCAGTGCCTTGCGGGCGGCATCCGAATTCTTCTCGGCCTTGATGCGGTCGGCGGCGGCAGCGCCTTCGGCACGGAAGGCCGCGGCCTTGGCCATGGTCAGGCCGGGGCGCGCCTGTGCGGCTTTGTCCGGCCCCGAAGCCTCGGCCAGCAGGCTGTCGACATCGCCAGCTATGCCGGATGGAAGCCCCGCGCCAAATCGGATCGCGGCAAGTTCGGATCGGGCCAGCATTGCGGGGTCTCCGGTTCAGTGGTGACGTCCAGTATAGGTCTTCTGTAAGACGGTTGCATCGCCGGTTTCCGTCGGCGTGGTCACGGGGCCGTGCGATGGCAGGTTTCAGCCGGTTTCCGCGGTCGGGCGGTCGTGGTGCAAACCGTCGAAGTCGGACTTGCCCAGCGGCAGGCCTGCGGCGCGCAAGGCGGCGTAGCCCATGGTGAGGTGAAAGAAGAAGTTCGGAAGGGCGAAGCCATGCAGATAGTCGGCGGCGGTCTGGTCCAGCTCGGCTTCGCCGGCGCGGTGGCGGATGCGGCGGTCTTCCGCGCCCATGAATTCGGCAGGTTGCATGGCGCCCAGCATGGCGCGCGCCACCGCCAGCCGGGGGGCCAGCGCCTGCGGCAGGCTGGGAATGTCGCGCCCGGCCAGGGGGCAGGTGCCGCGCAGGGCAAAACCGGCCGCCATGGCGAACTGCTGCCCGGCCGGGAAGGCATCGGCAATGGTGGCCCGCGCCAAGAGGTCCGGCCCCGCAGCCTCGGCCATGCGGGCGGTGCGGCCGAGGTAATCCCGGAACACCGGGACCGAGGCGAGGTAGAGCGGCGGCGGCGGCATCGTCCGGCCCCTGTTTGGGTTGCCGCAGCATGGGGCGCGGATGCACAGCGGGCAACGGTTCTGCGCACCGAGGCATTGGTTGACAGGCAAGGTGCGGCTGCGGCACCCATGCAGGGCGCTACGGACAGGAGGACGGGATGACGGCTGTGCCGGTTGCCGCGGCGCCCGCGGGGCTTTGGGGCGGGATCACCTGGTCGAAGGCGCGGCTTGTCAGCGGGCTGATCCTGTTTTCCTTCGCCGCGCTGCATTTCTGGAACCACGCGCTGGGCCTGTGGTCGCTGGAGGTGATGGAGGCGGCGCGCGACTGGCGGGTGATGGTGACGCGCAGCCTGCCGGGCACCGCGGTTCTGGTGACCGCGGCTCTGCTGCACGCGGGGCTGGGACTTGCCAAGTTCATCCGCACGCGCAGCGGGCGCATCGGCTGGCGCAACCTGGTGCAATTGGCCTTCGGGCTGCTGATTCCGCTGTGGCTGATCCGCCATGTGTGGGATCTGCGGGGCGCCGAAGCGCTGTTCGGGTTCGAGACGAACTATCACTATGCGCTGTGGGGGCTGTACCCGATCGAGGCGGTGAACCTGGCGGTCCTGATGGGGCTGGTGTGGGGGCACGGCTGCATAGGTGTGCATCGCTGGCTGGCGTTCCGCCCCTGGTACCGGCGCACGCTGTGGCTGTGGCAGGGCGTGGCCATCCTGACGCCTGCGCTGGCCTTTGCCGGGTTCGTCACGGCGGCCCGCGCGCTGAAGGCGGCAAAGCTGTACAAGAATCCGTTCAAGCCCGGTGAGTTCGACATCCTGGTGGCCAACATCAAGGCCTGGGAGACGGGCTATCTGGTTCTGCTGGGCGCGGCCTTCGTGCTGTGGGCGGGGCTTGTGGTGGTGGGGCGGCTGCGGCCGCGGGTGGCGGTGCGCTATGCCGGGGGCGGGGTGGTGCAGGCGCCGCGCGGCATGACGCTGCTGGAAATCAGTCGGGCGAACCGGGTGCCGCATGCCAGCGTCTGCGGCGGGCGGGCGCGCTGTTCGACCTGCCGGGTGCGGGTGCTGGAGGGTGCGGGCGACCTGCCCGAGGTGGCCGAGACCGAGGCGCAGGTGTTGCGCCGCGTCGGCGCGCCCGACAATGTGCGGCTGGCCTGCCAGCTGCGCCCGCAGAAGGACCTGACCGTGTCCACCCTGATGCCCGCGGGCATGGACGCCGCGCGCGGCGTGCCGCTGGACCGCTACCTGTGGGGGGTCGAGCAGGAGGTGACGCTGCTGTTTGCCGACATGCGGGGCTTCACCAAGATGTCCGAGGGCAAGCTGCCTTTCGATACCGTGTTCATCCTGAACCAGTTCCTGGGGCGGCTGGCCGAGGCCATTCAGGATTCGGGCGGGTTCGTGGACAAGTTCATGGGTGACGGGATCATGGCGATCTTCGGGATGGAGACATCCACCGAGACCGGCGCGCGGCAGGCCATTGCCGCGGCGCGCGCCATGGGGGGCGTGCTGGCGGGGCTGAACCAGTCACTGCGCGAAGAAATCGGGCAGCCGCTGGCCATGGGCATTGGCGTGCACACCGGCCCGGCGATCCTGGGCCGCATCGGGGCGGCGCACCGCGGCGATGCGGCGCCGCGGATCACCGCGCTGGGCGAGACGGTGAACCTGGCCAGCCGCCTGGAAAGCCTGACCAAGGAACTGGGTGTCGAGGCGGTGGTGTCGGATGCCTGCATGACCGCTGCAGGGGCGATGCCGGGCGAAGGGATCGAGAAGCAGGCGGTCGAGGTGCGCGGGCTGACCGTTCCGGTGGCGGTATGGGCCGCGCGCCGCGCGGTGGACCTGCCGGAGAGCCGGTAAGGCGGGGCGCGCAACGGCGGGCCAAGACGCCCCCCCACCCCATCCCTCCCCCTCAAGGGGGGAGGGAGGCGCCCAAGACTGCGGGCGGGAGAGAACGGCAAGCGTAAGGTGCGGCCTACCGCCCGTGCGTGCGGTCGTACCCGTTGGGCGGCGGGCTGTGCCAGGTGCCCAGCGCGGCGGCCGGTGTTTCGAACACCTCGACCAGCAGCGGGTGGCAGGCGGCGTGGTCCGAGGAATGTTCCGCCGAACAGTCGCCCCCCGGACATGCCGACAATGCGCCCAAGAGTGGCACTTCGGCGAAGAATTCGATGTGGTCGCCCGGCCGCACCGGGCTGGCCTTCATGAAGTACTGCCCGGTGTCGCGGGTAAAGCCGGTGCACATGAACACGTTCAGCACGTCATGCACATGCGCCTCGGCCTGGTGCAGGGGCATTCCGGTGGCGTCCGACAGGGCGCGCGTCAGGTTGGAGTGGCAGCAGTGGTGATACATGCCGCCGGACAAGAGCCGGTGCGTGTAGGGATCGCAGCGCGTGCCGATCACATCGTGCACCGACCCGCCGAAGCTGTCCTTGCCGTACCATCCCAGCGTGTCGGCCACGATGGTGGCCATGGGGCGCAGGGTGGGGAAAGAGGACCACAGCCGGTGGCCCGTGGTGACGTGGGTGCCGTGCAGGGCCCGGGTCTTTCCCGAGTAGAACCGTTCGGTCAGGTCGTCGGCGTGCCAGAGGTTGAGATCGCCCACCTGCGGCCCCTCGACCGACGAGATGCGGAAGAAGCCCCCGGTCGGAACCCTGAAGGTGGCGGCCTCGCGCGGGGGGACCTTCACCTCGGCGACCTTGACCGCCTGCTGGCGGAAGGCGTCATAGCTTGGCAGGTCAGGCTGCGGCAGGGTTTCGACCGGGTAGCAGATCACGGGCCGGATGGCGCGCCGGGCGGTGGCGTCGGCGGGTTCGGCAGGTGTCACGGAGGGGCCTTTCGCCGGGAATCCCGGCCTTGCTGCAGCGTTTCCGCAGGGTTGCCCGGCAAAGCGGGCCGATCAAGTGCAATTCGCGCAGGCGCGGCGGACCCCGCCCGGTCTTGCCGCTGCCTTTGTGCGCGCGCTGGCAGGACATCAGGGTGGATGAGGCCCGCGTGCGCCGATGTCGTGACACGCGACAGTGCGGGGCGGAGGTGCTAGCTATGATGAATGGATACGACAAACATGTTTCTGGAAGGCCTTCCCGCCTTTGCCGCGTTCGAGGATGTGGCCGATGCCGGGCGCTACGCACCTTTGCCCGATGGGTGGGCGCTGGCGGTGGCTGACGTGGTGTCTTCGACTGCGGCCATCGCGGCGGGCAAGTACAAGATGGTGAACATGGCCGCCGCCGCGGTCATCACCGCCATCCTGAACGCGCTGGGGCGCAAGGACTTTCCCTTCGTGTTCGGGGGCGACGGGGCGGCCGTGGCGGTGCCGCCCGAAGGGCTGGACAAGGCACGTCAGGCGCTGGCCGAAGCCGCGCGCTGGATTTCCGAGGATCTGGAGTTGACCATGCGCGTGGCGCTGGTGCCGGTGGCGGCGGTGCGTGCGGCGGGACTGGACGTGCAGGTGGCGCGGTTCCGTCCGAACGACGATGTGTCCTATGCGATGTTCGCCGGTGGCGGGTCGGCCTGGGCCGAGGGGCAGATGAAGGCGGGTGCCTTTGCTGTTGACCCCGCGCCACCGGGTGCCCGCCCCGACCTTGAAGGGCTGTCCTGCAGATGGGATCCGGTGAAGTCGCAGCGGGGTCAGATCGTTTCGCTGATCGCGCTGCCAACCGACGCATCGCGCCTTGATGCCTTCCGGGCTCTGGTGGCCGAGGTGGTGGCGATTGCGGGCCGGGGCGGGGAGGCGGGCAATCCGCTGCCGATGCGCGGCCCGGATCCGGTGCTGAGCTTCGCGGGGGCGGCCGTCGAGGAAAAGGCCGTCGGCAACCGGGCGCAGCCCGGGGTCGCGCGGCGGAAGGCCATGAAAGAGATATTCCTGTCCTGGCTGTTGCACCGCACGGGCCTGCGGCCCGGCGGTTTCGATGCGCGCCGCTATGCGCGCGAGGTCGCCGCCAACAGCGATTTCCGCAAGTTCGATGACGGGCTGAAGATGACCATCGACATCGATGCCTTCGGGCTTTCCGAGATGCGTGCGATTCTGGACCGCGCGGCAACGGCAGGCGTTTGCCGCTATGGCCTGCATGCGCAGTCGTCGGCCATCGTCACCTGCCTGGTGCCCGACTTCATGAAGCGCGACCACATGCACTTTGTGGACGGGGCAGAAGGCGGCTATGCGCGGGCGGCATCGATGTTGAAAACCAGGTAAGGCTGCTTGATCGGGCGTGATTACTACGATTGAGTAGCCGGGCCTGTAACGACCCGGCGGAGGCCCGGACGCCCGATGATCGACCCGAGCCTTTCGCGCTACATCTGGACCCACACGCGCGCCCAGCAGGTCTGGGTGCTGATCGTCGTGTTGATGTCCATGATTCCCTATTTCATGTCGTTCGACCTGCCGAAGCAGATCGTGAACGGCCCGATTCAGGGCGCGGGGTTCGACAGCCCCGGCACGACGCAGCTGTTCATGCACCTGACGGTGAACCTGCCGGGGCTTGGCGAGGTGACGCTGTTTCCCGGCGTGGAGCTTGGGCGCGAGGGGATGCTGTTCGCCCTTTCGGGCGTGTTCCTGATGCTGGTCATCATCAACGGGCTCTTCAAGTTCTACATCAACACCTACAAGGGCCGGATGGGCGAGCGGCTTTTGCGCCGCCTGCGCTATGCGCTGGTGGACAATGTCCTGCGGTTTCCGCCCTCGGTGTTCAAGCGGCTGAAGCCTGCGGAAGTGGCCAGCATGGTGAAGGACGAGGTCGAGCCGATGGGTGGCTTTGCCGGCGATGCCTTCGTGACGCCCGTGTTCCTGGGCGGGCAGGCGATCACGGCCGCGGCGTTCATCTTCGTGCAGTCGGTGCAACTGGGCCTGGTGACGATGTTCATGGTGGGGGTGCAGTTCTTCATCATTCCGCGGTTGCGCCGACGCCTTCTGGTCCTGGGGCGCGAACGCCAGCTGACGGCGCGGCAGCTGGCCGGCCGCGTGAGCGAGATCGTCGAGGGGATCAACACCGTCCGCACCTATGGCGCGACGAACTGGGAACGCGCGGACATCGCCTCGCGCCTTGGCCGCATCTTCAAGATCCGGTTCGACATCTACCAGTGGAAGTTCCTGGTCAAGTTCATCAACAACTTCCTGGCCTCGCTGACCCCGTTCTTCTTCTACTCGGTCGGCGGGTTCCTGGCGCTGCGCGGGCACCTGGACATCGGGCAGCTGGTGGCGGTGATCGGCGCCTACAAGGACTTGCCGGGGCCGCTGAAAGAGCTGATCGACTGGGACCAGAACCGGCAGGACGTGCAGGTGAAATACCAGGCGGTGGTCCAGCAGTTTGCGGTTGACGGGCTGATCGACCCGGCGCTGCAGACGCCCGACCTGAATCCGGCGACCATGCCGCAGCCGCTGGCAACGGTCAACCTGGGTGTGGTCGATGACACCGGTGCGGCCAGCCTGACGGGTGTGAACTTCCAGCTGCATGCCGAAGAATCGGTTGCGGTGCTGGGCGCGGCCGGGGCCGGGGCGGATATCCTGGCCGAGGCGCTGGTGCGGGTGACATGGCCGACCTCGGGCAAGGTTGTCGCGGGCGAGAAAGACCTGCTGGGACTGCCCGATTCGCTTGCTGCCCGGTCGATCACCTATGCCGGGCCGGATGCGTTCTTTGTTTTCGGCACGGTGCGCGAGAACCTGGTGTACGGCCTGCGCCACGCGCCGCTGTCCGAGGCGGCCTACCAAGGTGATGCCGCGCGCCGTCGCGCCTGGGAAGTTTCCGAGGCACGGCTTGCGGGCAACCCGGATTTTGACCTGAACAGCGACTGGATCGACTATCGCTCGGCCGGGATTGCCGGGCCCGACGCCCTGTCCGGCGCGCTGCGGACGGTCATGGATACGGTGGGACTGACACGCGACATCCAGGACCTTGCGCTGCGGTCGCCCGTCGAGCCGGGTACCCATGGTGACCTAAGCGCGCGCATCGTCGCGCTGCGCGACGACCTGCGGGAACAGCTGCGCGGGCAGGGACTGGCCGACCTTGTGGTGCCGTTCGAGCCGGGCAGCTACAACACCGAGGCGACGGTGTTTGACAACCTTCTGTTCGGCAACCCGCGCGTGCCCGAACTGCAGGCAGGCAAGATTGCACAGCACCCGGTGTTCAATGCGGTGCTGGACCGCGACGGACTGGGCAACCGCCTGGCCGCGATGGGGCAGGCGATTGCGATGAACGGGGTGGAACTGTTCGGCGACCTTCCGGCCGACCATCCGCTGTTCACCCAGCAGAACCTGATTGTTGCCGACGACATTCCGGAGTTGCGGGTTCTGCTGCAACGGCTGGAACGGGCGGGCGGGTCGCCCTCGGCGGATGACCGCGTGGCGCTGATCCGGCTGACCTTTCCCTATGTCGAGCCGCGCCACCGCTTTGGCCTGATGACGCGGGACCTGTCCGAAGCGATCGTGGGTTTCCGGCGCGCTTTTGCCGAGGCGCTGCCCGAGGCTGCAAGAGCCGACATCGAGGCCTTCGATCCGGCCCGCTACATGCCTTCCGCAAGCTTGCTGGACAACCTCTTGTTCGGGCGTGTCAGCCAGAAGTACCGCGATGGATCAGAGCGGGTGTATGCAGCCGTCATGGCGCTGCTGCCCGCCGCCGGGCTGGACGACGAGGTGCTGGACGTGGGGCTGGATTTCCACGTGGGCCAGGGCGGCAAGCGGCTGACAGCGTCGCAACGGCAGAAGCTGGCGCTGGCACGCGCCTTGCTGCGGAAGTCGGACTACTATGTGCTGAACCGCCCGCTGTCGGCGCTGGATCCGCGCACGCACGAGCAGGCCGTGCAGTCCGTGGTGGCGCGGTTGCGGGGGCAGGGGGCAGGGCTTTTGTGGGTGTTGCCTTCGGCCGGACCAGCGATGCAGTTCGACCGGGTTGCGGTGTTTGCCGAAGGGCGGCTGGCGGAGACGGGCAATCCCGCGCAGCTGGCCGAAAGAAACGGTATCTTCGCGGACATGATCAAGTCATAATCCTGCGAAACAGTCGGGCACAGAACGGCGGAAAGGACGAAACTGATGGAAGCGCCGCTGAATGAGGAAGTAAGGGTGCTGCGGCAGGTTCCGCTGTTTGCCGGCGTATCGCCGCCGCGGCTGAAGCTTCTGGCCTTTTCGTCCGAACGGGTGACCTACCGTCCGGGCGATGTGCTGTGCCTGCAGGGCGATGCGGGGGATGCGGCCTTTGTCATCCTGTCGGGCAGGGCGGATGTGCTGGTGGACAGCCCCAAGGGCCAAAGCCGCGTGGCCGAACTGGGCGAGAATGCTGTGGTGGGCGAGATTGCCATCCTGTGCGACACGGCGCGCACCGCCACCGTGAAGGCGGCCACCCAGGTGGAGGCGCTGCGCATTGCCAAGGAGAACTTCATCAAGCTGATGCTGGACTTCCCCGAGATGACCATCGAAGTCATGCGCGTGCTCGCTGACCGGCTGACGCGCACCACGGCCGAGCTTGCAACAGCGCGGGCGCGTCTGGATCTGGCAAAGAACTGATCTTGCCGATGCCCCGGGGCACCGCATGACCGCGCCGTTCCGGGTTCGCCTGTGGGGTGTGCGCGGCAGTCTTCCCGTGGCCGGTGCGGGGTTTACCCGCTATGGCGGGCATACCATCAGCATCGAGCTTCGCTGCGGCCCGCATGTGGTGATCATTGATGGCGGCACCGGAATCTCGCCCCTGGGCCGGTCGCTGGCCGCCGAAGGGGTGCGCGATGTGGCCCTGTACCTGACGCATGCACATTACGACCATGTCATGGGACTGCCCTTCTTCGCGCCGTTCTATTGCAAGGGCAGCACCGTGACGCTGGGCTGCGGCCCGATGCCGGGCGGACTGCGGGCCGAGGGGCTTTTGGACGCGCTGATGCGGCCGCCGTTCTTTCCCATCGATACCGCCTATTTCTGTGCAACGTTGCGGTATGTGAACCTGGTTCCGGGGGGCGCGGTTTCGCCGTTTGAAGGGGTTACGGTGCGGACGGCGCCGATGAACCACCCGCAGGGTGGGCTGGGCTACAGGGTGGAATACGGCGGGCGCGCCGTGGCGGTGATCACCGACACCGAGCATGCGCCGGGAACGACCGATGCCGCCGTGCAGGACCTGATCCGCGACGCCGACCTGATGCTGTACGACGCCACCTTCAGCGATGCCGAGCTGCCGCGCCATACCGGCTGGGGCCATTCCACCTGGGAAGAGGGCATTCGTCTGTCGCAGGCGGCGGGCGTGCGGCGGCTGGCGCTGATACACCATGCCGAATGGCGCAATGACCGCAGCCTGGACGCCATAGGGCGCGCCGCCCGGCGACGCATGCCTTCTGCCCAGGTTGCGCGCGAAGGCGACGTCTTCGAGCTTTGACACGCCGTTGCAGGCGGGGCGTTCAGGCCAGAAGGCGCGCGATCTCGTCCTTCAGCCGGGCGCGTTCGCGGCGCAAGCGATGCTCCTCGTCTTCCGACACCGGCTCGGCCCTGGTTTCCGCGCGGTGCACGGCGCGGTTGGTGTGGTGATAGGCGTCGGCCAGTTTGCGGAAGTGCGGGTCGGACTCCTTCAGCGCATGCATCCGGTCGGCAGCATGGGGGAATTCTTCATGCAGTTCATGGGGAGTCGACATGGTGGTCCTTTCTTGCGTTCCACGGGTGTGGTCGCACGGCAGGACGGCGGCTGCGTTGACCTGGGTCAACACGCGGGTCGCCGGACAGCGATCTGGAAGCGCCGCTTGGCGACACCTGAGCGCCGCATGCAGCACCGTTCGCTGCAACCCATGCGTGTGCTTTCGTGCCTGAAAACGCCGTTGTCAGTCCCTTGGCTTGTGCTACGGTCGCCAAGGTTGCCCAGCGGCGGCCTCGCGACCTGCGAGCGGGCTTTGCATGCCGGCACTATGCGCTGATGCGATGATCCGGGGTGGTTTCAGCTCTGAGGATTTGGCGAGACGATGGAAGAGAAGGCGATCAGACCGATGAAATCCGACCAGCCCGACGGGAATGACCGCGACTTTGCCAAGCAGGACGCGGTCGGCGAAACCGCCCCGGCGAGTGATCCGAAGAAGCTTTCGCGGCTGGAGCGGCTGAAGCAGAAGATCATGAAACTGCAAGGAAAAGACCCCGACATCTATCCGATGTGGTGAGCACAGGGTAGCAAACCCGTCGCACAAGAAGGGAAGCCGTGCCATGCTACGACTGGGGCTCTGGATTGCGGGCTACTTTCTGGTGTTCACACCGCTGTCTCTGGTCCTGCGCTTGGTCCGCCCCGACCCCTTGCGTCTTGCCCGGCAGCCCGGGCAGCAAAGCTATTGGCAAAGGGTCGGGAAGCCCGGCTATGCATCGCTGAGGTCGGTTCGATGACCGGAAGGTCCTGCCTTTTGACATCGGCAGACCGGCGCGGACGGACTGAAGCGACGTCGTTCCACCAGGCAGCGGAGTGACGCAAATGTGGCGCGGGCGCTTCCCGATGGAACATTTCGAGTTCCATGCGCGCGCGGATGTGCGGCGCCGGGTGAGATGTGCCGGATGAAGATTCTGGGCATATCGGCCTACTATCACGACAGCGCCGCAGCACTTCTGGACGACGGCCGCATCGTTGCCGCGGCCCAGGAAGAGCGGTTCTCCCGCAAGAAGTTCGATGCCGGCTTTCCAGCCGCGGCGGTTCGGTTCTGCCTGGAGCAGGCCGGCTGCAGCCTGGCGGACATCGACATCGTCGCCTACCATGACAAGCCGCTGCGCCGGTTCGACCGGCTGTTCTGGACGCACGTTGCCCACGCGCCGCACGGTTTTGCCGGGTTCCGGCAGGCCATGCAGACCTGGCTTGGCGGCAAGCTGTTTCAGCGCCGGACGCTGGAAAGGGCCTTTGCGGCCATAGACCCGGCCGTCGACATGCGCGGACGGCTGCTTTTTGCCGAGCATCACCAAAGCCACGCCGCTTCGGCCTTCTTCGCCTCGCCGTTCGACGATGCACTGGTCCTGACGATTGACGGTGTTGGAGAGTGGGCGACGACGACGGTTGCTGTCGGATCGGGGAACCGGCTGGAGGTGCAAAGCGAAATCCGGTTCCCGCATTCGCTGGGGCTGCTTTATTCCGCCATCACGCAGTACATCGGCTTCAAGGTTCTGTCGGGCGAGTACAAGGTCATGGGGCTGGCCCCCTACGGTCGGCCCGTTTACCGGGACCTGATCCTGTCCCACCTGATCGACGTCAAGCCCGACGGATCGTTCCATCTGGACCAGAGCTACTTTGACTACTGTGTCGGGTCGGCGATGTTTTCGGAAAAGCTCTGCGCTCTGTTCGGGCAGCCGGCGCGGCGGCCGGACACGGACCTGCTGACGCAGTTTCACATGGATGTCGCCGCGTCGATCCAGGCGGTGACGGAAGAGGTGATGCTGCGCATCTGCACCGATCTGGCCGCCCGCCACGGAAAGGCGAACCTGTGTCTTGCGGGTGGCGTGGCGCTGAATTGCGTGGCGAACGGACGGATCCTCCGCTCGGGCCTGTTCCGGAACATCTGGATCCAGCCTGCCGCGGGGGATGCCGGCTGTGCGCTGGGGGCGGCGCTGGCCGTCTGGCACCAGCATCTGGCCCAACCCCGGACATCGCCACAGGGCCGCGACGCCATGTCGGGCGCCTTCCTGGGGCCGGCCTTCGCGCAGCCCGAAATCGAAGGCCGTCTGCGGCGTGCGGGCGCCGTGTTTGACGTTCTGGATGACGATGCGCTTTACGAGGCAACTGTTACGGCGCTGGTCGGGCAAGAGGCCGTCGGCTGGTTTCAGGGGCGCATGGAGTATGGTCCGCGCGCCCTGGGGGCCAGATCGATTCTGGCCGATCCGCAGTCGCCCGACGTGCAGAAGAAGCTGAACCTGAAGGTCAAGTTCCGCGAAAGCTTTCGCCCCTTCGCCCCTGCGGTCCTGCGCGAGGACGTCGGGGACTGGTTCGCGTTCGACGGAGACAGCCCCTACATGCTGTTCACGGCAGACGTCCGGCCGGAACACCGGCGCGAGATGACGGCCGAGGAATCCGCGCTGTTCGGCATCGACAAGCTGAACATCAGCCGTTCAGCTGTTCCGGCAATCACCCATGTGGACTATTCGGCGCGGCTGCAGACCGTGGCGCAAGAGACCAATCCCCGGTTCCACCGGTTGCTTGCCGCGTTCAAGGCTGCCACCGGCTGCCCCATTCTGGTCAACACCAGCTTCAACGTGCGCGGCGAGCCCATTGTCTGTTCGCCCGAAGACGCGTTTCGTTGTTTCATGGGGACCGACATCGAGGTTCTGGTGGCCGGGAACTGCTTTTTGCGCAAGGACAGGCAGGACCCGGCCGTTCTGAGGGACTACAGGCATGACTTCGAACCCGACTGAGCCGGAGGACCGCGACGAGGGCGCCGCGCGCGCCGCGGCGCGCCCTACGGCCGGTGACCCCGTGCTGCCCTGCGATGTCCGGCCGACGATGCACCGGCCCGGAAGGTTCGTGCAGATTGTGCATGCCGAGGGGAGCGCGCCGGTTTCCTATGCCTTCAACGCGCTGGGCTATCGCAGCGAAGACTTCGATCCCGCGGCGGCGTTCCGCGTGATTGTGGTTGGCGAAAGCATTGCCCATGGCACCGCCGTGGCCTTCAAGGACATCTTCCCGTCGCGGCTGAAGCGGCTGTTGGCCGAGGCCCTGGGGCTGGCGCCCGCGGCGGTGAACGTGCTGAACATGGCGGTAAGCGGGGCATCTTCGGACTACTGCGCGCGCACCGTCCTGCGCCAGATCCCGCGGGTTCCCGCCGACCTGGTGATCTGCACCCTGCCGAAGGTAGACCGCGTGGAGTATTTCGGGGACGGGGGATTCAGCGACTACAGCATCACCGGTGTCGATCCCGGGCGGCTGGCAGAGGCACCCGAGGCCTATCTGGGGTTCTGCGAGTACTACAACACCGACATCGGCCGGATCAACCAGCTGAAGAACATCCTGCTGATCCAGAGCACGTTGAAGCGGCACGGCATCCCCGCCGTGATTGCCCGAGAGGACCTGGCAGATGCCACCTCTCCGCAGGATCACCTTGCCCCGTTCCAGGATGCCATCGACGCGGCGGGCCTTCTGTCGCACAGCTATTTCGAGCTGAGCATCGACCTGGCCGAGGATGACACCCATCCCGGGCCGCGCACGCATGCCGTCTTTGCCATTGCGCTGCTGGATTTCTGCGGCAGCGTGCTGCCCGACCCGGTGGCCGGGCAGGCGCTGCGCAAGCATGCGCAAGACCTGATGTCCACCGACCCGGACTGGGGCCACTACAGCGATTTCATCGCGGGTCTCATGATCGGCAAGGCTGGTCTGTTTCCCCGCGGACGCAGGAAGCTGCTGCGCGGGCGGGAACGGGCCCTGGCGCGGCCAGATCGCGGCGGGGGCGGGGGCGGCGGGGGCGGGGGCGGGGGGCGCGGGCGCAAGCGACGCAAGCGCGCCAGGTCCGATGCCGCGCAGGGGGAATGACCATGGATGCCGCCACGCCGACCGAAGCCAATTCGCCCGCTGCCCCCGTCCCCGTGCCGTCGCCGGTTCTGGACGCGGCACCCGACACGGCGCAGGACCGTGAGTTCGACTGGCGGAACTGCTGGTATCCGGTGTCCTTCCTGTGCGACCTGCCCCGGGACAGGCCGACGGCGGTATCGCTGTATGACGAACCGCTGGTCCTGTTCTTCGATGCCGAAGGGCGCGTCACCTGCCTGCGGGACCGTTGCCCGCATCGCGCGGCCCGGCTGTCGGACGGGCAGGTGATCGATGGCAAGCTTGAATGCCTGTACCATGGCTGGCAGTTCGGGACCAAAGGGCGCTGCGTCCTGATTCCGCAGCTTTATCCGGACAAGAACATCCCCGAACCCGCGCATGCGCGGGCCTATCCGGTGGCCATCCGGCACGAGATCGTGTGGGTATGGGCAGGCGACCCCGACCGCGCCCACGCGGCGCTGATTCCGCCTGCGGCGCATGACGACGCGGCGCAGGTCTTCAGCGTGACCTTCCAGATGGACCTGCCCTATGACCAGACCTACCTGATCGAGAACGTGATCGACGTGGCGCATATCCACATCGCGCATCACGGCGTGCGCGGCGGCGGGCTGCGCTCGGCGGCCAAGCCGCTGGATTTCCAGATTCTGGAAAGCGGCATCGCCGGGATCAAGGGCAGCTACCGCTCGGTCGGGCTGGTCAGGGCGGCGGGAAGCCCCTCGATCGGCGGCGCGGTGGTTGAATACGTGGCGCCGAACCTGATCCGCTATGCGTCCAGGTACCAGGACCCCGCGCTGATCGCCGGACTTGACCTGTACTCGCTGCCCTTGGGCAAGAACCGCTGCCGGTTGCTGTACCGCAAGTACAGCAACTTCACCTCGGCGCGCGAACGCTGGAAGCCGCGGTGGATGGAACATCTGACGCAGTGCACGATCCTGGAGCAGGACATGGCCGTCGTCGTGGGCCAGCACGCACAGATCGAACGCGCGGCGGTGCCGCTGCGCGACATCTGGCTGCCGCTGAAGTCTTCGGACCGGCTGGTGATTGAATACCGCCGGTGGCTGGACCGTTTCGGGTGGGACCTGCCGTTCTATCGGGGCTTTGCCACGGCGCGGAACAGCGGCCCCGATCCGACGCGGCCCGCCCTGCCGACAGGCCGCCGAGTGTTGCATGGCCATATCTGTGCCACGTGCGGGCGGGTTCACCGGAACCTTGACCGTGCCGGTACCGCGCTGTGGGTCTTGGCTGCCGCGGCGTTGCTGTCGGCCGTCATGCTGGAGGCGCAGGCGCCGCGCATCATGCTTGGGTTCGGCGCCGCAATCGCGGCCGGGCTGGCGGTGGCGGCGCGGCGGTTGATGGCGTGGTTCTAGATCGGCTGCCCCCGGTCGCCGCGACAACAGGGAAGGGACCAAGGCATGCATCCACCGGCGCCAGAGGCGATCACCGCGACGGTGCGCGCCTTCTACGAACAGATGCCGTTCAATTTCTACGGCTCGGCCGAGGCGGCGGCGGCCCACGTGCGCCGCAACCCGCTACGGGCCTACCCGGACCTTGACGCGCTTCTGTCCGATGACGGCATCGCCGAGGTGCTGGAACTGGGGTGCGGCGCAGGGTGGGCCACCAACGCCATGGCGCTGGCCTATGGAAAGCGCGTGACGGCGGTGGACCTGACCGCTGCGGCACTGGCTCGGGCAGCCGAGGTTGCGCGCCTGAACGGCACAGCCGGGCGCACCGAATTCGTCCATGCCGACCTGTTCGGTTTCGATCCCGGCCGCCGGTTCGATCTGGTGGTCAGCATCGGCGTCCTGCACCACACGCACGATTGCCGACGCGCCTTTGCGCATGCCTGCGGGTTGGTTGCCGAGGACGGCTTTCTGTTCGTCGGGCTGTACCACCGCCATGGCCGCGATGCCTTTCTTGCCTACTTCCGCGACATCCTGGCACGTGACGGCGAGGCTGCGGCCTTTGCCCGCTTCGCCGAAATCAGCCCCGACCGGACCGACGGCACGCATCTGCAATCCTGGTTCCGCGATCAGGTCCTGCATCCTCAGGAAACCCGGCACAGCCTGGAAGAGGTTGCAGGCTGGCTTGACGCCGCGGGGCTGACACTGGTGACGACCAGCATCAACACCTATGGCGATGTTGACGACCGTGACGCGCTATTCGCCCTGGAAAAGGCCCTTCACGGTTTGTCGGACCGCAGGAACCGGCAGGAAGGCCGGTACTATCCGGGCTTCTTCACGGTTCTGGCCCGCCGGAACAGGGCTGATGCGGCGGTCGCCGTCCGGGACGCGCCGCCTGCAGGGCGCGCGAAAGGCTGACAGGACCCGGGCCGCGGCCCCTTGCGGGAACTCAGGCGCCGCCGTGCGACCGGTTGGCCGGACGCACCCGGACCTGCATGAGTTGAAATGGTGGAGCCAAGGGGAATCGAACCCCTGACCTCTTGAATGCCATTCAAGCGCTCTCCCATCTGAGCTATGGCCCCACCGGAGGTCGGACGCCTTTTTCGGGCGTGCGGCGGGTCATAGGGGGTTGGCGCACCGGCTGCAAGGGGGAATGTGCGGGGCCCCGGCGAAGTGCGGGCCGCCTGCCAAAGGCGACGCGCGCCAGACATGCGAAGGGGCGGGTGGCCGTGCCACCCGCCCCTTGCCCCGCATCACCGCGCGGGAAATGCCCGTCAGGGCTCTTCCTCGGGTCCGCCGACTTCGGTCAGATCGTCTAGCGAGACGTTTTCGTCGGCATCTTCTTCCAGCAGCTCGGCATCCAGATCGGCGTCGTCGTTGCCTGCCACCAGCAGGTCTTCATCGGCCTCGATGTCATCCACCAGCACATCGTCCTTCTCGGGCGCGGCGCGGCTGATCATCGCGGCCACGGCCTTGCGCCGCGCACTCTCGATATCCACCACTTCCCCTGTATAGGGGCTGGTCACCGGAGAACGGTTCAGGTCGTAGAACCGCTTGCCGGTTGTCGGGCACACGCGCTTGGTGCCCCATTCTTCCTTGGGCATTCTGTAACCCCTTCGGTACGGAAAGTCGCCGCTTGCCGCAGGGGCGCAGGGGTGTCAAGCGGAAAATCGGGGCGTTGCAGCGGCGGGCGCGGCGCGGCATCCTGTGAACACGTGGAGTTGCCATGCCCCGACTGGCCGGATTGCCCGAGGTTGAGATCACGTTGCGCCGGTCAACCCGCGCGCGGCGGCTGTCGCTGCGCGTCAGCCGGGTGGACGGCGCCGTGACGCTGACGGTGCCCGCGCGGATGCGCGAGGGCACGGCGCTGGACTTTCTGGCGCAGCAGGAAGACTGGCTGCGCCGCGCGCTGGCGGCGCGCGCGCCGGTGACGGTGGTGGGGCTGGGCGCGCGCGTGCCGGTCGAGGGGCGCATGCTGACAGTGGCGCCGGGCAGCGGGCGGGCGGTGCGTGTGGAAGGTGACCATCTTCTGGTGCCGGGTGCTGCGGCGGGGGCGGCGGCGCGCGTGGCAGGCTTTCTGAAGGCGCTGGCGCGCGACCGGCTGGCCGCCGCCTGCGACCGCCACGCCGCGGCGCTGGGCCGCCGCTATGCCACGCTGACCTTGCGGGACACCCGGTCGCGCTGGGGGTCCTGCGGGACAACGGGCAAGCTGATGTTCAGCTGGCGGCTGGTGATGGCCCCGCCCGAGGTGCTGGACTATGTGGCCGCCCACGAGATTGCGCATCTGGCCGAGATGAACCATTCCCCCGCCTTCTGGGCAGTGACGGCGCGGCTGTGCCCCGGCCATGCCGCCTGCCGCCGCTGGTTGCGCACGCAGGGCGAGGCGCTGCATGCGCTGCGGTTCGGCTGATGCTGCCGCCCGACGCCCTCCGCACCCCCGCCCGCACCCCCGACACGGCGGCCGCCCACGAACGCCTGTACCGCACCCTGCGTGCCCAGGTGATGCATGGCGAACTGGCACCCGGACAGCCGCTGACGCTGCGCGGCATTGCCCGGCAGTTCGGCGTGTCGATGACGCCTGCGCGCGAAGCCGTGCGCCGTCTGGTGGCCGAGGGCGCGCTGTCGCTGTCCACCACCGGCCGCGTGGCCACGCCGGAACTGACCCCGGAACGGATCGAGGAACTGGCAGCGATTCGCGCGCTGATCGAGCCGGAGCTGGCCTCACGTGCCCTGCCGCGGGCGCATTTCGCGCTGATCGACCGTCTGGCGGCAATCAATGCCAGCAATGCCGAAGCCGTGGCGAAAAGCGACGCGGTGGCCTACATCCGCACGAACCTGGAGTTCCACCGCACGCTGTACCTGCGAGCGCAGGCCCCGGCGATGCTGGCACTGACCGAGACGGTCTGGCTGCAGCTGGGCCCCACGATGCGGGCCCTGTATACGCGCCTGCGCCGCCACGAGCCGCCGCAGCACCACCGGCTGATCCTGGCGGCCCTGCGTGCGGGCGACGAGCCCGGGTTGCGGCTGGCCGTGCGTACCGATGTCACGCAGGGGTTGCGTCACCTGGCGGGCTGACCCAGGGGCAAGTCGCTGCGGCAAGTCGCTGCCTGCCGGTGGCCCGGCAGGATCAGGACGGCTGCTTGTGCCTGTCGGTGCCCAGCGACAGCGTGTGTTCGCGCAACCAGGCCAGAAAGCCGCGCGGATTGCCTTCCCACTTGGCCAGTTCGGTCGCCGGAATGGGCTCACCGATGTGCGGTCTTTGCGGGTGGAACAGGGCGCGCTTGATCTCGTACAGCAGCAAACCCTGGCGCAGCGTGTCGCTCAGCTTGTTCGCAATCAGGAAAGCGCGGCTGTTCTGGCCGGTAAACCGGATGGGCAGGATGGTGGCCGCCGTCGAGCGGACGATCTTGTGCGTGAAGACGTTCCATTCGGCTTCCACGGCCGGGCCCCACCAACCTTCCGACATGGCCACCTTGCCTGCCGGGAACAGGATGATGACGCCGCCCGCCTTCAGGTGGCGAATCGTCTCGTCGCGCATCTTCAGGCTTTCCTCGCGCGCGTTCGCCTCGTGCGGGAAAGGAACCGGGATCATGAACTGCTCGACCTCGGGGATGCCGGTCAACAGCGAGCGGGTGAGGATCTTGAAGTCGGGCCGGACGCGATTGATGATTTCGGCCATGATCATGCCGTCGACCAGCCCGTGCGGATGGTTCGCGGCCACCACCAGCGGGCCGGTGCGCGGGATGCGGGCGATCTCTTCCGCCGGCGTGTCGATTCGGATGCCCATGTGGCGTACGGCCGCGGGCCAGAACGGCGGGCCGAACGGCGCCCCCTTCTGCTCGAATGACCGGATCAGGCGCAAGAGCGTGACCTTGGCCGTCATCCATTCCAGCGTTCGGATGGTGTTGGCCTTCCACGGATTGCTGAAGGTTCCCGCGTAGCTGAGCCGGCGCATGTCGTATTTGCGCGCGCGCGCGGCCATCCTGCGGGCCTCGATATCGATGTCGGTCAAGTCGACCCCTTTGCCCGTGCTTAGTAGCCTTCGCCGAATTTGTCGGCGACCAGCGCGGCCAGCGCAGTGGCAAGCTTGGCAGCCTCGGCGCCGGACGTCACCACATGAATAGAGGTTCCGCGCGACGCTGCCAACATCAACAACCCCATGATCGAGTCGCCCGACACGGTCATGCCGTCTTTTGTCACCTGCGCGTCGGCGTCATGCCGCTCGACCACCTCGACAAACTTGGCCGAGGCGCGTGCATGCAGGCCCTTCTCGTTCACGATCTTCAGGGTCTGTTCCGTCAAGGACGCTCTCCGGCACCAAGATCAAGGCTGTTGATGTATTTCCGCCCCGCGTCAAGCGCGGCGGATACAGCCTCGGGTACCGGAAGGTCACGGGATTTCGCAAGCTTGATCAGCATCGGCAGGTTTGCGCCGTAAAGGATGCGCCGGTCATGCCCCACGCAGGCGGGCAGTGACAGGTTCGACGGGCTGCCGCCGAACATGTCGGTCACCACCAGCACGCCGCTTCCCTGATCGACGCCCTTGGCCGCGCGCATGATCTCGTCCTGCTTGCGGTCGCGGTCATGGTCTTCCTCGATCGCGATGGCGACCATGCCCTCTTGCTTGCCCACCACATGCTCGACGGCCGAGAGATACTCTCGGGCCAGACCGCCGTGCGCCACAATGACGATACCGATCACGCCGCCTTACCCCGCCTGTCCGACCGGCTGCACCCGCGAAATCGGCATCGCTGCATTGCGGCGCTCCAGTTCGCGATGCCGTTTTGACACCGGCCAGCCCGCCTCGGCAAGGTGCCGCGCCATCAGTTCCACCAGTGCGACGCTGCGGTGTTGCCCGCCGGTACAGCCAAAGCCGATGGACAGGTGCGCCTTGCCTTCTTCAAGTTGTGCGGGCAGCAGAAAACTCACCATATCGGCGAGTTTCCCGTAAAACAGGGCAAATCGTGGGTCGGACTGCACATGCGCCAGCACGGCCGCGTCGCGGCCGTCCAGGTCGCGCAGCGCGGGCACCCAATGCGGATTCGCCAGGAACCGCACGTCGAACACCATGTCCAGCCCGCGCGGCAGGCCACGCTTGTAGCTGAACGACTGCAGGCTGACCGCAAGGCGCGGCGCCTCACCCCGTGCGAACCAGCGCGCGACATCGGCCTTCAGGTCGTGCGGGGTCATCTCGGAGGTGTCGATCAGGTGGTCGGCACGCACGCGGATGGGCGCCAGCAGGTCGATCTCGCGCACGATGCCCTGTTCGGGCGTGTCGGCCGGGGCCAGCGGGTGGCGACGGCGGGTCTGCGAATAGCGGCGGATCAGTTCCGCAGGCGTGCAGTCCAGGTACAGCACTTCCAGGTCAACTGCGGGATTGCGCGTGAGACGGTCGATCAGCTCGATCAGCGCCGTGGCATTGAAGTCGCGGTTGCGCACATCAAGACCCAGCGCGATGGGCCTTCCGTGCCCCGGCCCCTCGGTCAACCGTTCCACCAGGGACAGGGGAAGGTTGTCGATCACCTCGTAGCCCAGATCTTCCAGCGCATGGATCGCCGTCGAGCGCCCGGCACCCGAAGGCCCCGTGACCAGCACGATGCGGTGTTCTTGCGCAGTAAACACTCCGGGTGCGTCCATCAGTCCTGCTGCCCCATGGCCAGACTCAGCAGCAGCGAGACAGGGAAATGGGGCGTGACCGGGCCGCGGACAAGGCGCACCGTGCGGCCAAGGATCACGATATCGCGCCGCGGGGGCAGGCGGTCCTGTTCCGGCTCGCCCAGATCGACGACCAGGTGCAGGAAGGCGCGGCGCACCGGCTCGACATACAGCAGGCCCACGCCCCGCGCCTCGATCCAGCCGCGGATGGTCGGGGGGCATGTCATCAGCACGGCGTCCCCGTCGCCCGTCACAACGGTGCGGTCATCGGCCACCAGCCGGGCGCCCAGCCCGATCAACTGCAGCGCCAGCGACGATTTGCCCGACCCCGAGGGCCCCAGGATAAGCAGGCCGCGCCCGGCCGAATCAGCCACCGCGGTGGCGTGCAGGATGTCGCGGTCGGTTACGGGGGTGGCGGTCACGGTGTTCCCCGCCGGCGGGCCCGCACCGCAGGCACGGCCGGGCTGGCCGGATGGCAGCCGCGGCTTACGGGCGAGGTGAACCTGCCGGTGCCGTGCACGGAAGGGCGGTCGGCCCGTGCGGCAAGAGGCAGGCAGGGCCCGGCGAAGCTGTGCGTTTCCAGTGTCGCCGCAATGGCCGGACGGCCGGGCAGGGCAGCAAGGCCGGGGCTCACCGCGGCCCGGCGAAGGCGCTGTTGCGAACCGGGGTTGCCGTGTCTGCGCAGGACCGCCGGTCGTGGCAAGACGGAAGCAGGTCCGTCGGGGCAAGCGGCCGGGACGTTGGGGCGGGCGGATCGCATGCCCGTCTGCCCCGCGATCAGACCGGAAGACCCACCACGAACCGCGCACCCAGCGGGTCCGACGTGGCGTCGGCGGCAGTGGGGCGGATGTTCTCGGCCCAGATGACGCCGCCATGCGCTTCGACGATCTGCTTCGAGATCGACAGGCCGAGGCCCGAGTTGTTGCCAAAATGGGTCGGCGGGCGGTCGGAGTAGAAGCGCTTGAACACCTTGGTCAGCGCCTGTTCGGGAATGCCGGGTCCGGTATCCTCGACCACCACCAGAACGCGGTTGTCGCGCCGCCGGGCCCAGACGCGCACGGCATCGCCATCGTCGCAGAACGATATGGCATTGGTGATCAGGTTCACGAACACCTGCGCCAGCCGCCCCTCAAGCCCGCGGATCACAATCGGGTCGGGCGGCAGGTCGGTGATGAACTCGACTCCTTTTTCCGCCGCCTGCTTGGACAGGAACTCCGACAGGTTGGCGATGGTCTTCAGCAGATCGAACTGCTCCTCGTCTTCCTTCACCAGTTCACTGTCCAGCCGCGAGGCGTTCGAGATGTCGCTGACCAGGCGGTCCAGCCGCCGCACATCATGCTCGATCACGTCCAGAAGCTTTTCTCGGTGCTCTTCCTTCTTGACCATGCGCAGGCTGCCCACGGCCGACCGCAGGCTGGCCAGCGGGTTCTTGATCTCGTGCGCCACGTCGGCGGCGAACTGCTCGTTGGCGTCGATCCGGTCATACAGCGCGGCGACCATGCCGCGCATCGCCACCGACAGCCGCCCGATCTCGTCCGGCCGCGCCGTCAGGTCGGGAATGCGCACGCGCCCCGGGGCCATGCGGCGGGAATCGCGGTCGCGCCCGATTTCGGCGGCGGCGGCCAGGTCGGACAGCGGGTTCGCAATGGTCGAGGCCAGCACCAGCGACAGGCCAAGAGACACCAGAAGCGCGATGACGAACATCTGCAGGATCTGTTCGCGTTCGTAGCGCACCAGGCGGTCGATCTCGCCCTCGGCCGAGGTCAGGGCAACGATGCCCGTCACCCTGCCGTCCGACAGCACGGGCGTCGCCACCGAAAACAGAGTGCCCCCGGCGTTGTCCTGCCCGGTGTTCACGGCCGTCTGGCCCGCCTGGGCCAGCGGAAACAGGGCGCGCGCCAGCCCTTCGGCATCAAATCTGTCCGGCTCCGTCCGGCCCGAGGACAGAAGGCCCGACACAACGTCCCACACGGCGTTCAGGAAATCGGTGATGACGGTCGACCGGGTCTGCGTGCCCGGGCCGTCGCGGCGCGCTTCCCCTTCGGCCTGCGCCAGAAGCTGCCCGTCGGCCCCGAACAGGAACACGTCCACGCCCGGCCCGATATCCAGCACACGCAGCAGCGCGGCGCTGTCGGCCAGGGCAGGGCGTTGCGCCGCCGGATCGGCAGGGGCAAGGGCGGGTTCGGCAAGATGCGCCTCGAACACGTCCGCAATCAGCCGGGCCTCGGTGACAAGGCCCTGTTCGCGCTGCAGCACCAGGCTGTCGCGGAACGGGTTCATGAACAGCACGCCGGCGACCAGGATCACCAGCGCCAACATGTTGAAGATGATGATCTTCCGCGCCAGCGGCGAGCGATTGAGCGAAACCAGCCCGCGCCGACCCCGGCTGTCACGCAGATCGGGGTCGACCTTGCCATCGGGGGCGACCCAATCCTCGCCCAGAAGCACATCACCGGTGCGGCGCGGTGCGGGGTCGGATGGGGCCGAGGACAGGCGCGGAAGCGCGGTCATGCCTTACTCTTCGTTGTAGCGGTAGCCGATGCCGTAGAGCGTCTCGATTGCCGAAAAATCGGAATCGACCGAGCGCATCTTCTTGCGCAGCCGCTTGATGTGGCTGTCGATGGTGCGGTCATCGACATAGACCTGATCGTCATAGGCCACGTCCATCAGCTGGTCGCGCGACTTGACAAAGCCCGGGCGCTGCGCCAGCGCCTGCAGCAGCAGGAACTCGGTCACCGTCAGCGACACGTCCCGGCCCTTCCAGGCCACGGCGTGGCGCAGCGGGTCCATCCGCAGGCTGCCGCGTTCCATGATCTTGGACTCTTCTGTCACCGCGACCTCGCCGGTCGAGATGGCGTCCTGGCGGCGCAGCAGCGCGCGGATACGCTCGACCAGCAGACGCTGCGAGAAGGGCTTCTTCACATAGTCGTCGGCGCCCATCCGCAGACCCAGCACCTCGTCGATCTCGTCATCCTTCGAGGTCAGGAAGATGACCGGCATGGTGGTCTTCTGCCGCAGCCGCTGCAACAGATCCATCCCGTCCATGCGGGGCATCTTGATGTCCAGCACGGCCATGTCCGGAAGCCTTCGGTTGAACGCGTCAAGCGCGGTCTGGCCGTCGTTGTAGGTTTCAACCTCGAAGCCTTCGGCCTCGAGAGTCATCGAGACGGACGTCAGGATGTTCCTGTCGTCGTCCACGAGCGCGATGCGCGACATGGTGGGTTTCCCTATACTGCTCGTTTGTTCTGTTTTTTGCCATAATCGCGGGAACGGCCCGCGGAATCAACCGGCATCTGCGAATCACCCCCTTCCGTCAGGGCAGGGGACACGAAATTTCCAAAAGAATGGCTAATCTGCCTCACCTGTCCGCTGCTGCATCGGTCGCGCAATTTTGTTACCGCTAACCCGCAAATGATTGCGCTAACGACAGAAAACGGCCTCTTCCGTGCCGGAAACGGCATGTTATGTGACATGCGGACGACATGCCGACTGGCCTGTCGACGTTTCACACCGGTGCTTTGGAGGCGAAGGCGATGACAGACGGGCGCGTCAATCCGGCGATGACACTGGAACATCAGGGGATCACGGGGGTTGCCGCGGCGTACTACAACGACCTTGAGCCGACGCTGGTGCAGGCTGCCGTGACGCGAGGCGAGGGTCGCCTGGGCCTGGGCGGCGCGTTCCTGTGCTCGACCGGGCAGTTCACCGGGCGGTCGCCGAAGGACAAGTTCGTGGTCCGGACACCGTCGGTCGAGACCTCCATCTGGTGGGACAACAACGGTGCGATGACGCCCGATGCCTGGGCCCGGCTGGAAGCCGACATGCTGGCGCACCTGACCGGGCGCGAAGTGTTCGCGCAGGACCTGTTCGCGGGCGCCGACCCGGCGCACCGGCTGAACGTGCGGGTCGTGACGGAACTTGCCTGGCACGGCCTGTTCATCCGCCACCTGCTGCGCCGCCCCGGAAGGGCCGAACTGGACAGCTTCATTCCCGACTGGACGATCATCAACTGCCCGTCCTTCAAGGCCGATCCCGCGCGCCATGGCTGCCGCAGCGAAACCGTCATCGCCTTCAACTTCGACGCGCGCCGCATCCTGATCGGCAACACTGCCTATGCGGGCGAAAACAAGAAGGCAGTGTTCACGCTGCTGAACTACCTCTTGCCCGAAAAGGGCGTGATGCCCATGCACTGCTCGGCCAACCACGCGGTGGGCGACACGGGCGAGACGGCCGTGTTCTTCGGCCTGTCCGGCACCGGCAAGACCACGCTGTCGGCCGACCCCAGCCGTACGCTGATCGGCGACGACGAGCATGGCTGGTCGGACGAGGGCACCTTCAACTTTGAAGGCGGCTGCTACGCCAAGACCATCAACCTGTCGCGCGAAGCGGAACCCGAGATCTTTGCCACCACCCACCGCTTCGCCACCGTGGTGGAAAACATGGTCTACGACCCCGAGACGCTGGAACTGGACTTCGACGATGACAGCCTGACGGCCAACACCCGCTGCGCCTATCCGCTGGAGGCGATTTCCAACGCCTCGGCCACCGGCCGGGCGGGGGCGCCGCGCAACATCATCATGCTGACCTGCGATGCCTTCGGCGTGCTGCCCCCCATTGCGCAGCTGACCCCGGCGCAGGCGATGTACCACTTCCTGTCGGGCTTCACGTCCAAGGTCGCGGGCACCGAGCGTGGCGTGACCGAGCCGCAGCCCACCTTCAGCACCTGTTTCGGCGCGCCCTTCATGCCGCGGCGGCCCGAGGTCTATGGCAAGCTTCTGCAGGACCGCATCGCGCGGCACGGCGCGGCGTGCTGGCTGGTGAACACCGGCTGGACGGGGGGCGCCTATGGCACGGGCAAACGCATGCCAATCAGGGCCACGCGCGCCCTTCTGACGGCGGCGCTGGACGGCTCGCTGAAGGGCGCCGCGTTCCGGCGTGACCCGAACTTCGGCTTCGAGGTGCCGGTGGCGGTGCCGGGCGTGGACGCGGCATTGCTGGACCCGCGCCGCACCTGGGCCGACAGCGCCGCCTACGACCGGCAGGCGAACAGACTGGTGCAGATGTTCGCCGACAACTTCGGCCAGTACGTGCCGTTCATTGACGCCGAGGTGAAGGCCGCGGCCATCGGCTGACCTCGACAGTCCCTCGCCAGGGGGGCAGGATGCACCACATGCGCGCACTTGCCCCCCTGCTGTTTCTGGTTTCACCCGCCTTTGCCGACACCCATGTGACCGGCGACATGGGTTTCTTTTCGGAAATCGACGCCGGTGTCATCTGCGCGGCCGAAGCCAGCAACCGCGAACCCGCCCCCGGCACGCGCACCGGCTTCATCGACCTTGTCGAGGGCGAGATCACGCTGGGGCTGGCCACGCCGCGCATCCCGGCCATTCCGGGGCTGGCCTTCGGCGTAGTGGCCACCATCGCCGAAGGCGGCGGGGCAGATGGCGTGACGATTTTGGTCACCCACCCGCCGATGGGCGCTGACGGCACCGCGCGCGAAAGCTGGCAGTCGGATTTCGTTCCCGGCAACAGGACGGCGAACTTCTTCCGCTTCGACTATCCGGAAGAGCGGGCGCCCGGTCCCTGGACGCTGCAGGCAGAACTGGACGGCAGGGTGCTGTATTCGGCCCGGTTCGAGGTGGTGGACCCGGCGACAATGCCGTACTTCGTCAGCCCTTGCGAAATGCCGCCGCAACTTAGCTGAGCGCCTGCCGCACCAGATTCGCGCCCGTGACCACAAGCAGGATCTGCGTCCAGCGGCGAAAGCGCGCCTGATCCAGCCGGTCCTGCAGCCAGTAGCCGGCCATCAGCCCGGCCAAAGCCGGCACGGCCAGCACGGCCGAAAAGGCCAGCGTCTGCGCATTCGCCACCCCGGTGCGCAGATGCGCCACCAGCAGGGCGACAGAGCCGATCAGGAACACCACGCCCTGCGCGCGGATGGTCTCGCCCTTGGTTGCCCCGATGGACAGCAGGAACACCAAGAGCGGCGGCCCCCAGATGCCCGACACACCGCCGTAAAGGCCCCCCAGCACGCCCAGCCCCCATTCCGCCCGCACCCGGTGGCGCAGGGGCAGCGCCAGCGGCACTCCGGCCAGTTGCAACGCGGCAAAGGCGGTGATCGGCAGGCCCAGGATCAGCAGGAATGCCGCGGTGGGGATCACCGTCACCAGCGGCGCCGCGATCAGGATGAACACCACCGTGCCCAGAAGGAACCGACGGTACGTGAAGGCCGTGTCGCGCGCCGCGGGCACGCCCTGGCGGAAAGCCTGGCTGAGGTTTGTGAACAGCGTGGGCAGGATCAGCCCCGCCACCGACACTTCCGGTGACAGGAACCCCGAAAATCCCGACATCATGATCATCGGCATGGCAAAACCGACCGTGCCCTTCACGAAGCCCGCGAAAAGGGAAATGGCCAGCGCTGCGGCCAATGCGGCCAGCGTCAGATCGGGGGGAAGCAGGTCATGCAGCATGATGCTGCGGTTGTTGGACGCATACCGCACCGGGCGCAACCCACCGGGTGGACGGCGCCCGACCGAGGGCTAGCTGCGCCACAGGCCAGAAACGGACGGGACATTTTCATCCGCCTTCTGGCCTCTGCGCGAAGCAATGTTGCGCTGCAGATGCAAAAGGACTATGCCGCACCGGCAGGAAACGAAGAGGAATCGCCATGCCGCACGACGGAGCGCCGATGTCTGACACCGCCATGACCGCCGCTCCGCTGGCGCTGTCCGAAGCTGCCGTGGCCGAGGTCTCGGCACTGGCGGAACAGGCGCGGCTGGACCTGAAGGCACGGATCACCCTCAACGGACGGATCGACACGGCGGCGCTGGATGCCAACCAGCACGCGGCCCATGCGCTGGCGTGGCTTGCCACCTATGCCGAGGCGTTGCGGCAGATGCGGGCCTGGGCGCTGCGGCTGTCTGGTGCGGGAACCTTCGGCGAGGTCGAGGCGCTGGTGTTCCAGATTGGCCTGGGCGAATACCTGGCGCAGGTGCAGGGCGGCATCCCGATGAGCCAGGGCGAATTCGCCCGGCTATCCGACCTGGGCCTGTCGTGGACCCCCGGCGCCGAGGCGGCCGCTTTGATTGCGCAGGGCAACACGCCCGCCGCCCGCGCCCGTCTGGCCGCGCTGATGCAAGACAACGCAGGGCGGGCAACCGTGGGCGCCACCGGCCTGGACGAAGAGCTGGAGATGATCCGCGACCAGTTCCGCCGCTTTGCCGATGACGAGGTGGTGCCGCATGCCCATGGCTGGCACCTGCGCGACGAGCTGATCCCCATGGAGATCATCGAGAAGCTGGCCGAGATGGGCGTGTTCGGCCTGACCATCCCCGAGGAATATGGCGGACTGGGCCTGTCCAAGGCGTCGATGGTGGTGGTAAGCGAAGAGCTGTCGCGCGGCTATATCGGCGTGGGCTCGCTGGGCACGCGGTCCGAAATCGCCGCCGAACTCATTCTGTGCGGCGGCACCGCCGCGCAGAAGGCGCACTGGCTGCCGAAACTGGCCAGCGGGGAAATCCTGCCCACGGCGGTGTTCACCGAACCCAACACCGGCTCCGACCTCGGGTCGCTGCGCACCCGTGCAGTCAGGGACGGCGACGACTGGGTGGTGACCGGCAACAAGACCTGGATCACCCACGCCGCCCGCACCCATGTGATGACGCTGCTGGCCCGCACCGAACCCGACACCACCGATTACCGCGGCCTGTCGATGTTCCTGGCCGAAAAGACCCCTGGCACCGACGCCGAACCCTTCCCCACCCCCGGCATGTCGGGCGGCGAGATCGAGGTGCTGGGCTACCGCGGCATGAAGGAATACGAGATCGGCTTCGACGGCTTCCGCGTGAAGGGTGAAAACCTTCTGGGTGGCGTCACCGGGCAGGGCTTCAAGCAGCTGATGCAGACCTTCGAATCTGCCCGCATCCAGACCGCGGCGCGCGCCGTGGGCGTGGCACAGGCAGCAATGGAGGTGGGGCTGCAATATGCGAAAGACCGCAGGCAGTTCGGCAAGGCGCTGGTGAACTTCCCCCGCGTGGGTGGCAAGCTGGCCATCATGGCGGCCGAGATCATGATCGCGCGGCAGTTGACCTACTTCAGTGCCTGGCAGAAAGACCACGACAGGCGGTGTGATCTGGAGGCCGGGATGGCCAAGCTTCTGGGTGCCCGCGTGGCCTGGGCCTGTGCCGACAACGCGCTGCAGATCCACGGCGGCAACGGCTTTGCGCTGGAATACCAGATCAGCCGCATCCTGTGCGACGCGCGCATCCTGAACATCTTCGAAGGTGCGGCCGAGATTCAGGCACAGGTGATCGCACGGCGGTTGGTGGAATAGCATTCGGCCAACGGGCGGGGCATCCTGCGCGGGAAACGTCCTGCAGCGGAGCCCTCCATGCGCCTTGCCTTGGCCACTGCCGTGCTGCTGCTGGCCGCCTGCGTGCCTGCCGGGCCCACACAGGACGATCTTTACTGGTGGCGGCTGGTATCGATTGATGGCCAGCCGTTTCCGGCCCGCGCGCTGATCGCCTTTCCCGAAGACCGCAGCCGCGTGGTGGGGCAGGGGCCGTGCAACCGGTTCTCCGCCGACCGCATCACCCACCCCTTCCCCACCGACCGCGTCATCAACATTACCGCCACCGAACTGGCTTGCGACGCTCTGGCCGAGGAGCAGAGGTTCTTCGCGGCGCTGGCCGAGATGCAGCGGATGGGGGTCGGCATTTCGGCGCTGTACTATGTGAACGATGCCGGGCGGCGGATGGATTTCGTGCCCGATGCGGACCGCTAG
>CAZLIC010000039.1:0-36391 GCA_964559535.1 uncultured Rhodobacterales bacterium
GCGCTGCGACCACAGAAGGACCAGCGCCGCGATGACGAATGGCGCGATGGGCCGCACGCCCTTCAGCAGGGGCGACAGTGTCAGCAGACTCTCGATCACCCCCATCGCCAGCCCGCCCACCAGCACCGCCGACAGCGACTGCAACCGCCCAGCCAGTGCCGCGGCGACCGAAGGGATGACCATGAAGGTGATGACCACCGGTTCCAGCCGGATCAGGTTTGCGAACATCAGCCCGGTGAAGCCCGCCAGCAGGCCCGAAATGCCCCAGGCTATCGTCTCCACCCGCAGGATGGGGATGCCCACCAGCGCCGACAGGTCGCGCGAATTGGCCACGGCGCGCATCTGCAGGCCGATCTGCGTGCGCCCCAGGAACAGCCAGATGCCCAGCACGATCCCTATGGCGGCGGCAAAGGCGATCAGTCGCGTGGCGGTCACCCGCAGCCCGAACAGGGTGATGCCCACCTTGTCGGTTGGCAGGTCCAGCGACCGCGGGTCGTCGATCCACAGGAACGACACAAGGCCCAGCACGATCAGCGCAAAGCCCAACGTCGCCACCGCCTTGACCACGGTTTCCCGCCACGCCAGCAGCGGCGCCACGAACCGGCCATAGGCCAGCGTCAGCGCCAGCGCCACGGCAACGCAGGCCACCCATGTCAGCGGCGCCCACAGGCCCCACTGCCCCAGCTGCCACGCCACCATGGCGCCCGCGGTCCCTGCAGCACCGCTGGAAAAGTTCAGCACGCCCGACGCCCGGTACAGCACCACCATGCCGATCCCGCCCAATGCATACAGCGAACCGATGGCAAGGCCCGAGGCCAGGAACATGCCCGTCACCTTGAACGGCTTGTCCCCCGCCAGCCACAGCCATGCCCCGCCCATCAGCGCGGCAAAGACCAGCCAGTTGAGGACCGAGGTGCGCGACATGCGGGTGTCCAGTGTGAAGGAAACCCCGGCCAGCGGGCTGGCCGGGGCGTTTTCGTGGGGATGGGGTCAGTTCAGGCCAAGCTTCTTCTCTTCTTCCTTGATCCGGTCGAAGTAGGTGCTTTCGTACTCGTAGCAGTCGCGCACCAGGTCGAACCCGCCCGCCACGACCTTGACCATCCGGCCCGCGCGGTTCGGCATGTGGAAACCGGCATCGCCCACATAGTAGGGGCCGCACATCAGGTCGGACTCGTAGCCGACGATGCCGCGGATGGCGGCGGTGACCGCTGCGCGGTCATCCAGCTGGGCCGGGTCCATCCCCAGCATCGCCTGGGTGAAGAACCGTGCCGACAGATAGCCCGCCTGACCGAAGGTGTCGCGCGGGTCGTCAGCCTTGCCGAAGGCGTCCATCACCGCCAGCCAGTTCTGCGCGTCGGGCCCGCCCATCGTCACCGGCGCAAGCTCGGCATTGACATAAATCTTGCCGTGCCAGTACTCGCCCACGGCATCGGGCACCGACAGGTCATACAGCGGCGTCGGCGCGATCCAGACATAGCCGTCGCGCAGGTCCTGTTCCTGCGCCGCCTTCAGCACGGCCAGCGCCAGCCCGGCAGGCAGGTTCATCAGGATGGTGTCGGCGCCACTGGCCACCGCTTCCAGCAGGGCCGAGTTCACGTCGGGCGCGCCGGGATTCAGCAGCGCCATTGACCCCGTGCCGCCCTTCGACGTCATGTAGTCGATCACCGCCTGGCACGACCAGATGCCGTTGTTGGGGATGTTCAGGCCGATGCAGGCCACGTTCTTGGACCCCAGTTCCTCTTGCGCGTACTGCGCAGCGCCCAGGTTCGAGGGCAGCGGGCCCTGGTTGGTGGACACGAGGTTCGGCGTTTCGAAGCATTCGGAAATGGCGCAGGCGCTGGCCATGGCCATGATGCCCTGATCGACATAGGTCTGCGCGTTCACCGCCATTTCGATGAACGACCCGTTGCCCACCATCGCCACGGCCTTGGCATCGTTCACCAGCTTTGCCGCCGCTGCCGCCGCGGACTCGGGGTTCCACTGGTCATCCTCGACGCGATAGTCGATGGGGCGGCCGTTGATGCCGCCGTTGGCGTTGACGCAGGCGAAGTAGGCCGCCGCGGCATCGGTGGCCGACGACCAGTCGCCCGGGGCGCCGTTGGAATAGATGCCGCCCACCACGATGGGCGCGCCAGTGGCCGCCTGCCCGGTATTGGCGCCGCAGGTGGGCGCGGCGAAGGCCGCCCCGCCCGATACCGCCAGCACGATGGCTGCGACCAGTGCCTGAAGTTTCATGTCGTTTCCTCCCTTTGATGGTGATGGTGTCCCGGGTGTGCCCCGGTGTCGCCGTGCCCTGCCTTGCGGTCCTGCACGATCATGTCGGCAGCCTTTTCGGCAATCATGATGGCGGGGGCGTTAGTGTTGCCGCTGACGATGGCGGGCATGATGCTGGCATCCACCACGCGCAGGCCCTGCAGGCCATGCACGCGCAGGCGCGGGTCGGTCACGGCCATGGGTCCGGTGCCCATCGCGCAGGTGCCCACCGGGTGATACACGGTGCGGGCATTGGCGCGGATGAAGGCGCGCAGGCCGTCGTCATCCTCGACCCCGTCACCGGGAATGATCTCGGTCAGGCCGTGCCGCGCCATGGGCGGCTGGCGCAGGATGGCGCGGGCCATCCGCACGCCGCGCAGCAGGCGGGCCATGTCGGTGTCTGCGCGCAACAGGCCAAGGTCGATCACCGGCGGGCCGTCGGGGGCGGCCCGGGTGACGCTGCCGCGGCTGTCGGGGCGCAGGACGCAAGTGTGGACCGATACGCCATGGCCGTATTCCAGCATGCGCCCGCGGTGGCTTTTGCGGCCCGGAATGATGTGGAACTGGATGTCGGGACGCGGTTCCGATGGCGATGACCGCGCGAACCCTCCGGCCTCGACCATGTTGGACGACAGCATGCCGCGGTTGCCGGTGATCCAGGCCAGTCCGTGCATGGCCAGCCGCGGCAGGGCAGGCACCGAGATGCCGTAGGGCACGCGCGACCGGCTGGTGCAGATCACCATCACATCCACATGGTCGTGCAGGTTCTGGCCCACCCCCGGCAGGTGGTGCACCGCGCCGCCCGGCCCTATGCCCGACCGCAACAGGATGTCGGGCGACCCGATGGCGCCCGCACACAGGATCACCTCGCCCTTCGCGGCGATGCGCTCGTCTTGCCCCTCGCGGCGCAAGGTCACGCCGGTGGCCCGGCCGCCCGCCATGTCAACGCGGGTCACCTCGCCCCCCGTGACCACATGCAGGTTCGCCCGCCCCCCGATAGGCGACAGGAAGGCGCGCGCGGTGGAATGCCGCCGCCCATCCTTCTGCGTGACCTGATAGATGCCCATGCCTTCCGGCTCGGCCACGTTGAAATCGGCGCAGGGGCGAAGTTGCAGCTGGCCCGCCGCCTCGATGAAGTCACGGTCCACCGGGTTCGCGTCGCGCAGGTCGGCCACCGACAACTCGCCGTCCAACCCATGCACCGCGCGGTCGATGCCGGGGCGGCGGTTGGCCTCGGACCGGCGGAAGTAGGGCAGCACGTCGTCATAGCCCCAGCCGGTGCAGCCCATTGCCGCCCAGCCGTCATAGTCGGCCCGGTGCCCGCGGACATAGATCATGCCGTTGATCGCCGACGATCCACCCAGCACCCGGCCGCGCGGGATGCTGACGGTGCGGCCCCCCAGCCCTTCCTGCGGGGCCGAGGTGAACAGCCAGTTCAGCCGAGCATCCTTCGACAGCTTCATCACGCCCAGCGGCACGGTGATGAAGGGCGAGGTGTCGCGCGGCCCGGCCTCGATCAGGCAGACGGTGACGGCAGGATCGACCGACAGCCGGTTGGCCAGCACGGCCCCCGACGACCCCGCCCCCACGATCACATAGTCGAACGCCGCCCCGTCCATTCATCCTCCACCTGGAAGGCCGGGACGCGCGATCCATCCCCACCAAGGCGGGGTCCGGCACCAGCCGGGGTCGCACGATCCGTCAGAACCTCCCTGCCCCCTGTGACGGGGGTCTGTGCGAATCACGTTATCAGGGGGGCTTTGGTTTTTCTTTGGACCTTTCCGCCCCGCCGGGTATCTGTGCGGGTGGGAGGACTGCGGGATGGACGGGGTCAAGGCGCAACAGGCCGTGAGTGCCGCGCTGATCGGCGATCCGGGCGATGGCGGATGGCTGGAGGCCGCGCTGGCCGGGCTGTTCGACCTGACCACCGCGGTGGTGGTGGCGGGCGGTGCACTGCGGGCTGGGGGCGATCTGCCGCCGTTGGGGTTCGATCAGGCGGCGCTGGCGGCCACGCCCATGGACCCCGAACAGGTTTTCGCCCGCCTGCGCCAGCACCTGACGGAACGCGGGCCTGTCAGTGGTCTGGTGGTGGACATGGGCTGGGTGCTGGGCACGCCGCAGGGGGTGACGGGGATCGAGGCCTGGGGCGGTGTGGCCGACCGGCTGGCGCAGGGGTTCGGGGTGCCGGTCATCTCGGTCTATGACCATGACCTTGCCATCGAGGAACAGCTGCAGGCCGCCATGCGCGCGCACCGGCAGTTCGTGGCCCCCTCGGGCCTGTACGAAAACCCCTACTGGATTCCCGCGGGGCTGCTGGAAACCGCGCCGCTGGACGAACAGCTGTCGTTCATGCTGGGCCGCGTGGTGCCCGACTATGCCGGGTTGCAGGCTCGCCGCCAGCCCGGCCAGATGTTCGCCCGCGGCACCACGCCGTCCTGGCTGGCCCCGCCGCGTGCCGCGCTGGGCACCCCCCCGGTGGCCGCCCGCTGGCACGTCCATTGCCTGGGGCCGCTGCGGGTGTTCATCGGCAACCGTGCGGTGGACTGGCACCTGCCGGGCGGGTCGTCGAAGAAGACGCGCACGCTGTTCGCCTACCTTCTGCAAAGCGGCGAGAAGGGCGCCCATGCCGACCAGATCGGCGAGGTTCTGTGGCCCGAGGATGGCACCGAGGACCAGAAGCGCGCGCGCCTGCACCACACCGTTGCCATGCTGCGCAAGGCGCTGGGGGGGACGGGGGCGGTGCTGCGGTCGGGCGAGTACTACCGGCTGAACGCGCCTCCGGGCAGCTGGATCGACATCGACACCTTCGAGCAGTTGTGCCGCCGTGGCCTGTCGCTGTTTCGCCGGGCCGAGCATGACGCGGCGATGCGGGTCTATGCGGCGGCGGTGCAGCTCTATGGCGGCGACCTGTTCGAGGACCTGCCGATGGACTATGTGCGGTCGGACACCGATGACTGGTGCATGCCCCGCCGCATCTGGCTGCGCGAAATGGCGGTGAAGCTGTTGTACGACTTCGCCCGGGTCTGCCACAAGTCCGGCCGCATCCGCGAGGCGCTGGAGCATTGCCAGCGGGCGCTGGCCATTGATCCGGCCAGCGAAGGCGCCAATGCCGAGGCGATGAAGATCTTCGTGGCGCAGGGCCGGATGGACGCGATGCACCGGCAGTACCGCCAGTACCGCGCCGCGCTGGAGGCCATCGGCGCGGGCGAGGGCGTGGAGATCCGGTCGCTGTACCGGGAACTGTCGCGGCCGGCCTAAGGGGGTGAAAGGCGGAGTTTTGCGCCTTCCTTCCTGCAAGGGGGAGGGGAGGCGCCCGGATTGGCAGACGCGCCCCGTGGGACAGGGGTGTCCCACGGTGGGACAGGTGCATGGAATGAATGTTTTCAATGGGTTGCACGTGCGCGCTAACCATTTCTTCATGTTTGCCCAAGCCTGCGACGATCTGCCAAAGGAAAACCAAAGGCATTGGCCTTACCCTGATTCCCGAGGCGCGCCCGCTGTGGCACCGTCTTTGCGTGGGAGGACGCGACATGAAGGATTTCACCGGCGCCCCGCCGTCCGAGGGGTTTGATCCGTTCAACCTGAATGCCCCGCACGCACGCTGGAAGGCGTTCCGCGAGGAACAGCCGATCTTCTTGCACGCCGAGACCGGATACTGGGTTGTCAGCCGCTATGACGACATCAAGGCGATCTTCGACGACTGGAAGACCTTCGGTTCCGAAAACGCGCAAAAGCCCATGCGCCCGATGTGCGAGGCCGCCCGCAAGGTGCTGACCGACGGCGGTTTCACCGCCTATTCCGGCCTGACCGCCCGCGTGCCCCCCGACCACACCCGCATCCGCAAGGTGGCGCAAAGCTGCTTTGGCCCGCGGCGGTTCAAGTCGATCGAGCCGCAGATCGAATCCATCGTGGCGCGCCACCTGGACCTGCTGGAGGCCGAAGGGCGCTGCGCCATGCCGGTCAATTTCTGGGAGGTGGTGGCCTACCCGGTGCCTGCTTATGTGCTGTTCACGCTGATGGGCATTCCCGACGAGGACGTGCCGCGCATCAAACAGTACGGCGCCAGCCGGTTGAAGATGACATGGACCGATCTGACCGACGAAGAACAGATTCCCGTGGCGCATGACATGGTGGCCTACTGGCGCTACATCCACGACCTGCTGGCGATGCGCCGTGCCAGCCCGGGCGACGATTTTCCCAGTGACCTGCTGCGCCTGCAGGCCGAGGGCGCCGAGATCAGCGACGACGAGATTGCGGGCGTGCTGTATTCCACCCTGTTCGCCGGGCACGAGACGACGTCCACCTTCATGGGCAACTATGTGCTGGCCATGATGGACAACCGCAACGCCTGGGACGCGATCCGTGCCGATCCGGCGCTGATTCCCAATGCGATGGAAGAAATGCTGCGCTTCATGCCCAGCGTGGTGGGCTGGCGGCGCAAGGCGCGCACGGCATGCACCGTAGGTGGGGTGGACCTGCCCGCGGGGGCGGAAATCCTGATGCTGACGGGCAGCGCCAACCGCGACGAAGGCCACTTCCCGCAAGGCGAAAAGCTGGACATCACGCGCGAGAATGCCCGCACGCACCTGAGTTTCGGCTATGGCATCCACTACTGCCTTGGCTTCCAGCTGGCCAAGATGGAAGGTGCAATTCTGCTGCGGCAACTGTCGCAGCGCCTGCCCTCGCTGCGGCTCGCGCCCGGGTTCAGCGCCGAATATGCGCGCAACATCACCTTCCGTGTGCCGAAATCCGTGATGGTGGAGTGGGACCTGTGAGCCTGTATACGCTTGATTTCAAGGACATCGGCACCGCCGACCATGCCCGCGTCGGCGGCAAGTGCGCATCGCTGGGTCAGATGACGCAGGCCGGGGTCGCCGTGCCGCCGGGGTTTGCGGTGACGACCGACGCCTATCTGGCGATGCTGGACCATCACGGGCTGAAGGCCGAGATGGACCGTGCGCTGGCGGGGGTGGACCCGTTCGACCTCGACCAGGTGGACCGCGCCGCGCAGGCGATCCGCATCCGCATCCGCAGCCACCGTATGCCCGAGGCGGTGGAGACGGCGATCCGCAGCGCCTATGCGGCGATGGGGGATGACATGCCGGTCGCCGTGCGATCCTCGGCCACGGCCGAGGACCTGCCGGATGCCAGCTTTGCCGGGCAGCAGGACACCTACCTGTGGGTGCGCGGCGCCGATCAGGTGGTGGAAAAGGTGCGCGACTGCTGGACGTCGCTGTATACCACCCGCGCTGTCGCCTACCGCGAAAAGAACCGCATCGCCCATGCCGAGGTGCTGATGAGCGTGGGCGTGCAGAAGATGGTGAACGCGCGGGCGGCGGGGGTGGCCATGTCCATCGACCCGGTGAACGGCGACCGTACCAAGATCGTCATTGATGCGTCGTGGGGTCTGGGCGAGATGGTGGTGTCGGGCGTGGTGACGCCCGACAACTTCACCGTCGAAAAGGTGCTGGAAGAGATCGTGGCGCGGAAGATCAGCGACAAGCATGTCGAGCTTGTGGGCGATGCCGAGGCCGGAATGGCGGTGGAGCGCGAGGTGCCCGACGACCGCCGCCATGCGCAGTGCCTGACCGACGCGCAGGTGTTGGCCGTGGCGCGGCTGGCCAAGCGGCTGGAACGGCAGAACAAATGCCCGCAGGACGTGGAATGGGCGATTGATGCCGACCTGCCCGAGGGGGAAAACCTGCTGGCGCTGCAGTCGCGGCCCGAGACGATCTGGAGCCAGAAGAAGAAGGACGCGCCGAAGGTCAGCTATGCCACCGGCATGGCGGGCATCGTGGGCACGCTGAACGCCGCCCTGCCGGTGCGGCGATAAACAAGGATTCGGGGAGGAATCGACACAATGGACGCCAAGACGCCGCTGTTTCCCAGCGCCTTCGACGTGAAACCGCCCAAGGGGGCCGAGGACTGGCAAAGCCTCTACCCCTACTACACGCGGTTCCAGCCCAGCCGCCGCGCCGAGGATGACGCGAAGTTCTGGTTCTGCAACAGCCAGCACTGGCCGAACCCGCTGCGCCCGTTCGACGTGATCTTCCTTGATTTCGCCATCAAGTGCCTGGGCCAGTACAACAGCCGTCACCTGATGGTGCCGCCCGCGAACGGGATCGACTACCGCATCCTGAACGGCTTCGTGTACTTCTCGCCGGTGGCGGTGGCCCCCGACGACATCGGCGCCCGCGTGCCGCAGTTCATGGACCGCGCCGGTCACTACTTCATGAACTGGAACGAGCTTCTGGCCAACTGGAAGGTCAAGGTCAAAGGCATGATCGACCAGATGAACGCCATTTCCTTCACGCCGCTGCCCGACGTGGTGCCGGTGGAATGGGTGAAGGGGGGCGTCGGGCTGGACAACACCAACCAGTTGTTCGAGGCCTACGACAAGCTGATCGAGCTGTCGTACAAGACCTGGCAGTACCACTTCGAATTCCTGAACCTCGGCTACGCGGCGTATCTCGACTTCTTCGGCTTCGTGAAGTCGCAGTTCCCCACCATCCCCGATCAGGCGATTGCCAAGATGGTGCAGGGCGTGGACAGCGAGTTGTTCCGCCCCGATGACGAGCTGAAGAATCTGGCGCGGCTGGCGGTGGAGCTGGGCGTTGATGGCGCCCTGATGACCGGCAGCGTCGATGACGCGTTGGCGGGTGTCGCCGCCCTGCCCAAGGGCGGGGAATGGCTGGCGGCGTGGAAGGCGGCGCAGGACCCGTGGTTCAACTTTACCTCCGGCAACGGCTTCTACTCGACCGACCGCTACTGGATTGACAACCTGGACATCCCGCTGGGCTATCTGCGCGACTACATCCCGCGTGTGAAGGCCGGCGAGCGGATCGAGCGGCCGACCGAACGCCTGCTGGCCGAGCGTGACCGCATCACCGCCGAATACCGCGAGATGATGGACGACGAGGCGCAGGCGGTGTTCGACGGCAAGCTGGGCCTGTCGCGCACCGTGTTCCCCTATGTGGAAGACCACAACTTCTACATCGAACACTGGGCGCTGGGCACCTTCTGGCGGAAGATGCGGGAACTGTCGGCCATGCTGCAGGCGCAAGGCTTCTGGTCCGACGAGGACGGCATGTTCTACCTGCACCGCAACGAGGTGCGCGACGTGCTGTGGGACTATGCCGCCGCCTGGGCCATCGGCACGCCGAACGTCGGTTCGGCAATCTGGCCAGCCGAGATTGCCCGCCGCCGCGCCATCGTGTCGGCGCTGGGGTCGCAGCCGCCGATCCCGGCGCTGAACAACCCGCCCGAGGTGATTACCGAACCCTTCACCATCATGCTGTGGGGCATCACCTCCGAGGCCATCGACCGCTGGACCGGCGCCGCCGACCAGAGCGGCGGCCTGAAGGGCATGGCCGCCGCCCCCGGCACGGTGGAAGGCATCGCCCGCGTCCTGCGCTCGCCCGACCAGCTGGGCGAGTTGCAGAAGGGTGAAGTACTGGTGACGCCCGTTACCGCGCCCAGCTGGGCGCCGGTGTTCGGCAAGATCGCCGCCGCCGTGACCGACATCGGTGGCATGATGAGCCACGCCGCCATCGTCTGCCGCGAATACGGCCTGCCGGCCGTCACCGGCACCGGCAACGCCACGGCCAGGATCAAGACCGGCCAGCGCGTGCGGGTCGACGGCAACACCGGCACCGTCACCATCCTGGACTAGGCCCACGGGGGGCGGCCCGCCCGCCCCTTGCAACCCTCTGGACACCAGACCATGACCCCCGACCTGTCGCGCTACGATCCCGTCTGGCGCGCGTCCGAACCCTACATGCGCGCGCGGAAGAACGATGTGCACATCCCGCTGTCCTTCGACTGGGCGGTGCGCCTGCTGGACCATTTCCCGCAGGCCGACCGTGACGTGGTGCTGCTGGCGATCCTGTTGCACGACATCGGCTGGTGGGCCATCGACATGGATACGATTATCGAACAGGGGTTCAGGTCCGACAACATCCTGCAATCCGACGTGCGCTATCGGCACGAGGCCGAAGGCGTGCGGCTGGCGACCGAGGTACTGCGGGCAACAGGTTGGCCCGAGGAGACGGTTGCGCAGGTCTGCGAAATCATCGACGGCCATGACACAAGGCCGGAACCGCGCCACCTGAACGACCGTATCGTGCGCGATGCCGACAAGCTGTGGCGGTACGAGGTGACCGGAACGGCGGTGGGCAGCGACTGGTTCGGCGAGACACCCGCGCAGAACTGCAACCGCAACGAACGCGTCCTGCCCAAATTCGAAACCGCCCCGGGCCGCGCCATGGCCGAGGCGGAACTGGCCCGCACGCGGCGGGCGCTTCGGGTTGACGTGCTGTAGGGGGCCGCGCATGGAGATGTTCATTGACGGCGCATGGACGCCCTCTGTTTCCGGGGCCACCCAGCCGGTGACCGACCCGCGGTCGGGCGTGGTGTTCGACACTGTTCCGCAAGGCCGTGCGCAGGATGCCGACATCGCCGTGCGCGCCGCCGAACGGGCGTTCGTGAATTGGCGTCGCGTGCCCATGGCCGAGCGGGTGAAGCTGCAAAAACGTCTGGCACAGGCGATGCGGGACGCCGCGCCGCAGATCGGCGCCACGCTGCACCGAGAGCTTGGCCGCCCCCTGGCGGGTTGCCTGCAAGAGGTGGGACGCGCGGCGGATCTGCTGGACATCTATGCCGAGGAAGGACTGCGGCTGCAGGCCACCATGCCGCTGGGGGCTGCCCCCGGCGAGCGCACCATCGTCACCCGTGACCCGGTGGGGGTGGTGGTGGCCATCACGCCGTTCAACTATCCGCTGAACCTGCTGATGTTCAAGCTGGGTGCGGCGCTGGTGGCGGGCTGCACCGTGGTGGCGAAGCCCAGTGCCGACACGCCGCTGTCCACCCTGATGCTGGCCGACCTGTTCCACCGCAACGGCCTTCCGCCCGGCGTGTTCAACGTGGTCACCGGTGCCGGGCGGGCCATCGGCGACGCATTGGTGAATCACCCCGTGCCCCGCAAGGTGGCCTTCACCGGCGGCACCGCGGCAGGCAAGGCCATCGCCGCCGCCGCGGTGCAGACGATGAAGCGGGTGACGCTGGAACTGGGCGGGCAATCGGCCGCCATCGTCTGCGCCGATGCCGACATCGGGAAGGCGGCCGAGGCCATTGCGCGGCACGGCTTCGCCAATTCGGGCCAGTTCTGTTACCGGGTGAACCGCATCTACATCGAACGCCCGGTCTACGATACCTTCTGCGCCGCGCTGCTGGACCGGGTCCGGAAACTCACCCTCGCCCCGGCGGGCGGCGACGGCGACCTTGGCCCGCTGGTGAACGAAAAGATATTCGCAAACTCGGCGGTACAGGTGGACGACGCCCGCGCGAAGGGCGCCCGAATCCTGTGCGGCGGGCAGCGCCACACCGGCCCCGGCTTCGATGGCGGCTTCTACTACGAACCGACCCTTGTTGCCGATGCCACCCACGACATGCTGGTGCTGACCGAAGAGACCTTCGGCCCCGTGCTGGGCCTGTGCCCGGTGGACAGCCCGGCACAGGCGCTGGCCCATGCCAACGCCAACCGCTACGGCCTGGCCGGTTTCGTCTTCACCCGCGACCTCGCCCGCGGGCTGGCGCTGTGCGAGGGGATGGAGGCGGGCAGCGTCTGGCTGAACGACATCCAGCGGTCCTCGCACCACGAACCCTTCGGCGGCGTCAAGGAAAGCGGCCTGGGGCGCGAGAAGGGCCGCTATGGCGTGGAAAGCTATCTGGAATACAAGACCATGTACCTGAGCTGGGAGGTCCCCCTGTGACCCTGCTTCACCCCCGCGATGCGGCGCTGTGGGCCGACGCGCGCCCGTACCTGGACGTGCGCAACAACGATGAACACACGCTGGTCGCCTATGGCGTGGCCAAGGCGCTGCTGGCGCAGATCCCCGAAGCGGATGAATCCATCGTGCTGCCCGCCATCCTGCTGCATGACGTGGGGTGGAAAAGGGTGCCGCAGGACCTGCTGCTGCACGCCATCGGCCGCAACCCAAGCCGTCCCGACCTGGTACGCGACCACGAGCTGTACGGGGTGGAGATCGCCCGCGGCATTCTGGAACGCCACCGCCCCGAAGGCGTGGACATCGAGGCCGTGCTGGCCATCATCGACGGCCACGACACCACCCGCGACGCGCGCAGCATCAATGATGCCGTGGTCAAGGATGCCGACAAGGGCTGGCGCACCACGCCGCACGGCATGCGCACCGTCCGCGGCTGGTACGACTGGAGCCTGGAGGAGTACATCGACATGGTCACGACCCTGTCGAACCCGCGCCTGCTGACGGCCCCGGGCAAGGCGATGGCCGAAGGGTTTGCGGCGTCGCTGCGGGCGGAACTGGAGCTTTCGGCCTACATGGGGCAGCCATGACCGGCCTGGGGCTTGCCGGAAAACGCGTGATCGTCACCGGTGCGGGGGGCGGGCTGGGCCGCGCCTTCGCGGCAGCCTTCGCGCGGGCGGGGGCACTGGTGATGGCGGCGGATGTGAACACCGCAGGGGCCGTGGAAACGGCAGGGCAGATCACCGCTGCGGGTGGCATCGCCTGGGGGCAGACGGTCGACGTCACCCGCATCGACAGTTGCGCCGCGCTGGCCGACACCGCCCGCACCCGCATGGGCGGCCTTGACGTGCTGGTGAACAACGCCGCCCTCTATGGCGCGCTGGAACGCCGCCCCTTTGCCGAGATCGACGAAGAGGTGTGGGACCGGGTGATGGCCGTGAACGTGAAGGGCGTCTGGCAGGCCACCCGCGCCACGGTGGCCCTGATGGGCACGGGCGGCAGCATCATCAACATCGCCTCGGCCACGGTCCTGTCGGGCTCGCCGCAGTGGATGCACTATGTGGCGTCGAAGGGCGCCGTCATTGCCATGACCCGCACGCTGGCCCGCGAACTGGGCGACCGCGGCATCCGGGTGAACGTGATCGCACCGGGCTTTACCATGACCGAGGCCAGCCTCAACCTCATGGAAAACGCCCGCAGTTATGGCGTCGACCGCGCCGCGCTGAAACGCCCGCTGGAAACCGAAGACATCACCGGCGCCGCGCTGTACCTCGCCTCGCCCCTGTCGGCGGCGATGACGGGGCAGACCATGGTGGTCGACGGCGGCCGCCAGTTCATCTGAGGGGAAACCATGGTCACAGTCACCTTCATTCAGGCCGACGGCACCGAACGGCAGATCACCGCGAAAGTGGGTGAGCCGCTGATGTTTCCCGCCCGCAATGCCGGCGTGCACGGCATCATTGCCGAATGCGGCGGCAGCGCGATGTGCGCGACCTGCCACTGCCACGTCGTGTCCGCCCCCGCGGGCGCCCTGCCCCCGATGCGGCCCGACGAGGCCGACACCATTGAATTCAACGCCCACGACCCCCGCCCCGAAAGCCGCCTGACCTGCCAGATCACCGTGACGCCGGCACTGGAGGGCGCGGTGTTCCGGGTGGCGACGGGGCGGTAGTCTGATCGTTCCTTGGCAGCAGGCCGGGACCGGCGCGGGGCCTCTTGCGATTTGCGGTTTCCCGCCCTCCCCTGCCGTGCCACTCTGCGCCCGAAAGGAAGCCCGATGCCCGTTCTTCTGCGCCCCTGGGGCCACCAGTTTTACCGCAGCCGCGGCCCGCAGGACGGCCCGCCCGTGCTGTTCCTGAACTCGCTGGGCACCGACCTGCGCATGTGGGACGCGGTGGTGGACCGGCTGCCGCACCTGCGCGCCATCGGGATGGACAAGCGTGGCCATGGCCTGTCGGCCACGCCGCCCGGCGACTGGACGCTGGACGATCTGGCGCAGGACGCGCTGGCGGTGATGGACCATCTGCACATCCCCAGCGCCACCATTGCCGGCTGTTCCATCGGCGGGATGATCGCGCAGGCCATGGCCACGCTGGCCCCGTCCCGCGTCCGCGGGCTGTTCCTGTCGAACACCGCGATGAAGGTGGGGACTGCCGAAACCTGGTCGGCCCGCATCAGTGCCGTGGAAACCCACGGACTGCGCGCATTCGCCCCGCAGGTGATGGAGCGCTGGTTTGCCCCGGCCTTCCGTGACAGCCCCGAGGCACTGCCCTGGATGACGCTGCTGCAGCGGGGTGACGACGCGGGCTATGTCGCCACCTGCCGCGTGCTGGCCGCCGCCGACCTGACAGCACGCAGCCCCTCCATTGCCTGCCCCACCCTGCTGATCGGCGGCACCGAGGACCAGTCCACCCCACCCGCCCTGGTGCAGGCCACCGCAACCGCCATTCCCGGCGCGCAGGTGCAGATCATTGAAGGTTCGGGCCATATCCCCGCCATCGACAACCCCGCCGTCACGGCGCGCCTGCTGGGCGAATTCCTGGCGGCGCTGCCATGAAGGACCGTGGCGCCACCACCCGCCGCCGCGTGCTGGGCGATGCCCATGTGGACCGCGCGCGGGCCAATGCCACCGCCTTGGACGCGCCCTTTCAGGCGCTGATCACCGATGCCGCCTGGGGCCATGTCTGGGCGCGCGACACCATTCCGCTGCGCGAGCGCAGCATGATCACCATCGCACTGCTGGCGGGCCTTGGAAACGACCACGAACTGGCCCTGCACATCCGCGCCACCGCCAACACCGGCGCCTCCGAGGCCGACGTGATGGAGGCGCTGCTACATGTGGCGATCTATGCCGGTGTGCCGCGGGCGAACAACGCCATCCGCATTGCCAAGGAAACCTTCGCCGCCATGAAGGCAGCACCGTGACGGCCCCCCGCTGATGCCCGCGGCCCCGGCCGACAGCGCCCTGTATGCCGCCCTGCTGGGTGACGCCGACACCGCCCGCCTGTTCTCGGACAGTGCCGAAATCCGCGCCATGCTGCTGGTGGAAGGGGCCCTTGCCCGGGTGCAGGGCGACCTTGGCCTGATCCCGGTCGACGCTGCCGCCTTCATTGGCCGCGCCGCGCAGGAAACGCTGCTGGACCCCGCCGCGATGGCGTCTGAGACCGCCCGCAACGGCGTGCCCGTACCCGCCCTGCTGGCCGCCTTTCGCAAGGCCACCAACGCGCCCGACCTGATGCGCTGGCTGCACTGGGGCGCCACCAGCCAGGACATCATGGATACCGCGCTGGCCCTGCGCCTGCGCCCGGTGCTGGACCTGTGGGATACCCGGCTGGCCACGCTGCTGCAGGCGCTGGCCACGCTGGCCGATACCCATGCCGACCTGCCGATGGCCGCCCGTACCTTCGGCCAGTCCGCCACGCCCTTTACCTTCGGCGCGCAGGTGGCGATGTGGGGCCGCCCCCTGCTGCGCCACCGCGAACGGCTGGCCGCCCTGCGCCCGGATGTGCTGAAGGTGTCGCTGGGCGGTGCCGCAGGCACGCTGTCGGCGATGGGCGACAGGGGGCCGCAGGTGCGCGCGGCCATGGCTCAGGCGCTGAACCTGCAGGACCCCGGCCACAGCTGGCATGCCGAACGCGGCGGCATCGCCGGTCTGGCCGCATGGGCCGCGGGAACCACGGCCAGCCTGGGGCGGATCGGCGAGGACCTGATCCTTCTGGCCATGACGGGCCTTGGGGAAGTGCGCATGGAAGGGGCGGGCAGTTCCTCCACCATGCCGCAGAAGCAGAATCCGGTCGTGCCGTCGGTGCTGGTGGCACTGGCGCGGCAGGTGGGCGGGTTGTCGGCCACGCTGAACGGGGCGGCCCTGCACAGGCAGGCGCGCGATGCCGCCGCGTGGATCACCGAATGGCTGACGCTGCCGCAACTCTGCATCTCGACCGGCGCCGCCCTTGCCCGCGCCACCGACCTTGTCCCCCGCATCCGGCCCGATGCCGCCGCGATGGCCCGCGTGCTGGACGCCGACGCGGGCACCATCCATGCCGAGGCGCTGACCTTCGCCCTTGCCGCCCGCATGCCCCGGCCCGAAGCCGAGGCGCAGGTGAAGGCCTTGGTCCCCCGCGCGCTGGAGACGGGGACTGACCTGCGCCGATTGGCAACCGAGCAATGGCCGGGACTCGAGGTTCCCTTGTCGCTGGGAACCGCGCCGCAGGACGCCCGCGCCTTTTCCGCCGCAGTGCGGGCTGAGACGCTGCTGTAGCTACGGAAGCACGACAGGAAACCTACGCCTTCAATACGGCAACCCGGTATAGTTCTCGGCCATCAGCCGCCGTGCGGTTTCCGATGACTCCAGCAGCACCAGATCGGCGTCCTGCATCCGCCGGTCATAGTCGGACGCGCCGGGGAAGCGGTGCATCATGGTGGTCAGCGACCACGAAAACCGCATCGCCTGCCAGATGCGGGCCAGCGCGCGCGACGAATAGGAATCCACCCCCGCGGCACTGCCAGTGCGGTAGAATTCCACAAGCCCTTCAAACAGATAGTGCACATCCGACGCGGCAAGGTTCAGCCCCTTTGCCCCCGTCGGCGGGACGATATGCGCCGCGTCTCCCACCAGGAACAGCCGCCCCCAGCGCATCGGCTCGGTCACGAAGCTGCGCAGGGGTGCAATGGATTTCTCGATCGACGGCCCCGTCACCAGCCGCGCCGCCACATCCGCGGGCATCCGCGCCCGGAACTCGTCCCAGAACGCCGCGTCCTCCCACATCTCGACGGTATCGGTCAGCGGCACCTGGATGTAGTAGCGTGACAGCATCGGGTTGCGCATCGAGGCCAGGGCAAAGCCGCGGTCATGGCTGGCATAGATCAGTTCCGCATCCACCGGCGGCGTGCGCGACAGGATTCCCAGCCAGCCGAAGGGATAGACCTTCTCATACTCGCTCCGCACATCGCCCGGCACCGTACCCCGGCTGACGCCGTGGAACCCGTCACACCCTGCAATCCAGTCGCAATCCACCCGCCGCGCCACGCCATCCACCGTGAAGGTGACATGCGGCGCGTCCCCTGTCACATCGTGCAGCACCACGTCCTCGGCCCCGTGATTGACCGTGGCGCCAATGGCATCCTGCGCGTCGTACAGGTCTTTGGTCACCTCGGTCTGGCCATAGACCATCACCTGCCGGCCGCTGGTGGCGCGGAAATCCACGCGGAACATGCGCCCGTTCAGGGCCAGGTGGCAGCCGTCGTGCAAGTGCCCCTCGCGGTCCATCCGCGCGCCCGCCCCGGCCGCGCGCAAAAGGCCCACCGTGCCCGTCTCCAGCACCCCCGCCCGGATGCGGCCCAGCACATAGTCGCGCGCCTTGCGTTCCAGCACCACCGTGGCGATCCCCGCCCGGTTCAGCAGTTGCGACAGAAGCAGCCCCGAAGGCCCCCCGCCGATGATCGCCACCTGAGTCCGCATGCATGCCTCCGTCCGGCGTACAACCTGCCCATGGCGGCTTGTGGCGCGAATGGACGATCCGGGGATTTTCCGGTACTTTTCGGCCATGCACACCCCGATTCCCGCCTGGCAGCTGTACGGCGAATCCAGCCCCTTCCCCGACCTTCTGCACATCGAGCGGATCGTCGACCGCGCGGCCGGGCTGGACTGGCGCATCGCACCCCACCGGCACCATGGGTTGCACCAGATTTTCCTGATTTCCCATGGCTCTATCCGGCTGGCACTGGATGGCGAAACGCGGGCGCCCGCGCTGCCTGCGGTGCTGAACATCCCGCGCGGCACAGTGCACGGCTTTGCCTTTGCGGCGGGCACCGAAGGGTCTGTGCTGACCCTGCCCGCAGCCGATTTCCCGGAACTTTTCGGCCCCGGCACGGAAACCGCTGCCGCGCTGGCCCGGACCTTCGTCACCCTCCCACCCGTCGGCCTTGGCGCGGCCATGGACGCGCTTGGAACCCTGCACGCCACCCCCGGCCCGCTGCGCCGTCTGCGTCTGCGCGCCGCCGCCATCGCCCTGTGCTGCACGCTGGCCGAGGCCGCCCCGCAGGTCGAGACACCGGGCACCACCGCCGACCCGCGCCTGTCGCGGCTGGAACAGCGCGTCCGCGGCATGCTGGCGCAACCGCTCCGATTGCCCGACCTTGCCCGCGACATGGGCCTGTCAGAGCGCCACCTGCAGCGCCTGTGCCGACAGGCCACCGGTCTGTCGGCGCACGGCTTCATCGTACAGGTCCGCCTGCGCGAGGCCTGTCGCCTGCTGGCCTACACGCGCATGCGGGTGCAGGAGGTGGGCTTTGCCCTGGGGTTCAATGACCCGGCCTATTTCGCCCGCGCCTTCCGCCGCGGCACCGGCCTGTCGCCTGCCGCCTACCGCGCGCGGCTGGAACGTGGCGGCCAAGACGGCGGGGGCACTAGCTGAGCGCCCGGGCGAACCACACCTGGGCATAGGGGTTGTCGTTGTAACGGTCCGTCCGCGCCCACCCCTCGCCGGTATAGAAGGCCACGGCTTCGGTCAGCGTCGCGTTGGTGTCCAGCCGCAGCCGCGCCAGCCCCATGGCGCGCGCATGCGACTCCACCGCCGCCATCAGGCGCCGCGCCATCCCCTGGCCGCGCGCGGCAGGCGCCACCCACAGCCGCTTCACCTCGCCGCTGTGCGGGCCGTCCTGCGTCAGCGCCACGCAGCCCTGCGCGCCCGCCATCAGGAACACCCCCCGCGGCGGGCGATACAATGCAGGGTCCGCAGCCGGACCGGGGTGGAACCCGCCGGGCAGGCGGGCGTCCAGTTCGGCGAAATAGGCGGCAAGTGCCGCCTGCGCGACGGGGGATGCGGGGTCGGTGGGCGAAATCGGTGTCATGCCTGCAATCTTCGCAGGCAGGGACGACCAGATCAATGGCGGGCTGGTATGGCGTCGGCCAACGGAAGCAGCGTTTGTCACAGAGCTGATGCTGCCTGCGTCTGGCTAGCCTGAAGGTACCGGGAGCCATGGGATGTGGAAACCAACGATTCGCGACGCGCAGCGGCGTCACGACCGGTGCGTGCGAGTAATAGTGAATGATCGGCTTTCGGTTGATTCACAACGATGGTCGGGGCCGTGTCGGTTTTCCTTTGACGGACTCCGGGAGTCTTTTGACGCTGCTGACCGAATTCCGTGTGGTAGTATTCGGTCGGGTAAATCTTGAACACATTGCAGAATGGGGGAGTGAATGGGACGGAACCGCAACGCGGCCGCGCTGGCCGGACTTCTGACCGTGCTGCCGATGGCGGCGGGGGCCGCGACCTACGATTTCAATGTCATCGCGCTCAACCAGGGCGAAGTGACGGGCAGTTCCGACGGGGCATCGATCACAGATAGCGGCTCAGTCACCTACCAAGACTACTACCGCGATCCGCCAAACGGTTCCGCCTCGGACAACCGGCACCAGATCGAGACGGCCACCTACGACGCTGGCAGCCGGTCTTGGGTGTACGACGAGAGTTTTGACGTTGGCACTGAGCGGCCGTTCGGTTACGCCTCACCAATCGGCAACAGTGCCGGGCAGACACTCGTGATTTCAAACTACAACCCAAGCGGCGGGCAGGTCTACCAGGAACTGGCGATTCTCGAAGCTGATGGGGTGACGATTCGCATCCTCGGAGAACAGTTGTTTGGTGGTGCACCTGACCGTCCCGACATCCCGAACTTCGGCGGTTTCGACACCTCGCGTACTGCCATCAATGCGAACGGCGATGTCGCGGCGATTGTGTATAGCACCAACAACAGGTACCAGATCGTCAAGTTTCCCGCTGACGGAAGTGCCCCGGTCGTGATCATCGAAGTAGACGGTACAACGAACGGAATCTTCAGTATCGTCAACGGCATAGACATCAACGATTCGGGCACTGTTGTGTTTACCGGAACCGAACTGGGCCACGCGAACCCATTGTTCACCTCCACCACCGGCGTCTATGTCTCGGACGGAACCACCATCACGCGCGTCGTCGAAGGCACCGATTTCGTGGTCAACGGGCGCGCGGTGATCAACAACAACGGTGACGTCGCGGTGCCGGTTGCAAACGGTCCCGGCGGACAGAACGGCTATCTGGTGCAGGAGGCTGGCGCCGCGACCGCGACGCCGACTTACCTCGGCGTGACCGGCAACAGCATTCCGACGGGGATGAACCTGAACGACTACGGCCAGGTGGCCTACGAGCTTGACGATGACCTGTACATCGATGACGAATTGGTTCTTGAAAACGGCGGCCGCATCGACGGCGCGGCCGGCACGATCCAGACTGGCCTTCGGGGCATCCAGCTTCGCGACGGGTTCGGCTTCAACAACCTCGGCCAGGCAGTCATTGGCCTCAATCTTGACGCCGACAGCCCTTCGACCGGACAAGACACGTCGGCCATCGTCCGCGTCGACCCCATGGGGTCCACCCCGGACTCGGCCTTGGTTCCCTTTGCCTCGACGCCGGACGGGCAGAACGACATCGCGTTGAACATCGTCAACGGCCTTGGCGTGATTGCGCCGATCTACGTCGACCCGGTGGTTGCGACGGGCTTCACCTATACCCAGGGCGCAGGAGGGGCCAACTTCGCCTCGCTCATCATTCCCGGTGCGCTGCCGGGCGGGCAATCGGACTTCCTGCTCGAATTCCTCTACGGGCCAGGTTCGCTTTTTTCGGGAACCATATCGGTTGGCGACGTGTTCGACTTCACGCTGTGGGACGCTCTTGGCATCGCGGGGTTCACCATCAGGGGCATTGACGTGGCCGAACTGGTTGATCCGACGGACCCCTTCATTGTGGGTCTCACGTTCGTCAGCGGCGGTTTCCAAAGCACACTGTCAATTGACGCAATTACGGTGGACACGGACATCCCGCCTGTTCCGCTCCCGGCGGGAATGTTGCTCTTGTTGTCTGCGATTGCCGGTCTTGGGGTTTTGCGGCGAATGACGTCTGCCAGATAGAAAGTCTTTCGACGCATTCTGAAGGGGGCTTGCGGATCTATGCCCCTTGCTTGCTGTATTTGGCCAGTCAGCCAGCCTTGTGGACGTAGATTTGGCAAAGGCGATGCTACGTCGTCACCTTTCGTGGCCCCACAGGGGCCGCGAAAGCGTCAGAACACAAAGTCATCGGCCGCCAGAGACGCCTCAAGCACCCCCGCCAACAGGATGGAACTGCCCGCCCCGGTGACGATCAGCACGCCCTGCTCCGTGTCGGTCGCCGCCACCAGCACCTCGGCAAAGCTGTCAAGCCCCGGGCCAAAGCCGCGCAGGCGCACCACGTCGTCGGCCTGAAAACCGCTGACGGTGTCCGCCCCCGCCCGGCCGCCGCGGAACTCGAACCTGTCGGCGCCGAGGTTGCCCTGGGTGGTCTGGCTGCCCGCACCATCAAGGAACCGGTCCTTGCCCGACCCGCCGACGAAGGTTTCAAAGCCGGTCATGGTGTTCCACGCGCCGCCGTCAACCCTGACCCGTTCCCCGGCGACGTCGAACACCACTGCCTTGTCGGTTGCGGCCTGCGCGCCGATGGTGATGCGGTCTGAGCCGGTTCCACCGTCAAACGTGTTGCCCGAAACCGTGACCACCCGCGCGCCCGGTCCGTCGGCGGTGAACCGCAGCGCCAGCGCGTCGTTGCCGCCACCCAGCCGGATCGCGTTGCCGGTCATGGCGGCCAGACCCTGCCCGGCCGTGCCCGCGGCCCCCGTCGTACCGGCCGGCGTGCCGAGCGTGACGAACGTCTGCACATAGGTGGTGCCCGCGGTAACGGTGCTGTCGGCCACGCCCGGCGCACCGGCGGTGCCGTCGATGCCCGCGCCGCCGGTGCCGCGCAGCACGATCTCGACCAGATCGATGGCACCCGACCCCTGGATGACGCTATCCTGCATCCTGGCCGTTCCGGCCCCCCCGTTTCCGCCATCGCCGCCGTTGCCCGCGGCGGCATAGGTGGTTGTACCGAGAAAGCTGCCGACGCCGTTCACGCTGTCGCCGCTGCCGGTGTTGCCCCAACCCGCGGCGCCGCTGCCGCCGCCCGTGGCGCCGGCGCCGCCACGGCCCGATAGGTTGACCAGAAGATTCAGCCCGCCCGTGACGTCAAGGTTCAGCCGCTCGACCGACGCGATGCCCTGGCCGCCGCTGCCGCCGTTGCCGGCGTCACCGCCGTCTGATCCGAACGAACCGGTCTTGCCCGTCTGCCCGGCCCCGCCCGAGCCGCCCGCGCCGCCCTGCGCGGTTCCGGCCAGCGTCACGCGGACGTTGTCGCCGGTGACGGTGATGTCCGCAAAGTCGACCGTCCCGTTGCAGCCGTCACGTCCGTTCCGCCCGTCGGGTGACAGACCCGCGGCCGAACCCTCGGTGTTGGTGATCGAACTGAACGAGGACCCACCCGAGACCGTGGTCGAGGTGACCAGGGAGGATGATCCGGAACTGCCGCCGCCACCGCCCGAGCCGCCGGAACCTCCTCTGCCGCCGCTGGCCGAGCCGGCCAACGACACGACGTTCTGCGCAGTGCCGCCACCCAGGCTGAAGACCAGCGTGTCGAAGTCCACACGTCCCGCGCCGCCGGTGCCGCCGACACCGCCGCGGCCGCCATTGCCTGCCGCATCCCAGATCGTGTCAACGCGCGTGAATCCGGGCCCCGAGGAATTGGCACTGGTTGACTGTGCTGGCGCGCCGGTCCCGCCGCTGCCACCATTGCCGCCGTTGCCGCCGGTGGCCGTGCGCGACACGCTGATCCGGTCGCCGCCTGCATCGCCGGTGAACGTCTGGTTCGAAAGATCAAGGAATGCCGACTGGCCTTCCGACCCGTTGCCGCCGTCGCCACCATCGCGTGACACGGACGTGCCCCCGGCGCCGAAGCTTCCGTTGGTCCCGCCGGTTCCGGTCTGGGTGAGAATGGAATTGATGTTCAGGGGCATTGGAAGAAATCTCCGCAAACGGGTTGCGACTGCCACCTTGATACAGCGTTTCCGAAAATCCCGAAGTAGGGATTCCCTGCCCTTCCGGGCTGTGGCTGCAGATTGACGCGGCTTTCGCGATGATGCCACGGTGCGGCGCGGCAGCGGCGGATGAGACGGGAATGCGGCAGGGCTGGCCGGTGGCGGTGCCGGGTATGGTGGTGGGGCTTCTGGGCGGGTCGTTCGATCCGGCCCACGCAGGCCACGTCCATATCACGCGCGAGGCGCTGAAGCGGTTCAGGCTGGACCGGGTGTGGTGGCTGGTCTCGCCCGGCAACCCGCTGAAGCCGCGCCCGCCTGCGCCTTTGGCGCTGCGCATCGTGCATGCGCGGGCGCTGATGCGGCACCCCAGGGTGGCGATCACCGATGTCGAATCCCGGCTGGGCACGCGGGCCACGCATGACACGCTGGCCGCCCTGCGCCGCCGCTATCCCGGTGTGCGCTTTGTCTGGCTGATGGGGGCCGACAACCTGGCGCAGTTCCACCACTGGGGGCGCTGGCGCGACATCCTGCGGATGGTGCCGGTGGGCGTGCTGGCCCGCCCCGGCAAAGGCGAAGAGCGCCTGTCGCCTGCCGCCCGCGCCTATGCCTGGGCGCGGCTGCGCGAAGGGGATGCCCAGGCGCTGGGACGGCAGGCGCCGCCCGCGTGGTGCTTCGTCAACCTGCCGATGGTCGATGTCTCGTCCAGCGAAATCCGCGCGCGCGGCGGCTGGCGCGGCGCGGCGGTCAGCCGACCAGCGCCGCCACCTGCGCCGGGTGGGTGATCGGCAGCATGTGGCCTGCGCCGGCAACGGCAAGGTCGCGCGCCTGCGGGATGCGGGCGGAAAGCGCCGCATGGATCGCCGGGATGACCGGCGGCGTCAGCGTGCCGCGGATCAGCGTGACCGGCATCGGCAGCGATTCAAGCCCGCCCGCGCGCAGCAGACCGGCGCTGTCGTCCCACAATGCGGGACTGGCCTCGGCGATCAACGGCATGCGCGTGGCGACATAGGCCTGCTGCGGCGGCGACAGGGCCGCGAAGGGCCCGCTCCAGAACGCCTGGAATGCCGCCGCCGCCGCTGCCATGTCGCCCGCGGCCATGATCGCGACACAGGGCGCGAAGCTTGCGGCCATCGTGTCGCGCGCATCGCGCGGCGCGGCGGCGAACAGAACCGGTTCGATCAGGGTCAGGCTGGTGACAAGGCCGGGATGCGCCAGCGCCAGCCGCAGGGCCACCGTGCCGCCGAAGGAATGCCCGATCAGGTCGACCGGGCCATGGCCGACAAGCAGCGGTTCGACCGCGGTCGTCGTTGCGTCATGCAGGTCCTGCATGCCGTCCCAGTCGGGGCTGTCGCCGTGGCCCGGCAGGTCCGGGCACAGGAACGTGCGGTCGGGCAGTTGCGTCGCCAGCGCGCGGAACGCCCCGCCATGCGCCAGCGACGGGTGCAGCGCCAGCGTCAGCCGCGGGCCGTGGCCGAAGCGGCGCAGGTGCAGCGTCACAGCTTCCCGGCCAGGTGCAGGTCCAGGTGGTCCAGCCGGTCCTGACCCCAGAACTTCTCTTCGCCCAAGATGTAGAACGGTACCCCGAACACCCCGCGCGACACCGCGTCTTCCAGATTGCCCGCGTATTCCTCGGCGGCGGCCAGCATGTGCCGGTCGGCAATCGCCGGGTCAAAGCCATGGGCGCGCAGGATGTCGGCCACCGTGTCGCTGTCGGCAATGTCGCGGCCCTCTGCCCAGACGGCACGGGTAAAGGCGTGCACCAGTCCGGCCAGGTCGCCGCCGCCCGCCATCTGCGCGGCAAGGATGGCATAGGACGCGGGTGCGGGGTTCACCGGAAAGAACCTTGGCTGCAGGTCCAGCGTCATGCCGGTTGCCGCTGCCCAGCGCCGCAGCTCCTGCAGGCGGTAGGCGCGGCGGCTTTCGTGGCGTTCGGCCAGCAGCTGCCCGCCGGTGCGCGGGAACAGCTTCGGCGCGTCCAGCGGCCGGTAGCGGATGCTGGCGCCATGCCGCGCCGCGATCTCTTCCAGCCGCAGCCCGGCCAGATAGGTGAACGGCGACATGGGCGCCAGAAAATAGTCGATCTGCATGTGACCCCCTGCCGGTTTGCCCACAGGCTAGCCGGGTGATAGGCGGTGTCAACGCCACGAATCCGCAGGACGCCCCCATGCCCGCCCTCACCGAACCCAAGCTCATCTCGGGCAATGCCAACCTGCCGCTGGCACGCGCCGTGGCCCGGCGGATGTCGATGCACCGTGGCACGCAGGTGGGGCTGGTTGATGCCCGGGTGGAACGGTTCAACGACCAGGAGATTTTCGTCGAGGTGTTCGAGAATGTCCGGGGCGAGGACATGTACGTGATCCAGTCCACCTCGAACCCGGCCAACGACAACCTGATGGAACTGCTCATCATGACCGACGCGCTGCGCCGGTCTTCGGCGGCGCGCATCACCGCCGTGATCCCCTATTTCGGCTATGCCAGGCAGGACCGCCGCGCCAAGGCGCGCACGCCCATTTCCGCGAAACTGGTGGCGAACCTGATTACCCAGGCGGGGGTGGACCGGGTGCTGACGATGGACCTGCACGCGGCGCAGATTCAGGGGTTCTTCGACATTCCGGTGGACAACCTCTATGCCGCGCCGATCTTTGCCCTGGACATCGAGCATCATTTCCAGGGCCGCATGGGCGAGCTGATGGTGGTCTCGCCAGATGTGGGCGGGGTGGCACGGGCACGCGAACTTGCCAGCCGCATCCACGCGCCGCTGGCCATTGTGGACAAGCGGCGCGAAAAGGCGGGCGAGGTGGCCGAAATGACGGTGATCGGCGACGTGACGGGCCGCACCTGCCTGATCGTGGACGACATCGCCGACACCGCTGGCACCTTGTGCAAGGCGGCGGAACTGCTGATGTCGCAGGGCGCGAAGGAAGTGCACAGCTACATCTCGCACGGCGTGCTGTCCGGCTCGGCGGTCGAGCGGGTGGCGAAATCGGTGATGAAGACGCTGGTGATCACCGACACCATCGCCCCCCCCGATTCCGTCCGCGCCGCCGCCAACATCCGCATCGTGCCGACGGCACCGATCTTTGCGCAGGCGGTGCTGAACATCTGGAGCGGCACCTCGGTGTCGTCGCTGTTCGAGACAGAGACGCTGGTGCCGATTTACGAGGGGCTTTATCCGCGGGGGTGAGGCGTTGCCGGGTGGGACATGGCATGCGATGGTTTTGTCATGGACAGCCGCAGTCGCAGCAACCGGTAGGTCGGAGTTCACCCCGACTCCTCGCGCGCCAGAGTCGGGGTGAACCCCGACCTACCCATGGCCCTCTCCCTCCCACATGACACCATGCCCACCCCGTGCTATCCTGAACTCCATGAACGCGCGCATCCGCAGCCTGATCGACACCGCCGAAATGCAGCTTCCTGCGCAGGAGCAGGAGTGCCTGGCCGACCTCCTGCAGGAATTCCTTGACGGGCGGCAACCCGATGCCGACCTGACCGCCGACGAACTCGCGCATCTGCGGATGGTGGACGCGGAACCATTCGAACCTGCCGACCCGGCGCAAGTAGCGGCATACTTCGCGTGGCGTGCGTGATCTTCGGATTTCCCGGCGCGCGCTGCAATGCCTGACCGCGCAGGACAGCTATCTTCGCCCACTGAACCCATCTGCCGCAGATGGCCTTGTCAAGGACATCGACAGGACCCTTCGACTTCTGCGCGCCTTTCCGAAGCCAGCCGTAGGGTGCGCTTCAGCGCACCGTCCTTGTCCCGACCCATGGTGCGCTGAAGCGCACCCTACCGGTTCCGCTTGCCGCAACCGGCGTCACCCTTCCCCCGATTCGCCCCCGATGGTTAACGACCCTCCTCCGTTGCCCGTAGCCCCGCCCACCGCGCGCAGGGGATGACGTAAAGAGCACGCAGTGAGTACACAATGAGTACCCGGCCCCACCGCCCAACCCCCTGAAATCCCGGCAATTAACCCACCGCGCGCTGCCCTACTCCACGTCCCACTCATCCTCGCCCCGCACCGGCCCCAGCGCCGTCCAGTCGGCGCGGATGCGGGCGATGCGGGTGTCGCCCCAGGTGCGCAGGACGATGTCAAAACCCGCAGGCGTCACGTTCTCGGCCGAAAGGTCCAGCCGGGCGTTGGTGCGGCGGTCGAGGTCGAGCAGCGACAGGGCGACGATCACCGCGGGCGCCGCCGTGAAGGGGGTGTCGAAGGCCACCGCCTGCCGCACCTCGCGTGGGCCTTCCCCGGTCCACATCGGGCCGCCGTCGGCAAAGTCGGAAAACAGCATCCGGCTGCCCTGAAGGATGCCCAAGGTTCCTGTCGATACCTGCATCTGTGTCCCCCGCCCTGGTTCATGGTTTGCAGGAATCCGCTGCGAAACCAAGGGGTTTCCGGGGGCACGCATGGAGAAGGCCCCGCCGGGGCGGGGCCTTTGCAACCCTTGCGGGAAACCGCGTCAGTGCGCCGTGACCGACGCCTTCAGCGCCGCTACATCGGCCGCGTATTTCTCGGCCGCGTCACGCGCGTCGGGCGCCGCCTTGGCGGCGGCATCCTTCGCCTCGGCCAGCATGGCGTCGGCCATCACCGCCGTCACTTCGGCCAGCGGTACGGCCCGTTCGGCCAGAACCGACACGGTGCCCGCAGTGATTTCGGCAAAGCCGCCGGTCACCGCATAGGCCTGCGTGCCTTCGGGGCCCACCACGCGCAGGACGCCTGGGCGCAGGGTGGTGATGGTGGGGGTGTGCCCCTCCATCGCCGTCAGGTCGCCATCGGCGCCCGGAATCTGCACCTCGGTGGCCTTGAGCGAGGCAAGCCGCCGTTCAGGCGAGACCAGATCGAACTGGACCGGCATCATGCCCCCCTTACGCCGCAGCCGCGGCGAGCTTGGCGGCCTTGGCCTTGGCGTCCTCGATGTCGCCCACCATGTAGAAGGCCGCCTCGGGCAGGTGGTCGTATTCGCCGGCCACCACCGCCTTGAACGAGGCAATGGTCTTGTCCAGCGGCACCTGCACACCCGGCGAGCCGGTGAAGACCTGCGCCACGTCAAAGGGTTGCGACAGGAAGCGCTGGATCTTCCGGGCGCGGGCCACGGTCAGCTTGTCCTCTTCGCTGAGTTCGTCCATCCCCAGGATGGCGATGATGTCCTGCAGCGACTTGTAGCGCTGCAGGATCCCCTGCACGGCGCGGGCGGTGTTGTAGTGCTCTTCGCCCAGAACCTGCGGGTCCATCAGGCGGCTGGTCGAGTCCAGCGGGTCCACGGCCGGGTAGATGCCCAGTTCCGAGATGGCACGCGACAGCGTGGTGGTGGCGTCAAGGTGGGCGAACGAGGTGGCGGGCGCGGGGTCGGTCAGGTCGTCGGCGGGCACGTAGATCGCCTGCACCGAGGTGATCGAGCCAGCCTTGGTCGAGGTGATGCGTTCCTGCAGCTGGCCCATGTCGGTGGCCAGCGTCGGCTGATAGCCCACGGCCGAGGGGATACGGCCCAAGAGCGCCGACACTTCCGAACCCGCCTGGGTGAAGCGGAAGATGTTGTCGACGAAGAACAGCACGTCCGTTCCCGACTGGTCGCGGAACTGTTCGGCCAGCGTCAGGCCGGTCAGCGCCACGCGGGCACGCGCGCCCGGCGGCTCGTTCATCTGGCCGTACACCAGCGCCACCTTGGACTTCGTCAGGTCATCCATGTTGATGACGCCCGATTCGATGAATTCGTGGTACAGGTCGTTCCCTTCACGGGTCCGTTCCCCCACACCGGCGAACACCGAATAGCCCGAGTGCACCTTGGCGATGTTGTTGATCAGTTCCTGGATCAGCACCGTCTTGCCCACGCCGGCGCCGCCGAAGAGGCCGATCTTGCCACCCTTGGAATAGGGCGCCAGAAGGTCGATCACCTTGATGCCGGTGACCAGGATGGTCGCCTCGGTCGATTGCTCGCTGAAGGTGGGCGCGGGCTGGTGGATGCCGCGCAGCGGCGCGTCGGTGATGGCGCCGCGTTCGTCGATGGCGTCGCCCACCACGTTGATGATGCGGCCCAGCGTCAGGTCGCCCACCGGCACCGAGATCGGGCCGCCGGTATCCTTGGTGATCGCGCCGCGCACCAGGCCTTCGGTCGCGTCCATGGCGATGGTGCGCACCGTGCTTTCGCCCAGGTGCTGCGCCACTTCCAGCACCAGCCGCTTGCCGTTGTTGGTGGTTTCCAGCGCATTCAGGATCGGCGGCAGTTCGCCATCGAACTGCACGTCCACCACGGCGCCGATGACCTGCGTGACCTTGCCCGTTGAAGTTGCCATTTTCGTCTCCGTTTCGGGTTCGGGGCAACGCCCCGGTATTCGTTTCTAGACTTCGATCAGGTCGAGGCGACGTTCGATGCGTGACACACGTTCTTCAAGGCGGTCGATGCGGCGATTGACCCCCGCCACCTGCACTTCAAGATGGCCAATGTGGGAAACCATGTCGCCCATCTGTCCTTCCAGCGTGGTCATCCGCAGCTTCACATCGGAAAGATCGCCCTCCATGCGGTTGATCTGCCCATGCATTCGCTTGAGCAACTCATACGTCAGAAGGGCGACATCCTCGGCCATGCTCAGAGCGCCTCTGCCCCCGAGATGATCTCGATCAGTTCCTTGGTGATCGCGGCTTGCCGCGACCGGTTGTACTGGATGGTCAGCTTGTTGATCATCTGCCCCGCGTTGCGCGTGGCATTGTCCATCGCCGACATCCGCGCGCCCTGTTCGGACGCGCCGTTTTCCAGAAGTGCCGTGAACACCTGCGTGGCCACCCCGCGCGGCAGAAGGTCGGCCAGAATGGCCTCTTCGCCCGGTTCGTAGTCATACAGGGCGGGCGTGCTGGCGCTTTCGAATTTGGCCGGGATCACCTGCAGCGCCGTCGGCACCTGGCTGATCACCGACTGGAAGCGGTTGTAGAACAGCGTCGCCACGTCGAATTCGCCCGCACCGAAACGCGCCAGGATGTCCTGTGCGATCTTCGACGCATCGACGTAGCCCACGCGCTTCACGTCGCCCAGGTCCACATGGCCGACAAAGTACGACGCATAGTCGCGCTTCATCTGCTCGCGGCCTTTCTTGCCCACCGTCAGGATCTTGATCGTCTTGCCCTGGGCCAGCAGTTCCGCCGCGCGGGCCTTGGCCAGGCGCGCGATGGTCGAGTTGAAGCCGCCGCAAAGGCCGCGCTCCGAGGTCATGACCACCAGAAGGTGGACCTGATCGCGCCCCGTGCCCGCCAGAAGGCGCGGCGCGCTGTCGCTGCCGCCCACCGACGCCGCAAGCCCGGCGATCACCGCCGTCATGCGGTCGGCATAGGGGCGCGCGGCCTCGGCCGATTCCTGCGCGCGGCGCAGTTTCGCCGCGGCCACCATCTGCATGGCCTTCGTGATCTTCCGCGTGTTCTTGACGCTGACGATCCGGTTCTTGAGTGCCTTGAGGCTGGGCATGACCCCGTTCCCCCGGCTTACGCGAAGTCTTTGGCGAAGGTCTCGATGGCCGAGCGGATGGCCTTTTCGAGGTCGCCCGCGACCTTGCGGTCATTCGCGGTGATGTCGGCCAACAGTGCCTTGCCGCTGGTGCGGAGGTACTTCAGCAGGCCGGTTTCGAACCGGCCCACGTCACGCACACCGACCTTGTCCAGATAGCCCAGCGTACCGGCGCAGATCACCACCACTTGTTCGGCGTTGGTCAGCGGCGAGTACTGCGGCTGCTTCATCAGCTCGGTCAGGCGGGCACCGCGGTTCAGCAGGGCTTGCGTGGACGCGTCAAGGTCCGACCCGAACTGTGCAAAGGCCGCCATTTCGCGGTACTGCGCCAGTTCCAGCTTGATCTTGCCGGCCACCGATTTCATCGCCGCCGTCTGCGCAGCCGATCCCACGCGCGACACCGACAGGCCGGTGTTCACGGCCGGGCGGACGCCCTGGTAGAACAGTTCGCTTTCCAGGAAGATCTGGCCATCGGTGATCGAGATCACGTTGGTCGGGATGTAGGCCGAGATGTCGCCCGCCTGCGTCTCGATGATGGGCAGCGCGGTCAGCGAGCCCGAGCCGTAGTCGGCGTTCAGCTTGGCCGAACGTTCCAGCAGGCGCGAGTGCAGGTAGAACACGTCGCCCGGATAGGCCTCGCGGCCCGGCGGGCGGCGCAGCAGAAGCGACATCTGGCGATAGGCCACGGCCTGCTTCGACAGGTCATCATAGATGATCAGCGCATGGCGGCCGTTGTCGCGGAAGAATTCGGCAATCGCGGTGGCCGAGTAGGGCGCCAGGAACTGCATCGGCGCGGGGTCCGAGGCGGTGGCGGCGACCACGATGGTATAGGCCATCGCGCCGGTTTCCTCGAGCTTCTTCACCAGCTGGGCGACGGTGGACCGCTTCTGCCCGATGGCGACGTAGATGCAGTACAGCTTCTTCGATTCGTCGGAACCGGCGGCGTCGTTGTACACCTTCTGGTTCAGGATGGTGTCCAGCGCCACGGCGGTCTTGCCGGTCTGGCGGTCGCCGATGATCAGCTCGCGCTGGCCGCGACCGACGGGCGTCATCGCGTCGATGGATTTCAGGCCGGTGGCCATGGGTTCGTGCACCGACTTGCGCGGGATGATCCCCGGCGCCTTGACGTCGGCCACCCGGCGCTCGGAGGCGGCAATCGCGCCGCGGCCGTCGATCGGGTTGCCCAGCGCGTCCACCACGCGGCCCAAGAGGGCGTCACCGGCGGGCACGTCCACGATGGACTTGGTGCGCTTGACGACGTCGCCTTCCTTGATCGAGCGGTCGTCGCCGAAGATCACGATGCCGACGTTGTCGACTTCCAGGTTCAGCGCCATCCCGCGGATGCCACCGGGGAATTCGACCATCTCGCCGGCCTGCACGTTGTCCAGGCCATAGACGCGCGCAATGCCGTCACCGACGGACAGAACCCGGCCGACCTCGGCAACCTCGGCATCATGCCCGAAGTTCTTGATCTGCTCCTTGAGGATCGCGGAGATTTCCGCAGCCTGGATTCCCATGTTACCCGACCTCTTTCATGGCATTCTGGAGAGCGGCGAGCTTGGCGCGGATGGTCGTGTCGACCATCACCGAGCCCACCTTGACGACAAGCCCACCGATCAGAGACGGATCGACGGACGCTTTGAGTTTCACGGTCTTGCCGACCCGCGCCTTCAGCGTGTCGGCCAGCGCCGCCGCCTGCGCATCGGTCAGCGCCACGGCCGAGGCAACCTCGGCCGTCACTTCACCCTTCGCCTCGGCGATCTTGCCGCGCAGCGACGTCAGCAATTGCGGCAGCACGAACAGGCGGCGCTTCTGCGCCATCAGGGCCAGCGTGTTGGCCGCAAGCGTGGAAAGCCCCATCTTTGCGGCAACCGCGGCAATCGACGCTGCCTGGTCTTCGCGGCTGTAGATGGGCGAGGCGATCAGGTCGCGCAGGTCGGCGCTTCCGGACAGGGCCGCTTCCAGTGCGTCCACGTCCGCTTCCAGCCCATCCAGCGCATTCCCGTCCCGTGCCAGTTCGAACAGCGCCGACGCATAGCGTTCGGCAATTCCCACAGAGATCGAGACAGGTTCGGACACGTCAAGCCTTTCGGTTTCCGGGTCCCTTGCCGCAGACGCGGCACAGGACGATTGTAGGCGCAATCATGGCGAATGCGTCGCAATTCGGCCCCGCGTGTAGCAGAGCGTTTACCCCCCCGCAACCGGTTTGGTCGCAAGGTCGTGAACGTGGCAGCCCCCGGAAAAACAAGGGTTTGACCCGCATCTTGCGCACCTGCGACAAACCGCGCTGCAAAAAATGCGGCACTGCCGCAACAGCCGCGATTCTGCAGCATGGCGGCAAGACATGCCGGACCGGCGTCAGACCCCCGGTTGCCGCGCGGGCTGCGGGACAGGTTGCCCGACGCCGCCCAGCGCGCGCAGCGGGCGGCGCACCACGGCGCCAAGCCCCCCGCGCGTCGGCGCGTAGACCTGCTTGGTCGCCTCGACCATCAGGACACCGCCGGTCAGAAGCGGCGCGGCGCGTTTGCCCAGACTTTCCCACGTGGCCGCGGTGCGCAGCCAGAACCGGCCTTTTGCGGGCGGCGCATAGAGGGCCGAGACAACCCGTTCGGGTGTGAAGGCATGGCGTTTCAGCTGCGCCTCGATCTGGCTGGACGAATAGGGGCGGCCAAAGCCGAAGGGCGTGCCGTCGCGCCGCGCCCACAGACCCGACCGCGCCGGCACCACGCACATCATCCGTCCGCCCGGCGCTAGCACCCGCGCGCATTCGTCCAGAACCGCGCCCGGATGTTCCGAGGTTTCAAGGCCGTGCATCAGAACCAGCCGGTCGACCGACCCGTTGGCCAGCGGCCAGGCGGCGTCTTCGCACAGCACGCTCACGTTCTCCATGCCGGCGGGCCAGGGCATCACGCCTTGCGGCGCGGGCATCAGCGCCACCACCCGCCGCGCCCCGGCCAGATAGGGGCGCAACAGCGGTACGGCAAAGCCGAAGCCCACCACTGTCTGGCTTCCGGCGTCGGGCCACAGCGCCACCAGCCGGTCGCGGATGGCGCGCTGCGCCACTCGGCCCAAAGGCGTGCGGTAGTAGAAGTTGCGCAGGTCAAGCACGTCGAGGTGCATTGCAGTCGGCCCTGTTCCCGCGGAAAGTCAGCGCCGATGTTACTCATGGAACGGAACGCTTGACCATGCCGATGGACCTGATCGTCGTGCCTTGCCTGCGCGACAATTTCGCCTTCCTGATCCGCGATCCCGCCACCGGAGCCGCGGCCTGCGTCGATGTGCCCGAAACGGCACCGGTTCTTGCGGCGCTGCAGAAGGCCGGATGGGCGCTGACCGACATCCTGCTGACGCATCACCATGATGACCACATCCAGGGCGTGCCGGACCTGGTGGCTGCCACCGGGGCAAGGGTGACGGGTGCCGCCGCGGATGCCCACCGCCTGCCTGCGCTGGACACGGCCCTTCACCCCGGCGACCGCGTGACGCTGGGCCGCGAGACGGGCACGGTGTTCGACGTGTCGGGCCATACCGTGGGTCACATCGCCTTCCACTTTCCCGGGTCGGGGCTGGCCTTCACCGGCGACAGCCTGATGGCCGCAGGCTGCGGTCGCCTGTTTGAAGGCACGCCCGCGCAGATGTGGACCAGCCTGTCGCGGCTGGCGGCCCTGCCGGGCGAAACGCGCATCTGTTCGGGGCACGACTATCTGGACGGCAACCTGCGCTTTGCGGCCCATCTTGAACCCGGCAATCCGGCGCTTATGTCTCGTATCGAACGGCTCTCCGAGATGCGCCGAGAGGGCCAGCTGCCGATGCCGTCGCTCTTGTCCGAAGAGCTGGCAACGAACCCGTTCCTGCGCGCCCCGCTGCCAACCTTGCGCCAGGCCATGGGCCTGGCGGATGCCGCGGATCACGAGGTTTTCGCTGCCATCCGGGCTGCGAAGGACAAGTTCTGAACCGTATCGCAACAGTCGCGATCACATTTCGCGGCAACGGTGCGGAAACCTGGGTCGGGCCGAAGATTTTTCTTGAAGCCCGTCCCGGAACACCGAAGGTTAAGGCCATGAGGCCATGCTCTGTCCGGGCGCGCCGCCCGGACCGGGCATAAGGACAGGAGCACCGAACGTGCCGTCATTCTCGCAGACACTCGAGCAGGCGATTCACGCCGCGCTGGCCTTGGCCAATGCGCGCCGACACGAACTGGCAACGCTGGAACACCTGCTTCTGGCGCTGATTGACGAACCCGACGCCGCGCGGGTGATGAAGGCGTGCAGCGTCAACCTGGACGAGCTGCGCAAGACGCTGGTGGATTTCATCGACGACGATCTGTCAACGCTGGTGACCGACGTGGAAGGGTCCGAGGCGGTGCCGACCGCGGCGTTCCAGCGGGTGATCCAGCGCGCGGCGATCCATGTGCAAAGCTCGGGCCGCACCGAGGTGACCGGGGCGAACGTTCTGGTCGCCATCTTTGCCGAGCGCGAATCGAACGCCGCCTACTTCCTGCAAGAGCAGGACATGACGCGGTACGACGCGGTTAACTTCATTGCGCACGGCGTGGCCAAGGACCCGTCCTACGGCGAAACCCGGCCGGTCAGTGGCGCCGATGAGCCCAAGGAAGAAACCGCCAAGCCCGAGGCGGCCGAGGGCAAGGAATCCGCACTGGCCAAATACTGCGTGGACCTGAACGCCAAGGCACGCAAGGGCGACGTCGACCCGCTGATCGGCCGCGACCAGGAGGTCGAGCGCTGCATTCAGGTGCTGTGCCGCCGCCGCAAGAACAACCCGCTTCTGGTGGGCGACCCCGGCGTGGGCAAGACGGCCATTGCCGAGGGGCTGGCCTGGAAGATCGTGAAGGGCGAAACGCCCGACATCCTGTCTGGCGCCACCATCTTCTCGTTGGACATGGGGGCGCTGTTGGCCGGCACGCGGTACAGGGGCGATTTCGAAGAACGCCTGAAGGCCGTCGTGAAAGAGATGGAGGATCACCCCGATGCGATCCTGTTCATCGACGAGATCCACACCGTGATCGGCGCCGGGGCCACCAGTGGCGGCGCGATGGATGCCAGCAACCTGCTGAAGCCCGCGCTGCAGGGCGGCAAGCTGCGCTGCATGGGCAGCACCACCTACAAGGAGTTCCGTCAGCACTTCGAGAAGGACCGCGCGCTGAGCCGCCGGTTCCAGAAGATCGACGTGAACGAACCTTCGGTCGAGGATTCGATCAAGATCCTGATGGGCCTGAAACCCTATTTCGAGGAACACCACGACCTGCGCTACACCCACGACGCCATCAAGTCGGCGGTGGAACTGGCCGCGCGCTACATCCACGACCGCAAGCTGCCCGACAAGGCCATCGACGTGATCGACGAGGCCGGGGCGGCGCAGCATCTGCTAAGCGAATCGAAGCGGCGCAAGACCATCGGCCAGAAAGAGATCGAGGCGGTGGTGGCCAAGATCGCCCGCATCCCGCCGAAGTCGGTGTCGAAGGACGATGCCGAAACGCTGCGCGATCTGGAAAAGACGCTGAAGCGCGTGGTGTTCGGACAGGACAAGGCGGTAGACGCGCTGTGCAGCGCCATCAAGCTGGCCCGTGCGGGCCTGCGCGAACCGGAAAAGCCGATTGGCAACTACCTGTTCGCAGGCCCCACCGGCGTGGGCAAAACCGAGGTGGCCAAACAGCTGGCGCTGTCGCTGGGGGTGGAACTGATCCGCTTCGACATGTCGGAATACATGGAGAAGCACGCCGTTTCGCGGCTGATCGGCGCGCCGCCCGGCTATGTGGGCTTTGACCAGGGCGGCATGCTGACCGACGGCGTGGACCAGCACCCGCATTGCGTACTCTTGCTGGACGAAATGGAAAAGGCGCACCCGGATGTCTACAACATCCTGCTGCAGGTGATGGACCACGGCAAGCTGACCGACCACAACGGGCGGCAGGTCGATTTCCGCAACGTGATCCT
>CAZLIC010000040.1:0-35107 GCA_964559535.1 uncultured Rhodobacterales bacterium
CGCCCCGGTGAAACTGGATGCCCTGTGCGCCGTCGGTGAGGAAGGCGCGGGGGGCGGCGTCGGGGCCGTCCGACACGATGACGAGGAAGGGATGGGCCGTCATGGGCAGGAAAGCCTGCGAACCCAGCGGATGGCGTTCGATCAGGTCGAAGGCGTAGGGCAGGGCGCGCGGTTCGGCCATGAACACCGAAATCCCCGCCTCACCGTCAACGATGTCAGGGCGGGCAAGGTCGTGGTGGCGGCGGCACAGGCCTGCGTTGATCAGCCGGAAATCACCCATGGCGGCCAGAACGGTGCCATAGGGCGCAAAGGCCGCGGCCGTCAGCGGTTCGGGGCGCAGCACACGCATCACCCGCCCGCCGCCCGGTACCAGTCGACAATCGCCTGCCGTTCCTGCGGTTCGATATACGACAGATTGCCCGGCGGCATGGCGTGGCTGATGCCCGCCTGCAGATAGATGCGCCGCGCCGCGTGCGCGATCTGGCCGGGCGTCTCCAGCACCACGCCCTTGGGCGGCCACAGCATGCCCTCCCAGTTCGGCTCGGCCGCATGGCACATCGCGCAGCGCCCCAGCACAATGTCGGTCACCCCGTCAAATCCCGCGGCACTGGCAAACCGCTCTGCCGCGGGCGACAGCGCTGCCTCGGGCTCCGCATGCCGCATCGGTGCGGTGGACAGCCAGGCGATGACCAGGAACAGCACCACCGTCACGCCCCAGGTCCAGTGCGGGTTGCCCTTCCGCGCGTGCTGCGTGTTGAACCAGTGGCGGATGGTGACGCCCATCAGGAACACCAGTGACGCGATCAGCCAGTTCCACTGCGTGGCGAACACCAGCGGATAGTGGTTCGACAGCATCAGGAACAGCACCGGCAGCGTGAGGTAGTTGTTGTGGGTGCTGCGCAGCTTGGCGATCTTGCCATACTTGGGGTCGGGCTTGCGGCCCGCCACAAGGTCGGCCACCACGATCTTCTGGTTGGGGATGATGATCATGAACACGTTGGCCGACATGATGGTGGCGGTGAACGCCCCCAGATGCAGCAGCGCCGCACGGCCGCTGAACACCTGCGTGTACCCCCAGGACATCGCCACCAGAACGCCGAACAGCAACACCATCAGCAGGGTCGGGCTGTCCCCCAGCGGCGACCGGCACAGGCCGTCATACACCAGCCACCCCACCGCCAGCGACGCGGCCGAGATCAGCACCGCCTGCCAGACCTGCAGTTCCATCACCGTGGGGTCGATCAGGTACAGGTCGGCCCCCAGCCAGTAGACCAGCACCAGCATGGCAAAGCCCGACAGCCAGGTGGCATAGCTTTCCCACTTGAACCACGTCAGGTACGCGGGCATCGCCGAGGGCGCCACCAGGTACTTCTGGATGTGGTAAAACCCCCCGCCGTGAACCTGCCACTCTTCGCCATCGGCGCCCGAGGCAAGGTTGCGGTCGCGGTACAGGCCAAGGTCCAGCGCGATGAAGTAGAACGAACTGCCGATCCAGGCGATGGCGGTGATCACATGCGTCCAGCGCGCCGCGATTTCCACCCATTCCCACAGCACGGCCCAGTCGTACATGGCATCTCCCCCGTTCTCACCAGTCTAGGCCCGGCGCCACCTTTCGTGTAATCCTGCAAATGGCGGGATCACCTTCAAGCACCGGCAGCGAATGAGCTATGTGGCCAACCTGCGCATGTTCCTGCGCGTCTACGAATTGGGCAGCATGAGCGCGGCCGCGCGCGACCAGCGCACCTCGGCCGCCGTCGCCAGCAGCCGCATCGCCGAACTGGAGCGTCACCTTGGGGTGCGCCTGTTCAACCGCACCACCCGCAGCCTGCAGCCCACCGAGATGGGGCGCATCTTCCACGACGGTGCGCGCCGCGTGCTGGATGCCATCGACGAGGCCGAGGCGGCGGTGATGGACACCGCGCAGGCGCCGCGCGGGTCGCTGTTCGTGGCGGCGCCGCTGGGCGTAGGGCGGCGTTTCGTGGCCCCGCACGTGCCCGAGTTCCGCGACCAGTTTCCGCAGGTGGACATCCGCCTGCGCCTGTCGGATCGCAACGTGGATATGACGGCCGAGGGGCTGGACGTGGCGTTCCACCTGGGCGTGCTGGAGGATTCGGCGCTGAAGATGCGGACCGTGGCCGACTGCCCGCGTGTGCTGTGCGCGGCGCCCGCCTATGTTGCCGCGCGCGGCATGCCCGCCGATGGCGCGGCGCTGGTGGCCGACCGGCACGCCTGCCTGAACCTGCGCTTTCCCGGTGCGCGCGAGTTCCAGTGGACTTTGGTGACGCCCGAAGGCCCGCGGCGGTTCGAGATCACCGGGCCCTACGAATCGGACGACGGCGATGTGCTGACGGGCTGGGCGCTGGCGGGACGGGGCATTGTGCTGAAGCCCATTTTCGAGGTGGCCGAGCACCTGCGCGAGGGCCGACTGGTGCCGGTGGCCACGGCCACCCCGCCGCTGCCGGTGCAACTGACCTGTCTGTTCCCGCAAAGCCGCCTGCGCGACCCCAAGGTGCGGCTGTTCACCGACTTCATCATCGCCCGCATCCGCGCCGACCTGTCCGCCGCCGTGGCCGGGCTGACGCTGCCCGTCTAGCGCTGCAACAGCTCCAGCGGATCGTAGGCGCAGCCGCTGCCCCAGGCTGCCGCCGCCAGCGCGTCGGGCTTGAAGCGGACGGCGCCCGTTTCCAGCGCCGCGCGCGGGAAGAACCGCCGTTCCACCACCACACCCTCAGGGTCACGCCAGCCGGGGTCGATCCGCCCCGCGGTGACGGTGCAGCGGAAGAACAGTTCCACCTGATGGAAATCGCCCGCGGGATCGTGGAACTCGTTCACCAGCGCGGGCGTACCCACCTGCACGGTCAGCCCGGTTTCCTCGTGCACCTCGCGCATCAGGTTTTCGTGCAGCGAGGCATGGGGCTCCACCCCGCCGCCCGGTGCACACCACAGGTCGGACAGGCCGCCCGAATCGCTGCGTGGCCAGGCGTTGACCAGAAGCAGCCGGTCCTGCTGCAGGATCAGCGCCCGCACCGCCAGCCGTACCCCGCGCGCCATCAGGCCGCCGCGGGCATCCGCAGCCCCAGAATCTCGCGTGCCTGCCGCCAGTTGGCCACCGGCCGCTCCGCCTTGTCGCACAGGTCCACCACCCGCCGCACCAGCGCCGCGTTCGACGGGGCCAGCCGGTCACGGTCCAGCCGCACGTTGTCTTCAAGACCCGTCCGCGCATGGCCCCCGGCGATCACCGACCATTCGTTCAGCACGATCTGCGCAGGTCCGATCCCCGCCGCGCACCACGGCGCATCCTCGCCGAACAGCCGTTTCACCGTGTGAATGTAGAAATCGAACACGTCGCGGTCCGCGGGCATGGCGTTCTTCACGCCCATCACGAACTGAACATAGGGTTTTGCAGCAATCTGCCCCTTGTCCCACATCTCGCGGGCTTTCAGGATATGCGACAGATCGAACGCTTCGACCTCGGGTTTCACCCCGAACTTGACCATTTCGGACGCCAGCCAGTCCACCAGATCGGGCGGGTTTTCATAGACCCGCGTGGGAAAGTTGTTCGACCCCACCGACAGCGAGGCCATGTCGGGCGCAAGCGGCAGCATCCCGCCTCGCGCCTGCCCGGCGCCCGACCGCCCGCCGGTGGACAGTTGCACGATCATGCCGGGGCAGTGCGCCTCCACCCCCTCCTTCAGCCGCGCGAACCGCTCGGGGTCGCTGGTGGGCTTGCCCTCGTCGTCGCGCACATGGGCGTGCACGATGGTTGCCCCGGCCTCGAAGGCCTCGTGCGTGCTCTCCACCTGTTCGGCAATGGAGATCGGCACCGCGGGATTGTTCGCCTTGGTCGGCAAGGACCCGGTGATTGCCACGCAGATGATGCAGGGCTTGCCTGCCACGTCCTCGCTCATCATCGCCTCCGCACGTTGTCGATCCGGAAGATGGGCCGGGCCGGGGGCAACGTCCACCCCGTTGCGCAATCCGGGGCTTTCCCGTCCTTGGAGCCCGACCGTTTGCAAGGACGGCCGCCCCTGGTCGCGGCGAATGGCCGGTAGGGTGGGCAGTCTGCCCACCTTCGCTCAGGCATTGAACAGGAAGTGCAGCACGTCGCCGTCCTTCACTTCGTAGGTCTTGCCTTCCACGCGGAACTTGCCCGCTTCCTTGGCCCCGGCCTCGCCGTTGCCGGCCACATAGTCGTCGTAGGCCACGGTCTCGGCGCGGATGAATCCCTTCTCGAAATCGCCGTGGATCACGCCGGCGGCCTGCGGCGCCAGGGTGCCCTTCGGAATCGTCCAGGCCCGCGCCTCTTTCGGCCCCACCGTGAAATAGGTCTGCAATCCCAGCAGGGTATAACCTGCGCGGATGAGCCGGTCCAACCCTGCCTCGTGCAGCCCCATCTCTTCCAGGAACATCACCGCCTCTTCGGCCGGAAGCTGCGCCAGCTCTTCCTCGATGCGGGCCGAGATCACCACCGACGCCGCCCCCTGTGCCGCCGCCATCTGGGCCACACGGGCCGACTGCGCATTGCCCGAGGCTGCCGAGCTTTCCTCGACGTTGCAGACATAGAGCACCGGTTTTGCCGTCAGCAGGCCCAGCATCCGCCAGGCCCGCTGGTCATCTTCGGCCACGGTCACGGTGCGCGCCGGGCGCCCCGCGTCCAGCGCCGCCTGCGCCGCCGCCAGAAGCCGGTCCTGATCGGCCGCGTCCTTGTCGTTCCCCTTGATCTTCTTGGCCAGGTTCGCCCGCCGCCGTTCAACCGAATCGAGGTCGGCCAGCATCAGTTCGGTCTCGATCGTCTCGGCATCGGCCACCGGGTCGATGCGGCCCTCGACATGGGTGATGTCGCCGTCTTCAAAGCAGCGCAACACATGGGCAACCGCATCGCATTCGCGGATGTTGGCCAGGAACTGGTTCCCCAGCCCCTCGCCCTTGCTGGCGCCGCGCACCAGTCCGGCGATATCCACAAAGGTCATCCGGGTGGGAATGATCTGCTTTGACGCCGCGATCCTGGCCAGCGTCTCCAGCCGCGCGTCGGGCACCGCCACCTCGCCCACGTTGGGCTCGATGGTGCAGAACGGGAAATTCGCCGCCTGCGCTGCCGCCGTGCGCGTCAGCGCGTTGAAAAGGGTGGACTTTCCGACATTCGGCAGCCCCACGATCCCCATCTTGAAGCCCATCGCATCCCCCTGTGGCGCACCGCGGGCGGTCTAGGGCCGGGGCGGGGGGCGGTCAAGGCGTGCCTGATTTCCCGGGGCGTGCCTGATTTCCTGGGGCGTGCTTGATTTCCTGCCGCCGGGCGGGCAAACCGCGCCGGACACCACGGGGGGCGACATGACGCGCATCGACGACACCTTTGCCGCGCTGCAGGCGCAGGGAAAGAAGGCCTTTGTCGCCTACATCATGGCGGGCGACCCCGATGTGGACACGTCGCTGGCGATGATGCGGGGCCTGCCTGCCGCCGGGGTGGATGTGATCGAACTGGGCCTGCCCTTCACCGACCCCATGGCCGACGGCCCCACCATCCAGCTGGCCGGCCAGCGCGCGCTGGAAGGCGGCATGACGGTGGACAAGACGCTGGAGATGGTGCGCGCCTTCCGCAAGGACGATGAAAGAACGCCGATCGTTCTGATGGGCTACTACAACCCGATCTATTCGCGCGGGGTGGCGCGGTTCCTGAAGGAAGCGACCGAGGCGGGGATCGACGGGCTGATCGTGGTGGACCTGCCGCCCGAGGAGGACAGCGAGCTGTGCATCCCGGCGCAGGCGGCGGGGCTGAACTTTATCCGGCTGGCCACGCCCACCACCGATGACGCGCGCCTGCCCAAGGTGCTGCAGAACACCAGCGGCTTTGTCTACTACGTCTCGATCACCGGCATCACCGGGGCGGGGGCGGCGGTGGCGGGTGACGTGGCCCCCGAAGTGGCGCGGATCAAGCGGCAGACGGACCTGCCGCTGGTGGTGGGCTTTGGCATCAACACGCCCGAGGCGGCGCGGTCGATTGCCGCGGTGGCGGATGGCTGCGTGGTGGGTTCGGCCATCGTCAAGCGGATCGGCGAGGGCGCGACTCCGGCGCAGGTGCTGGCCTTTGTGGCGTCGCTGGCCGACGGGGCGCATTCGGCCTGAGGGTTCAGAGGCTTCGCAGCCGCGTCAGCCAGCCGGTGCCTGCCGCGGTGTCGCCCGCCGGGCGGTATTCGGCGGCGATCCAGCCCGCATAGCCCGCGTCCACCGCCTGCCGGGCAAAGCGCAGGATGTCGTCGTCCGGCTCGTTCCTTGCCGCGGAACCGGCGATCTGGACATGCCCCGACCTGGCGCCTGCCAGCGCCCATTCCGCCGCCACGCCACCCATCGCCCCGGCGTGCCATGTGTCAAACTGCACGGCCACCGGCAGCCCTTCGGTCAGACGCAGCGCGAGGTCGAAGGCGTTCAGGAAGTATCCGGGCATGTCGCGGGGGTTCAGCGGCTCGACCGTCAGGGGGTGGCCGTGGGTGCAGGCCCATTCGAGGTTGTCGCGGAAGGTGGCCTTGGCCTGTGGCCCCGACGCATTGCCCGCCATCACATGGATGCATCCGGCGCCGATGGCCTGCGCCATGTCCAGCGCCTGACCGAAGCTGTCGCGGAACAGACTTTGCGCCCCCGGGACAGCCGCCCAGCCACGTTCGCCCGCTGCCCAGTCGCCGGGCGGGGTGTTGACCAGGGCGACCGGGGCGCCTTGCAGGGCGGCCTGCCAGCCGGACGCGGGATGGTCGTAGGGGAACAGCACCTCGATCCCGTCGAACCCGGCGGCCATGGCCAGTGCCGGGCGATCCAGCATCGGGGCTTCGGTAAACAGCCAGGTGATGTTGGCGGCGATGCGCATGGATACCGGTTAGCCCGCCGCGCCCGGTGATGGCACGAAGATTGCATCGGATGCGCCACGTTCTGCGCGGAATTCTGCCCAACCAGCGGAGCAGAGTTGCGACCGAAAAGGGGGGCCGCTACCAAGCATCATGCTGAATCGCCATGGTCTCTTTGCCGCGCCGCTGTTGCTGCTGCTGCTGGCCTCCGCCGCTGCGGCCGACCTGCGGCCGAAGGCGCGCCCCTTTGCGGTTGCGGCTGCAGTGGCCGAATCGGTGGTGCGCCCACAGCCGAACCCGGCCTATCCGGCGCCAGCAGGCGGGGCGTTGCGGGTTGAGGTGACGCCCCTGCCGCTGGGGGCGATCACGGCGCTGGTGTCGCAGGCGCTGGTCCGGGCGGTGCCCGATTTCCGGTCGATACCGGTGGATGCACCGCTGCTGGCCGCCGTGAAGCGTGTCCATCCGGCCTATGAGGTGGTGACATCCACCGCCAACGCCCCAGTCCCGGTCATGGTGACCGCCCCGGGCCTGCGCCCCCGTGCCCGCCCGCAGGAACCGGCTGCGCCAGCCGTGCTGGTGCGCCCCCTGCCGCGGCCCCGTCTGAAGGAAGCTGCCGTTGCGCCGCCGGACGCTGCGCAGGTGCAGCCTGCCGTGGCCGTGGTTGCCGCGCCTTCGCTTCGCCCCGCGCCCCGCCCGCGCGGCCTGTCCGCCCGCCGCGCCGTGGCCCAACCGGAAGCCGAGGTCGTGCTGGCCGCCGTGACCCCGCCGCTGAACCCCGGCAAGCCGCTGGTGCGGTCGAAGAAGGGGTCGGTCTGCGGTGATCCGTCCATTCGCGGCGAAACGATCCCGCCGATTCCGGCCAAGCTGAAGGGCTGTGGTCTGGCCGAACCCGTTCGGGTGACGGAAATCGACGGCATCCGCCTGTCCGCCCCCGCAACCATCGGCTGCGACACGGCCCGGGCGATGAAGACCTGGATCAACGCGGGCCTGCGCCCGGCCTTCGGCCGCAAGAACCCGCCTGCGGCGCTGGCCATCGCCGCCAGCTACAACTGCCGCCCGCGCAACAACATTCCGGGCAACCCCGTCAGCGAGCACGGGCGCGGCAAGGCGGTGGACATCTCGGCCATCGTCCTGGCCTCGGGAGCGGTGGTCAGCGTCTTGCGCGACTATCGTGGCAGCAAGGCGCTGCGCGCGGCGCACAAGGCGGGCTGCGGGCCGTTCGGCACCACGTTGGGGCCGGGGTCGGACGGGTACCACGAAGACCACCTGCATTTCGACATCGCCAACCGGAACAATCCCTACTGCCGCTGACCGCACACCGCGCCGTGACACCCGCCATGCCATGCCTTGCCCAACGGCCCGCGGCGCGGATAGGGTCCGCCGCATGACCGACCTGCTGACCCGCCGCCACCTGATTGCCGGACTGCTGGCCACGGCCACCGCCGCCCCGGTGCTGGCCGAATCGCCGCTGTCCTCGCCCCGCCCGCCGCGCCGCCCCGACCTTGTGCCCGCCGAGGCGCGCAAGCCCGCCGCCGCCGCCCCGGGTTTGGGCGCGCTGGTCGAGGCGGCCAAGCTGGGCGGCACCGTGGGCATCCTGGTGGCCGAGGCGGCCACCGGCCGCGTGCTGGAGGGGGTGAACGCCGAAGCCCTGCTGCCCCCCGCCAGCTGCGCCAAGGCGCCGACGGCGATGTTCGCCCTGTCGCGCCTGGGGCCTGGGTTCCGCTGGCCCACGCGGGTGCTGGCCACCGGTCCGGTCAATGGTGGCACGGTGCAGGGCGACCTGATCTTGCAGGGCACCGGCGACCCGTCGCTGTCGACCGATGCGCTGGGCGATCTGGTGGCGCGGCTGGCCGCGCGGGGGGTGAAGGGCGTGACGGGGCGGTTCCTGGTGCATGCCGCGAACATCCCGAAAATTCCCCGCATCGACGCCGCGCAGCCCGACCATGTGGGGTACAACCCGGCGATCTGCGGGCTGAACCTGAACTACAACCGCGTGCATTTCGAATGGCGCCGCGCCGGGGGCGACTGGTCGCTGACGATGGACGCGCGCGGCGAACGCTTCGTGCCGCAGGTGGACATGGCCACCATGCGCATCGCCAACCGCGAGGCCCCGTTGTTCACCTATCGCGAAGGCCGCGGCGTGGATGAGTGGACGGTGGCCAGCGCCGCGCTGGGCAAGGGTGGCGCGCGCTGGATGCCGGTGCGTCAGCCCGAGGTCTATGCGGGCGACGTGTTCCGCACGCTGGCCCGCGCGCAGGGCATCCGACTGCCCGTGGCCACCGTGGTGGAGCGCGCGCCGGGGGCCGCGCAGGAACTGGCCCGGCTGGACAGCGAGCCGCTGCCGGTGATCCTGCGCGACATGCTGAAGTATTCCACCAACCTGACGGCCGAGGTGGTGGGGCTGACGGCCAGCGGGGCGCCGGGGCTGGCAGCTTCGGGGAAGGCCATGTCGGACTGGATGCGCAGTGCGGCGGGGGCCGGGGGGCGGTTTGTCGACCATTCGGGGCTGGGCGGCGAATCGCGCGTGTCGCCTGCGCAGATGGTGGCGGCGCTGAACCGGGGCCGGGCCATGGGCCTGCCGGGCCTGCTGAAGGACTGGGGCGTCCGGGGCGAGGACAGCGCCGGGCTGAAGGCCGCGGGCGTGCGGGTGCCCGCCAAGACCGGCACGCTGAACTTCGTGTCGGGCCTTGTGGGCCATGTCGAGCCGCCCTCGGGCCGCGTGCTGACCTTTGCCATCCTGTGCGCCGACGTGAAGCGGCGCGACGGCCTGTCGAAGGCCGAGCGGGAAGAGCCGCCGGGCGGACGGTCGTGGACCAAGCGCGCGCGGGGGCTGCAGGCCCAGCTGGTGGCCCGCTGGGCCGGCCAGTTTGCCTGACGATGACCCGCCCATGATCCGCCCCGCTGCGCGCGACTGGCTGTGGCAGCGGCGCGAGGTGATTGCGGCGCTTGGGCTGGCGGTGCTGGGGGCGTGGCTGATGTGGCTGTCCGGCTGGGTGCTGCTGCCCGCGGGGGGGCTGGTGCTGGCGTTGGGTGCGGCGCTGGGCCTTTCGGCGTTTCGCCGCCTTCGGTTTGCGCAGGCCGTGGCGGCGCCCGGCATGGTGGAGGTGGACGAGGGGCAGGTGGGCTATCTGGGCCCGGCCTTTGGCGGCTATGTCGCGCTGCCCGACCTGACCGAGCTGCGCCTTGTCACCATCCACCGCCGCCGCCTGTGGCGGCTGAAACAGGCCGACGGGCAGGCGCTGCTGATCCCGGTGGATGCCGCAGGGGCAGAACGGCTGTTTGACGCCTTCGCCAGCCTGCCGGGGATGGACACCGCGGTGCTGGTCGAGGCGCTGGGCGCATCGCTGCGCACGCCCGTCAACGACACGCGGGTGATCTGGCGCCGCGCCGGGCCTGCACTGGCGCGCACGGCAACGTGACCGTTTCGTGAAGTCCCGCGCCCGCTCTTGACGCCGGGCGCCGGGCAGGACAGGTCTAGGCGCCCTGAACGAGCAGCGCCGGAGGCCGCCCCCATGTCGATCCCACAGTCCGGCGGCGGCCTGATCGAACATCCCGCGCAACTGTCCGAATACCTCGCCTCGGGCTGCAAGCCCGCCGCGCGCGGGCTGATCGGCACCGAGCACGAGAAGTTCGGCTACCTGACCGACACGCGCCAGCCCCTGCCCTATGACGGCGCCCGGTCCATCCGTGCCCTGTTTGACGGGCTGGCGGCGCGGTTTGGCTGGACGCCGGTGAAGGAAGGTGAAAACACCATCGGCCTGACCCGCGGCATGGCCAACATCAGCCTGGAACCCGGCGGGCAGTTCGAGCTGTCGGGCGCGCCGCTGGCCGACATTGGCGAAACGGCGGCCGAATTCGACAACCACATGGACGAGGTGATGCAGATCGCCCGGCCGCTGGGCATCGGCTTTCTGGGGCTGGGCGCGGCACCGGACTGGCGCCACGGCGACATGCCGGTCATGCCCAAGGGACGCTATCGCCTGATGACCGACTACATGGGGCGTGTGGGCACGCACGGCACGCAGATGATGTACCGCACCTGCACCGTGCAGGTGAACCTGGACTATGCCTCGGAAGCCGACATGGTGCAGAAGCTGCGCGTGGCGCTGGCCTTGCAGCCGGTGGCCACGGCGCTGTTCGCCTCGTCGCCGTTCTTTGAAGGCGTGCCGAACGGGCACCGCAGCTGGCGGTCGCGCATCTGGCGCGGGCTGGATGACAGCCGCACCGGGATGCTGCCCTTCGCCTTCGATGATGGCATGGGGTTCGAGCGGTACGTGGACTGGGTGCTGGACGTGCCCATGTACTTCGTCTACCGCGACGGGCGCTACATCAATGCGCTGGGCCAGTCGTTCCGCGATTTCCTGCGCGGCGAACTGCCCGCGCTGCCTGGCGAACGCCCCACGCTGAGCGACTGGGCCGACCACCTGACAACGGTGTTCCCCGAGGCGCGGGTCAAGAAATACATCGAGATGCGCGGCGCCGACGCGGGCGACCGTGCGCACATGGTGGCGCTGCCGGCCTTCTGGGTGGGGCTGATGTATGATCAGGGCGCGCTGGATGCGGCTTGGGATCTGGTGAAGGGGTTCGACGCGGCCACCCGCGAGGGGCTGCGCGTGGCGGCCTCGGTTGCGGCGCTGCAGGGCGAGGCGGGGGGTGTGCGCCTGCTGGACCTTGCACGTGCGGCCGTGGACCTGTCGGTGCAGGGGCTGACGGCACGGGGACGGGGCGAAGCGGCGTTCCTTGACCCGCTGCGCGACAGTCTGGCCTCCGGCCGCGTGCAGGCCGATGCGCACCTTGACCGTGTCGCGGCGGCTGGCGGGGATGTCACGGTGCTGTACGGGGCATCCACACTGTAGGCGCAGGTTTTGACAATTTCCGGCCCCCGCCGCAGTGTATTGCGAAGGGCAGGGGGCAGGAAATGGCAAGCGACTGGTGGCGGGGGGCGGTGATCTATCAGGTCTATCCGCGGTCCTTCCAGGATGATTCCGGCGATGGCATCGGCGACCTTCCGGGCATCACCCGCCGCCTGCCGCACATTGCCGACCTGGGCGCCGATGCCATCTGGCTGTCGCCCATCTTTACCTCGCCACAGGCCGACATGGGCTATGACGTGTCGGACTATTGCGACATCGACCCGCTGTTCGGCACGCTGGCCGATTTCGACACGCTGCTGGCCACGGCCCACCGGCTGGGGCTGAAGGTCATCATCGACCAGGTCATCAGCCATTCGTCCTCGGAACACCCGTTTTTCAAGGAAAGCCGCGCCAGCCGCGACAACCCGCGCGCCGACTGGTACGTCTGGGCCGACCCGCAGCCCGACGGCAGCCCGCCCAACAACTGGCTGTCGGTGTTCGGCGGCCCGGCCTGGGAATGGGACACGCGCCGCAGGCAGTATTACCTTCACAACTTCCTGCCCAGCCAGCCCGACTTCAACTTTCACAACAAGGACGTGCAGGACTGGGCCTTGTCCGTTCTGGAATTCTGGCTGGACCGCGGGGTGGACGGGTTCCGGCTGGACACGGTGAACTATTACTTTCACGACAAACGCCTGCGCCGGAACCCGCCCGCAGCACGGCGCGAGAACCGCCCTCCGGCGAACCCGCTTGAGATGCAGGAGCAGCGCTACTCGAAGAACCGGCCGCAGAACCTTGCCTTCCTGGAACGCCTGCGCGCGCTGCTGGACTGCTACGACGACCGCGCCATGGTGGGCGAGGTGGGTGACAGCGGCGACACGGCGATCCGGCTGATGGCAGCCTATACCGGGCCGAAGCGGCTGCACATGGCCTACAGTTTCGAGCTTTTGGGGCCGGTCTTCACGCCCGAGCACTTTCGCAACCGGCTGCAGGGGTTCTTTGACGGCGCACCGGATGGCTGGCCTTGCTGGGCCTTTTCCAACCATGACGTGATCCGCCATGTGACCCGGTGGTCTGACCATGGCCCAGATCCCGATGCGGTCGCCCGCCTGTCTGCCGCCATGCTGCTGGGCTTTCGCGGATCGGTCTGCCTGTATCAGGGCGAGGAACTGGGCCAGACCGAGACCGACATCCTGTTCGAGGAACTGACCGACCCCCCCGGCATTGCCTTCTGGCCCGATTACAAGGGGCGCGACGGGTGCCGCACACCGATGGTCTGGGACGATGGGCCGAACGGCGGGTTTTCTGCTGTCACGCCATGGTTGCCGGTAAAGCCGCCGCAGGCCGCGCGGCATGTGGCGGGCCAGGTGAACGTGCCGGGGTCGGTGCTGGAATTCTACCGCGCCATGCTGGCATTCCGCCGCGCGCAGCCCGCGCTGGCGGGCGCCATGTGCTTTGTCGACGCGCCCGACCCGGTGCTGGCCTTCATCCGCGGCGATGGTCCGGATGCCCTGCTGTGCCTGTTCAACCTGTCGCCGCGCACCTTTGCCCTGCAGGTTCGTGGCGCAGGCGAGGCCGAGGGGCCGCGCCAGCACCTGTCGCGCCATGGCGAACTGGTGACGCTGGGAGCGAGCGGCTTTGCCTTTCTGGGCGCCCCAGGCGGCGTGAATGTGGAGGCGGGGTGATGGCCAAGCCGCTGCCCGTTCTGGGGGCCGCGCTGACGCTGGACATGCTGGCCCTGCACCGCGACTGGGTGCTGGACCACCAGCGCGACCTGGAACTGCAAAGCTTTGCCTCGCCGCGGGCGCTGATGGGCGACATGGGCGCGCTGATCGACCGGGCGAAGGCGCTGCTGGTTGGCCACACCGGCCGCCTTGGCCTGCATGGCCCCTTCTACGGCTTCCAGATCGATGCGGGCGACCCCGAGATCGTGCAGGTGATCCAGCGCCGGATGCTGGCCTGCCTTGACGCCTGCGAACGTCTGCGCGCCGATCAGATGGTGATCCATTCCCCGGTCACCACATGGGACCATTCGAATCACCAGCACGAACCGGCTGGCGTTCTTATCCAGATCGAACAGGTTCGCTTTGTGCTGGATCCGGTGATCCGCCGGGCCGAGAACGCGGGGATCACGCTTGTTCTTGAAAATGTCGAGGATGTGGACCCCGCCGCGCGGGTGCGGCTGGCCCAGGCGTTGAAGAGCCCTGCCGTGGCCGTTTCGCTGGACACGGGTCACGCCGACTATGCCCGCCGTCTGGCGGGAGCGCCGCCGGTGGATGTGTTCGTGGCGGTTGCGGGCGGGCGGCTGCAGCATGTGCACCTGCAAGACACCGACGGTTTTGCCGACCGCCACTGGCATCCGGGCGAGGGTGCTTTGGGCTGGCATGCGATCTTTGCGGCACTGGACCGCCTGCCGAAAATGCCCCGCCTGATCCTTGAAGTGGACGACAGCCGGCGCATTCCGCGCGGGGCGGCCTGGCTGGCGGCGCAGGGGCTGGCGGTGTGACCGGTTCGCCGGTTTCCCGGTTTCCGCAGAAAGGTGTTTCGCTGGCCAGCGGTGCGGCCGCCGGGCGTACAGGTCAGGGTCGAACCGTTGCGCCTTGAACCGCCCCGCCTGCTTTGCTAGCCGACAGCAGGCCCTTCGCGTGTCATGCCATTCCGATCACAGGAACAAGACCCATGCCTTTGCCGCCTGCGGACACGGACGCTTCTTCGGACTGGTCGGCCCTGCTTGGCCAGGTTCTGGCCGATCCGCAGGCGAAGGCCGCCTTCGAGCGCGCCGCGGCCGAGGTCCTGCCCGCCGCGGCCGGTGCAGGCCCCGGAAACGCGGCGCAGACATTGGGACAGGTGGTCGCCCGCGCTGCCGAGCGGTTTGATGCGCCGCTGCAGGCGCGCCTTTCGGCGCTGCTGTGCCCGCCCGTGGCTGCACCGCGGCCGGACGGGTTCCGCACCGTCTCGGGCCAGTTGCCCCGGCTTGATCCGCAGGGCCAGCCCGGCGTTTCGCTGGTCAGCTGCTGCAAGAACCGCAATGCCAACCTTGTGCAGGCGATCCGCAGCTGGCTGCCGCATGATACGATCACCGAGATCGTGCTGGTTGACTGGTCCAGCGCCGAAAGAGTGGCGGAAACGCTGGACGCCGCGGGCATTGCGGACCCGCGCATTCGCATCCTGCGGGTCGAGGGCGAGAGGCACTGGATCCTTTCGCATGCCTTCAACGCGGGGTTCCGGGCCGCATCCTGCCGCCACATCCTGAAGGCCGATGCGGATATCGTGCTGGCGCCCGGCTTCTTTCACGCCAACCCGCTGCCCGAGGACGGCTTCGTGGCCGGCAACTGGCGCACCGCGGGTGACGGGCAGGCCTATGTGAACGGTTTCTTCCTGGCGCCGCGGGCGACACTGGCAGCGGTTGGCGGTTTCAACGAACACATCCGCAGCTATGGCTGGGACGACGAAGACCTGTACGACCGCCTGGTGCTGGCGCGCTTTCGCCGCATCGACGTGGCGCCGGGCACGGTGGCGCATCTGGACCATGACGATGCCCAGCGGATGGGCGACGTGGCGCCGGGCGAGGGCATGTCGGTGGCCGAGGCGGCGATGGCCAGCCCGCAGTTCCTGATCCGGCAGAACCGGTTCATCGCCCATGTGATGCCCGCATGGAGCGGTGCCAGCGAGCCGATCCCGTTTGACATCCTGGATGTCACCGGCGCCACCCTGACGCTGAAGCGCACCGCGCGGGACCCCAGCGCCGTGCCCGGGCATGTGATGGCCGATGCGCAACGCTATGCGCTGGCGGAGGTGTTGTCGTGGAAGCTGGGCAAGGACCTGTTCCTGCTGGCACCCGAGGTCGCCCGGGACCTGATGGCGCTGCCTGCGGGCAAGCTGACGCGGTTTGATATCCTGCTGGCCCTGCGGGGGCGGATGGATATCGTGCGCAAGCCGGGCCGCTATCTGCTGTTGCGCTGCGACGACGCGGTTCTGACCAGCCCCGATGGCACCACGCTGGCGGTTCTGAAGGACCTGGTGCAAAGGGCCGAGGCTGCGGGGATGCGGCCGGTGTTCATGACCCGGCTGAGAGGCCTGCCCGCAGCGGTGCGCGAGGCCTGCGGCGAGGTTCCCCACGTGGACAGCGTGGCGGGCGCAGGGGCGGTGACCAACGTGATGCGGCGCCTGTTGTACGAAAACCAGTTGCCCGAAGGTGGCGGCCTTCTGGGCATTGCCGTGACTGCAGACGTGATTGACCGCATGCAGGGGCTGGCGCAGCGCCATCCCTTGCCGCCGCGAAGGGAAAACACGGCAGAGCCCGACCTTGCCGACGCGGAGGTGCCCGTTGCGGCCCCGCTGGTTGCCCCTGCACGGCGGGGCAGGCTGTTCATCGATGCGCAGCACGGCCTTGGCAACCGCCTGCGCGCCATAGCCTCGGCCGGGGCCATTGCCGCGGCGACCGGACAGGAACTGGTGGTGGTGTGGCAGTCGGATGACCACTGCGACTGCCGCATGGCCGACCTGTTTGACTACCCCGGCGCCGTGATCGAAGAGCGGTTCATGGATCGTGCCGCGCAGGACGGGCAGCGCTTGTTCAACTACATGCCGCACGAACCCGGCGCGCAGAAAGACGCGATGATCGACGTGCCGCCGGGCGCGGATGCCTATGTCCGCTCGGCCTTCGTGCTGCGCCACCCGGCCTCGACCCCGGAAAGCGAGAATGCCTTCCTTCGGGCGCTGGTCCCGGTGGGCACCGTGCGCGACCTTGTCCGGTCGGTGCGGCCGCGGAACGACGTGGCCGTGCATGTGCGGATGGAGGGGGGCCGGGCGGCGCATCACCTGCCCTATGAACGGCCCGACAACTGGACGCCCGAGGACCATGCGCTGATCGAGTTCTGGCGGGGCAAGAGCCATTATTCGGCCTTTGCCAAGCGGTTGGACGCGCTGATTGCATCGGGCGAGGTCCGCACCATCTTTCTTGCCGCCGACGCACCCGAGGCTTATGCCGCCTTCGCCCAGCGCTACCGGCGCAAGGTCGCCTTCCTGGAGCGCGCGGTCTACGACCGGTCGGCCGACCAGTTGCGCTATGCGCTGGCGGACGCGATCCTGCTGTCGCAGGCGCCAAGGCTGCTGGCGAGCAACTGGAGCTCGTTCTCGGAGCTGGCCATGCGGCTGGCACCGCAGCGGCAGGTGGCCGAGATGAGCGGGCGGGATTTCTAGGGTGCGGGCGATCCTGTCACGCGGGCTGGTTGCCATTTCCAAGCCGCGCTGCGGGTCAACCAGTGTGCGGCGGATGCTGGACAGGTTCGTTGACCCTGCCCGCGGGGACATTGCGGTTGACCGGGCGGGCACCATTCCGGGGTTGCATCCGCACATCACGGCCCCTGCCTTGCGCAAGGCGCTGGCCGACCGCGGCATCGACCTTGCCGGGGTCACCTTCATTGTGACGATCCGGCATCCGGTTGACCTTCTGTGGTCGTACTACAAGTTCTTCAAGCCCGATGCCGCGGGCAGGTACAGCTTTTCGGACCAGTGGCAGGGCAGCATCGGCATGACCTTCGAGGCATGGCTTCTGCGCGGGCGTCTGGGCACGAATCCGGCCTGGGCGGCACTGGCGCCTGCCTGGATATCGGGGCAGGATCTGTCGTCTCTGAGTCTGGAATACCGTGCCATGACACGGGACGGCACGCTTGCCGTGGACAAGGTGTTCGAGCTGGAACGGCTGGACGAGATGGCCGCTTGGCTGGCCGGTTACCTGGGGGCAAAGGTCGGCAGCCGACACAAGAACACATCAACGGCCGAACCCGCACCGCGGCTGGGGGCCGAATGTCTGGAAAGGGTCAGGGCGATGTTTCCCTATGAATCGGCACATTATGGGGTCTAGGGCGCGCAAGTCCGGTGGCGGGGAGCAGGCACCGGTTGCGGGCGGGCGTCCTGCCCGCAGCTATCGCAACTTCATCCTCGACAGCCGTCGGCGGTTCATCTTTGCCTATGTGCCGAAGGTGGCCTGCACCAACTGGAAGTCGGTGATGCGCCATCTGGCCGGACATGCCGACTACCTGGACAACGGGAAGGCGCATGACAAGGTGAACGGCGGCCTGCACTACCTGGATCTTTCGGGGCCCGAGGCCGAGCTGTTGCAGGACCCGTCGGTCGCGAAGTTCGCCGTCGTGCGCAATCCCTACACGCGCACCCTGTCGGCCTATCTGAACAAGGTGGTGTCCGGCCTGTCGCCCACAGGGGTGCCCGAGGGAACCGGGTACTTCGCCGATGTGGTCCGCGCGATCGAGGCCTTCCGGCAGGACCAGCTTGGCCAGACCCATGCGCGCATCGATTTCGAGGTGTTCCTGCTGTGGCTGCGTTCTTACGGCAAGGTGAAGGACGGGTTCGGCCACTTCCGGCTGGACGAGCACTGGCAGTCCCAGTCCGTCCTGCTGCGGCACCCCGAGGTGCGCTTTGACATCCTCGGTCGGTTCGAGACCCTGGCGCAGGATGCGCCGCGGCTGTTGCGGGCGATGGGCGCCGAGATTCCGTTTCCGTCGCAGGGTGACGTGAAGTTCCGGCCGACGGGGGCTGACGGCCGGCTGGCGTCCTATCTGACGCCGCGGTGCTGCCGCCTGATCAACAAGCAGTTTGCCGAGGATTTCGCCCACTACGGCTATGAGATGCGGCGGCCAAATTCCTGCGGCCCGGTCGACGGCAGCGCCTAGCCGCGCGTCAGGCCATTTCCACCGGGCGGCGGATCATCGGGGCGGCCTGCATCACCAGGGGATGCAGGCCGTCGCCGCCCGCAGCGATGTGGGCAAAAAGCTGAAGGCGCATCCGCGGTTCCCAATAGTCGGAAATGTGCAAGGCGACACCTTCGGCGGCCTTGTCGGCGGGGCGGCTGGCCATGAAAAGGGCAATCTGGTTCGCCATGTGGACCATCTTGTCAGGCGACATGGGCGCTCTCCTTGCCGGTGATGCGGTGGGGATGGGTGAAGGTTTCGAACCGGTCGGGGCGGGCCAGCGCGACCACGGTCAGACCCGCCGCCTGTGCCACGTCTAAGGCGGCCGCGGTTGGGGCCGAGGCGGCCACCAGCACCGGCGCGCGCATCGCCACGGCCTTCTGCACCATGTCGACCGACACGCGCGAGGTGATGACGATGGCACCATCGGCGGCCGTCTTGCCCATGCGCACCAAGGCTCCGGCCAGCTTGTCCAGCGCGTTGTGCCGCCCCACATCCTCGCGCACGGCCACGAAGCCGTGGCCGGGGCGCCAGAACCCGGCGGCATGGGCGGCGCGGGTGGCGTCGTGCAGGGGCTGGTGAGCGGGCAGGGCTGCCATCGCGGCCATGACCTGGGGGCCGGGCAAGGCGAAGGACGACGGCGGCAGCGGGTCCGGCGCGCGCACGGCCTCTTCAAGGCTTTCGATGCCGCACAATCCGCAACCAACAGGTCCTGCCATGGCGCGCCGACGGGCGGCAATTCGACCTGCGGCGGTTTCCGCCAGCCAGATCTGCAGGTCGATGCCGCGGGGGGTTTCCACGACCTCGATCGTCTCGATCTCGGCGGGGTTGGCCAGCCCTTCGGTCTGGGTAAAGCCATAGGCGAAGTCCTGCAGGTCGGCCGGGGTGGCCATCATCACCGCCTGGGTCGAACCGTTGTAGCTGATCGCCACGCCGCATTCCTCGGGCAGGGCACGCAGCATGCTGCCACCCCCGGAAAACCATGCCCGGTGCGACCGGCGGGTGTCCATCACTCGGCCGCGGCGATGCGGCGCGACCGGTGCGCGAAGGCGTCGTAGTCCTTCTGCCACTCGGTCGGCCCGTTGGTGGGCGACACCTGCACCGCCGTCACCTTGTATTCCGGGCAGTTCGTCGCCCAGTCGGAATAGTCGGTGGTCACCACGTTCACCTGCGCGTCGGCGTGGTGGAAGGTGGTGTAGACGACGCCGGGCGCCACACGGTCGGTCACCTTGGCGCGCAGGGCGGTTTCGCCCTTGCGGCTGGCGAGCTTCACCATCTCGCCATCGCGCACGCCGCGGACCTCGGCGTCGTGCGGGTGGATTTCCAGCACATCCTCGGCATGCCAGACGGTGTTCGCCGTGCGCAGCGTTTGCGCGCCGACGTTGTACTGGCTGAGTATCCGTCCGGTGGTCAGCAAGAGCGGGAAGCGCGGGCCGGTACGCTCTTCGGTGGCCACGTACTCGGTGCGGATGAACTTGCCGCGTCCGCGCACGAAGCCGTCCACATGCATCAGCGGCGTGCCTTCCGGCGCCTTTTCGTTGCAGGGCCACTGCACCGAGCCCATGGTTTCCAGCTTTTCATAGCTGACACCCGCGAAAGACGGCGTGGTCATGGCGATTTCTTCCATGATCTGAACCGGATGCGTGTAGGTCCAGCCCGCGCCCAGGGCGTTTGCCAGCATCTGGGTGATCTCCCAGTCGGCATGGCCGTTGCGGGGCGCCATCACCTTGCGCACGCGGTTGATGCGGCGTTCGGCGTTGGTGAAGGTGCCGTCCTTTTCCAGGAAGGTCGAGCCGGGCAGGAAGACATGGGCGTAGTTCGCGGTTTCGTTCAGGAACAGGTCGTGGACGATCACGCAGTCCATCGCCGCAAGGCCCGCCGAGACGTGCTTGGTGTCGGGGTCGGACTGCAGGATGTCCTCGCCCTGGATGTAGATGCCCTTGAACGTGCCTTCGACGGCGGCATCCAGCATGTTGGGAATGCGCAGGCCGGGTTCGGGGTCAATCTTCACGCCCCACAGGTCTTCGAACACGGCGCGGGCGGCATCGGTCTTCACATGGCGGTAGCCGGGCAGTTCGTGCGGGAACGAGCCCATGTCGCACGAGCCTTGCACGTTGTTCTGCCCGCGCAGCGGGTTCACGCCCACGCCGGGCCGCCCGATGTTGCCGGTGAGCATGGCCAGGTTGGCGATGCCGATGACGGTGGTGGACCCCTGCGAATGCTCGGTCACGCCAAGGCCGTAGTAGATGGCGCCGTTGCCGCCCTTGGCAAACAGCCGCGCTGCGGCGCGCAGTTCGGCGGCGGGAACGCCGGTCAGCAGTTCCGTCGCCTCGGGCGAATGGCGCGGGTCGGCAACGAACTCGGCATAGTCCTGGAATTCATCCCAGTCGCAGCGGTCGCGGATGAAGTCTTCGGCGTACAGCCCTTCGGTGACGATGGCATGCGCCAGCGCGGTGACAACGGCCACGTTGGTGCCGGGCTGCAGTTGCAGGTGGTGCGATGCCTTGATGTGCGCGGTCTTCACCAGATCAATCCGCCGCGGGTCGATCACGATAAGCTTGGCGCCCGCGCGCAACCGCTTCTTCAGGCGGCTGGCGAACACCGGGTGGCCATCGGTCGGGTTGGCGCCGATGACGATGACGACATCGGTGTGTTCGACCGAGTCGAAATCCTGCGTGCCGGCCGAAGTTCCGAAGGTCTGGCCCAGGCCATAGCCTGTGGGCGAATGGCAGACGCGGGCGCAGGTGTCGGTATTGTTGTTGCGGAAGACGGCGCGCGTCAGCTTCTGCACGAGGTAGGTTTCCTCGTTGGTGCAGCGGGACGAGGTGATGACGCCGACCGACTGCCGCCCGTACTGCGCCTGGATCGCCTTCAGGCGGCGGGCCGAGAATTCCATCGCCTCGGCCCAGGTCACTTCCTGCCAGGGGTCGTTGATCGAATCGCGGATCATCGGCTTCAGGATGCGGTCCTGATGCTGGGCATAGCCCCAGGCAAAGCGGCCCTTCACGCAGGAATGGCCGCGGTTGGCCTTGCCGTGCTTGTAGGGCGTCATGCGCACCAGCTCATCGCCGCGCATCTCGGCCTTGAAGCTGCAGCCCACGCCGCAATAGGCGCAGGTGGTGACAACGCTGCGTTCAGGCGTGCCGATCTCGATGACCGACTTTTCCTGCAAGGTGGCCGTGGGGCAGGCCTGCACGCAGGCGCCGCAGGAAACGCAGTCGGACGACAGGGCGGTGTCGGTTTTCGCACCGAAGGACACGCGGCTGTCAAAGCCGCGGCCCTCGATCGTCAACGCAAAAGTGCCCTGCACCTCTTCGCAGGCCCGCACGCAGCGCGAGCACACGATGCACTTCGACGGGTCATAGCTGAAATAGGGGTTCGAGTCGTCCTTGGGCAGCCACTGCGGATTGGCTTCGCCGCTGGTGTTCTTCGCCTTGAAATGCGTCTCGACCGCTTCGTACCGCACGTCGCGCAGGCCCACGGCGCCGGCCATGTCCTGCAGCTCGCAGTCGCCGTTGGCGCTGCAGGTCAGGCAGTCCAGCGGGTGATCGCTGATGTACAGTTCCATCACGCCGCGGCGCAGTTGCTTCAGCTTGGCGTTCTGCGTGTGGACCTTGATCCCCGGCGCCACGGGGGTGGTGCAGGACGCGGGCGTGCCGTTCCGCCCCTCGATCTCGACCAGGCACAGGCGGCAGGACCCGAACGCCTCGACGCTGTCGGTGGCGCACAGCTTGGGCACCGTGATGCCCGCCTCTTTGGCCGCGCGCATGATGCTGGTGCCTTCGGGCACGGTCACGTCAAAGCCGTCAATGGTCAGCGTGACCATGGTCTTGAACTTGGCGGCGGGGGTGCCCCAATCGGCATCGGGAAGGATGAAGTCTTTCATTTCAGGCACCTTTCCGGGCAAGGGCGTGGGCCGCCAGCGCGTTGGCATGGCCATGGCCGATCTTGTGCGTGTCCTTGAGCCAGGCCACGAGTTCCATGTGCTTCATATCCGTCTGCGTCGCGACCAGCGCCAGCCAGTGTGACACCGGCAGGCCATAGGCCTTTTCAATGGAGGGAAAGTACGAGGCAGGACCCTTCACTGTTTCGGTCATTCGGCAGCCTCCTTCACGCGGGTGAAGTCAATGGGGAAGTGGGCGAGCGCGGACATCACCGGATAGGGGGTGAAGCCGCCCAGCGCGCAAAGCGAGCCCGATTTCATCGTGCTGCACAGGTCGGTCAGCAGCGGGATGGCGCTGGCGTCGCCGCGGGCGATGCGGTCGATGGTTTCGGTGCCGCGCACGGCGCCGATTCGGCAGGGGGTGCACTTGCCGCAGGACTCGATGGCGCAGAATTCCATGGCGAACCGCGCCTGCGCCAGCATGTCGGCGGTGTCATCGAACACCACGATCCCGGCGTGGCCGATCAGGCCATCCTTGCCCGCGTATTCCTCGTACCCGAAAGGGGTGTCGAACAGGCCGCGGGGGAAATAGGCACCCAAAGGCCCGCCCACCTGCACCGCCTTCACCGGGCGGCCCGTCGCGGTGCCCCCGGCGATGTCATCGACTATCTCGCCCAGCGTCAGGCCAAAGGCGCATTCGAAAAGCCCGCCGTGGCGCACGTTTCCGGCGATCTGCAACGGCATGGTGCCGCGCGACCGGCCAATGCCGAAGTCACGGTAGGCGGCGGCGCCGTTGGCCATGATCCACGGCACCGAGGCCAGCGAGATGACGTTGTTGACGACCGTGGGCTTGCCCATGAAGCCTTCCAACGCGGGCAGCGGGGGCTTCGCCCGCACAACGCCACGCTTGCCTTCCAGCGAGTTCAGCAGGCTGGTTTCCTCGCCGCAGACGTAGGCTCCGGCGCCCACGCGGATTTCCACGTCGAAGGCGGGGGTCAGGTTTGCGGCCTTCCAGTGCTGGACGGCGGCCGACATCACCTCGACGGCGTCGGGGTATTCGGAGCGGATGTAGACGAACCCCTTGGCCGCGCCCACCGCCAGCCCGGCAATTGCCATCCCCTCGATCAGGCAGAAGGGGTCACCCTCCATCAGCATGCGGTCGGCGAAGGTGCCGCTGTCGCCTTCGTCCGCGTTGCAGACGATGTACTTCTGTGCGCCCTTGGCGGTGCGCACGGTTTCCCACTTAATGCCGGTGGGGAAGCCCGCGCCGCCGCGCCCGCGCAGGCCGCTGTCGCGCACCTCGGCCACCACCGCGGCAGCATCCATCGCCTGCGCCCGCGCAAGCCCGGCAAGGCCGCCGTGCGCGCGGTAGTCGTCCAGCGACAGCGGGTCGGTCACGCCTACACGGGCGAAGGTCAGGCGCTTCTGCCGCTTCATCCAGGGCAGGGCATCGGTCGGCCCCAGCGCCTTTGCCGACGCCCCGTCAAACAGCGCAGGCACATCGGCAACCGTTATCGGTCCAAAGGCCATCCGCACGCCGTCCACCACGGTTTCCACCAGCGGTTCCAGCCAGATCATCCCGCGCGAACCGTTGCGCACCAACTCAACCGCCACGCCGCGCCGCTTGGCCTCGGCCGCAACCGCCGCCGCCACCTCATCTGCGCCCAGCGCGCGGGCCGCGGCATCACGCGGAACGTAGATCTTCATGCCGACCCCCCGTCGATCATCGCGCAGACCCGGTCCGCATCGGCCCGACCCACCAGCCGCCCGTCCACCTGCGCGGCAGGCCCGCAGGCGCACAGGCCCAGGCAGAATACCGGCTCCAGCGTGACCGCGCCGTCCTTCGACGTCTCGTGCCAGTCCACCCCCAGCTTCGCCTTTACCTGCGCGGCCAGAGCATCGGCCCCCATCGCCTGGCACGCCTCGGCCCGGCAAAGACGCACCGTGTGGCGGCCCGCAGGTGCCTCGCGGAAGTCGTGGTAGAAGCTGATGACGCCGTGGATTTCGGCGCGGGTCTGGTTCATCTCGGCGGCCAGAACCGGAATGGCAGTGGCGGGGATATGGCCGAACGCGGCCTGTACCGCGTGCAGCACGGGCAGAAGCGGCCCCTCCAGATGCGACAGAGAGACGGCGATGTCCCTGACCTGTTCGGCAATGGCAGATTCGGAAAGGGCGGGCATGCAGGGGGCTCCAGCGGCTGGCACACCACAGCATACCGCATGGCGATTTGGGTTCAATATCGTGGTTTCGTGGATTGATAGATAGCCTCTATCAACAGGGCGGCGCGACGGACCTTTTGGTCGCTTCGCCGCGGGCCTGCCGAAACCGGCCTGCGCTATTCGGCCGCGTCGATGATCGAGCGCACCAGATCGTGCCAGCCGAACCATTCGCGTGCATCGCGGCGGTACAGGCTGTCCCACGGCTTGGGTCGGTCGATGTAGTGCACCACCACCGCACCGCGACCGTCTTCCTTTTCAGCCGAAGATGGCTTCGGGGCGTGGAAGAAGTTGAACGCCTCGGGCAGCGCGTCGTGCTTCTGTTCGAATCCCACGTTCAGCGCGCACTGGTCCTGGAACAGGCGAACGGCATTGGGGTCGGTGGCGCAGCGCACGGCACCCGCCAGGCATTCGGCAATGTCGGGGTGGCGATAGTCGAACCGCAGCACGCCGGAGTTGAAGTAGGTGCCCTTCAGGTTCAGGGCCTTCACCGCGTTGCGCACCTCTACCCGGTCGAGCTCGGGCCGCGCCAGCAGCGGCTGTGCCGAGGGCAGCGCGAACACATCGCCCAGGCCCTGCCGTACCGAGGTGTCGCTGTCGATGTACAGCGCCTTGCCGAACTGGCCTTCACGCGCAAGGTACTGCGCCAGGAAGATGCGATAGTAGGCGGCGAGGCTCAGCGCCTGCCCGCCGGTGAAGAAGCCGTAGCTGGCGTTCAGCGTTTCGGACGATGTCACCACGTTACCCGCGTCGAACACCTCGATGCTCATGCCCAGCCGCCGCGAAATGGCCCTGGCGCCTGCGCGCGCGCGGTCCAGCGTCTCGCCTGCCTCGGCCAGCAGGCCGAAGGGCGTGTGGCGGATCAGGTCCATGTTCGACAGGCCGGCCGAGGTGATGGAGATCAGTGCAGGCAGCAGGTAGGTTTCGTCGGTGCAGAAGAACACCATGCTGGCCTCGCGTGTGCCCATCACCGCCGGGCTGCCCAGGCGCGAGGCGATGCGTTGCAGGCGATCCTCGGGCAGGCCCAGACCGTCGATCGTGGCGATGACCCAGGGGTCGCCGCCAACCGCCATGTCCTCGACCAGCGCTTCGTAAGCGTGCTGTTGTGCGCGGTTGCGCGCATCTTCCTCGCCCGGCAGCGCCTCAAGCACCTTGCGCAGGCCGTCGGCCTTGCGCGCCGAACGGACCACCAGCGCCAGCACTTCGGGCACCGACTCGGTCGCCACGTGCTGCACGGCAAGAGACACGACATCGCCATGGCGCCCGGCCTCGGAGTACACGCGGGCCACCATGCGGAACGCCGGCTGGTTCAGCCCGCCCTGCGCCACCATCCGGTCGGCCAGCACGCAGGCCTGCGTCATGTCCTGCATGTGCGCCATCAGGTCGATTTCGGCCAGCGCAATGTTCAAGGGCCGCGGGGTAACCCCTGCCAGCCGGGCATCGAACACCGCCTTGGCTGCGGCAAAGTCCTGCCGCTCGATGCAGACGTTCATTTCCACCAGCGCCACGTCGGGGCTGGTCGGGTGAAAGGCGCGCAGCACCGCCACAACCTCGTCGCGCTGCGCCGCCTTGCCAGCGGCGGCCAGCACATAGCAAAGCCGGATGCCGGGGTGCAGCGGTGCCTCGTCGAACAGACGGGCCAGCGCGCGGAAGGCCGACAGCGCCGCAGGCCCGTCCTCCTCTTCCAGCTTCACCACCAGTTCGACAAAGGATTTCTGCCGCGGCGAGAACCGCGTCTCGGTTTCGCGCAGCGCGGCCAGCGCGGCCTTGTCGCCGCTGCGGGCGGTGGCACGTGCAAGGGTGAAGTAGGCCTGGAAATCGTTCGGCGAAATCTGTGCCAGCCGCTCCAGGCACTGGCGTTCCATCGCCACGTTGCCGATCTCGTGGTAATAGTTGCCCAGCACGCGGAAGGCAAAATCGCGGCTGGGCGGAAGTGCCAGCAGGCGATCTGCCGCCCGCGCCCGCACATCCCCCTTGCGTGACCGTTCGACCAACCGCACCAGCCCGGTTTCCGACAGGGCCGCCTCGTCGCGCAGGACCTCCAGCGCCTCGACGGCTTCGTCGATCAGCCCGCCGTCCCACACCACCATCAGGGCGGATTCCAGCCGTTCCACGTGCACGGGCTTCAACTGTGCGGGCTTGGCCTCGGCCATGGCGGCAAAGGCACCGGCCAGATCCTCGGCACTGGCACGCAGCCGGACCATGGCGTCGATCCGTTCGTAGTGCGCCCAGTACATCGACATGTCGGCCAGAATGGCGTTCTCGAAGGCCGCCAGCGCGCCGTCCAGATCATCCAGATCGCGCAGGATGCGCCCGATCGAGAAGTACGACCACGCCTGATACGCACCACGTGCGATCAGGTCCTCGTACATGGCCTTCGCCACGGCGTAGGCTCGGGCGGCGTAGGCGCGGTTGGCGCGGGCGAACACGGCAGCGGGCGCGTTGTCGTCCTGGGCTTCGGCTTCGGTCGTCATTCCAGGGCGTTCCGTACTTTCAGGATCATTGCGCCGGAATCTCGTATCCGAGCTTCCGCCACACATCGTTCAGACGCTTGTTCACACGACTGATGGCATCGCGCGAGAGCTTTTCCATGTGATCGCCGGGCGTGACACGGCGAACGAAGGCCTTGGGGTTTTCGGCATCGGGCACGATGTCGGCCCAGGTCATGATGTTGTCGATCAGAACCTGTGGCGCCTGCATCCCCAAAAACTCGGCAATCGTGCGGCACCAGGCGGGCTTGTCGAAGATCACGTCCTCGTAGCGCAGGATCTTCAGGTTGGCGGTGCCCAGCAGGCGGCGGTACCCGTCAACTGTCTGGTTCAGGGGCCCGATGCGGGACATCACGTATTCCTCGACCGAAGTCTGCAGGGCGCGCTGGCGTTCCTTGGCCAGCACGGAACCCTCGGCCTCGGCCTTGGGCATGGAATGCGAGAAGGCGTTCGAGAAGTACTCGCTGACCAGCACGTCCCGCGGGTCGCGCACCAGCAGAAGCTTGGGCGCCTGTTCGAACACCGGGTCGCCAAAGAACGACGTGGGCGGGTCGCGGAACCCGACGTAGGTGTTCCCCTTCCACAGAAGGTCGCGCAGCTGCGGATGGCTGTTCCAGTCGGTGTAACGGTAGCCGTTCTCGAACATCGCGCCCGGGATGTCGACCACGGGAATGCGGTTGTGGTTGCTGATCGCGGCGACCAGGTTGGAAAACAGCGACGACCCGGATTTGCGCAGCGACAGCACGAAGGAAGCGCGCCGTTGCGACCGGACGCCGATCGAGAAAGTCAGCGCCCTTCCATCATGCATCATCAAGCTTACCGGCGCGCGTGCCACATCAGCGGTCGTCATCTTCAAATTCCTTTCGGCCCGGCAGACCTGAACCCGACGTCGTCACAGACCGGTTCAGGTCAGATCAGACCGTCAGTAGTAGTCGTATGTTTCAAGTACGCTACGCAACTGGTTGTTCAGCCGCTTGATCGTCTCGGGCTGCAGCTTTTCGCGGTGGTCGCCCGGTACGGCCTTGCGCACGAACTTCAGCTTGTCTTCCGACTGCGGCACCTGGTCTACCATCTCCATCAGCGTGTCGACCTGTCCGGGCATCAGCGACCAGCCGAAGTGCTTCAGCACCTTGTGCACCAGCCGCCGCTTCTGGAACACGTAATCCTCGTAACGCAGAACCAGGCAGTTCGGATCCGACAGCAGCGGTTGGTACCGCTCCAGCGTGTTCGACAGCGCCCGTGCGTGTTTCATCACATAGTCTTCGATGTCCGTCTGCCGCGCCGCCTCGCGCTTCTTCAGAAAAATCTCGCGCCCCGGTCCGACCGCCTCTTTTTCGGACGGAATGTCGTGCGAATAGGCATCCGAGAAGTACTGGCTGACCAGCGCGTCGCGCGGGTCGCGGAACATGTACACCTTCAGCCCGTCCTTGAACGCCTTCGAATCCCCCAGCGCGGGCGGGAAGGCGCGGAACCCGGTGTAGATGTTGCCCGGCTGGATCAGGTGTTCGACCTGCACGTCCTGCCAGTGCGACACCACCAGCCCCTTGCGGAAGAACGTTCCCGGCAGGTCGACCGTGTTCACGTTGTTGCGGGCCGCCAGAAACGAGATGATCTTGTGCAGAAGCGTGCTGCCCGACTTGCGCACGCCCAGCGCAAAGAAGGACGGACCGCTCAGCCCCGTCGCCACGTCAAAGGCCACGTCGACGCCATCCACCTTCACCGTGAGAGACGTCGTCTCGGGCTTGGGTAGGATCGCCTGACGGGCGGTTCCCGTCGTGGCGTCGTCGTTCAGTTCGGCCTTTGTCTTTGCCATGCCGCAATCCCTTTGCTTGAACCCGCGCGAACCTTATCGTGTTGTCCGCGCGGCTTCAAACGGTCAATTGCGGCGGGCGTCCGCGCTGTCACGGCGCGGTGCGGGCCAGGTAGTCGGCCAGAACGGCCTGCGTTCCGCGCGCCCAGACATCGGAAAGGTGGTGCGCAAACCGTGCGGCAAAGCCCGCGTGTTGCGCCGTGTCGCCATACACCGCCTCCATTTCCAGCCAGACCTGCGGATCGGCCTTCGCGGCCTGCGCGCGGGTGGTCAGGGCGTCCCAGCTTGGGTCGTTGGGCGGAATGGGCGTGCCGCGCTCGGTCGTGCCTGCGCAGTACCGGCACCACAGCGCCGACAGAAGCGCCAGCCCGTCGGGCACAACGCCCGCCGCCAGATTGTCGCGCACCGCGGGCACGATGAACTTTGGCTGGCGGTTCGATCCGTCAAGGCACAGGCGCCGCACGGTATCGGCGACCTCTGGGTTGGAAAACCGCTGCACGATCAGGCGGAAATAGTCCTGCAGGTCGGTGCCGGGCACGGGGGGGACATGCGGAATGATCTCGATCTGCTCGACCTTTTCCAGGAAGCGGCGGATCAGCGGATGGGCCATCGCCTCGTGCACGAACTCGATGTCCATCAGCCCGCCCGGATAGGCGATGATCGCGTGCCCGCCGTTCAGGATGCGCAGCTTCATCAGCTCGAACGCATGCACGTGATCGGTAAAGGTGACACCGACCTTTTCCAAGGCCGGGCGTCCGGCGGGGAAGTGGTCTTCCAGAACCCATTGGCGGAAGGGCTCGCAGGTGACCGGGACCGGGTCGTCGGCCAGACCGAAGGACGCCGCCATGGCGCGTTCGCGCGGGCCGGTGGCGGGGGTGATGCGGTCCACCATGCCGTTCGGGAAGGCCACGTTCGCAGCAATCCAGTCGGCCAGCGCCGGGTCGGACAGCCGGGCAAGCCCCGCCACGGCGTTGCGCGTGACATGGCCGTTGCCCGGCAGATTGTCGCAGGACATGACGGTGAATGGCTGCACTCCTGCCGCCCGCCGCCGGCGCAGCGCGGCAATGATGGCGCCGAACGCGGTGGCCTTGGGATCGGCCGCATCTGCCGCGATCTCGGGATGTGCAGGGTCGAAGGCGCCGGTTGCAGGGTCGATGAAATAGCCGCCTTCGGTCACCGTCAGGCTGACGATGCGGATTGCCGGGTTCGCCATGGCGTCGATCAGGCTGGCGTTGTCGGGTTCCACCGGCAGGAAATCCACCATCGCGCCAATGCGGCGGCAGGATTTGCCCGCAGGGTCAAGCTCGATGATCGTGGACAGGCAGTCCTGCGCCTTCAGCGCGTCGCGCATCCGTACGTCGGGTGCGCGCACGCCCGCGCCGATGATGGCCCAGTCATGCCCTTCGCCCAGCGCGAAAAGGTCGTCCAGATAGACGGCCTGATGTGCGCGGTGGAAGTTGCCGAGGCCGATATGCACGATGCCCGGCGTCAGGCGGCTGCGGTCATAGGCAGGAAGCTGCACGTTCATGTCGTCACGCCATCCAGTTGCCGCCGTCCACGCCGAAACACTGCGCGACGACATAATCGCTGTCAGAAGAGGCAAGGTAGATCGCCATGCCGGTCAGGTCGGCCGCGGTGCCCATCCGGCCAAAGGGCACGGCGGCGCCGACGATCCGCTTCTTTTCGCCGGGCGGACGGCCTTCATAGCGGGCAAACAGGCTGTCCACATGGTCCCAGTGCTCGCCGTCGACCACGCCGGGGGCGATGGCGTTCACGTTGATGCGGTGGCGGATCAGGTCCAGCCCGGCCGATTGCGTCAGCGAAATGACGGCGGCCTTGGTGGCGCAGTACACCCCCACCAGCGCCTCGCCCCGCCGCCCGGCCTGCGATGCCATGTTGACGATCTTGCCGCCGGTGCCTTGCGCAATCATCTGCTTCGCCGCCGCCTGCAGGGTGAACAGGCAGCCCGCCACGTTCACCGCGAACAGCCGGTCATAGGATGCCCGCGTGATCTCGACGATCGGCGCCGCATCAAACAGAGCGGCGTTGTTCACCAGGATGTCCAGGCCCCCCATCGCCTGCACCGCCGCCGCCATGCCGGCGTCGATGCTGTCCTGCCGGGTGACGTCCATGACCACGGCATGCGCGCCGATGGCCGCGGCGGTGGCCTTCACCGCCGCCTCGTTGATATCGGCCAGAGTCACCTGCGCGCCCTCGGCCAGATAGGCGCGGGCGAACTCGAGCCCGATGCCCCGCGCGGCACCCGTGACCAGCGCCCGTTTGCCCTGCAGCCTCACATCGCCCTCCCGTCGGCGCCGAACCGGTGAACCTTGCCCGCCTGCGGGCCGAAGGTGATGCTGTCGCCATGACCGACACGAACCTCGCCCGGCGCGCGGACGGTCAGCGTACCCAGATCTCCTGCGTTGACCTTCAGAAAGGTGTCCGACCCCAGATGTTCGGCAAGCATCACCTTTCCCGACCAAGGCCCCGAACCGACATCGATGTGTTCCGGGCGCACGCCAATCGTCGCGGCCCCGTGCTTTGCGGCCTCGGCCCCTTCGATCAGGTTCATCTTCGGGCTGCCGATGAACGCCGCGACGAAGGTGTTGACCGGGCTGTTGTACAGCGTCAGAGGGCTGCCCACCTGCTCGATCCGCCCGGCATTCAGCACCACGATCTTGTCGGCCATGGTCATCGCCTCGACCTGGTCGTGCGTGACATAGATCATCGTCGTCTTCAGCGACTGGTGCAGTTCGGTGATCTCCTGCCGCATCCCCACCCGCAGTGCGGCGTCCAGGTTCGACAGCGGTTCGTCAAACAGGAACGCCGCCGGTTCGCGCACGATGGCGCGGCCGATGGCCACCCGCTGCCGCTGCCCGCCCGACAGCTGGCCGGGGCGGCGGTCAAGGTAGCTGGTCAGGTTCAGCACCTTTGCAGCACGCTCTACCCGCGTTGCCTGTTCAGCCTCGGACATCCCCGCCATCTTCAGCGGAAAGGCGATGTTCTTGCGCACCGTCATGTGCGGGTACAGAGCATAGCTCTGGAACACCATCGCAAGGCCGCGCTTTGCGGGAGGAAGGGCGGTCGCGTCCTTGCCGTCGATGGCGATGATGCCCGAGGTCGTGTCCTCCAGCCCGGCAATCAGGCGGAGGAGTGTGGATTTGCCGCAGCCCGAGGGGCCGACGAACACGACGAACTCGCCGTTCTCGATGGTCAGGTCGACGCCGGGGATGACATGCACCTCGCCGAACGACTTGCGGACCTGTTTCAGCGTGATCTGTCCCATGATGTCCTCACTTCACCGCGCCGAAGGTCAGGCCGCGGACGAGTTGTTTCTGGCTGAACCAGCCAAGGATCAGGATCGGCAGGATGGCCATGGTACTGGCCGCCGAGAGTTTTGCGTAGAACAGGCCCTGCGGGGCCGAGAAGCTGGCGATGAAGGCCGAAAGGGGGGCGGCGTCGACAGTGGTCAGCGTGATCGTCCAGAACGCCTCGTTCCATGCCAGGATGATGTTCAGCAGCATGGTCGAGGCAATGCCCGGCACCGCCATGGGCGTCAGGACGTAGATGATCTCGTTTTGCAGGCTGGCCCCGTCCATCCGCGCGGCTTCCAGGATTTCGCCGGGGATTTCCTTGAAGTAGGTGTAAAGCATCCAGATGATGATCGGCAGGTTCATCAGCATCAGCGCAAGGATCAGGCCGATGCGGGTGTCGAACAGCCCGGTGCGCTGGAAGATCAGGTACATCGGGATCAGCACGCCGACCGCAGGCATCATCTTGGTCGACAGCATCCACATCAGCAGGTCCTTGGTCCGCTTGCCGGGCACGAAGGCCATCGACCAGGCGGCAGGGATGGCAATGGCCAGACCCAGGAGCGTCGAGCCGACCGAGATGAAGACCGAGTTCCAGAAGAAGCGCGGATAGTCCGACCGCTGCCAGACGTCGGCATAGTTCTGCATCGTCCAGTCGGCGGTCAGGAATTCCGGCGGCGAGGCGACGGCAGAGGCCTCGGTCTTGAAGCTGGTCAGGACGGTCCAGAAGACCGGGAAGAAGATCAGCAGACCCACCGCCCAGGCGGCGATGGTATAGACCACCTTCTGTTGCGTGGTGACGGCGCGGGCCATGATCGATGTGCTCCTTACGCGTCGAGGTGCCTGCCGATACCGCGCATCAGGAAGATGGCGACGATATTGGCGAGGATGACGGCAATGATGCCTCCGGCCGCGGCGCGGCCGATGTCCTTGGCGATGAGCGCCTGCTTGTAGATCATGTAGGGCAGCGTGGTGGAGGCATTGCCCGGCCCGCCCTGGGTGGTGGTGAATATCTCGCCGAAGATGCCCAGCAGAAAGATGGTCTGGATCAGGATCACCACGGTGATCGCCCGGCTCAGGTGCGGCAGCACAAGATAGCGGAACCGCGACAGGGCCGAAGCGCCATCCATCTCGGCTGCCTCCAGCTGTTCGGATGACATGGATTGCAGCGCGGTCAAGAGGATGAGCGTGGCAAAGGGCAGCCATTCCCACGACACGATGAAGATCACCGAGGCCATCGGGTAGGACTCAAGATACAGGATCGGATCGTACCCGAACCCCCGCGACACCGAGGCCAGAAGGCCGTTCTGCGGGTGCATGAACAGGTTTTCCCAGATCGACGCGGCCACCGGGGGCATCACGAAGAAGGGCGAGATCACCAGAATGCGCAGCGGGCCCTGACCCCAGATCGGCTGGTCGATCAGAAGCGCGATCAGCACGCCCAGCACCACCGTGATCACCAGCACACCGCCCACCAGCAGCAGCGTGTTGACGATGGCCACCCAGAAGTCGGGCGAGTTCAGGAACCAAAGGTAGTTGTTGAACCCGACCCAGCCCGAACGGTCGGGCGACAGCAGGCGGTAGAACCGGAACGAGAAGTACAGCGTCATCGCCAGCGGCACGATCATCCAGATGAACAAGAGGATGACTGACGGCGCGACCATCAGGCGGGCGGCGGCGCGGGTGCTGGTGGTGGACATGACGGCGCTCTCCCAGAAACGGTGTGAACCGGCAGGCAGGGGTGACGGCGGGTGGGGAAACGGGACGGCGCGCAAGAGGTTTGCGCAGGGGGGACCGGCCCGGCGCAGGGCCGGTCCCCTTGTCGTAGCGGCGGCTTACTTGATGTAGCCGGCCGAGGTCATTTCATCGACAGCCAGGGCCTGCGCTTCGGCCAAAGCCTCGTCGACGGTCTTCTGCCCGGCCAGCGCGGCCGAGAAGATTTCGCCGACTGAGGTGGCCAGACCGGCAAACTCGGGGATCGCCACGAACTGCACGCCGACGTAAGGAACCGGCTTGACGCTGGGGTTGGTCGGGTCAGCCGCGTTGATCGAGTCGATCGTCAGCTTGGCAAAAGGCAGCGCCGCGTATTCCGGGTTGGCATACAGCGAGGTGCGCGTGCCCGGAGGAACGTTGCCCCAGCCCTCTTTGGACGCAACCAGAGCGAGGTACTCCTTGTTGGTCGCCCAGTTGATGAAGGTCTTGGCGGCGTCCTTGCTGTCGGACGAGGCCGGAATGGCCAGCGACCAGGCCCAGAGCCAGTTGGCGCGCTTGCCAAGGCCCGCATCGGGTGCCAGCGCGAAGCCCACCTTGTCGGCAAACTCGGACTGCTTGGGGTCGGTCAGCGAACCGGCCGACACCGTGGCGTCCATGCGCATCGCGCACTTGCCCTGCAGCGACAGCGTCAGGTTCTCGTTGTAGCCGTTGTTTGACGCGCCGGGCGGGCCGTACTTGGTCAGCAGTTCGACATAGTCGGTCATCACGGCTTTCCATTCCGGCTGGTCGAACTGGGGGTTCCAGTTTTCGTCGAACCAGCGCGCGCCATAGCTGTTCGCCATGGTGGTCAGGAAGGCCATGTTCTCGCCCCAGCCGGCCTTGCCGCGCAGGCAGATGCCGTAGATGCCGTTGGCGGTGTCGGTCATCGCGGCCGCGGCGGCCTTGATCTCGTCCCAGGTGGGGGTTTCCGAGATGGTGATGCCGGCCTTTTCGGCCAGATCCTTGCGATAGTTCACGAAGGACGATTCGCCATAGAAGGGCGATGCGTACAGGTTGCCGTCCACCGTGAGGCCGCCGCGGATGGCGGGCAAGAGGTCATCCACGTCAAAGTCGGCGGGCAGGTCGTTCAGGCTTTCCAGCCAGCCCAGCTTGCCCCAGATCGGAACCTCGTAGGTGCCGATGGTCATCACGTCGTACTGGCCGCCACCCGTGGCGATGTCGTTGGTGATGTTCTGGCGCAGGACGTTCTCTTCCAGCGTCACCCACTCGACCTTGATGTCGGGGTGCTTGGC
>CAZLIC010000041.1:0-34866 GCA_964559535.1 uncultured Rhodobacterales bacterium
TGTCGGACTGGTTCTTCGTGGCGGGCCGCATCGCCAATGACGACGGCAAGGCGGATGTTCTGTGGGTGCCGGGACTGACACGGGGCTGACACGGGGCTGACGGCCAAGGAACGCGGCGTCCTGCCGCCCTTACCTGTCGTATTTGCACTGTCCGCCGGGGCCGTCTGGCGTTAGAACCGCGCGAAATATTCTGTCTGGTCGGAGGAACGCGCCGATGAAGGTTCTGGTGCCCGTCAAGCGGGTGATCGACTACAACGTGAAGGTTCGCGTGAAGGCGGACGGATCGGGTGTCGATCTGGCGAACGTGAAGATGTCGATGAACCCCTTTGACGAGATTGCCGTCGAAGAGGCGATCCGGCTGAAGGAAAAGGGCATCGCCACCGAGATCATCGCGGTGTCGGTGGGCGTGAAGCAGTCGCAGGAAACCCTGCGCACCGCGCTGGCCATGGGCGCCGACCGCGCGATCCTGATCGAGGCCACGTCCGACGTGCACACGGACATCGAGCCGCTGGCGGTGGCCAAACTTCTGGCCGCGGTAGCCCGGGCCGAGGGGCCGGGGCTGATCCTGTGCGGCAAGCAGGCGATCGACAACGACATGAACGCGACGGGGCAGATGCTCTCGGCGCTGCTGGGCTGGTCGCAGGCGACCTTTGCCAGCGAAGTGGCGATCGAGGGCGAGACCGCGAAGGTCACGCGCGAGGTTGACGGCGGTTTGCAGGCGATCAGCGTGAAGCTGCCCGCCATCATCACCGTGGACCTGCGGCTGAACGAGCCGCGCTATGCGTCGCTGCCCAACATCATGAAGGCCAAGAAGAAGCCCCTGGAAGAAAAGACCCCCGCCGACTACGGCGTGGATGTCTCGCCGCGGCTGACGGTGGTCAAGACGGTCGAGCCGGCGGGCCGCAAGGCGGGCGTCAAGGTGGCGTCGGTGGCCGAGCTGATCGCAAAGCTGAAAGACGAAGCGGGGGTGATCTGACATGGCCGTTCTTCTTCTGGCGGATGTGAATGACGGCGTGCTGGCGGTTGACCAGGTAGGCAAGACCGTAACCGCGGTGGCCGCGCTGGGCGAGGTGCACGTGCTGGTGGCCGGACAGGGCGGTGATGCCGCGGCGGCCGAGGCGGCGAAGATCTCGGGCGTGTCGAAGGTGCTGTTCGCGGGCGACCACGCCTATTGCCACGGCATGGCAGAACCCACCGCGGCGCTGATCGTGGCGCTAGCCGGGGGCTACAGCCATATCTGCGGCGCGGCGACGGCGTTCTGCAAGAACGTGATGCCCCGGGTGGCGGCCTTGCTGGACGTGATGGTGCTGACCGACGTGACGGCGGTGGTCGATGCCGACACGTTTGAACGCCCCATCTATGCCGGCAACGCGATCCAGACGGTGAAGTCGTCGGACATCAGGAAGGTGTTCACCGTGCGCACCGCGGCCTTCCAGGCGGCGGCCATGGGCGGCGCGGCGGCGGTCGAATCGGTGGCGGTGGCCGCCGACGGGTCGCTGTCGACCTGGGTTGAGGACCGCGTGGCGGCCAGCGACCGGCCTGAACTGACCTCGGCCAAGGTGGTGGTGTCGGGCGGGCGCGGCGTGGGGTCGAAGGAAAGCTTCGACATCATCGAAAAACTGGCCGACAAGCTGGGCGCCGCCGTGGGCGCCAGCCGCGCCGCGGTTGACAGCGGCTATGCCCCGAACGACTGGCAGGTGGGTCAGACCGGCAAGGTGGTGGCGCCGAACCTGTATGTGGCGGTGGGCATTTCGGGTGCGATCCAGCACCTTGCGGGCATGAAGGACAGCAAGATCATCGTCGCCATCAACAAGGACGAAGAAGCGCCGATCTTCCAGGTGGCGGACTATGGCCTTGTGGCCGACCTGTTTGCCGCCGTGCCGGAATTGACCGAGAAGCTCTGACCCTGACGGGACTGCGTCGATCATGTCCCGCGGATGCCCGGCATCCGCGGGATGTGTCATTCCCGGCCGGGGCCGCCGCCCTGCATGGCCGCCACGTCCCTCAGGGCACGCTCCAGGTCGGAGGGAAGGGTGATCTTGTAGTTGCCCTCATCCCCCGGCACCAGCCGCACGGCCATGCCGAAGGCGCGCGCCACCGCCACGTCATCGGCGGCACCGCCGTCGCCCGCCCGGTGCGCCGCAAGGATGCGGTCAAAGCGGAACCCCTGCGGCGTCTGTGCACGCCACAGCCTGTCACGTGGAACGGGAGCCGCGGCAAGGCCATCTGCGGCCATCCACAGCGCATCGACAACCGGCAAGGCAGCGCAGGCCCCTTCGGCCTCGGCCAGTGCGTCGCAGACATCCTCGATCACCCGGGTCGGCACGAAGGGACGCGCGGCGTCGTGGATCAGCACAAGGTCGGGGGCGTGCCAGACCAGCGACTCAAGCCCCAGCCGCACCGAATGGCCGCGCGATGCGCCGCCCGGCACCGGGGCCAGAAGCCGCGGGTCGGCCAGCCCGGCCAGCGCCGCAGCGCACAGCGCCGAATCGTCGGGGTGGATCACCGGGCACACCAGCCCGATGCGCGGCACATCCAGAAAGGCGCGCACGGCGCGGTGAAAGGCGCAGGGGCCATCCAGTGGCACATACTGCTTGGGCAGTTCACTGCCGAACCGCTGCCCCCGCCCCGCCGCCACCAGCAGCGCGGCAATGCGCGGCGCGGCCTGCACGGCGGCGGAGGGCAAGGGTTCGGTCTGGCCGGTCAATCGCGGGGCCCCCGTTGTGCTGCACAGGTGGCGCGCGCCCAGCATGCAGGCAGGCCCGCGACCGGCCCCTGTTCTGGCCGAACCGGCGGGAAACGCAATGGCCGCCTTGGCGCAGAGGCGGCAATTTCGCCGCGGACGGGCGCCGGGCTGGGCCCCCTGCCCCGCGATACCCTGCATTCGCATATGGCGGCGGCGGCAATTTCGTGCTGCAACTGCGCGCATGACGCCCGATGACCGCGCCTTCCTGACCGACCTGTTCCACGCCGCCGTGGCCGCCGCCGACCCGGGCCGCGCGCTGGCCGCGCACCTGCCCGTCCGGCCGCGCGGGCGTACCGTGGTGATCGGCGCGGGCAAGGGCGCGGCGCAGCTGGCCGCGGCTTTCGAGCCCCTTTGGGATGCGCCGCTGCAGGGCGTGGTCGTCACCCGCTATGGCTATGGCTGCCCCACCGCGCGCATCCGCGTGCTGGAAGCAGCGCATCCGGTGCCCGACATGGCGGGGATTGCCGCCGCGCAGGCGCTGTTTGATGCCGTGCGCGGCCTGACGCCCGATGATCTGGTGGTGGCGCTGGTCTGCGGCGGCGGCTCGGCCCTGCTGCCTTGCCCGCCGGGCGACCTGACGCTGGAAGATGAGGCGGCGCTGAACCGAGCGCTTCTGGCCAACGGCGCGCCGATTTCGGTGATGAACGCCATCCGCAAGCAGGTGTCGGGCATCAAGGGCGGCCGTCTGGCCGCCGCTTGCCATCCGGCGCGGGTGGTGTCGCTGGTGGTGTCGGACGTGCCGGGCGATGACCCGGCGCAGGTGGCCAGCGGCCCGACGCTGCCCGATGCGGTGACACGGGCGCAGGCGCGGGCGATGGTGGCCAGCTGGCGGATCGACCTGCCGCCGCGCGTGGCGGACTGGCTGGCGGGCGAGGACGGCGCCGCGCCGCACCCGGGCGATCCGGTGTTTGCCGGGCATCAGGTGCGGGTCATCGCCTCGGCCCGGCTGTCGCTGGAGGCTGCGGCTGCGGTGGCGCAGGCGCGCGGCGTGCCGGCCGCCATCCTGTCGGACGCGATCGAGGGCGAGGCGCGCGACGTGGGCCGCGTGCATGCCGCCATTGCCCGCGAGGTGGCGGCACGAAGCCGCCCCTTCGCCCGCCCCGTGGTCATCCTGTCGGGGGGCGAGACCACCGTCACCCTGCGGGCGAAGGGCAAGGGAGGCCGGAACACCGAATTCCTGCTGGCCACCGCCCTGGCTGCCGAAGGCGTGCCTTTTGCCGCGCTGGCCGCCGATACCGACGGGATCGACGGGTCGGAAGACAACGCGGGCGCCTTCGCCACCGGCGAAAGCGCGGCGCGGCTGCGGGGGCTGGATCTTGATCCCGCGGCGCTGCTGGCAGGCAACGATGCATGGTCAGCCTTCTCGGCCCTGGGCGACCTGTTCGTGCCCGGCCCCACCGGCACCAACGTGAACGATTTCCGCGCTATCCTGATCCGCTAGGCAGGCCGGTCGCTGTGCCCCGCATCCGGCGCAAAACGATGGATGCTGCGAAAATTCAACTTGCGCGGCTGTGCCATGGCCTTAACCTTTTGCGCTGGCGCCGGTGGGGCTGCGGCGCCGCGAAATTGGGGAGCGAAGTATGCCTGACTACTTGTCCACGAAGGATTGGCGCAAGCTGCTGGACGACAAGGACCACAAGACGGTCAAGAAGACCGGCGTGTCCGACACGTTCGATGAGTACGCAGCGGCTGCGAAGAAGGATGATCTGGCGCGCATGGCCAGCGCGCTGCAGGCTGTCATCTCGAAGGCAAACGAGGTGAAGACGGCTCAGAAAAAGTTTCCGAAGATCGTCGATTTTCTTGAGAATACCGTTTCAGCGGCGAAGGGAGAGATACAGAAGCTGGGTCCTCGTCTCGCGCAGCTTGAGGACGATGCCGACGATGAAGGCGATGGGGGCACGCTGGGCAAGGCACTGACCAAGGTGCGCCAGATCACCGACCCCGAGAAGGCGTGGAACTTCATCCTTGTGCCGGGCAAGCCTTCGGCCGGATTCGTGGTGGTGAAGAAGACGCCCAAGAAATCGCACATTGATACGGCGTTCGAGATGCGCGGCAAGCGCGGGCCGTTCTTCCAGGGCAAGATCTACTTCGAAGCCGGCCGCTATGTTCTGGAAACGCCCGAGCAGCCGGTGCCGGGGTCGGCCAAGGCGGCCAAGAACGCGGCACTGCTTCATGCCGAGATGAACATCAAGGTCACCATGCGCGGCGGAGGTGTGTCGCTGTTCGATGAGGCAGACCGTGAGCCCGAGGACGAGGGCGGCGTTCCGACACCGCAGACCGACGACCAGAACCAGCGCACGCGCGACTACGACAAGATGATCGAGGCGTTTGACCACCCGGTCGACATCCTGATCAAGGACCCCTCGGTCAAGAAGGAAGGTGCCATCGACGGGCTGAACGGTCGGCTTAACCTGCTGCGCGACCGCATCGACAAGGACCCGGCCGTCATCCCGCATGACAAGACGGTGCTGCTGGGCAAGATCGACACGCTGAAAAAGTCGCTGTTCGACGCCGCCCGCACGCCCGCGCCTTCGCCCAAGTCGGCCTACCCCGACCGGGCCTACTGGCAGCGGCTGGCGGAAGGCATCGTGAAGCTGGACCAAAGCAAGCACGATGATGCGTGGAAGCGGTTTCTGGCCCGGTACGACGATGTGCTGAAGCAGTGGACGGGCGACACCGCGCTTGTCGACCCCGACCGCGAGGAAGTGCGCCTGAACCTGGCCTTCGCCCTGACACTGGCCGAGAATCGTCTGAACCAGCGCAACAAGCTGGACGAACAGCGCGACGAGACGATCGACCCGAAGGTGACGCAGCGGTTCCTGGCGCTGGAACGCAAGCTGGACACCATCCGCAGCACCCCGGGCCTGAACCCCCAGCAGGTGAACACGCTGATCAATGCATTCGGCGCGATCCGCACGGCCTATGAAAAGGGCACGCTGACGCTGAAGTCGCCCGAACTGCCGAAGCTCGAACAGGCGATGGAGAACGTGCTGAAGCTGGCCCTGGCCGAGCGCGAGAAGCGGGCCAAGCTGCAGGGGCAGGCGCAGGTGCACAACACCCTGAAGCCCGCGATGGAACTGGTGAAGCGCGCGGCCTTCCCCAACACGCTGATCTCCGACCCCAATGCAATCCGCGAAGCGGTGAAGAAGGACCGCGACCTCTTGGCGCTGATCCAGGCCGGGGCGGAAGCCACCAAGAAGCATGACGCCCCCAGCTTTGCGAACCTTGAAAAGGCGGCGCGCACGATGCTGGAGGCCGTCGAGACGCGGGCAAAGGACGGTGACGTGTTGCCGTCGGACGCCGAGGCCAAACGCATTGCCACCGAGGCGCTGAAGCGGGTGCAGCTGGGCAAGATGGCGCTGGAGTATGCCACGCTGGGCGACCCGCCATGGGACGAATCGAAGTCCGAAAAGTCGCTGGAACTGCAGTCGCAGCTGTTCTTCGTGGAAAGCGCGATTGCCAAGGGCGATGTCAACTACACGGCGCCTTCCACTTCCGGGCAAGGCGGCGGCGCCAGCGGGTCGTGGTGGATCGAACGGGGCGAGGCGCAGAGGGGCGTCAAGGATGCCCCGAAGACCACCAAGAAGTACATCTTCAAACCGGGCAAGAAGGAGGCCGCGGTGATGACGGGGCTTCCGCCCGGCTCGGGCGCCCCGCGCGAGGTGCTGGCCAAGAAGGTCAGCGACACGATGTCGGGCGCGGGCTTCAACGTGGGCGTGTCGCCCACCACGCTGGCCACCATCGATTCGTCGCAGCTGGGCGGAGAGATCGACCCGAAAGGCGGGCCGCTGGTCGGGTCGATCCAGCAGCTGGCACCATCGGATGGCGCCATCGTCGAGAAGATGCTGAAGGACCCGAAGTTCGCCGCGACCATCGACAAGCGCAACTTCGACGATGTGGCCGTGTTCGACATGGTCTTTGCCAACCTTGACCGGCACGGCAAGAACATCCTGACCACGACCGACGAGGTCACGGGCAAGACCAGCCTGGTTCCCATCGACCACGGCTCGGCCCTGGCCGACCCCGAGGATGTCTACGCCAACCGCGGCGCGCTGATGCCGTCGTTCAACATCATGGCCAACGACGACCTGCCGCAAGGCCAGCTGCCGCTGGGGGATGAGACGGTCGAGGCGCTGAACCGGCTGGACCCCGACAAGATGCTGCAAGACATGAAGAACCAGCGCGACGACCTGGCCCGCCGCCACCCCGAGACGGCCGGAACCGTCAGTGACGCCGCGCTGGAAGGCATGGCGGCGCGCGTGCGGTTCCTGAAGATCGTGGGCAACAGCGTGCCGGTGCAGGTTCTGTTCGTGATGCTGGCCGACGGCGCGCGCGACATCGCGAAGTGCAAGCCCGAAGACATGCCGGAACTGGCCAAGTCACTGCGGGCGGCGGCCGAGCGGAAGCTGGAGGGGGCAAAATCCATCCGCAAGGTGGCCGATGACATGAAGGAGATCTCGGCATCCTCCTACAGCATCATGATGCAGCAGTTGCAGGCGCTGGGCTGGGGCTGGAACCTGACGATGCGCGAGATGCAGGACTGGGCCGAAACGAATGCCGAGCTGGTCAGCCGGGTACTGAAGGGCCAGATCGTCAACCCCGATTTCCAGGACGAGTTCGACCGTCTGCTGGTCGAGGCCAAGAAGCACGACACGGACAAGAAGAAGATCGAGGACGAGATCAAGGGCTCCGACCGCGCGTCGAAGATGATGGCCGTGTACAAGGCGGCCAACCCGCAGATCTTCGGCACCCCGGAACGGGACATGGACCTGCCCAAGCTGCAGAACGAGTTCGACCGGCTGGGCGGCGACACCGAGATGGCCAAGATCGTCCGGGTTTTTCCGGCCGAGGGCCGGAAGACCGGGCCAATCGATCCCTCGGCGTCGGATCGCGAGAAGCGCTTTGCGATGATCGACCGGGTCGAGCTTCTGCGCCAGTGGTCCGAGTTCAACAAGCTGGGGGGCATCAAGGCGCTGCTCGATCAGGGCCAGTTGGTTGCCCGCGAATACGAGGTGATCTCGGCCATCCAGACCCTGTACGAAGCCACCAAGCGCGCGAAGGCGACCGGCAACGTGCTGGCAATGGATCCGGGCGACATCGACAAGGCGCAAGTGAAGGCCTACGAAAAGGCCGAGAAGGTGTTTGACGACGACCTGGACAAGATCATCGACCCGCGTCCCCGCAACACCGTCAAGAAGCTTGGCGATTCCGCGCGCGACAAGTGGCTGAAGGGCGACAGGACCTCGGGCGGAGCGATGATGGCCTATGTTGCGAAACAGGTCACCGAAACAATCGCCAGCGAGACGGCCTTCGCGCTGATCACACGAGGCCGCCGCGACGACCTGTTCAAGGCGATCGAGAAGGACGAGAACGGCACCCAGAAGCTGGCACCGCACAGGGCCCGTCTGTTCGGCATGGTCGAGGATTCCGCCAAGACCAACGACGTCAGCAAGGGCGAGAACGCAATCAACGAGATCAAGTCCATTCTGGACGAGGTCACGCTGGGCGACGAGGCGCCGGTCAGCAAGGCGAAGAAGGAGTTCGAGGAGGCCAAGCGCAAGCTTGATCCCTACAAGGACACGCCGATGTACGTTGGCATGAAGATCCACCTTGACCGTGTCGCCGACCGGATCGCGACCTTCGACTTCAGCAGCCTGCTCAAGATGGACTTCGAAGGGGTGGATGACCGGCTGAAGGCGGCAAAGCCGCTGCTTGATGCCTGTGGCGGCAAGCCGTTCAACCAGTTGCCCGAAACCGTGCAGACCATCCTTCAGCAATGGGTCGACTTGCACATCCGGTACGATATCGGCAAGGCGCGCGATGACGCCAGGAAGATCGAGGAACTTCTGGCAGACAAGGTGAACTGACCGCCCCACAAGGTTGCCGCCCCGTCCCGCCGGGCTAGGTTCCGGCGGCGGGCAAGTCGGGATCGGCGGTGCGGGCACTGGTCATCGGGGCAACGGGTGGTATCGGCGCGGCCATGGCGGCCGCGCTGGATGCGCGTGGCACCGAGGTTTCCCGGCTGTCGCGGTCCGACGGGCTGGACATCACTGACGAGACATCGGTTCAGCAGGCGATGGCGCCGCTGACGGCGCCGTTCGATCTGGTCTTCGTGGCCACCGGCGCGCTGGCCCCGCCCGGCATGGGCCCCGAGAAGTCGCTGCGCGTGCTGGACCCGGTGCAGATCGCTGCGCTGTTTGCCCTTAACGCCACTGGCCCGCTCTTGGTGCTGAAACACGCGTTGCGGCTGATGCCGCGGGACGGGCGGGCTGTTTTCGCAGCGCTGTCGGCGCGGGTGGGGTCCATCGGCGACAACGCGCTGGGGGGCTGGTATTCCTACCGTGCCTCGAAGGCCGCGCTGAACCAGATGCTGCACACCGCCGCCATCGAGATGGCCCGCAGCCACCGCCATGCGGTGATTGCCGCATTGCACCCCGGCACGGTGGACACCGGGTTCGGCGCCGAGTTCCACAAGGGCCGCGCCACCGTGACCCCGGCCGAAGCCGCCGCCAACCTGTTGGCGGTGATCGACGGCCTGACCCCCGCCGACAGTGGCGGGTTCTTCGACTGGGCCGGTGCCCGCATTCCGTGGTGACACCCCGCCTGATCCTTGTGCTGGGTGACCAGCTGACCGACACCGTGGCCGCCCTGCGCGCCGCCGACCCCGCGCGCGACGTGGTGGTAATGGCCGAGGTAATGGCCGAAGGTACCTATGTGCGCCACCACCCGCAGAAGATCGCGCTGGTGCTGGCGGCCATGCGCAAGCATGCGGTGCATCTGGCGTCGCTGGGCTGGCGCGTGGCCTACACCCGGCTGGACGACCCGGCCAACACCCAGTCCATCCCCGGAGAGCTGATCCGCCGTGCCGCGGAAACCGGCGCGCAACAGGTGATCGCCACGCGCCCCGGCGAATGGCGGCTGATCCGGGCGTTGGACGACCTGCCGATCCCAGTGACGCAGCTGCCCGATGACCGGTTCCTGTGTTCCGACGCCGAATTCGCCGCCTGGGCCGATGGGCGCAAGCAGTTGCGGATGGAGTTCTTCTACCGCGAGATGCGGCGCAAGACCGGGCTCTTGATGCACGGCACCGATCCGGCGGGCGGCCAGTGGAACTTTGACCACGACAACCGCAAGCCGGCAAAGCCCGACCTGCTGCGCACCCCGCCGCTGCGGTTTGACCCCGATGCCGAAACGGACAAGGTACTGTCGCTGGTGGAAGCACGGTTCCCCACCCACTTCGGCCGCCTGCGCCCGTTCCACTGGCCCACCCACCGCGCCCAGGCGCTGCAGGCGCTGGACCACTTTGCCCGCCACGCGTTGCCCCGCTTTGGCGAGGAACAGGACGCCATGCTGCAGGGTGACCCGTGGCTGTCACATTCGCTCTTGTCGTCGTCGCTGAACCTGGGGCTCTTGGGCTGGCAGGAGGTCTGCGAACGGGTGCAGGCCGAATGGCAGGCCGGGCGCGTCCCCCTTGCCGCGGCCGAGGGGTTCATCCGCCAGATCATCGGCTGGCGCGAATTCATCCGAGGTGTCTATGTCCTGAAGGGGCCAGGCTACACCCAAGGCAACGCGCTGGGCCACACCCGCCCCCTGCCGCCGATGTACTGGGGCGGTTCCACGCGGATGGCCTGCATGCAGGCGGCGGTGGCACAGACGCGCGACCACGCCTATGCCCACCACATCCAGCGGCTGATGGTTACCGGCAACTTTGCCCTGATCGCCGGGCTGGACCCGGCGGCGGTGCATGACTGGTACCTGTCGGTCTATATCGACGCCTTCGAATGGGTCGAGGCGCCCAACACGCTGGGCATGGTGCTGTGGGCCGACGGTGGCGTGGTGGGGTCAAAGCCCTATGCCGCCTCGGGCGCCTACATCGACCGCATGTCGGACTACTGCGGAAGCTGCGCCTACAAGGTGAAGGAAAAGACCGGGCCGCAGGCCTGCCCGCTCAACCTGCTGTACTGGCACTTCCTGAACCGGCATCGCGACAGGTTCGTGAACAATCCGCGCATGGCGCAGATGTACCGGACATGGGACCGGATGGACCCAGATCGGCGGAACACGGTGCTGCGCGATGCCGGGGCCTGGCTGGCGCGGCTGGACGCGGGCGAAGCCGTGTAGGGTGGGCAATCTGCCCACCTTCGGCGCAAGGTGGGCAGATTGCCCACCCTACCTTGCCCCCAGCATCATCACGTCGATTTCGCGGATCAATTTGCGCGTCATCGCGCGCTCGAAATCGCGGTGGTCCTGCGCCACCTCGACAAAGGCCCCCGGCCCGCGGATCACCTGCCCCAGAAGGTACTGCTCCAGAATGGCGGGGGTGCGCACTTCCAGGTCCAGCGCGTGCGCCGCGCCGATCGCCAGCGCGTTCACCGTCACCCGGCCCAGCGCCGGTCCATCACGCACGCCGCGCGGTGATTCGCCCGCGTTGTTCATGCCATCCGCCGCCAGGTCGATCACCGCCCGGTCGCAGGGCGGCGCCAGATCGTGCAGAAAACCGCCATAGGCCATGGCCGAGCCGATGGCGGTGCGCCCGTCAAAGGTAATGCGCCGCGGCACCGCCATGATGTCGGCCGCGACGCGCTGCAGGGTTTCCGGGCCGGTCACCGGCGTCCAGTCCGTCACCAGCATCTGGTCGCCCGGCCCGCTCCACACATACACGGCCAGCACGACGGGGTTCGCGGTGTCGGACAGGATGATCCCCTGCACTTCGGGTGCCAGAAGCGCCTGCGCCATGCCGGTCATCTGCAGGTCGTATTCCGTCGGATCGACCGAGGCCGACACGTCCAGCCCCAGCGCCAACGAAAGCCGACAAGAGGCCACGGCGGGCAGGGGCAGAAGGGCAAGAACAAGGGTCAGCCGCAGAAGCATCCCGGAATGGAAGGGCGATGGACCGCGTTGGTCAAGGGTCGACCTGCGCCAACCCACGAACGTGATCTATTCCCCCATCCGCAGCACGCCCCCGGCCAGCAGGCCCACCATCGCGGCCTGGTCCAGATAGCCCGTCTCGGCCATGCCCCGGCTGGACTGGAAGCGGCGGATGGCGCGGCGGGTCTTGTCGTCGAACACGCCGTCGGGCTCGCCCGGCTTCAGGTCCAGCGCGGCCAGCCGTTCCTCGATCAGCTTGCGCGCCAGGTCGTTCAGGCCCAGCGCCTGTTCGGCGGCCTCCGCCTTTGCCCGGTCTGCCTCGTCGGCCGCATCCGTGTCCAGCGCGTCGATGCGGGCCTGTGCCTCGGCGGCGAAGGATCCGTTGGGGAAGATCGCCAGATAGGCGCGGTAGGCGTCCATCGAGTCGGCGGCGCGCGCCCGGTCCCAGGCCTGCCGGTCTTGTGCCGCCGCCTCGGCCCGGCGGGCGGCATCGATGGCAGCCAGCCGTTCGGCCGCCAGTTCGGCGAACAGACCGTCCGGATAGCGCTTCACATAGGCACGCAGGCCTGGCTCGTCGCCCTTGGCGCCGGTCTGGTCCCAGTACAGCCGGTCCTGCCGCTCCTGCTCGGCGCGCCGCGCGGCGGCTTCCGCCTCCAGTTCGGCGGCGCGGCGGTCGGCCTGCGCCGTCAGCCGCAGGATCTGGTCGCGCGTGAGGAACCCCGTGGCGCGTTCGGTGTTCTGCTGCTGCCAGCCCTGGATCGCCGCGCGTGACCCGTTGCCGAACAGCCCGTCGATCCCCTTGGGGTCAAAGCCCAGGATCGACAGCTGCCGCTGGATGGCACGGCGCTGGTCGCGGTTCAGACCCAGCGCCTCTTCCGCGGTGCGGGCTTGCACCGTGGGGTCGGCGCGCAGCCGCGCCGCCTCGGCCCGCGCCAGCCCGGCATAGCGGCCCAAGGGGTAGCGCAAGAGGTAATCCTCGTAACCCGCGATGGTCGGCGCTTTCTTCAGCGCCTCCCACAACTTGTCCTCGGCGGCGCGCTGCTCTTCGGTCTGCACCGGCGGTGGCGTCAGCACCTCGGTTTCACGGAAGGGCAGGTCGTCGGCAAGAAAGCCATCCGCCGTCAGCTCGGGCGCCTTGTCCAGAAGCGCGGGCAGGCTGGCATCGCGCTCGCCCAGCACGCCGGTCAGGAAATCGGCCACCGCCGCGGCCTCTCCCTGCGCCACGGTCACGCCCTGCGGCACATCAAAGGCACCGAACCCCTGCTCCAGCCCGCGCCCCAGCGGCAGGCGCGTGGTTTCGGTGCCCAGCAGCACCAGCGACCGGCCCGGCAGTTCGGCCGCCACCGCCAGCACGGTGTCCACCGACAGCCCCACCCCGCCCGCCAGGGCCAGATCGGGCAACGACGCCTCGGTGCCCAGGACCCAGGTCTCGGCTCCGCCCTGCGCAAAGTGCCCGGCCAGCACGATGACCACCCGGTCTCCCGGTTCCAGCGCCACCAGCAGGTCCGACAGCGCCTGACGCATGGCAGGCGCCGCAAGGTCGGTGGCGACGGCCACCGTAAACCCCCCGGCGGTCAGCGCATCGGCCGCCGCGGCCACATCCGCCGCACCCGCCACATCGGCGGCATCGCGGTAGTTCTCGTTTGCCAGGATCAGCACGCGGTCTTCGGCCGCCGCCACCGTTGCGACCGCCCCGCCCCACACCGCAAGCCCCAGAACCAAAGCCCGCATCGCGCCCTCCTGCCCGTTTTGTGGCAGCCTAGCACAGGGATTCGCACCCGCCCCATGGGGAGTGCCATCACGTCGGCGTGCCTTCGCCTATGCGATCACAAGCGCAGTCAGGATATGGCCCCCGGTCATGGCCCAGTGGCCCGCCAGTCGGGTACCGGCGGGCAAGCCGGGCAGGCTTTCGGTCACCGTCAGGGCAAAGCGGCCATCGTCCAGCGCCACCTGCGCCGCATCGAACCCGATCATCCGCCCGGTGCGCGGATGCTGCGCCTTGAAGAAGGATTCCTTGGCCGAAAACACCACCCGCGCCAGGCGCAGATTGCCCGTCGCCGCCCGCTCGGCATCGGACAGGATGGTCCCCAGCACATTGGCGGGCAGGTCTTCGTCAGGCTCCACGTCAATGCCCGGCGACGGCCCGCCGCGCATCGCCACCGCCAGCGCCACGCTGCGGCTGTGCGTGATGGACCCGGCCACCCCCGGCGGCCATGCCGGCGCGCGGTCGGTGCGGCGCGCAATGGCCACGGGCACCATGCCGATGCCCGCCAGCGCCGCCCGCGCCGCCGCCCGCCCCGCCGCGAATTCGTTCTGCCGTTTGGGCACAGCCCCTGACACCTCTTCGCCCGGCCACAGGGGATGGACGCCAGCCGTCAGGGCAACTCCTACCCCGGCGCCTGCGGGCAGCATCGCCCGCAGGGCAGTGGTCAGGGCGTCAAGTTCAGGCATCCACCGCGCCGCGTGCCCCGCGCAGGGCGCGCCTGCGCGCCATCGCATCGGTCCGCGCCTCGGCTCGGTCATTCGACGGGGCAGCGGCCACCGGCGCAGGGCGGTCGTCCAGATGGCGGGCCAGCGCCGACAGCACCGGGAAGCGGAAGATGTCGGTGATCGACAGCCGGGCCGTCCCCAGCCGGTCGCGGATTTCCCGGTGCACCTGCACGGCCAAGAGCGAATGCCCGCCCAGCGCAAAGAAGTTGTCCTGCGACCCGACGCGCGGCACACCCAGCACCCGTGACCAGATCGCCGCGATCTGCGCCTCGACGCCTTCGGTAGGGGCCACTTCCGTCACCGGGGCCACCGAGACTGCCTGCGGCGCGGGCAGTGCCTTGCGGTCGACCTTGCCGTTGGGCGTCAGCGGGAAGGACGCCAGCGAAACCCAGTGCTGCGGCTGCATGTGTTCCGGCAGGCGCTCCGCCAGCGCCGCGCGCAGCGCCGGTTCCCGCGCCGTGCCGCCGACATAGGCCACCAGGCGCACGTCGCCGGGGCTGTCCTCGCGCGCCATCACCACGGCCTGCGTGACGCCTGGCTGCGCCTCGATCACCGCCTCGATTTCGCCCAGCTCAATTCGGTAGCCGCGCAGCTTTACCTGATGGTCGGTGCGGCCCAGGTAATCCAGCACGCCGTCGCGCCAGCGCACCAGATCGCCCGTGCGGTACATCCGTGCGCCCCAAGGTGCGGCACGGTCGGGCGCCACGAACGGGTCGGGGCGGAACCGGTCGGCCGTCAGGTCGTCGCGCTGCCAGTAGCCGCGCGTGACACCATCGCCGCCGATCCACAACTCGCCCGCCACGCCATCGGGCACCGGCTGCAGCGCGTCGTCCAGCACATAGACCTGCGTGTTGGCAATGGGCGTGCCGATGTCGGCCACGCCCTGCACCGCGCCCACATCGGCCACGGTGGACCAGATGGTGGTTTCCGTAGGGCCGTACATGTTCAGCACCCGCGCCCGCGTGGCCTTCCGCAGATCGGCCGCCAGCGCCGCGGGCAGCGCCTCGCCCCCCACCATCAGCGTCTTCACCCCCGCCAGCGCCATCCGCGCCTCGTCGTTCATGGCAATCATGCGGGCCATTGACGGGGTGCATTGCAGATGCGTTACCTTGTGGCGCACCATCTCGGCCGCCATCGAATGGTCGCCCGCCTGCGGCGCGCCCCCCGCATTCGCCCGCGCCACCACCTGCGCCAAGGGCCGCAAGCCCGCCAGCACCACCTCGGGCGCGATGCCATAGTCGATCAGGCAGGCCACCTCGGTGACACCAATGCGTTTCAGCTGTTCCACCCGCGCCAGCGCATCGTCCACGGTGCCGAACAGGCCCGAATCGTCGAAATAGCGGTGGAAGGCAAAATCCAGGATCGCGTCGGTTTCCTCAACGCTCAGCGACTGCAGGTCGATGTCCATGGGGTTGGCCACGCCCTGCGGCTTCTTGAACGCCGGAAACGCCCAGGCATACTGCTTGATCAGCGCCGCCGCCGATTGCAGGTAGCTTTTCATCGGCGCCTCGGCCACGCGCCGCGCCTCGTCGCGCGTGGCGGCCAGATAGGTGTGCAGCATCAGCGTGACGGTGTGGCGGGCCGGGTCATGCCCCGCCTCGCGCAGCGCCGCGTGGTACAGCCCGATCTTGCCCGCCACCTCGTCGATCGACTGGCCCAGAAGGTGCGTCAGCACGTTCGCCCCCAGCCGCCCGGCTTCGCGCCAGGTGTCGGGGTTGCCCGCCGTCGTCACCCACAAAGCCAGGTCCTTCGACACCGGGCGCGGCTGCGTCACCACGGCAAAGGGCTTGCCCGACGCGGTGGGAAACTCCACCGCCTCGCCGCGCCACAGCCGGCGTAACTGGGCTATGGCGTCCAGCATCGCCTGCCGGTTTTTCGGCGGCGTGTTTTCGGGGCGCAGCACGAAATCGTCGGGGTGCCAGCCGCTGGCAATCGCCAGCCCGGCGCGGCCGTTGGTCAGGTTGTCGATCACCGCCCAGTCTTCGGCAATGCGGGCGGGATGGTGCAGCGGCGCCACGCAGGACCCCGCCCGCACCGAAAGGTTCTTCGTCACCGCCGCCACCGCGGCGCCGGTCACCGCCGGGTTGGGGTAGGGGCCGCCAAAGGCATGGAAGTGCCGCTCGGGCGTCCACAGCGCCGTGAACCCGTTCGCATCGGCAAACTTCGCGCCTTCCAGCAGCAGTTCGTACTTCTTCGGCCCCGCACCGTCATCGTTGCCCCAGTAGAACAGGCCAAAGTCCATGCCTTGCCCGCTGCCGATGCGCCCGCCCGACACCAGCGCGCGGTTGGCGTCCGATGTCAGCACCACCTTGAACCCGCGCGCCAGCGTCCAGAACAGCTCCAGCACCGAGATATCGAACGACAGTGAGGTCACGGCCAGCCAGGTGCCGGGCGTTGTTCCCAGCCGATCATCCATGCCGGCGAAAAAGTTGATGACGTTGCGGTGTTCCACCATCACGCCTTTGGGCCGCCCGGTGGAGCCGCTGGTATAGATCATGTAGGCCAGATCACCCGGCGCGGCGCCGCCTTCCGCGGGGGTGTCGGGGGCGGTGGCCAACCGCGGGTCGCTGTCCAGCATCAGCTTGGCCACGCCCGCGGGCAGCAGGCCCGCCAGCGGGCCTTGCGTCACGATCACCGGGCAGCCCGAATCCTGCGCGTAAAGGGCAATCCGGTCGGCCGGATAGGCCGGGTCCATCGGCACATAGGCGCCACCCGCCAACTGGATGCCCAACGCGCCCGCCACCATGTCGGTGCCGCGCGCCACGCACAGGCCCACCAGCGTGCCGGGGCCAACCCCCATGCCGCGCAGCACATGGGCAATGCGGTTTGCCCGTGCCTCCAGCACGGCATAGGTCAGGTTATCGCCTTCGCATACCAGCGCGGTGGCGTCGGGGGTGCGTTCTGCCTGCGCGCGGAACGCCTGCGGAACGGTTAACGAACGATCGTACGACCGCGCCGTTGCATTGCGCCCGTGCAGCAGCGCCTGCAGCTCGTCCGCGTCCACAAAGGGCACCACCGCCGGATCGGCCCCGGGCTGCGCGGCCCAGGCCGCGGCAAACCGCGCCAGCCGCAGCGCCAGGGCCTGCGCCTGCGGCAGCGGCAGGCGCGCGGTGTCGGCGTGCAGGACGCCCCCAGCCAGATCAATGGTCACGACGCTGCCCGCCAGCACATGCCCGGTTTCCGTCAGCGCCACCGGCGGGACCGCAGGCAGCACCAGCCCCGGCTCGCGCAGCCCCAGATCCAACGCAAAGCCCGGTGCGCGGCGGCAGCGCGCCAGATCGGCAGCCGATGCCAGCGGCGCCCAGTCCGACACATGGCCAGGCGCGCCCGAAGGCCCCGCCGTCCAGGCCACCCCGGCCCCCGCCTTGCCCGACAGCCGCGACAGCCCCGCCAGCAGCACGCCCACCAACGCATCGCCGTCCATCGGCGGCAGCGCCATGGGCACCGCCTGCCAGTCCGGCGCGGCCCCCGCGGCCCCGCCGACAACCGCCGGATCAAAGGCCCTCAGCGCCCGCTTGGTTGCCTCCTCGGCCTTCGCCACCACCGCCAGCGCCTGTGTCAGCGGCGCCACGTCGGGCGATGCCAGGAAACCCACCCCCAGCGACTCCGGGGATACCGCCTGCCCGGACATGTCGCGCAATCCGTGCAGCCGCACCGCGCCCTCGCCGCAGGCCACCACCAGCCCCGAGGGATCGGCCGACAGCACCGTGCCCGGCACCCCTGCACCCGCCACAAGCTCGGCCCGGCTCACCGCCAGAACCCGGCCATCCACCACAATCTTCGCCACTGTCAGCGGGTTGCGATAAGTGCCATGGTCCAGCGCCCGCACCAGCGCCGCCACCCGCGCCGCAGGCTGCGCAAAGTCCAGCCGCCCCGCTGCCGCGGGCCGGTCGGCGCGGGCAAACACCCGGCGCCCTTCGGCCGGTTGTGCCCGGCCATCGCCCTGCCCGGCCTCCAGCAGTGCCAGAACCTCGGCAAAACTCTCGACCGCGGCCTCGAAGCAGCGGGAGTTCAGCGTCAGCGCGCTGTCATCGGGCAGGATATCAAACGAACGTTCGACCAGAATGTTCCCCTCATCCACCCCCGAGGTCATCCGGTGCCAGGTGATGCCGTGCCGCGCCTCGCCGTTCAGAATGGCCCAGACCGGCGCATTCAGCCCGGCATAGCGCGGCAGCGGACCGTCATGGAAGTTCACGCCGCCCTGCGCCGCCTGCGCCAGCAACGCTGGCGGCACCAGCCGCAGATAGGCTACCGACAACAGCCAGTCGACCCGCACATCCGGCACCGCATCGGGCATGGCCACGGTCAACCCGCGCGCGCGGCCCCAGTCGCGCACCGCGGCGCTGTCCGACAGCAGCGCCGCCACCCGCTGCCCGCGGTCCAGCACCTGCGTGGCGCACTGGATCGTCAGGCTTTCATTGCCGATCAGCAGGAAGGACAGGGCCATGGGGTACACTCACTCGGCTGGGCGGACCTGCGGCACAGGCGCCGCCGGAGCAGGGGAAAACAGCGCGCGCAGGTGGTGGCCCAGCATGTCGCGCAGAAAGAACGGCGGATCCACCCGGTCCTTGCCGGTCAGCGCGCAGCGCAGCCGCCACAACGCACCGCCCGCCAGCGCGGCCAGTGTCGCTGCCACGGCGCCGCCCTTGCCGTGCACGGTGGCAAAGTAGTGCCAGCGGCTGTCCAGCCAGTAGCCGGGAATGCGCTGCCAGCTCTTCATGCCGGTCGAGGCCGACCCCACATGCGCCACCCGGCTTTCCACTACATAGTCGGTGGGCGATCCGGCGCGCGCGGCCCGGTGGCACAGCTCGGTTTCCTCGAAGTAAAGGAAGAAACGTTCGTCAAACAGCCCGATCCGGTCCAGCACATCCATCCGCATCATCAGACTTGCACCGGCCAGCCAGTCGACCCGCGTGGTCCGTCCAGGAACCGGCGGTGCGATGATCCAGCGGCGCAGCAGGCGCGACACCGGGCCAAGCCGGATGGCGGCCTCGAACTCGCCGGCGGCCGAGGGGAACCGGAACGCGGTCTGGTGCGGCACGCCGTCGATGCCGTGTATGTGGCTGCCGGCAAAGCCGGTGCCCGGGTGGCTGTCCAGATGGTCACGCAGGGCGCATATGGCGTCAAGGGCCGGAAAGGCGTCGGAGTTCAGCAGATACACATAGTCGGGCCGTGCCCCCCCCGGCAGGCCCGCGCGGATGCCCACGTTGTTGCCCGCGCCGAAGCCGCCGTTCCGCCCCGACTGAAGCACCTGCACCGGCACACCCGGCGGCAGGGCAGCCACGGCCGCACGGATGGCCTCGTACGAGCCGTCGCCGGAATCGTTGTCCACCACAGTGATCGCGCCATCCACCGCCGCCATCGCCACCTGCGCCGCCGCCAATGCCCGCAGCGTCATGTCGGCGGTGCGCCAGTTCAAGATGATGGTCAGAACGGTGGCCATCTATTCCGCCGCTCGCAGCATCGGCGGCGGAGCCAATCCCGCCTCGGCCTCGGCAATGGCCGCCTTCATGCGCGCGGCCAAGGTGCGCACGTTCGGCTCCAGCACCATCGAGTCGTGGTCGCCCGGCACCTCGACCACCTGCAACAGCGGGGCAAAAGGGGTCAGCGCGTTGTCGGAAAACACATATTCCTTCGCGTGCGACACCCAGCGCCCGCCCGTCACCGGCCAATGCCGGTCCAGTGGCGGGCGGTACAGCACGGTGCGCCCGGCCCGCGGCGGCAGGTCATAGGTGGCAATCGCCTCGCGGAACGCCGCTTCGATGGCCGCATTATGGAACGCGCCTTCGGTATCGGTCCGCGCGTGCCCCTTCGTGCGTTCCCATTCGATCCGCGCCCGCACCCATTCGGCCAGATAGCCCGGGCCCTTGCGGCGCAGCTCGGCCAGCTTGATCAGCGCCTTGTCGGGGCGGCTCAGTGCGGGGCGGCGGGGCAGGGGCGTGTCCAGCAGCGCCAGCAGCGCCACCTCGTCGCCCGCCGCTTCCAGTTGCCGCGCCATCTCCCACGCCGTCAGCCCGCCACCCGAGAAACCGCCCAGCAGATAGGGCCCGTGCGGCCGCACCTGGCGCAACTCGGCAACATAGGCTGCCGCCGCTTCGGGAATGGACCGGTGCGGTTCGGCATCGCCGTACAGGCCGCGCGCCTGCAGGCCCCAGAACGGCCGGTCGCCCCCCAGAAGCTGCGCCAGGTGGCGCAGGTTCAGCACGTTGCCGAACATGCCCGCCACCAGGAAGAACGGCGTCTTCGCCCCGCCCTCGCGGTCGTGCATGGCAACCAGATGGGTAAAGCGGCGCAGCGGCGCCGCGGGCGCGTCTCCCGTCACCGGCCCGATCTCCGCCTCGATCAGCCGGGCACAGGCGGCAATGGTCGGCGCCTCGAACAGGACCGAGATGGGGAAGTCCACCCGATAGGCCTTGCGCACCATGGCAAACAGGCGAACCGCAATCAGCGAATGCCCGCCCAGGGCAAAGAAGTCATCGTCGACCCCCACCTGCGCCACGCCAAGCAGGTCCTGCCAGAACCCGGCCAGCGTGCGCTCGATGTCGTTGCGCGGGGCAACAAAGGCGCTGTCCAGTTCGGGCCGTTCAAACGCCGCGCCTTCGGGACGCGCGGCCTGAACCGCGCGGGTCTGCCGCACCAGCGTGGGCAGGTCCAGCGAGCTGACCACCACCTGCGACCGCCCCGCCGCCACCGAGCGGGCAAAGGCCTGGGCGCCTTCCTCGGGGCGGATGCCCTGCGCCAGCGTCTGCGCCAGCCGCTCTTCGGCGGGCGACAGTGACCGGACCTCGGCGTTCTCGAACGTCACCTCGCGTTCGGTCGGCGCCGTCAGGGACAGGGCGCCATCCAGCCGACGAATGGCAAACCCGGTCACCTGCACAACGATCCGGCCTGCGGTGTCGGCCAGCGTCACGTCAAACCGTGCCACTGGCGCATCGGCGCGGTTGTCGCCCGCGTTGCGCACATGGCTGACAATCCTGTCCGGCAGCGGGCCCAGCACCCGCACCCGGCCATAGGATACCGGCACCCACAGATGCGCGGGCCGGTAGCCGGCAATCAGACCCATAGCCCAACCGGTGCCCAGGTCCAGAAGGGCGGGGTGCAGCGGCCATTGCGCCGCCTCGGACTGATAGGGCGCAGGCAGTGCCAGTGTCGCCACGCCTTCGGTTGCCCCCAGCGCGCGCGACCGTGTCACCCGCCAGCGCGGGCCGAACTGCAGATGCGCTTCTTGCGGGCTTGGCAGCCAGTCGGCGGCTTCCGGCGCGGGAAGACGTGCCAGCAAGGCGGCGGGGTCGATCCGTTCTTCGGCCGCAGCGGCCGACATCAGCCGTGCCGCGGCATGCAGCACCCACCCCTTGCGCCCGCGCAGCGTGACGGATGACCGGACCTCGGCCGAAAAACCTTCGTCTGATCGTACCAGCCGCACCTGTACCTCGCAGGTGGCACCTTCGGCCACGTCCAGTGCGCGGAAGAAGGTCAGGTCACGGACTTCGAACGCGGCAAGACCTTCTTCTGCCGCCGCCTCGGCCAGCAGGTTCAGGTAGGCGGTACCGGGCAGGATGGCGGTGCCGTCCTTGATGCGGTGCTGGTCCAGCACCCAGTCGGCCGTTGTCAGCCGGGCCGAGTAGACCCGTGCGCCTGCGGCATCGAAACTGGCGCCCGACAGCATGGCCCGCGCCACCGGCAGAACCGGCGCAGGGGGCTTTGTGCCGGTGCGGTCGGCCAGTGCTTCGGCCGCCATGCCCACGCCCGTCCAGATGCCCCAGTTCAGCGCCAGGACGCGCGTCTTGCCACCCGCGCGCGATTGCGACCACGCGTTCAGGAATTCATTCGCCGCCACATAGTCAACCTGCCCTGCCGGGCCGGTGAACGTGGACGTCGACGAAAAGGCCACCATCAGGTCCACCGACCCGTCGGGGAACAGCGCGTCCAGGGTGCGTGTGCCGTGCAGTTTGGGTGCCAGCACCTCTTCCACCGCGGCCGGGGTCTTGGCCAGCAGAGGTGCGTCATCCACCACGCCCGCGGCATGGATCACCGCCTGCACAGGGCCCAGCGCCGCCGCGCCCGCCGCCACCGCCGCGCGCATCTCGTCCAGATTGCACACATCGGCCTGTGCCACGTGCACCTGACCTCCCACGGCCCGCAGGCGGCGCAACGCCAGAATGCGGCGCGACAGCGGGTCGTCGGTGCCGTGGCGCGACAGGTGGGCATCCCACGACGCCGGGTCGGGCAGCGCGCGGCGGGCCACCAGCAGGATCTTGGCGCCAAAGCGGCGGATCAGGTCCTCGGCCAGCGTCAGCCCGATGCCGCCGAAGCCGCCGGTAATCAGCACCGTCGCCCCCTGCGGCAGGGCAAAGCCCTCGGCCCCCGGCAACTCCAGCCGCCGCAAGCCGCGTTCCAGCCGTTTGGCGCCGCGCAGGGCGGCCAACATGTCTTTCGGGTCGGCCGTCAGGTCTTCCAGCACCTGATCCAGAAGGTCGTCGTCCAGCACCACCCGCCCCTTGCGGTCGCGTGGCAGGGCAAGGTCCACCTGCGCACAGGTCACGCCCGGCAGTTCCTGCGGGATCACCCGCAGCGGCCCGGCCACCATGGCCTTCTCGGGGTAGGGCAGCGTCTCGTCGCGCACCTGCACGGCGCCGGTGGTCAGGCAGGTCAGGTGCACCGGGCGCGGGAGGTTTTCCTCGGCCATCGCCTGCGCCAGGAACATCAGGCTGTAAAAGCCCTGTTCCAGATTGCGGTGCAGGAAGCTGGACCCAGGGCGGAAACTCTCTCGGTCGGTCACCAGCCAGAAATGCGCAATGCGCTGCGGAGCCATCCCGCGCGCCACAAGATCGCGCAGCAGGGCGTCATAGCCTTCGCGGCCGCGTTCGGGTGACAGCGTGTAGTGATCGTCGCGCCGCAGGAAGGCGTCGCCTGGCGCCACCGTCACCACCCGATGCCCCATGGCGCGCAACCGCGCCACGGCAGAGGTGCCCAGCCCCGCGTCATCCACGAACACCAGCCATGTGGCCGGTGCCATCACCTCCGGTCCGTCACCCTCGGCCGCGCGCGGGCGCCAGTGCGGCACCCAGCCCCACTGCGCAATGTCGTCAGCCCTTGCAGGTGGCGGTTCCTGCACCGGTGCCGAAGCCTTGCCCGGCTCGATGAAGTAGGTCTTGCGCTGGAAGGGATAGGTCGGCAGCGGCACGCGGTTCCGCCGTGCCTCACCCCAGACCGGCGTCCAGTCGGGCGCGGCGCCACAGGCCCACAGGCGCGCAATCGTGGCCACGTGCCAGGCATCATCGGCCATGGCCTGTTCCGGGTGACGCAGCGCGGGCACCACTTGTGCGGCGGGCACGCCATTGGCCTGCGCCAATGACGACACGGCCCGCCCCGGCCCCATCTCCATGTAGACACGGTTCGGCACGGCCATCAGCGTGGCCATCCCGTCGCGGAACATCACCGTGTTGCGCAGGTGTGCCACCCAGTAGGCCGGATCGGTGGCCTGCGCGGCAGTCAGCGGCTGGCCCGTGCGGTTCGAGATCACGGGCAGGTTTGGCGCGTTCAGGCGGATGGATCGCAGATAGGCACCGAAACGGTCAAGGATCGGCTCCAGCATCCGCGAATGCGCGGCAATGTTGATGGCGATGCGCTGCGTTTCCACGCCCTCGGCCGCCATCGCCTGCGCCAGCGCCGCCAACGCGGAATCGGGGCCGCTGACCACGCACAGGCCGGGTGCGTTCACGCTGGCCATGTCGCAATCCGCGGGCAGCCGGGTGCCAAGGTCGGCCGCATCCATCGGTACCGACAGCATGCCGCCGGGCGGCACGGTGTCAAACAAGGTGCCCCGAAGGTGCACCAGCCCGATGCAATCCTCAAAGCTCATCACACCGGCCAGCGCCGCGGCAGTGTTCTCGCCCATCGAATGGCCGACCAGCGCGGCGGGCCGGATACCCCATGACTCGTACAGCTTTGCCAGCGCATATTCGACGATCATGATCAGCGGCAGCTGCACTGACGGCCGCTTCAGCCGGTCATTCGCTGCCGCTTCCTGCCCGGCCGCAGGCAGCCACAGGTCGCGGATGTCATAGTCCAGCAGGCGGTCCAGCACTGCCAGCCCGCGGTCCATCCAGTCGCGGAACTCGGGCTCGGTATCGTACAGGTCGCGGGCCATCCCCGCGAACTGCGCCCCGCCGCCAGGGAACATGAACACAACCTCGGGCGCATCCAGCCGGTCGTGGCTCCAGATGCGGCGGGCGTCACGGCCCTCCAGCAGGTCGGCAGCCTCGGCATGATCGCGCGCCACCAGCACGCGGCGCTTGTCAAAGGCGCGGCGGCCCTCCTTCAGCGTCCACGCCACATCGGCCAGCGGTTGTTCCGGATGCGCCCGCAGATGCGCGGCCAGCCGGGCGCTGGCGGCATCCAGCGCCGCCTTGGACCGTGCCGAAACCACGATCGGCTGGAAAGGCCAGTCGCTCTCGCCCGATGCAGCCCGCTCGGGTGGTTCCTGCAAGATGGCATGGGCATTGGTGCCCCCCACGCCCAGCGAATTCACCCCCGCCCGTCGTGGTGCACCCAGCCGGGGCAGCGGCATGCGCCGGTCCGCCACGCGGAAGGGCGAGCCGTCGAAGGCAATGGCGGGGTTCGGGGACTCATACCCCAGCGAGGGCGGAATCTCACCGCTCTGCACGATCATCGCGGCCTTGATCAGGCTGGCCGCTCCCGCCGCGGTGTCCAGATGGCCGATGTTCGTCTTGACGCTGCCAATACGGGCATACGCCACGTCGGAAGGCCCGAAGGCCTGCGTCAGCGCCGCCACCTCGATGGGGTCGCCCAGATAGGTGCCGGTGCCGTGGCATTCCACATAGCCCACCGTTTCGGCCGCCACGCCCGCCACCGCCTGCGCCTCGGAAATGCAGCGCGCCTGGCCTTCCACCGAAGGCGCCAGATACCCGGCCTTGGCCGCGCCATCATTGTTCACCGCGCTGCCCTTCAGCACGGCCCAGATGTGGTCGCCTTCGGCCAAAGCATCCGACAGCCGCCGCAGCACCAGACAGGCCGCGCCGGACCCAAAGACGGTGCCCGCCGCGCGGTGGTCAAAGGCGTGGCAATGCCCGTCGGGCGACAGGATCTCGCCCTCCTCGAACACGTAGCCGCGCCCCTGCGGCAACTCCACCGTCACGCCGCCCGCCAGCGCCATGTCGACTTCGCCGTTCAGCAGCGCCTGCGCCGCCATGTGCACGGCCACCAGACTTGTGGAACAGGCCGTCTGCACGTTGATCGACGGACCCTTCAGGTCGAACACATGGGACACGCGGGTGGCCAGGAAATCCTTGTCGTTGCCGGTGTGGCGCAACAGGAACATGCCGGTGTCGGCCACCAGCGCAGGGTTCGAGCAGATGTTGAAGTAAAAGTACGACCCCATGCCGCAGCCCGCAAACACACCCACCTGCCCGGGAAAGCTCTCGGGCGGATGCGCGGCATCCTCCAGCGCCTCCCAGGCCACCTCCAGGAACTGCCGGTGCTGCGGATCCAGGATCGCGGCCTCTTTCTGCGAGAAGCCGAAGAACTCGGGGTCGAAGTCGGCAAAGCCGTCCAGCGGCGCGGCGGCGGGCACATAGCGGGGGTGACGCAGTCGCGCGGGGTCCTCGCCTGCGGCCAGCAACTCGGCCTCGGTCAGCGGGCGGATTGACTCCACACCCGCCAGCAGGTTCCTCCAATAGGCCGCAACCGACGCGGCACCGGGCAGGTGCGCCGCCATTCCAACGATTGCAATGTCGGCCTCACTGACCGTTTCACTCATGCCAACCTGCCCCGGACCCCATGCATGCGAACCTTGCTGCAGCGCAAAATCTACCTCAAACCGCCCGCCTGCGATACCCGCAACACCGCCGCCGCAGCATCTTGGACGGGGCAGACACAATGCCACGGTTTCGCCGCATTTCTGCCTGAAACCCCCGGCGATCAAGGCAGGCCATGCGGCTTTGTTGAACCAGAACTGGTTTGCAGAGCGTCAATTGCACCAAAGCAGCGAACAGTGTCGGCCTTACAGGATCGTCCTGCGGCGCTGTGGCGTGGCGATCGTCGGGCCTGCGGGTGCGGCCTTTCGCGGCTCCGCCGCCATCTGCTCGGCCCAGCCCGTCAGCGCCCCGGCCATCAGCCAGGTAAACGGCACCAATGTGTTGTTGGGCAGGAGGTCGATCAGGTTTGCGCCGTAGATCAGCGCCACGGCCGCCCCCCAGGGGGCGACAGTCATTGCCCGGGGTCGCAGCGCCTCGCGCCCCAGCCGCAACAGGGGCAGCACCAGTAGCCCGAACTGCCCGACGTAGCCCAGCCAGCCGTAATTGCCCAGCACGATGACCCAGCCGCCGTCGGGCACCGACAGAATGCGCCCGGTGATCGGGTCAAGGATCAGCGCCCGGCCATAGCCACCCCAGCCGAACCAGGGCTTTTCCTGCGCCCGTGCCAAGAGCACCTCTTCGTTGGCAATGCGGTATTCCAGCGACTGTGCACGCTCAAGGCTGACGCTGCGGGCAAAGTCCAGAATGTCGTCCAGCGGTACCTTGTGTGCGCCGCGCAGCGCCGGATAGGTGATGACCACCGCCGCTATCGCCGCCGCCACCAGAATCTGCACCCGCCGCGGGGCAAACAGGATCAGCGGTGTCAGCGCCACGGCATACCCCAGCGGCCCAAAGCTGCGGCAGATCACCAGCGCCAGCATCAGCCACAGCCACACGCACAGCCACACATGTCGCCGCGCCGCCGGAGCTTGCCGCAGCACCGTCAGCGCCGACATCGCGGTCATCATCGCAAAGAACGCCACCCACAGCCCGTGCGGCATGAACACCATGGGCCGGAACCCGCCGCCCCGCATCGACTGCGCGAAGTCATGCGCAAAAAAACCGTAGATCCACACGTTCAGCTGTGGCGACAGGCGCGCCTCCAGCAGCATGGGCAGCGAATAGGCCAGCCCCGCCACCACCAGCGCCATCACCAGCACCCGCATCCCGTCGTCCGAGCCCAGGTATCGCCGGGCCAGCACGAACGGAATCAGGGTGATGGCCTGGCTTGAGACATAGGCAACGGAATCGTAAAGCCGCAGCGCCGGAACATCCCCCGCCATGATGGGGATCGGGTCGCTGTTCGTGGCGGCGGTGAAGAAGGGCGACGTGACAAACAGCACCATCAGCAGCGGCGCAACCACACCCGAAGGAAAGATGGCCACCTTCTGCTTCAGCACCCAGATCGTGCAGACCAGCGCCATCAGCGACGAGATGGTGAACTTGTTCAGGTCCGGCACGGCCGGCAGGTCGAAGGTGGCCTGCGCCGGGGGCAGCACCAGGTAGGCACCCAGAATCGCCCAGACCGTCGCCTGCATCGGCGGCAGCCTCCGGTAGATCGCCACGGCGATCACCGGCCAGACCAAAAGCATGAGATAGGCCAGGGGGTTGGGCATCGGCCGCGTGTTCCAGTTGAGGACTTTCTACCACGGGTTACGGCGGTGCCGCTATTCCCCCTCGCGGAATGGACGTTGCGGAAACAGACTGTTGCGTGTGCAGTCCTTCCGTGCCCAGCGCCACATGCCATGATATCTGCAGCCCGAACGGGGATGTGACATGAAGTTCGAGTTTGCCGGATACACGGTTCCGGTCACACATGCCGACGCGGAATCGATGCTGTCAGACGCCGCCCGGCGGCTTTCCGACGGTCGTGGCTTTGCGCTGGCCACTTTGAACCTTGACCATCTGGTCAAGCTCGCGCGCGACGTCGCGTTTCGTTCGGCCTATGTCGCACAGGACATGATCGTTGCCGACGGGCACCCCATCGTCTGGCTGTCGCGCATTGCAGGAAGCCCCGTCAGTCTGGTTCCGGGCGCCGACATGGTGTTGCCGCTGGTCCGGCGCGCAACAGCCTGCGGACGGCCGACGGTCATCGTCGGCAGTTCGCTCTGCGCGCTTCAGGCGGCATCGGCGGAACTTGCGCGTCTCGTTCCGGGGACCGTTGTCCCGCTTGTGGTCTCTCCGACGTTCGGCTTCGATCCGACCGGACAGGAAGCCCGCGCGATCCTGGAGCAGATTGCCGGGATCGGCCCCTGTCTGTGTCTTGTTGCGCTGGGCGCCCCGAAGCAGGAACGCTTTGCGGCTCTTGGCCGAACGATTGCCCCGCAGGCCGGCTTTGCCTCCATTGGCGCAGGCGTGGACTTCCTTGCGGGAATTCAGCTGCGTGCGCCGCTCTGGATGCGTCGGCTCGCCCTGGAATGGCTGTGGCGCCTGATGCTTTCGCCACGCCGCCTTGGCATGCGCTACCTGTCCTGCTTCGCCATTCTGCCCGCTGAAGTCGTCGCCGCGCTGCGGCATCGGCTGTCCGCACTCAACAGCACACTCCAGCCCGACCCCTGACCGCTACTTGTATTCAATGATCCCGGCCCGCCTGCGCCGCAGGCGGTTCAGCCGGAACGTCAGCGCCCCCTGCGCTTCGGCCAGCTTGCCCAGAACGCTGAACAGCGCCGCCTCCCAACCCTCGCGCCCGTCGGCCCGCCAGCGCCAGCCCAGCCGCAACACCTGCGCGGGCCAGGCCGCCAGCACCAGCCATCCCGCCGGGTGCAGCAGACCGCCCGCCAGCAGCGCCGCCAGCGGCACTCCGGCACCCCACAACAGCGCCCGTCTTGTCTCGGGCACCCAGTGCCGTTCCGGCCCGGCGCCGTGCAGCGCGGCGCCCTCGGCATAGGCATGGCCTGCCCGCACGCTGCGCCGCCACCACTGCGCAAACCGCGTCATCGCCGCATCGTGCCGCGTCATTTCGGCATCAATGCGCCACACCTCGCCACCGGCGCGGATCAGCCGAAGGCACAGTTCGGGCTCTTCTCCGGCAATCAGGTCGTCGCGGTATCCCCCCGCCGCCTGCACCGCGGCATGGCGGAGCAGGACATCACCCCCGCAGGCACGGGCGCGACCGACCGGCGTGTCCCACTCGCGGTCCGCCAGCCGGTTCCAGACGCTTGCTGCGGGGAACCGCTCTCGCCGGCGCCCGCACACGGCCACCGCCACCGGATGCCTCTCCAGAAAGGCTGCCGCCGTCGCAACCCACCCTGCCACCACCTCGCAGTCACCGTCGACCATCTGCACAAACAGGGGCGGATCGGCCGCCAGCTCTGCCAGCCCTGCGTTGCGCGCCCGCGCCGCCGTAAAGGGCTGCGCCATGTCCAGCGCCACCACCCGCGCCCCTGCCGCCCGCGCTGCCGCAACGCTGCCATCGGATGACCCGCTGTCAACATACACGATCTGCCGCACCTGCCCCGCCAGCGACGCCAGGCAGGCCGTCAGCCGCGGCCCCTCGTTGCGGCCGATCACCACTGCGTCGATCACCATGCCTGCCGCCAGTTGCCGTCCCGAACATCAGTACCTTACCCACCGTGTCCGGGGCGCGCCATGTGTCGTCATGCTTTCGCCGGAAAGCGGTTTCTGTTATTGCCCTGTGCAATGGGCGGGGGCCCAGGCGATTCCTTCTGCAGCGTCCTTCGGGCGCGTTTGGGTGTTGCCCGGCTTCGTGCCTGCTGCCAGGCGGGTGTCAAGTGAAGTGTCGCCGGTGCCGTTTGCGCCGCCGCAGCAGGAGCTAAGTGCGATGGCCGGTCGCAACCCGTTGTTGGCTGAGGTGCCGAAGTCACAAGATGCGGCAACGCACATGATGAATGAAGAGCACTTCCGCAAGCTTGAGGAGGAGCGGTCGCGTGCCCGCACGCCGGGCGCATCGCTGTTCGGCCGCGCCCGCGCGGCGCAACGTCCCGAACCCGAGACAGTCCGCAACCTGCCTGCCTTGCGTCCGGTGCCCGGCCCTGTCGACCCCGCAAGGCGGTGGGATCTGCTGCCTCCGGTAACGCTCGACACACCCTGGCTCGAAGGAAACGGACTGTTTCCGCATTCCTCCAGCGAACCTGCCGGCTCGGCCTTCGACATCATGCGCACGCGCATCCTGCTTGCCATGCAGGACCGCGGCCTGCGCCGCATCGCCATTACCTCGCCGACACACGGCTGCGGCAAGACGATGGTGGCGGCAAACCTGGCCTTCAGCCTGGCACGCCGCCCGGGCAGCCGCACCCTGCTGATGGACCTGGAACTGCGCCGCCCCGGCCTGGCCAGCCTGCTGGGGCTCAAGGAAACCGCGCCCTTGCGCGATCTGCTGGCGGGCCTTGTGTCGCCCGATGCGCATCTGGTGCGGGTGGGGCGCACGCTGGCACTGGCACTGAACGGCCGCCCCGAAGCGCAGGCGGCCGAACTCCTGTTGTCCGCGTCCACCCATCAGATGCTGTCCGACCTGACCGAAGCGCTGGAGCCCGAACTGATGCTGTTCGACCTGCCGCCGGTTCTGGTGTCCGATGACGTGATCGGCTTTCTGCGCGAGGTGGACGCCGTGCTTCTGGTGGCCGACGGCACCCAGACCACAGCCGAAGAGGTGCGCAACTGCGAACGCCTGTTCGAGGGCCGCACACCGTTGCTGGGCGTGGTGCTGAACCGTGCGCAGGACGTGAACCTGTCGCGCTACCGCTACGGCCGGAAGGAGCACTGACGCATGGGCCCGATCCAGACCCTTGCCGAACTTGCCAGCCTGATCTGGCGCCGCCGCCTGCTGATTGCCGCGGTGACGGTCGCCTGTCTGATCGTCGTGGTGCTTTATGCGTCGTCGCGCCCGCGCATCTACCTGGCCACCTCGGTGATCCAGGTCGAAACGCCGCTGATTTCAGATGCGAACGGCGCGATCCTGCCCGGCAATTCGGCCCAGCGGATCCAGAGCATCCAGCAACGCCTGACCACGCGTGAGGCCATGCTGGCGCTGGCCGCCCGGCACGGCCTGTTCGCGGGCCTGCCGATGACCGACGACCAGAAGGTCGTGGCGCTGCGTTTTTCGATCGATTTTGTGCCGGTTGCCTCGGCGGCGCAGGGGTCCTTCGGCGCCGCGCAGGTCTCGGCGCTCATCATCAACGCGCGCGCCGATACCGGCGAACAGGCCGCGCGTATTGCCAATGACCTGGCGCAAGGCGTGCTGGATGCCAGCGTCGAGAACCAGGCTGCCCGCGCGCGTGAGGCCTTTGGCTTTTTCGTCGAGGAGGAGCGGCGCCTGGGGGCCGAGATCGAGGTGGTCGAGGCAGAGATTTCGGCCTATCGCAACGCCCACACCGACAGCCTGCCCCAGACAGCAGAGGCCCGCCGCACCGAAATGACGCAGATCGATGCCGAGGTGCGGCGGCTGGACCAGACGCTCGTCGAACTGGACAACGAAGCGGCCCGCATCGGCCAGGGCCGTTCGCTGCGCGCCAGCGAGCAGCAACAGATCGACGCCCTTGCCGCGCAGCAGGCCGTGCTGCGCAGCCAGCGCATCCAGCTTCTGGCGCGCCGCAATGACCTGTCCGATGCGCTGGCCGAGGGACCCGAAGTCGAGCGGACATTGGGGGCCATGCAGCGGCGGCTGGAACTGCTGCAGGCCGAATACGAGGGCGTGACCCGTCGCAAGGCCGAAGCCGAAACCGCGCAGAAGCTGGAAGAACGCCAGCAGGCCGAACGCTTTACCCTTCTGGAACGCGCCGTGACGCCGGTGTTTCCGGTCTCGGGCGGGCGCAAGCGCATCGTCATGGTCGGCGCCGTGGCCAGCCTGATGGCGGGCCTCTGCCTTGCCTTCTTGCTTGACCTTCTATTCCCTGTTCTGCGCACCCGCGGTCAGTTCGAACGCGACGTCGGCATCACCCCCATGGCCGCCATCCCCGACATGCGCAACCTGCGGCGCCCGCGCCGCGCCACGCTAATTCCGGCCCGTCCGGGCGCCGCGGCCGCATCGGCCCTGCAACCCCTGTGGGAAAGGCTTGCCCCCGGCCCGCTGCTGCGTGCCGCCCAGTCCCTGCCGCGCCCGGTGCTGGGCGCCGGTCTGGCCGCGGTGGTGGTGGTCGTGGCCATGGCCGTGGCCTGATCGGGGCCGGTCCAACCGCGAAGGCATCACCGGCATCGGCCATTCCATGCGCGTGCCACCACGGGAGTTTCTTCCGGTGTTCGAACGGTTGATCCGTGGCGGCGTCACGCATTCCCGCAACGGGTCGGGCGCGCCGGTGCTGTGCGACATCGCGGCGGGGCGGCTGCTGCGCTATGTCGTAACCCACATCACCGCGTGGGATTGTCTGGCGGCCATCGCGGTGATGCGCGCCGCTGGCCTGATGACGGATGACCTTCTGTCAGACGACGGCCCGCGCAACGGCAACCCCGTGGTGGTCGGCAACGCGCAGGTCTTCCCCGAACGCATGGCGCTGAACCGGGGGTAGCCGGGCCCGTCGGGGGCCCGGCCTTTGCTCAGCAGCCCGTGCCGCGCATCACCACCGACACCGTACGCCACAGAATGCGCAGATCCGCTGCCAGGGTGACCCGCACCTCATAGCGCGCGTCATAGTCGGCGCGGGCGGCAAAGGTGGTCGCATTGCGCCCTTCGGTCTGCCACAGACCGGTAATGCCGGGCCGCAATGCGTAGTAGGCCTGGCCCGGATACAGCGCCTGCTGGTCGGGCATCATTGGCCGCGGCCCCACCAGGCTCATGTCGCCCACCAGCACGTTCCACAGCTGCGGCAGCTCGTCCAGCGACGACCGGCGCAGGAACTGGCCTGCCGAGGTGATCCGCGGGTCGCGCCGCAGCTTCTGCGTGGCGTCCCATTCGGCTTTCGCGTCCGGGTCGGTGTCCAGCATCTGGCGCAGGCGGGCGTCGGCGTCGGGCACCATGGTGCGCAGCTTCCAGATGCGGAAGATGCCTCCGTCCCGCCCGACACGCGGTTGCGTGTAGAAGGCCCCGCCACCATCCTGCCGCACCAGCAGCGCAAGCAGCAGGATCAGCGGAACAACCATCGGTGCCGACATCAGCACCAGAACCACATCCAGCACGCGCTTCAGTCCGCGGCGGTAGGGGCCGCGCACAACTGCAGCCTCGGGGGCAGATTGCGGCACGATCATGGCGCGGGGCAAACCGGCCTGCTCAGGCAGGAACTCGGGGAAGCTGATGGTCATCGTCAGTTCCCCGTCAACAGTCTGCGGCCTTCCGGCGCGCAAAAAGCAGTTGAACGGTGCGAGCAGAGGCACAATTCACTAAAAACAACATGCACTTGTATGCATGCCCCACGGTACTTCAACAGCATGGCTTACTCTCGCAGCAAGCGCCCCCTTCATGCAGTTTACGGGATAACCTGTGGCCTTGGCGACAGGCATCGTGCGCGTGCCGCCACGTTTTCGCCCCAGTCTTGCATTTTTTCGGGCCAGTTTTGCCGCAATCCGGGCAAGACCAAGGCTGGCGCAATCACGGGTTGCAGCGTGCAGCGGCATTCACCTGCCAACGCCATGCGGATGATTCGTCGCACCTGGCGCGCCCTAAAATCCTGGTGCGATTTGCCGTTGGTTGTGGATTGTTTCACAATTCCAGACGCGCCGCTCCAGCCTAGCGACCGCAGGAAATCCGCATCGGGTGCAGCGCTGCCATTGACGTGAACGCCGTGCATCCCAAGAGTCCGAACAGACAGTAAGTCAGCAGCACCAGAAACACGGACTGCCCGGTCGCCAGCGACACCAGCGCTGCCAGCAACCCCGCCGTCACCCCGCTCAGCATCACGCCGACAACCATCTGGCTCTCCAAGACGGCACTGTTTCCATACTGCCGCAAAAGCTTCACAAGCTGCAACCATTCGTTGCGCCGGGATTCGGAAATTGCACCAGCGCTGCCATCATCCGGCGCAAGACTGCCGAAACTGCCCCCGGGTCGCACAGTCGTGGCCTGCCGACCCGCCGAAATGCCGCGCGCAGCGTCGTGGCGTCAGGTCTCGGGCCGGGGCTGCGCCGCGATCTCGTACAGCCGGGCCAGCAAGGCATGCTCGTCCTCGCCGTCGGGGTTCAGCCGGGCCAGACACTGCGCCGCCGCCGCCATCGCTGCGGCATCCGGTGCCCCGACCAGCCGCATCCGGTTGTGGGTGCCGGGCTCCGCCGCCTGCAGCAACCACCGCACCGCCGCCCGCACGGCGTCGTCCGCCCTGGTCGCGTTCACCTGCCGCATCACCTCGGCCGCCACGGCCGACACCGAAACGTTGATCCGGTCGGGCGGCGGCAGGCCTGCCGCATCCAGCCCCACCACGGCGCAGGCCTCCGCAAAGGCACTGGGCCCATAGCCCACAACGGTACAGCGAGATGCCCCGAAGGCCGCCACGGCATCGGCTGCCAGCCGGTCATGGTCCAGCATCGCGCGAATGTGGGGCCGTTGCGCATAGGCCTCGACCGTCTCGCCACTGCCGAAGCCCAGCCGCGGGTTGGCATTGTTCAGCAGGGCCTGGCGGTGCATCGAGGCCAGCCACGCCGTCGCCTCGCGCACTACCAGCACGCAGACCACGTCAATACCCGTCACTGCTGTACGGAACGCCGCAAGCGCATCTGGCGGAAACAGATGCAGATTCGCCGAAAGCCCCTCGGCGGACAGCAGCATCGTTCCCGCCTTGCCGCGCTGCAACAGGGCCTGGGCAAGCCGCATGTCGCGCCGCATCAGGCTTTGCTGGATGGCCGAGTGGTTGGGCGCATGCGTGATGCTGGCGGTCTCGGGATAGTCGACCCCCCGCGCCAGCAGGTCGCCACGGTGCCGGTCAGCCCAGACCTGCCACGCGGTCGTCCCTGTCTTCGGCAGCCCGATGTGCAGAATCAGGCGTGCGGGCCGGGGCATGGCCTAACTCCCCACCCCCAACCTGACCCCGACCCCCTGCCGTGCCAGCAGCGGCTGCCACCAGTCCG
>CAZLIC010000042.1:0-34810 GCA_964559535.1 uncultured Rhodobacterales bacterium
CGGACTGGTGGCAGCCGCTGCTGGCACGGCAGGGGGTCGGGGTCAGGTTGGGGGTCAAGGCGTGACTGTAGTTATCTTCGGCTCCACCGGCCAGGTGGCCACCGAGCTGGCCCGACTTGCGCCCGAGTCCACCTTCCTGGATCGCGCCGCGGCCGACCTCGCGAACCCCGCTTCCTGCGCCGACGCCATCCGCGCCCACCGGCCCGGCGCGGTGATCAACGCCGCCGCCTGGACGGCCGTGGACAAGGCCGAGACCGAAGAAGCCGCGGCGACGGTGGTGAACGGTGCGGCACCCGCCGCCATGGCGCGCGCCTGCGCGGGCCTGGGCATTCCGTTTGTCCATATCTCGACCGACTATGTCTTTGACGGCGCGGGCGACCGGCCCTTTGCCCCCGGCCACCCCACCGCACCGCTGGGCGCCTATGGCCGCAGCAAACTTGCGGGCGAAGAGGGCGTGCGCGCGGCGGGAGGAACGCATGCCATCCTGCGGACCTCCTGGGTGTTCTCGGCGCATGGCAACAACTTTCTGAAAACCATGCTGCGGCTGGGGCGCGAACGCGCCAGCCTGAACGTGGTGGCCGACCAGGTGGGCGGCCCCACCCCCGCGCGCGCCATTGCCGCCGCCTGCCTGACCATGGCCGTGCGGCTGGCGGATGACCCGCGGCTGACCGGAACCTACCATTTTTCGGGCACGCCGGATGTCAGCTGGGCCGACTTCGCGCGCGAAATCATGGCGCAGGCTGGGCTTGCCTGCACCGTGACCGACATACCGTCTTCGGCCTATCCGACACCGGCCCGTCGCCCGGCCAACAGCCGCATGAACTGCGACAGCCTGTCGGTATTCGGCCTGGACCGCCCCAACTGGAAATCGGCGGTGACCGAGGTCCTTGCCGAACTCGGAGCACGTGCATGACATCACGCAAGGGCATCATCCTGGCCGGAGGCTCGGGCACGCGGCTGTACCCGATCACGCTGGGCCTGTCGAAGCAGCTTCTGCCCGTCTACGACAAGCCGATGATCTACCACCCGCTCAGCGTGCTGATGCTGGCCGGCATCCGCGAAATCGTCCTGATCACCACGCCGCAGGATCAGGACCAGTTCCGCCGCATGCTGGGCGACGGGTCGCAATGGGGCGTGGCGTTTACCTACATCGCGCAGCCCAGCCCCGACGGGCTGGCCCAGGCCTACCTTTTGGCCGAAGCGTTCCTCGACGGCGCGCCCTCGGCCATGGTGCTGGGGGACAACATCTTTTTCGGGCACGGCCTGCCGGAACTGATGGAAGAGGCCGACCGGCAAGCGGTGGGCGGAACCGTTTTCGGGTACCATGTGGCCGATCCGGAACGCTATGGCGTGGTGGACTTCCACGCTGACGGAACCGTCCGTGCGATCATCGAGAAGCCCGCGGTTCCGCCGTCGAACTATGCCGTGACGGGGCTGTACTTCCTGGACGGCACCGCTCCGGCCCGCGCAGGGCAGGTGAAACCCTCATCGCGCGGCGAACTTGAAATCACGGCGCTGCTGGAACTGTACCTTGCCGATGGCCTGCTGACGGTGAAAAAAATGGGGCGCGGCTATGCCTGGCTGGACACCGGCACGCACGCAAGTCTGCTGGACGCCGGCAACTTCGTGCGCACGCTGGAAGAACGGCAAGGGCTGCAGACCGGCAGCCCAGACGAGATTGCCTTCCGCAAGGGATGGATCACGTCCGACGACCTGCGCCGCCTGGCGAAGCCTTTGGCGAAGAACAACTACGGCCGGTATCTTCTTTCGCTGGCGGGCGACGCGCGTTGATATCCATCGGTGTGATCTCGTGGCAGGGAAAGCACGTGGCGGCCGCGGCCATCGCGCAGTCCCTGTCGGGGCGCGCGGCAGAACTTGTGGTCATCTACTCGAACCGGCGCGCCCGGCGAGAGACCGGCGCCGGACGATGGGTCCAGGTTTCGCAGGACGATTTCTTCGGACGCAAGTTCAGCAGACTGTTGCAGGAAGTGCCGAAGGGACAACCCCTGCTGCTGATCCAGGTCGACGCCGTGTCGGCCGACTGGGCCGGACTGGCGCAGCGTTGCGAAGACGTGCTGTCGCGGCGTCCGGATATCGGCTTGTGGACACCGCGGATCGACAACACGCCATTTCCCATCAACACGGTTGCCGTCGCGCAGGATGGAGATGGCCTGTGGGAGGTGGCCCAGACTGACGGCATCGTGCTGGGCATCGCGGCCCCGGTCGTCGATCGGCTGAGGCAGCTCGACTATTCGGCCAACAACCTGGGCTGGGGAATTGACTGGGCGGCCATCGGATTCTGCCGGCTGAACGGACTGAAGGTTGTCGGTGACACCAGTCTGCGCGTCCATCACCCCGCGGGCACCGGCTACAAGGCGGCGGCGGCCTATGATGAAATGGATGCCTTCTTGCGGCAGCTCTCCGATGCCGAAGCCCGCGAGATCACCGATGCCATGGGCGTCGTCTCTCAACAGTTTCGACACCGGGAACTGGTTGTCGAGCAAACCGAACAGGAAAGCGGGAAAATCTTGAACATGGGCCTTCTGAACCGGGACGTGGATCCTGCCGTTTTCGACCGACTGTCGCTTCTTGTGGTCCGGCCCGGCTGTGTCATGGCGGTGCCGCGTGACCGCTCGCAACCGATCCGCATCCGCGGCGCAGAGGTCAGGCAACCGGACGCAGACGGCCCGCCCGTCATGCTGCCCAAGGTGCTCGACTTCGACATGGCCAAGGACCGCACCTTGCGCAAACACCTGGCCACAACCGAAACCTGGGCCTTCCCCGGCCAGTCGACGTTGAAGACGATCTTCTTTGCCGACCGGGGGCCGCGTCGGACGGCGCTGACCAGACCGGCCGTGCTTGGGCAGGGGGCCTTTCGCCTGTTTCTGGGCGTCTCCGCGCATCGTGCGACGGTCGAGGTCCAGGTGGAAATCGAAGACGCCGACGGCACCGAAAGCCCCGCCATTCACCGCATTCCTGTCGACCCGCGCTTCACCGGCCTTGCCGAGACGGCGGACTTTCAGACGGTCGATGTGCGGATTCCGGATGGCGGTTTCCGCCGCAAGGTGACGGTGTATCTGTCGTACCTCGAGGGCGAGGAAGGGCTCGAGGCGCCGCCCCTCGTGCTGGCGTCCCGACCCTTTCTGATCGCCGCCGAAGACGGAATGGGTCAGTCGTCATCGATCGTCCTCATTGCAGACGACCACGTTTCGGATGCCCAGCCCGAAGTGGTGCACTTCGCGCCGTCGCAAGAGGGATTGGCGCTGATCGTCGGCGAGCAGGCCGTTCCGCTGCTGGCGGCGCCGGGTGACAAGGCGAAGCTGCAGGTTTCGGGCCACAGCCTGCTGGCCTCGGCCCGCGCGCTCATGAACGTCACCCTGTACCTTCGCGGCAGCCTGGTGCGGCGACTGACCATCGGGCCGGATCCGCTGGCGCTTGACATCAGCGTCGATGTACTGGCCGAGCACGGAGCCAGCATCGAGCTGCGCGACACGACCGGGAACATCGTGTTCGCCCGGCTGGAGGCGCCCGCCGCCGCGCCGGAACGGAACGGAGGAGACCGCCACCCCGATGCCTGGGCCATTGATGCGCTGTTCGACCGGGACTTCTACCTGGCGGGCTTTCCCGCCGGCACGGCGCTGGCCGACCCGGTCTCGCATTTCCTGACCGAGGGGTGGCACCAGGGGCGCGACCCCGCGCCGTGGTTCTCGGTGTGGCACTACCTGTCGATGCACCCCGACGTGGCCGCCGCGGGAATCAACCCGTTCCTGCACTATTGCATCGTCGGCAAGAAGGAAGGCCGCAAGCTTCCGCGGCTGGGGGGGGAGGCCGACAGCGACATCACGTCGGTCTATGCCGCGCATGCCTATGCCGTGGCGCCCGGGCCGCATTTCGAGGAATTCGATCCGACCATTGGTGAGGGGCGCGAAAAGCGGGCCAAGGTGATTGCCTACTACCTGCCGCAGTTTCACCCCGTCGAGGTGAACGACACCCAATGGGGCAAGGGCTTTACCGAATGGCGCAACCTGCCGCGCGGGATGCCGCGGTTCAAGGGCCACATCCAGCCCCGCATTCCCCGCGATCTGGGCCACTACAGCCTGCACGAAGGCGACGTGATGCGCCGCCAGATCGACATGGCGCGTGCCGCGGGTCTGTTCGGCTTTTGCTTCTACCACTACTGGTTCGACGGCAAGCGCGTTCTGGAAACCCCGATGGAGCGGTTTCTGGCCGACCCGACACTGGACTTCCCGTTCTGCCTGATGTGGGCGAACGAGAACTGGACACGCACCTGGGACGGGTCCGAGAAGGAAGTCATCCTCGGCCAGACCTACCGTGACGAGGACGATCTGCCATTCATCGACGACATCGCCCGCCACATGAAGGACCCCCGCTATATCCGCATCGGCGACCGGCCGCTGTTCTTCATTTACCGGCCGGGGCATATCCCGAACGCCAAGGCGCGGTTGGCCGAATGGAGGGAAACATTCCGCCACCGCCACGGGTTGGATCCGCTGATCTTCAACGGACAGTGTTTCGGAGACAACGACCCGCGCGTTTTCGATCTTGACGGCGCAATCGAGTTCCCTCCGCACAAGATTCTTGGACCGACACCAGACATCTCCGGGCAAATCGGGGTGTTCGACAAGCAGTTCTCCGGAAATGTTCGCGACTATGCGGGTATCGCGCAATTCGCAATGTCGGACCCTGATCCCGACTTTCCCCTGGTCCGCACCGTGTTTCCGTCCTGGGACAACGAAGCGCGGCGGCCTGGTCGCAGTTCGATCATGGCACATTCGACGCCCGAGAAGTTCTCGGTCTGGTTGGACTGGGCCATTGCCTTCAGCGAGCGCAACCCAATCCACGGGGATAGCATCGTATGTATCAACGCCTGGAACGAATGGGCCGAGGGCGCCTACCTTGAACCGGACGTGCATTTCGGTTCGGCTTACCTGAATGCCGTTTCGCGGGTCGTCCATAAGACCACAGACGTGGCTGCCCATCAAAGGAGACTGCGCATCCTTCTGGTCGGCCATGACACGCTGGCCTTTGGGGCGCAGAAGCTGATTGTTCACATCGGCCGCACCCTGACGGAAGTCTTCGGTTGTGCGGTCGCCTACCTTATTCTTGATCGCAACCAGCACGGCGGGGGCTTTGCCACCACGCTGGATGAGATGCGCGCCATCGGTCCAGTGACCTATCTGACCGATATCGAAGAAGCGGGCGAAGACCTTTCAAGGGTCGTTGCAGACGGCAGATACGATTGCGCGATCACAAACACGACCGTTACCGGCAAGGTCGTTCCCGCTTTGAAAGCGGCTGGCCTGCCTGTGGCCTCGCTGATTCACGAACTGCCTCACCTTCTGAAAAGCTATCACCTCGAGACGCAAGCGCAGATGATCGCTGCTGATTCGGACCACGTGATCTTCCCCGCCGAAGTCGTGCGCAGCGGTTTCGAGGCCTTTGCGGGCAGCGTTGCCAACCGGACCGAAGTGTTCCCGCAGGGCCTGTACAACACGTCGGTGCTGGAGATTGCGGCGGGCGAGAGCACCGCGGCCGCCGACGTGCGCGCGGAATTCGGACTGAAGCGCAACACGAAGATCGTGCTTGGCGTCGGCTTCGCCGACCTGCGCAAGGGGATCGACCGGTTCGTGGCAACGGCGATGTCCATCTGCGGCCGGCGCAAGGACATTGCCTTCTTCTGGGTCGGCAGCCTGGCCGCCGAGACACTCAGCTGGTTCCAGCCCGAGGTCGAGGCGGCGGGCGTCAGCGAGAACATCCGCTTCCTTGGCCAGCGCGATGACATTGCCCGCTTCTTCGCCGCCGCCGACGCCTTTTATCTCTCCTCGCGCGAGGATCCCTTCCCCTCGGTCGTGCTGGAAGCGCTGGCCTGCGGCCTGCCCGTGGTGGGCCACGAAGGTTGCGGCGGCTGCGATGCGCTGATCCGCAAGCATGGCGTTCTGGTTCCGCAGGACAACCCGCTGGCGGCGGCCCCGGCCATCATCGACGTGCTCAGGACCCGCAGCGCAAGCGCCGCGCGCGCCCGGCGGGCCGAGATCGCCGAGAACTACGACTTTCCCGCCTACGTCTTCGGACTGGTGCAGCGTCTTGCGCCCGATCTTGCCAGCGTGTCGGCCGTGATCCCGAACTACAACTACGAACGCTACATCGGCGACCGCCTGCGCAGCGTGTTTGACCAGACCTACCCGCTGCGCGAGGTGATTGTGCTGGACGACGCCTCTCCCGACGGCAGCCTGGCCCAGATCACCCGCACGGCCGAGGAGGCGGGCCGCAAGATCGACCTGCACGTGAACGCAAAGAATTCCGGCTCGCCCTTCCCGCAGTGGCGCAAGGGCGTGGAACTGGCCAAGGGTGACTATGTGTGGATCGCCGAGGCCGACGATCTGGCGCACCCGTCCTTCGTGTCGCGGCTGGTGTCGCGGATGCAGAAGGCGGGCAGCGTGCTGGGCTTCACCGACAGCCGCCAGATCGACGAGAATTCCGAGCGGCTGGGCGACAGCTACCGTCCCTACATCAACCAGATCGAGCCCGGCGCCTTCGACCGCCCCTTCGACATGGACGGGCCCGAGTTCCTGGCACGCTTTCTTGCGGTGAAAAACGTGATCCTGAACGTGTCCGGCGTGATCGTGCACCGCCAGACCCTGCTGCAGGCGTTTGACGCGGTGGGGGAAGACCTCTATGCCTACAGTGTTGCGGGCGATTGGAGGCTGTACGTGGAAATCTGTGCGCAATCCGGCCATCGCGTCAGCTGGCTGCCCGACCCCCTGAACACCCACCGCCGCCACCGGGTGAGCGTGACGCATGCGCTGAAGGTGGACAAGCACCTGGACGAGATCGCGAGCCTGCACCGGTTGGTGGGGGAGAAGGTGGAGTTGGACAATACGGTGATTTCGCAGCAGTCTGAGCATTTTGAAGCCTGTCGCCAACATTTGGCTGGCAAGGGATAAGGTGAGGCTACTAATGAATGACGTACAGAAGAACCGTCCCAACCTTTTCATTGTGGGCAGCATGAAATGCGGTACAACTGCTTTGTTTCAGTTTCTTAGAAGGCATCCGGAGATATCTGGTGCCAACCCTAAGGAGATTCACTACTTCACCTTGAATCAAAGCAAAGGGGAAGAGTGGTATCTCAGCCATTTCGAATTGGATAGTGGCAAGAGGTATTTTCTGGAAGCCAGCCCAACATATCTTGATACTGCATCTGACACAACCATACCTAAGCGCATTCAATCATTCAATGAAGATGCCAGAATTGTCGCTCTAGTCAGGGACCCTCTAAGTCGGTCGATTTCCCATTTCCATCACTTGAGGACGGTTAATAAGATTCCCGACTTACAGGGGATGACTTTTTCGGACTTTATTCGTAGGCGTTGGCCAAAAGATAGTGACTATGCTTTGCTTGAGCGAAACCTTTCCTATGTTATTGGGTTTTCATACTTCTCCCGGAAGATTGAGAACTATGTTGATGTTTTTGGAAGCGACAGAGTTTTCCTAATCGAGAATGAGAAAATGGATTCCGATGGGCCAGACACAATCAATGCGCTCCTGCGCAAGCTCGACCTCGAGCCGTTACCGGAAGCCTTACTCAATCAGAAAATCTATGTTGGTGTGAAGAAAGAGAGTGACGACGTTTCTTTGAATAGTGAAATTTTTTCGGAACTCTACGGTAGTGATTATCGGGACACTCTGAACGCCACGCGTGCAACAAGGATAGATCTGTGAGAATAGGAGCCATCACAATTCCGCGATCTTTTTCGCTTGACGTCCCAGTGCGGACAAACACTGGGAATTACATGTTTACCGAGGCGACTTACCGAAATATCGCCGACGAACCTGTTTGGGTCGGTTTCAATTTTGACCCGATTAGGATCAACTCGGAGTTTGACCACATTGTAATTCCGGCTGCGAATTGGCTTAACAAGAGCGACGCCCTAGAAGGGTTGGTGAAGCGCCTTCAAAAGGTAGACTTGCCCGTAACATGCATCGGACTGGGAGCACAGGCAGATTCGATTGGTGTTGATCCGGAGAAAATTGGACTTTCCGATGCTTCGATTGAACTCGCAAGGACAATCTCGGATCGGTCAAAGTACATTTCTGTGCGAGGCGAGTTCACGCGGAAAGTTCTGGACTATCTTGGAATCAAGAATACTGTAGTAACGGGATGCCCATCCCTCTACATGGACTTGCCTAAAGACAAAGTAGAAGAGAAGCTAACGGACCTAAGCGGTGAACTCGTGCTGCAAGGAACGCGTTACAACATGCAGCACAGCTATCTTCAGTCTATGTCCATAGATAAGAAGATCTTCACAATCGCCGGCCAGGCTGGCTTGGACATCGTTTTCCAGTCAGAGCGCCCCGAAATCAGCTTTCTTGACGGAAGCGCCAGTGATGAATGGGACAGGGATGCTGAGAATTCCGGCCTAGATAAACTCTACGGAAGATCAGGAGCAGGCCAGCTTAAGGAATACTTGCGCAAGCACGGCAGAGTTTTCACATCGATTGATGTGTGGTCCGATTTTGTGAGGTCTCGCGCTGGAGTTATTGGGACGCGCTTGCATGGTGCAATACTTGCACTTAATTCTGGCGTTCCAGCAGTGCTTTTGCCGCATGACTCTCGAACGCAAGAAATTCTTGATTTTGCGCTAATTCCAACGGGAAGCCCTGAAATCTTGCTCGACGAAGCAAGAAACACTGCGAGATTGCCAGACGATATTTTTGATCAAGTTGGCGCGTTTTCGGAGCGCCGCGAAAAAAATAGGGCTGTCTATGAGCAATTTCTTAACGTGAACGGGCTGAAATACGTCAAATCAAAGGTTGTCGAAAAGGCAGCGTGACCTCTCTCTTGAATCTCATCCTCGGCGTCCACCGGTCCGGCACCTCTCTCCTCGCCCAGGGACTGATCGCCGCCGGGGCTGATGCGGGCGGCTTTGCCGACGTCCGCGACCCCGACAACCCCGACGGCTATGCCGAACACCCGGTCGTGCGCGTGTTCAACGACCGCCTGCTGGCGCATCTGGGTGCCTCGTGGGACAACTGGGGGTTCCGGGCCGGGCAGGTGGACTGGGAGGCGCCCGCGCTGGCCCCCTGGCGGGACGAGGCGGTGGCGCTGTTGCGGGCGGCGTTTCCCGGCGACGGGCCCTTCGTGCTGAAGGACCCGCGCTGCGCCACCCTGGCGCCGTTCTGGGAGAGGGTCGTCCCGCAGGCCGCGTTCGCGCTGCGCCGCGTCCTCATCCTGCGCGATCCGGCCGAAGTCGCCGAAAGCCAGCGCCAGCGCGTCGCCCGCCGCCCGCACGAATTCCCGGTGATCGCCGATGCCGAACCGATGGCCGCGCTCTGGGCCGTCACCATGGCCGAGGTGCTGGTGGCCCTGGCAGATGATGCCACGCTGCTGGTCAGCCACGCGGCCCTGCTGCAGCACCCGGTGCCGGTGCTGGCCGCCGCCGCCCGCTTTGCGGGCCTGCCGGAAAATCCCGAATCCGTCGCCCGCTTTGCCGCCGAACGGGTGCGGCCCGACCTGTACCGCGCCCGCGTTGCCGCCGGGGCGGTTCCCGACGGGCCCTGGATGGCGGCCGCCCGCGCCTGCTTTGCCGATCTGATGCGCGACGGCACCCCCCGCCCCCTGCCACGGGCCGAGGCCGCGGCCATCGCCGCCGCGCAGACGGCGCTTGCCGCGCTGCTGCCCAGCCTGCCGGCGGTGCAGGACAGCATCCGGCGGATGAAGGCCGTGCAGGCCGATGCGCAGGACCGCATCGCGGCGTTCAGCCGCTTCCTCTGGGCCGTGGTGCCTCTGGCCCGCACCGCGCCACCCGCGGCCCTGGCGGCAGCGCTGGACAGCGCGATGGCGCTAGCCGACGAAACCGACCTGCCGCAGTCGGCCTTCGTCTTTGCCCATTCCGTGGCGCGCCTGCACCTGTTCGCGGGTCGCAAGGCCGAAGGACTGGCCTGGATCGAACGCATCCGGCCGCAGTTTGCCCATGTCCCCGCGTTTGGCAGCATCGCCGAAGCGATGGCAAGGCTGCCCGACCCGCCTCCGCCCTAGACCGGGGGTTGTGCCGGAAACCGCTGCGCCAGCTTCGCCAGACGGTCCAGCGTGTCCTCGCCGATGGACATGCGCAGCGCGCCCTCGTCCTGCGGCAACCCGCCCTGATACACCAGTCGCGGCAGAACGGCGGTGGTCGGGCCGATGTTCATCCAGTCGGGCAGAAAGGCCACGTCGCCACAGGCCTCGCGCGCGGGGTCCGGCAGCGCCTCCAGCGCCGACATGAACACCGGCCGGAACCCCTGCGCGGTCAGCCGGTCCAGCATGTCCTTCAGGATTGCCTGCTTCACCGCGCTGTCGCTGCGCAGGATTGCGGGATCGGTCCGCAGCACCACATGGGCGCCGGCCTGATGCACCACATCCATCCGTCCGCGCAGGGCCAGCAGGATGTCGATCCGCGTCAGCGCGCCCTCGGGACGGTCCAGCAACGCCCGTGCCACGGCAGGGTCCAGGAACAGAAGGTCGCGCCCCAGCGTCCAGGCCCCCATCTCGACCAGCGCATGGCGCGCGGCCGTTGCCTGAACATGGGCCGGAACCGCGCTCGGGTCCCAGTTGCCCCGCCGCAGCACCAGCCGGTCAGGTCCGCCCGCCTCAATGCGAAACGGGATGGGCGGGCTCTTGGCGGTCCATTCCGGCATCACCGTGGCGATGTAGCGGTTCTTGCGGATGTGGTAGACGGGCGAGGCCATCAGCGTATCGGCCAGCGATTGCGCCGTGCCCGGCGCAGGCAGACCCAGCCGCGCCGTGTCGTCATGGTCCAGATGCGTGACGCTGCCCGGTGCGATGTCCATCCGGCGGAACCCGTGGTGTACCAGCCGCGCATAAAGCTCGTCGTCATCCCAGCCATAGGTCCGGATGAACTCGTTGAACCCGCCGACCGCCGCGATGACCTTGCGCGAGGCCAGGAAGAATCCGTTCACGTAGGCCTGACCGGTTTCGGCGCGGCGCCAGTTTCCGGCGACAAAGCCGTCGTCCAGCACCGGGTTCTCGGCGAAGAAACCGGGCGCCAGCACGATGTCGGCATCGGCCTTCAGCAGGAAGGCGCAAGACGCCGCGCGGAACCCCACGTTGAAGGCGTGCGACAGAATCCAGCGCGGTTCCCCCTCCACGCGCACGATCTTCACCCGCGGGTCATCGATCCCTGCCGCGGCCAGCGAGCTGTCCACCGGCACGTCCGACGACCAGTCCACGACAATCACTTCGCTGACCGCGTCATGCACCAGCCACGACGGCAGCGCGCGCATCAGGTTCGCGTTGCGGTTCATGCAGCAGGTCACCACCGACAGCCCCGGAACACCCGCGGCATCCAGCGTCGGCAACTCGCCAAGGGTGGCGCGGAACCCCGGTGGCGGGGTCGCGGCGGCCGGCACCGTCAACCCCTGTACCAGCCGGGCCAGCAGGGCAGGGGGCATTTGCGCCACCGCGCGGGCCACGATCCGGCCAACCGCCGCCGCCAGGTCCTCTGCCGACATCGGCCCCGCAATCGCCGCTTGCGACATGGCGGCCGCCAGCGCCGGGCGCGCAGCCTCATCGCTCAGCACGGCGTGCAGAATGTCGTCATGATCCGGGGTGGAAACAGCCATGGCCTGGAATCCCGATGCGATAGGTTCGGACATCCGAATGCCCGGCGCCTAGCAAGGAATCGCAAACCCCACAAGCACGCCGGGCGCGGCATCCGGTATGGCCGCTCCCGCCGGGGCCGACGCCGCGCAAACTGTCCACCAAATGGACGCGGCGCACCATCTGCGCGCCCGAACCACGTCACGAAGTGCGGCGGCAGCCTTCCGCCGGCAAAGCGTGCCAGGACAAGGCCAGGTCTTGCGCCAATACGGGACAAAGGGTGAAGCGTGCAGCGCGAACCGATCACCAGAGGACAACGGCCGCCGTCGGACCTGCACAAAGGTCCGACGGACGTCGGGCTGTTGGACATGCCTCAATAGGCCGTCCAGCCGCCGTCAGTTGCGTAAACTCCCCCGGTGAAGTTAGACGCCTCGTCCGACAGCAGGAACGACATCATCGACACCTGCTCCCAAACGGTCGCCGGTCGGTGCTTGGTATCGGTGTAGGCCATGATGCTGTCGATCTTGATCCGACCCATGGTCGGCCCCGTCGCCGCCGCCGATGCCGCCGCGACAAGCTGTCCTGCCCGCGCGACCATAGGCGTGTCTGTCGCGGCCATGTTGACCGAGTTCACCCGGATACCATAGGGCGCGTAGTCCAGCGCGGCGTTTTTCGTCAGCCCGCTGACCGCGTGCTTGCTGGCCACATAGGCCGGGTTCCCCGCCAACCCGGTCATCCCGGCAATCGACCCCACGTTCAGGATCGACCCGCCGCGGCCCTGCGCCATCATCTGGCGCAACTGGGCGCGCATGCAGGCGAACACGCCATAGGCATTGATGCGGAACACGTTGTTCCAGTATTCGTCGGTCGCCTCGTGGATGCTGGCAAAGACCAGCGGCTTCTGTTTCTCATAGTCCACCGGGTCACCGGAAAACACGCCGTCCATCACGCCTGCATTGTTCAACGCACAGTCGATCCCGCCATAGGTGGCAACTGCCAGATCAACCACCGCCTGCGCAACGGCAGGGTCAGCGACATCGCCGTGCAGGAAGACCGACTTGCCGCCCGCAGCCACGATCTCGGCATTCGTGCCTTCCCCCAGATCCTTGATCCAGTCGACACCCACCACGTTCGCCCCCTCGCGGGACAGCCGCATGGCGGCCGCAGCCCCCATGCCGCGTGCCGATCCGGTTACGATGACGGTCTTGCCGGCAAAGCGGTTGGGCGTGAAGAACCCGGGGTCAACCGGCTTCATCGGCACGACGGCATTGCCGTCCGGCCGCCCGCCCGCCGCCTGCGCCTCGGCCTTCTGGGCGGTCAGGCCCTGCACGGTGGCCACGGCCCCCGCGGCAATCGTCATGCCCTTCAACAGGTCGCGTCGTTCCATCTTGTTGTCTCCTAAAGATGAGGGGCTAGAAGGCCACGCGAACAAAGACCATCGCGCTGAGCCAGGGGTCGAGATCGCCCGCGCCGGACGCCGAGGCCACGTCCGAACTGGGGAAGGTCGCGGCGATATGTCCCTGCACAAAGGTGTTCCGCGACACGAACCATTTTGCGGTCAGGTTCGCCTCCCACGCCAGGTCGCTGCCGTTTAGGAACGACAGCGCCGGGTTGCCGCCGATGTTGGTCGTGCTGTCCGCCTTGAACAGCCAAAGCTGCGGCACAAGCTCGAACTTCGGGCCGGGCCGCAGGCGGAACTGCAACCGATGTGCAATCAGGTTGCTGTCCTGGAAGACCTTGAAGTGGTTGATGCCCTGCACCCACTGCTCGCCGTTCCCGCCCGACAGCAGCGGGTCCCAGCGTTCGAACCGCGCCGTGGCAGGGTCGTCGCCGGTAAACCGGGCCACGCGGTAGCTGACCTCGGGCCGCCACTTGGTATCGTCGAAGGTATAGCCGACTTCGGCCATCAGGGCCGATGCCCGCATGTCGAACCTGATGTTGCGCTGCAATGCCGCCTCGGCCTTGACGAAAAGGGTAGAATTTTCCGGCTGCCAGCGACCGCGCAGGTTGAACACCTCCAGCCCGTCCCGCCCCAGAGTCACGCCGGGCGGAGAGGACGGCCCCGTTGCGAAGTAGCCGAAGTCCGACTCGAGCACGCGGATATAGGCTCCGCCGACGTCCAGTTCCGGAACCGGCTGCAACTCGAAATTCACCCCGGCAAGTTTCGTCCGGGAATCCACCGCAGGCAGCTCGTCCGGGTCCAGATAGAAAAGCTCGACGAGCGTGTTGTTGTAGCGCACCTGACCCAGCGCCAGCATGTCCGCCGCCCAACGCGGGTTCGACTGCAGCGTCGCCCGCGTCGACCCGTTGGACGCCGTGTTGGCAATCAGGAAACCTTCGCCAATGGCATAGCGCTTGCGCCCCGCCGAAATGTTCCACACCAGCCGGTTGCCCTCGGCCGAGGTGTTGCCGCCCACCAGCCCCACATAGGCGTCCTCCACCCCGAAGTGGTGGCGCGTGTCATCGGTGAACAGCTCCTGCCCGACCGAACCCGACAAGATGCCGCTCAGCCCGCCATAGACGAACACGTTGTCCGACAGCGGTGCGATGGCATAGATGCCCGCATGCACGAACCCCTCGGCCCATCCCGTGGTGCCGCGTCCCGCCGCCTCTCCCGACACCAGCGGGTTGCCGTTCAGGAACAGGTCCGGCCGCCCGTACCACGCATCACGGTTCGCATAGAACATCGTCAGGAATTCAAGCTTGGTGGTGACGTAGACCCCGTCCCGGTCATACAGCAGCGGCAGGTCAGTCGCCTTCCCGCTGGCCAGGGCACCGCGTGCGGCGCCGGTCTCGGCCCCCGCACGCAACGTCACCTCGACCGTCACGACCAAAGATCCGCCCGTCCCCGGCGAAACCGCCAGGCTCGTGCTTTCGATGGGCGCGCCGCGCCGTGCGCGCGAAAGGCCGACCTCTGCCGTGCTGCGCGAGAAACGGTCCGACGGGAACAGCCCGACGCTGCGCCGCACAAGGTCGGTCACCCGTGCGTTCACGGCCGCATCTGCCGAGGGATTGAGGATGACGACATCCACCCGCTCAATGGTCGCCCCGGCGTCCTCGACGGCCACCACTTGCGCGTCAGCGCCACAGGGCAAGAACACCGAACCCAGTGCCAGCAACGCCGCAGCCAGCACCCGGCCGCCAGCACAGGCCCAAAACGTTTCGCGCAACGACATTTTGCGGAATTGGCCGGGGGCCATGGTCCGTCTCCGATCCACACCTCATTGGTGTTTCTAGCAGCATTGGTGTTTCTAGCAGCGCGTCGAACTTTGACAACCCCGCGCGACAAGAATCACAGCGCGTCGAACAGCACTCGCGGTGCACAGGGCAGCGCCATCGGACTGCCCGGCATCACGCGCGGCTTCAGGCCGCTTCGGACCGACGGGGGGGTGGAGCGGGCGGCGGGAATCGAACCCGCGTCTTTAGCTTGGAAGGCTAAGGTCTTACCATTACACAACGCCCGCGCTACGCTCCGACTTAGGCGCTCGTGCGGCAAGGGTCAAGTCGGTGGCAGTACGGGCGCGGCACGCGGCGACCAGCCGGGCCACGGCGGCCCCCCTTCGCGTCCCGCCACAGCCGCTTGCGTGCTGTCGGCCATCGGCGCCAGCGGCGGGAACAGGTCTTTACGCATGGGTATTCGGCCGCTATCAGTGGCCCGACCCGATACCGCTGGTGCGCCCCGATGATGCTCGATGCCGAAAGTGTCGATGCGCTTATCCTTGCTGTTGCCCGTCAGGACGCAACAGCGTTTCGATCCCTCTACGACATGACCTCGGGGCGCCTGATGGCGGTGGCCAGGCGCATCTGCCGCGACCATCGGGTCGCCGAGGACGTGTTGCAGGATGTCTACGTCAACGTGTGGCGCCGCGCCGCAACTTTCGATCCGCAATTGGGCTCGGGGCCAGCCTGGCTTGTGGTGATGACCCGCAACCGCGCCATCGATCACGTTCGCAGCAACCGCCGCGAAACGCCCGCGTCCACCGAAGCCGAAGTGGCCGAACTGGAAAACCTGCCTGCGCTGCTGCCCGGCCCCGACCAGTCCAGCGATCTGAATTCGTTGCTTGTCTGTCTGCGCAGACTTGATCCGCAGCATGCCAAGGCGGTTCTGCTGGCCTACTACAACGGGCTCAGCCGCAGTGAACTTGCCCGGCTCTTCAACATTCCGGAAAACACCGCTAAGACATGGCTGCGCAGGGGCTTGCTTTCGCTTCGGCTGTGCATGGGTGAAAGTTAGGAATGTCAGAATCGCCGGACACACGCCTCGCCGCGCTGGAACGCGCTCTGGGACTTGATCTTTCCAAGGGTGCGGACGCCGGGTCCGAGGCCGAGCGGGCCTGGGTCGAGCGGCGCCTTGCGCCGCTGGCGGATCTTCTTGATCCGGTCCCGCCGGGCGCGGGCCTGTTTTCGAGGATTGCCGCCGCCGCCGGCATCGACATGCCGCTGGCCGGGTTCCACGTGATGCGCAAGGACGACGGCACGTGGAAGCCGCTGGCGCCCGGGATCGAAACCAAGACGCTGTGGCGCAACCAGTCGACGGGACGGCGGGTGTTCCTGCTGCGCATGCAGCCCGGCGCGATCATGCCCGAGCATGAACATTCCGGTGACGAGGAATGCATGGTGCTGGAAGGCGACATGCTGGTGAACGGCGTGGCTTTCGGCCCCGGCGATTTCCAGGTGGGTTACGCCGGGTCGCACCACCCGCACGTCACCACGCGCGGCGGATGCCTGTGCATGATCAGCGTCGCGGCTTGACCAGGGCCGGGCCTGTCGCATCGCTTCGGCAACCTTGTCGGCATCACGCGCGGCCGCGATCGCACGGGTTTGCAAAGGCGTCAGGCCGCCAGCGGCACAATCAGCCCGGCGCCCTCGGCCCGGTTAGAATTCACCCGCGGGTCCACCCGCCAGGGCGCGGCCAGCACCCCCGGCGCGCTGGCATGCATCAGGACCGCCGCGCCGTGGCCCGCCTCGCCCAGCCACTTGGGCCAGTCGGCCCGTTCCACCACCACCGCCTCGCGGTGGTGCAGCCCCGCCATCGCCGGTCCCGCGTCGGTCGAGACAATGGCGCAGGTGTCCATGGCCTGCCCGTCGCGCTCCCATCGCTGCCACACCCCGGCCAGCGCCATCGGCGCACCGTCGGCGCGGGTAAAGTACCACGGCAGCTTTTTCCCCTCTGGTGACGTTTCCCATTCGTAGAAGCCGCTTGCGGGGATCAGGCAGCGCCGGGCGCGTACCGCGTCGCGGAAGGCTGGTTTGGTCGCCACCGTGTCGGACCGGGCGTTGATGATCAGCGGGCCATCGGTCGGCGTCTTGTACCAGGCAGGCAGGAAGCCCCAGCGCATCGGCCGCAGCCGCCGCGTGCCGCCTTCGGAAGTCACCACCGGAATGGTCTGCGTGGGGCAGACGTTGAACCGCGGCACCGGCGGCAGGTCATTCGAGGACAGCGCATCGAACAGCGCCGCAATCGCCTCGTTCGGATGGGTCAGGGTGAAACGCCCGCACATGCATGCAGTCTTCCCGCAGGTGTCGGCAAAGGCAACGGCCTACCAGCGCAGCAGCACCCGCCCCGCCAGCGCCCCCAGCGCCGTGGACAGCAGGATGCCCAGCGTATACCACACCGCCACAAACACCAGCGCCCCCTCGGTGCAGGCCAGCCCATAGGCTATCGCCGCCAGCCCCCCGGCCGCCATGCCCGCCGCCGCACCGGCCAGCACCGGTTGAACCGGCGCCAGACCCCGCGCCGCCCAGACGCCCGTGCCCAGAAGCGGCACCGACATGACAAGAATGGCCACCGGGCACAGCACCGCCGAATTACCCAGCAACTTTCCCGCCTTCATGCCGGGGGGAACCGTCATCCAGTCGTACAGCCCGATCGACAGCGCCGCCGCCAGAAGAAGCCCGATCACGCCAAGCTGCAGCGTCGGGCCGGACCCCGGGCGCCCGGCCCGGCGGAACAGCCACACCGCCGCCCCGGCCAGCGCCGCAGCATAGCCGATCTTCCACAACGTCGCGCTCTGCCCCCACAGCGCCAGGGGCACCAGCCCCTCGACCGTGGCCACCAGAACCACCAGCAACGGCAGCACCAAAGCCGCGCCCAGGGCCAGCCGCCGGCCATCCTGCGGCGGCAACACCGCGGCTTCGCCGCGTGCAAGCATCACGATCAGGTCATCGGTTTTCATGAATGCGGCTCCGCCACCACGGCCATCAGTCGCTGCAACCCGCGGTGCACCCGCACCTTCAGCGCCGTAACCGTGATCCCCATCTGCCCCGCCGCCTCTTCGGTGGAAAGACCGTCGACCTTCACAAGCTCGATGGCGCGCCGCTGCGCCTCGGGAAGCGTCTGCATCAGCCGCCCCAGGTCGCGCCGGGCCATCGCGGCGGTCGCGCTGTCGGCGCCTTCATGCGCCACGGCATCGGCATCCTCCAGCGCTTCGGGCGGCGGGCCGCGGCGGCCGCGGCGGCGGTACAGGTCGGTCAGCCGGTAGCGGGCCACCGCATGCAGCCAGTTCGACACCGGCAACGCCGGGTCATGCGTCCCGCGCTTCAGATGTATCGCCAGCAACGTTTCCTGCACCATGTCCTCCACATCGTCCGGCAACCCGCCCATTCGCGCGCGATAGTAGGCGCGCAGCCGGTCGGCAATCAGGGTCAGCGCGGCGCGATAGGCAACATCGTTCCCCGTGCGCGCTGCCGCCCACAGTGGCGCGAGCCTTGCCTCGAACCCTTCGCCGCCCATTTCGCCGTCCTGTCCGTCCGTGTACGTTGTCCTGCGGCAGAGGTTACACGCCGCGCCGCAAAGGCCAAGCCGGTTGCGCGTCAGGGCCTCTGCATCCAGCCCGTGCCCTGTTGCGCGGCGCTTGACAAGCCCCGGGCGTTTCCCGATAAGCGCGCATCCCGGCCGGGGCACGACTCTGGCCGGGTTTGTCGTTCATGACGCCCCGAACCGGGGCGCGCTGTCCGAAGGCACCAAACGCCGGGCGCAGGTCCGGGGCCGCAGGACGCGAAGGGAAGAAAAGGGAAGACCCATGTTTGCGGTCATGAAGACCGGTGGCAAGCAGTATACGGTGCGTTCGGGCGATGTCCTGCGCGTCGAAAAGCTTGCGGCCGAGGCTGGGCAGAAGATCCAGTTCAACGAGATTCTCATGCTGGGCGGCGACTCCCCGGTGATCGGGTCGCCCATGGTGTCGGGCGCGGCCGTGCAGGCCGAGGTGATCGACCAGATCAAGGGCGAAAAGACGATCCACTACGTCAAGCGCCGCCGGAAGCATTCCAGCCAGCGCACCAAGGGCCACCGCCAGCACTGGACGCTGGTGCGCGTGACCGACGTGCTGGCAACCGGCGCCGATGCCACGGGCATTTCGGCGGCAGTGGGCACCGCGGCGGCACGTCGCGCCGCCCACGGCACCTCGCCCGCGCCGGCCGAGGCTGAAGCCCCGGCGAAACCCAAGCGTGCGGCCAGGAAGGCCGTCCCCGAAACCACGCCCGAACCGGTTGCGGCGCAGGAGTAACAGGCCATGGCACACAAGAAGGCAGGCGGTTCGTCCCGCAACGGTCGCGATACCGCGGGCCGTCGTCTGGGGGTCAAGCTGTTCGGCGGACAGGCGGCCATCCCGGGCAACATCATCATCCGCCAGCGCGGCACCACCTGGCACCCGGGCACGGGCGTGGGCATGGGCACCGACCACACGATCTTTGCCGTGATCGAGGGCAAGGTCGCGTTCAAGAAGGGCCTGAAGGGCCGCACCTTCGTGTCGGTGCAACCCGTGGTCGAGGCCGCCGAGTAAGCCGGACACCTGGCGAAGTTCAGGGGGGATCGGCGGAAACGCCGGTCCCCTTCGCATTTCGGCCATCTTTTCGGTGCATGGCGGTGCCCTGCTTGCGGCAGGGCGGGTTGGCCCCCACCTTGCAGGGGGCGGCTTGCGACAGCGCGGGGAGGCGCTGCGCAGTCAGTCGGAGGATGACATGACGCTTGAGTGGGTTCCGGCCGCGCCGGTCGGACGGGGGGCCGTTTTCCCGGTTGCCGAAGGCGTGATTGCGGCCGATCGTTTTGAGCTGCGCCCGGTGCGCCGTTCCGACGCCGGTCTGTTCCAGATGTACGCGGGTGACCGCCGCGTGGCCGAGGCCACGCGCTCGATCCCCCACCCCCTGCCGCCCGGCGCGGCCGAGGCCTTTGTGACGCGTTCCATGAAGCCCGGCGGGGACGAGGATGTGTGGGTGATGGACGGCACCGGCTCGGGCCTGCCCGAGGTGCTGGGCGTCATCAGCCTGAAACGGATGGATCGCGGGCAGTCGGAAATCGGTTACTGGGTGGCCCCCGCCTTCTGGAACGGCGGCATCGCCTCGCAGGCCGTGCAGGCGCTGCTGGCCGCCAACCCGCAGTCCTGCCGCACCATCTTTGCCTCGGTGTTCCAGGACAATCCGGGGTCGGCGCGGGTGCTGACCAATGCCGGGTTCGAGTATCTGGGCGATGCCGAAAGCTTCTCGGTGGCGCGCGGCGCGCGGGTGCCCACATGGACGTACCTGCGTCGGCTGGCCTGACGCCCGCCGCCACGACCAACCGCCGCCTTCGGCCGACCCCAGGGCACCCGCACGTCCTTCATCGGTGCGGCCCCCACTTGCCGCCACGCCGCCGCGGGCGTATCGCCCCTTTCCAAGCTGACCCGGACGTGCCGCATGAAATTCCTCGATCTCGCCAAGGTCTACATCCGCTCGGGCGGCGGCGGGGCGGGCTGTGCTTCGTTCCGGCGCGAGAAGTTCATCGAATTCGGCGGCCCTGATGGCGGTGACGGCGGCGACGGCGGCAACGTCTGGGCCGAAGCGGTCGAGGGGCTGAACACGCTGATCGACTATCGCTACCAGCAGCATTTCTTTGCCAAAAGCGGCCAGCAGGGCATGGGGTCGCAGCGCACCGGGCGTTCGGGCGACGACATCGTGCTGAAGGTGCCGCTGGGCACCGAGGTGCTGGACGAGGACGAAGAGACGGTGATCGCCGATCTGGTGAACGTGGGCGACCGGGTGCTTTTGGCCAAGGGCGGCAACGGCGGCTGGGGCAACCTGCGGTTCAAGAGTTCCACCAACCGCGCGCCTGCCAACGCCAACCCCGGCCAGCCGGGAATCGAGCGCACGATCTGGCTGCGGCTGAAGCTGATCGCCGATGCCGGGCTGGTGGGCCTGCCGAACGCGGGCAAGTCCACCTTCCTGGCCGCCGTGTCGAACGCCCGGCCGAAGATCGCGGACTATCCCTTTACCACGCTGGTGCCGAACCTGGGCGTCGTGGGCATCGACGGGCGCGAATTCGTGATGGCCGACATTCCGGGGCTGATCGAGGGGGCCAGCGAAGGCAGGGGCCTTGGCACCCAGTTCCTGGCCCACGTGGAACGCTGCGCGGTGCTGTTGCATCTGGTCGATGGCACCTCGGCCACGGTGGTCAGGGATTACCGGGTGATCGTGCGCGAACTTGAAGCCTATGCCGACATCCTGGCCGACAAGCGCCGCGTCGTCGCGCTGAACAAGGCCGACGCGATGGACAAGGCCACCATCTCGCGCAAGCGGCGCGCGCTGGAAAAGGCGTCGGGGGGTGAGGTGCTGGTGATCTCGGGCGCGGCCAAGCAAGGGATCGACCCGGTGCTGCGCGCCATCCTGGCCGCCATCGACGCCGACCGGGCAGGGGAGCCGGAGGAGGCGCCGTGGCGCCCCTGATCCCCGATATCCGCAACGCCCGCAGGCTGGTGGTCAAGATTGGCTCGGCCCTGCTCGTCGGCCCCGACGGGCTGCGCGCGGGCTGGATCGGCGGGCTGGCGCAGGATGTGGCCGCGGCGCGGTCGCGCGGCGCCGATGTGGTGCTGGTGTCGTCGGGCTCCATCGCCTTGGGTCGCCGCGTGCTTGGCCTGCCCGCCGGTGCCCTGCCGCTGGAACAGGCGCAGGCGGCGGCGGCGGTGGGGCAGATCCGCCTGGCACGCGCCTATGAAGAGGTGCTGGGCCCCATGGGCCTCACCACCGCGCAGATTCTGGTGACCCTGGAAGACACCGAAGACCGCCGCCGCTACCTCAACAGCCGCGCCACCATGGAAACGCTGCTGTCCCTTGGCGTGGTGCCCATCGTGAACGAGAACGACACCGTCGCCACCGACGAAATCCGCTTTGGCGACAACGACCGGCTGGCAGCGCAGATTGCCGTTACCGTGGGCGCCGACCAGCTTGTCCTTTTGTCCGACGTCGACGGCTTCTACTCGGCCAACCCCAAGACCGACCCCGCCGCCCGCCGGTTCGACGTGATCGACACGATCACGCCGCAGATCGAGGCGATGGCGGGCGATCCGGTGTCGGGGCTGTCGAAAGGCGGCATGAAGACCAAGCTGATGGCGGCCAAGACCGCCGTTGCGGGCGGCTGCGCCATGGCGATCATGGAAGGGTCGGTGATCCGGCCCTTGCAGGCGCTGGCCGAAGGCGCCGCCTGCACCTGGTTCCTTCCCGCCGACGACCCCCATCTTGCCCGCAAGCGCTGGATTGCGGCAATGAAGCCGAAGGGCGAGGTGGTCATCGACGCGGGCGCCGTGGCGGCGCTGCGCAGCGGCAAGTCCTTGCTGCCTGCAGGCGTGCGCATCGTGACGGGCCGCTTCGGGCGGGGCGAACCTGTCGCGATCCTTGGCCCTGCGGGCGAAGCGCTGGGCAAGGGGCTGGTGCGCTATACGGCGGCCGAGGCCAAGGCGATTGCCGGGCACAGGTCGCAAGAGATCGAGGCGATCCTGGGCTATTCCGGCCGGGCGGCGCTGGTGCACCGCGACGACATGGTGTTGTAGGGCGCCACAAATTCCTTGAAGAAAGGAATTTGCAAAAGCCTTGCTTCAAGGCTTTTGGGCCAGAGCGGAGAGGACGGGGCATGGACGGGATGCAGGGCGCCAACCTGATCGAGGCGCTGGGCCGCGCGGCCAAGGCGGCGGCGGCTGAACTGGCATTCGCCAGTGCCGAACGCAAGCACGCGGCGCTGGTCGGTGCGGCCCATGCGGTATGGGACCGGCGGCAGGACATCCTGGATGCCAACGCCATGGACCTGGCGCGCGCGCAGGAAACCGGCCTGTCCCCCGCCATGACCGACCGCCTGCGGCTGGACGACAACCGCATCCGCGCCATCGCCGACGGGTTGCGCGACGTGGCCGCGTTGTCCGACCCGGTGGGGCGCGTGCTGGCGGAATGGGACCGGCCGAACGGCCTGCACATCCGGCGCGTCTCCACGCCCCTGGGCGTGATCGGCGTCATTTACGAAAGCCGCCCCAACGTGACGGCGGATGCCGGTGCGCTGTGCCTGAAGTCCGGGAATGCGGTGATCCTGCGGGGCGGGTCCGACTCCTTGCACTCCTCGGCCGCCATCCACGCCTGCATGGTGCAGGGGCTGCGTCAGGCGAACCTGCCCGAGGCCGCGATCCAGCTGGTGAACAGCCGCGACCGTGCCTTTGTGGGTGACATGCTGGCCGCCACGCCGTGGATCGACGTGATCGTGCCGCGCGGCGGCAAGTCGCTGGTGGCAAGGGTGCAGCAAGAGGCGCGGGTGCCGGTCTTCGCGCATCTGGAAGGAATCTGCCACGTCTATGCCGACCGCGATGCCGACCTTGAAAAGGCCCGCCGCGTGGTGCTGAACGCCAAGACGCGCCGCACGGGGGTGTGTGGCGCGGCCGAATGCCTGCTGATCGACTGGCAGTTCTACACCCGGAACGGCGGCGTGCTGATCGAGGACCTGCTGAAAGCAGGCGTTCAGGTGCGCACCGAAGGCGAGTTGCTGAAGATCCCCGGCACCGTGAAGGCCGCCCCCGATGACTTTGGCCGCGAGTTTCTGGACATGGTGATCGCCGCCAGGCTGGTGGACGGCGTGGACGAGGCGATTGCCCATATCCGCCGCTACGGGTCGGGCCATACCGAAAGCATCCTGACCGAAAACGACGCCACCGCCGCGCGGTTCTTCGAACGGCTGGACAGCGCGATCCTGATGCGCAACGCGTCCACCCAGTTCGCCGACGGCGGCGAATTCGGCATGGGCGCCGAAATCGGCATCGCCACCGGCAAGCTGCACGCGCGCGGGCCGGTCGGGGCCGAGCAACTGTGCAGCTTCAAGTACCTCGTCACCGGTGACGGCACGATACGGCCCTGACGACAGCATTGATCTGAGGCCCGCCGGCCGCTATGCTTCATGACGTTTGAGTGAAAGGGAGATTGCTCATGCGCGCAGTTCATCATTTTCTTTCCGCCGCGGCGTTGCTCTGCGCCACCGCGGCGCAATCCGCGGTGATCGATTTCGGTGCCGGCGCCTGCGCGGCCCCCTGTTCCAACGGCGCGACCATTGTCCAGGGGTTTGGCGACACCTCGCGACTGAACGCCACCTATGACGACGGAAACCTTGGCACCTTGCGCTTCTGGGACACCGGCTACAGCGCGATCTCCGGTGTTGCCTATGGCGACCTCGGCCTTCCCGGAAGGATCGAACTTCGCGCGGTCAAGGGCGTCAAGGTAACACTCAAGGGTTTCGTGCTTGGCGCCTGGCAAGGGGTCGACCGGCAAAGTTCGTACCGCATCTACAACGGGCGGGGCGAGTTGCTGTTCGACAGCGGGACGGTCACCGTGTCCGGGGCCAGCGGTCTGGTGGTCGCGGGCAAGTGGAAGGGCGGGCGGGGCATCACGCTCGAATTCGGGCCCGAGGCCTACTACGTGGGCATCGACAAGATCGGCTACAAGCTCACGGAAACGTTGCAATCTTCCGGTCCGGCGGCAACGCTGGCCAAATCCGGCCCCCACACCGCCGCACCGCCGATGCCCGCGGTTCCGGTACCCGCGTCGCTGCCGCTGCTGGCCGGTGCCATCATCGGGCTGGCGCTGCTGCGTCGGCGGTTCGCCCGGGCCTGACCACTTGACCTGGTCACCGGGGCGAACCTTGTTGCCGAGCGGCACAGGGTCGGCCCCGGCCGGTCTACCCTTCTGTCAGAACCCGATCCGCACCTCGCCCTCGCGCAACTCCACCGACAGGCGGCGGTTCATCCGGGCAATCTCTTCGGCCAGAAGCGCGAAGTGCACCTCGCTTGGCGTGATTTCGCGCTGGCTGCCGGGGTTTGACAGCACTTCCCACAGGTCCGGGTCGATCTTCATGCGCGGGGCGGTGCCGTTCACGGTCCACCGCGCCTCGCCCCGCTCGACACGCAGCCGGCCGCCAAACGGCATGGCCGTCTCGCCGCACATGATGGCCAGGAACGCAAGCTTGACCTCGTGCCGGGCCATGTCGGCGGGGCTGGTCCATTCCACGCTCAGCCGCGTGCCGTTCATCAGGTCGGCCAGAATCGAGCTGACCTCGGGCCGACCGATCCGCGCATCCTGCCCGGCCGCGCCAAAGGCGATGCGGAAGAAGCGGATGCGCGCCGTGGCATGCGACACGCTTTCGGCGATCAGCGCCACTTCGGGGCCGCGCGCGCCGCCGCCCGACATCATCAAGAGTTCCACCCCGTTGCTGATGGCACCGATCGGGCTGATAAGGTCGTGGCAGATGCGCGAGCCGATCAGGGCGGTCAGGTCGATCCGCCCTGTCATCCGCCCGCCTCGCAGATGGAGCAACCGATGAACGCTGTTCTGGAACCGGGCATGCTGGTCACCCATCCCGGCAGGCCGGACTGGGGCATGGGCCAGGTGCAATCGAACATTGGGAACCGCATCACGGTCAATTTCGAACATGCGGGAAAGGTCGTGATCGACGGACGGTACATCCTGCTTTCCCGTGTGTTCGGAACGTGAACACAACTGTACTAACCTGACGATGAACCGCAACCCGTGATTGCACCATCGCAGCGCCTTGGCGCAGGCCGTTGCATTCGTGTCAACCCCGCCCTATCCCTCGCTCCGCATGCGGCGGTCGGCCAAGACGGGGCCCACATGGGGCCGACATGGGGCTTACACAGGGCCGTGACGGGGGCAGGGTGAAGACGGACGAGGCGCATCTCGATCTTCGGCTGGCGCGCGACGGGCGTGACCTCGCGGCTGCGCAGCGGCTGCGGTACCGCGTGTTCGTGCAGGAACTGGGCGGTGACGGCCCGCTGGTGGACCATGACGCGCAGCTGGAGATAGATGCCTTCGACCCGCTGTTCGACCACCTGATCCTGGTCGACCGCCGCCGTGATCCGGCCACGCTGGACGATGTCGTGGGCGTCTACCGTCTTCTACCCTCCGACAGGGTGGGGCCTGCCGGGCAGTTCTATTCGGAAGGCGAATACGACCTGACGCCGCTGCGCGCCTCGGGGCGCAGGTTGCTGGAACTCGGCCGGTCCTGCGTCGATGCCGACCACCGGGGCGGATCGGCCATGTACCTGTTGTGGAACGGTCTGGCCGACTACGTGCTGGACCGCGGGATCGAGGTGCTGTTCGGCACCGCCTCGTTTCACGGGACCGACGTGCAGGCGCTGGCGCAGCCGCTGGCCTGGCTGCACCACCACCACCTGGCCCCGCCCGCGCTGCGCGTGCGCGCCCGTGGCGACACGCGTGCCGACATGAACCTGATGCCCCTGGAAAGGCTTGACCGCAAGGCGGCGATGCTGGCCACGCCGGCGCTAATCAAGGCCTACCTGCGGCTGGGCGGGTTCGTGGGCGAGGGGGCCTGGGTGGACCATGCCTTCAACACCACCGATGTCTGCCTGGTCATGGATACCGCCCGCATGTCGGCCAGGCACCGCGACTTCTATGTGCGCCGAAAGAGCAGCGCCGGATGAACGACTGGCGCGACGCGCGCCCCGCGCCCTGGCGGCCGCGCGGGACGGACTGGCTGCGCATCCTGTGGCGCGGGCTGGCGATCGGCGCGGTCACCTATGGCTGCCTTGTGCTGCTGCTGCTGGCGCGCCTGCCGGAACGGCTGCTGCACGGCGCGCGGCGTCCCTGGACGCCCCGCCTCACGCGCTTCGTCTGCCGCAGCGCGTTGCGCCTGATGGGCCTGCGGCTGGCCCGCCGCGGCACGCCCATGCCGGGCGACGGCGCCATCGTGGCCAACCATGGCTCGTGGCTGGATATCTTCGTGCTGAATGCCTGCGATCTGGTCTACTTTGTCGCCAAGGCCGAGGTGCAGGGCTGGACCGGCATCGGCTGGCTGGCGCGCGCCACGGGCACGCTGTTCATCTCGCGCAAGGGCTCCGAGGCGGTGGCCCAGCAGGCGATGCTGGCCGACCGGCTGCGCGCGGGGCACCGGCTGCTGTTCTTTCCCGAGGGCACCAGCACGGACGCGCTGCGGATCCTGCCCTTCAAGTCCACCCTGTTTGCGGCCTTCCTGGCCGATGGCCTGCGCGACCGGCTGCAGGTGCAGCCGGTGACGGTGCTGTACCGGGCGCCCGCGGGCGAGGACGCGCGGTTCTACGGCTGGTGGGGCGACATGGAATTTGCCGGGCACCTGTTGCGGATGCTGGCCGCGCCGCGGCACGGGACGGTGACGGTGACCTTCCATCCGCCCCTGCGCGTGGCCGATTTCGCCGACCGCAAGGCGCTGGCCACCGCGGCCGAAGCCGCAGTGCGGTCGTCGTTCCTGCTTTCGGCCTGACCCCTGCCGGCCTGACCCCTGCCGGCCTGACCCCTGCCGGACGGCGAACCGGAAAGACCCCGCCCTCGGCCTTCGCGGCGGCTGCGCCGCCTTGAAGTCCTGCGGAGCGGCCCGGGCCGGGGGACAAGCCCCCCGGACCCCCCGGTTGCAGGGACCGCTTGCGTTGTCCCTGCGGTGGCCCCGGGGCTCTGCCCCGGACCCCGGGGTATTTGTGCAAAGATGAGGCCGCGGGTGAGAAAGAAGCCGGCATCGCGCCGGGAAGGCTTGAGAACACAAAGTGAACAAACTATCCTTCCGGCATGACCCTGCGCCTTGCCACACCGCCGCGCGCCGCCGCCCCCGACGATCCGGCGTTTCTGCCGCTGGTGCCCGGCAGCGGCATTGCGCTGGCGCGCGGGCGGGTGCACGAGATCTGCGGGCCGGCGCGGCGCACGCTGGCGGCCTTCGTCATGGCGCGCTGCGAGGGGCCGGTGCTGTGGCTGATGCCCGGCTGGCAGGCCGAGCGGCCGAACCCCGCGGGTCTGGCGGCACTGGCCGATCCCTGTCGGCTGATCCTGGCCCTGCCGCGGCGGCCCGAGGACATCTTGTGGGCCGCGGAAGAGGCGCTGCGCAGCGGCGTGGTGCCGCTGGTGGTGGCCGAGATGCCCGGCCCGCCCGGCCTGACGCCGATGCGGCGGCTGCAACTGGCCACGCAGGGGGCGGGCGCCGGGGCGGTGGGGCTGGTGCTGACGCCCGGTGACGGCGGTGCCGCGGGGGCCGAGACGCGCTGGCACCTGCGGCAGGCACCGGGCGGCACCTGGCGGCTGGACCTGCGCCGCGCCCGCGGCGCGCTGCCCGCGGCCTGGGCGCTGTCGCGCGCGGGGCAGGGAGAGGCGGGGCTGGCGGCGGAACGGCTGGCGGATGGATGATTCGCAAACCGCGGTGCATGAAGGCGGCGCAGCCGGGTGCCCGGGGGCCGAATGGGCCGGGCTTTGCCGCGCGGTGGCGCCGATGTCCGGTAAATCCAGCTTGTGCAATGGCTTGGCGCCAGCCGCGCCCCGCCGCTTGCGGCTCTGCCGCCGATCGTTGAAAATGCCCGCAAACGGAGGGACCCATGCTGAACGCCGAAGTGGCCAAGCGCCGCGACACTGCCATTTCCCGCGGTGTGGGAATGATGACGCAGATCTACGCCGACCGCGCCCTGAACGCCGAGGTCTGGGACATCGAGGGCAACCGCTACATCGACTTTGCCGCGGGCATTGCCGTGGTGAACACCGGCCACTGCCACCCCAAGGTGATGGCGGCGGTGACGGCGCAGATGGCGAAATTCACCCACACCTGCCACCAGGTGATGCCCTATGAAAACTACATTCGCCTGGCCGAACGGCTGAACGACAAGGTGCCGGGCGACTGGGCCAAGAAGACGATCTTCGTCACCACCGGCGCCGAGGCCTGCGAGAACGCGGTGAAGATCGCCCGCATTGCCACCGGGCGCAACGCGGTGATCGCCTTCGGCGGCGGCTTCCATGGCCGCACTTTCATGGGCATGTCGCTGACCGGCAAGGTCGAACCCTACAAGAAGGGCTTCGGCGCGATGATGCCCGATGTGTACCATGTGCCCTTCCCCATGGGGCCGCACGGCATTTCCACCGCCGACGCGATGAAGGGCATGGAGAAGCTGTTCAAGGCCGACCTCGACCCCGCCCGCGTCGCCGCCATCATCTTTGAACCCGTGCAGGGTGAGGGCGGGTTCTACCCGGCGCCCGCCGATCTGGTGCGCGGCTTGCGCAAGCTGTGCGACGACCACGGCATCGTGCTGATCGCCGACGAGGTGCAGACCGGCTTTGCCCGTACCGGCAACCTGTTTGCCATGCAGGCCTATGGCGTGGCGGCCGACCTGACGACGATGGCCAAGGGCCTTGCGGGCGGGCTGCCGCTGGCCGCCGTCACGGGCCGCGCCGACCTGATGGATGCGGCCAACCCCGGCGGCCTGGGCGGCACCTACGCGGGCAACCCGCTGGGCATTGCCGCGGCCCATGCCGTGCTGGACGTGATCGAAGAGGAAGACCTCTGCGCCCGGGCCAACGAACTCGGCTCGCGGCTGAAGCAGCGGCTGGAGGCAATCCGGTCCACCGCGCCCGAGATCATCGACATCCGCGGCCCCGGCTTCATGGTGGCGGTGGAATTCGCCAACCCCGGCACGCATGAACCCGATGCGGGCTTTACCGGACGGGTGCGGATGGAGGCGCAGAAACGCGGCCTGATCCTGCTGACCTGCGGCGTCTATGGCAACGTGATCCGCTTCCTGGCCCCCATCACCATCCCCGACGCCCATTTTGCCGAGGCGATGGACATCCTGGAGGCCTCGGTGGCGGCGGCACGCGCGGCCTGATCCTGCCGCGCCCCTCTGCCGCCTGGCGCGGCCCCTTTACGGCGCGACCTGCGCAGCAACCAACCAGAGAAAGACAAAAGATGCGCAAGATTTCCCTTCTGATCCCGGCCCTTGCCCTGTCACTGGCCGCCTGTACCCCGGAAGAGCAGACAACCGTCGGGGCCGCCGCCGCGGGCGCCCTGATCGGGGCGGCCGTGTCGTCTGATAAGGACCGCGCCAAGGGGGCCATCCTGGGGGCCGGCGTCGGTGTGGTTGGCGCTGCCGTGGTGAACGAATCGAACAACAGCCGCCAGATGTGCCGCTACCGCGACAGCTATGGCCAGATCTACGAGGCGCCCTGCTGAGCCGCAGCGATCGCAGAAAACAACAAAGGCGCCCCGCGGGGCGCCTTTGGCATGCCGTTGCGCAGGCGTCAGGCGCGGGCGTTGCCCACCAGCTTCCACAGTGCGGGGAACAGCACCGCGGCCAGCGCCAGCTTCAGCGCGTCACCCACCAGGAACGGCGTGATGCCCCAGTCCAGCGTCTGCGCCCAGCTTTCGGCAAAGCCCGACAGCCACAGCAGGCCCGGCACATAGATCAGCGCGTTGCCCACCAGCATGGCGGCGCCCATCCGCAGCACGCTGCGGTCCCAGCCCGCGCGTGCCGCCCAGCCCAGCGCCAGCGTGGCCAGCACATAGCCCACCAGATAGCCGCCGGTGCCGCCCATCATGTAGGCCAGCCCGGCCTTTTCCGCCGAAGACCCGGCGAACACGTCAAACCCCAGCGCGCCCACCAGCATGTAGCCCAGGACCGTCACCAGCCCCAGCCGCGGCCCATAGGCCGCACCCACCGACAATACGGCAAGGGTGCCCAGCGTCACGGGAACCGGCGACGGCGGCAGCGGGAACTTGATCTTCGCGGCAATCGCCAGCGCGGCGATGCCCAGCACCACAAGAACGGCCTGCTTGGCCAGCCGCGCAGAGCCCTCGGCCCGCCAGATGTGTTCGGAAAGGACGGATGCGGTCATGTCGGGCCCCCTTGGCAAATCCTGCGTTGCAGCATTGCCGCAACCGCCCCGCCTTCACAAGCCCCGGCCTTCACAAGCCCCGGCCTTCACAAGACCGTTTCACGCCCCCTGCACCAGCCCCGCGAACTCGGCGAACAGCGCGCTGTTGCCGGCAATCACCCCGCCGGTGTCCAGCGGGCTGCCGGTGCCGATGGCGCCGGTCATCCCCCCCGCCTCGCGCACGATCACGATGCCCGCCGCCATGTCCCATGCGTTGATCTCGCGCTCCCAGTATCCGTCGAACCGGCCGGCGGCCACATAGGCCAGGTCCAGCGCCGCTGCCCCCCATCGCCGCACGCCCGCACAGGCGGGCATCAGCCGGGCCAGATCCTGCAGCATCAGCGGCAGCGTGCGCTTGGCACCGAAGGGCACACCCGTGGCAAACACCGCCTCGTGCATCGCCTTGCGGCCCGACACGCGCAGGCGGCGGTTGTCGTTCAGCCAGGCGCCCTGACCCTTTTCGGCAAAGAACATCTCGTCCTTGGCCGGGTCGAACACCACGCCCGCGACGATCTCGCCCTTGTGCTCCAGCGCAATGGAAACGGCCCAGTGCGGCATGCCGTGCAGAAAGTTCGTGGTGCCGTCCAGCGGATCGACGATCCAGCGCCGCGTCGGATCCTCGCCGTCCTGCGCGCCGGTTTCCTCGCCCAGCCAGCCATAGGACGGGCGCCCGCCCATCAGCTCTTCCTTGATGATCCGCTCCGCCTCACGGTCGGCCTTGGTGACAAAATCGCCCGGCCCCTTGGCCGAGACCTGCAGGTTCTCGACCTCGCGGAAGTCCTTGACCAGCGCGCGCCCGGCCTTGCGTGCCGCCTTGATCATCAGGTTAAGGTTCGCGCTGCCCTGCATCGTTCGCTCCGGTCGGTCCAGCCGGGGGCTATAGGGGCAAGCGTGGCCGGGGGGAAGGGGCCGCGGTGCCACCGCCCACCACCGCCGCCTTCAATTCGCGCAGCAGCTTCTTGCGGATGGCCTTGGGAAAATCACGCTGGTACGGGGCCACCTCGACAAAGGCGCCGCGCCCGCGGATCAGTTCGGCGTGAAAGTAGGGGACCAGCCCGATCTCGTGCTCGCCGATGGCCAGCGCATTCACCTGGATGTCGCCCCAGTCGTCGCGCTTGTAGGCACCCGCGGGGCCATAGCCATCGTTGTTGCGCCCGTCACCCGACACGTCCAGCACCTGCTCGTCACAGGGCGGGGCGGTGGCAAAGCGGGCATGGGCAAAGCTCAGCGCATGGCCCAGTCCGGTCAGCAACCGCAACTCGGGCGGTGACAGCGCGGCGACCTCGGCCGTCACCGCGTCCAGATCGGCCGCCGACAGGATCATGCGCCAGTCGCTGATCACCTCCTGGTGGCCCTGTCCGCTCCACTCGAACACCGACAGCGCCACCGGGTCACCCAGCAGGAAGGCCGCGCGGATTTCCGGGTCGGCCAGCGCGTCCAGCAGGCCCCGTTGCTGGATCAGATAGTCCGCCGGGCTGATCGAGCGTGACACGTCGAAGGCCAGCTGCAGCGCAATGCGGCAGTCCTGCGCTGCCGCAGGCACCGCGAAGGCCGCCATCCATGCCGCCACCAACCGCCACATGGACAGCACCCTACGCCGGTTTCGCAACGCAGGGAAACCGGCTTTCAGCCGTCGACGCGATCCGCCTTGCGCCGCACCAGCACCGACCGCAGGTCATGCATGGCCATCAGCAGCGCATCCGTCACCGCCTCCAGCTGCGCGTCCGTGGCCTTCGACTGCGCCCACTGCGCCGTCAGGTTCAGATGGTCGACGGTGCGCAAAATGTCGTCCACCTCGCGCGCGGCCAGCGTGGCCTGCCGCGCCGCCGTCCAGCGGCGGATTTCGGCAAGGTCGGCCTCGCTCAGCTTGCGGTCGCCGTGCGACCGGATCTCGCCGTTCTTCACGTTGACGGTGGCAATCTGCTCCATCTCGATCCGGCGGTTGCGATTCTCGGCGTCCAGCCGGAACACCATCGCGCCGTTCTCGCGCACGCGGAAGAAATAGTCTGGAAGATCGCCCGACATGTCCCAACCGCCTCCTGATACCCGCGCGCGCCCCGCAACAAAACCTAACGCAGCCCCTCGCAGAACCCCCTGATACGCGCGCAGGCATCGGCCAGCACGGCGTCCGACGTGGCATAGCTGACGCGGAAGTTCGGCGAGATCCCGAAGGCCGATCCGAACACCACCGCCACGCCCGCCTCTTCCAGCAGCGCCGTCGCAAACGCCTCGTCATCGGTGATGCGCGCGCCACCGGCCGAGGTCTTGCCGATGCAGCCCGAGATGTCGGGGTACACGTAGAAGGCGCCCTCGGGCTTCGGGCAGACGATTCCGGGGCACGCGTTCAGCCCGTCCACCACAAGGTTGCGCCGCCGCTGGAACGCCTGCCGGAAGGGCCCCAGAAAATCCTGCGGCCCGGTCAGCGCGGCAAGTGCTGCATACTGGCTGACCGATGACGGGTTCGAGGTCGACTGCGACTGCACCGTGCCCATCGCCTTGATCAGATGCGCAGGCCCCCCGGCATAGCCGATGCGCCAGCCGGTCATCGCATAGGCCTTGGACACGCCATTGCAGGTCAGCGTGCGGTCGTAAAGGCCCGGTTCCACCTGCGCGGGCGTGGCGAATTCGAAGCCGTCGAACACCAGGTGTTCGTACATGTCGTCCGACATCACCCAGACCTGCGGGTGCCGCATCAGCACGTCGGTCAGCGCCTTCAGTTCCGCCTTCGAATAGGCCGCGCCAGTGGGGTTTGACGGCGAGTTGAAGATGAACCACTTCGTCTTCGGCGTGATCGCCGCCTCCAGCGCCGCCGGGGTCAGCTTGAATTCGCTTTCGATCCCGCAGGGCACGAACACCGGCGTGCCGCCCGCCAGCAGCACCATGTCGGGGTAGGACACCCAGTAGGGCGCGGGAATCACCACCTCGTCGCCCGGGTTCAGCGTGGCCACCAGGGCGTTGTACAGCACCTGCTTGCCCCCGGTGCCCACGGTGATCTGCGCGGGCACGTAGGCCAGCCCGTTTTCCCGCGCGAACTTGTCGCAGATCGCCTTCTTCAGCTCGGGGATGCCGTCCACCGCGGTGTACTTGGTCTTGCCTTCGTCGATGGCCGTCTTCGCCGCGTCCTTGATGAACTGCGGCGTGTCGAAATCCGGCTCGCCCGCGCCCAGCCCGATCACGTTGCGCCCGGCGGCGGCCAATTCGCGCGCCTTGTTGGTGACGGCAATGGTCGCCGAAGGTTTCACACGCGCCAAAGTGTCCGAGAGGAAGGCCATGGTGGGGGTTCCCTTGCAAGTCGCGCCCTTCTAGGCTTGGGGTGCACGCGGTGCAAGGCGGGGACTTGTGATGGATACACAGCGCAAGCGGCTGGCAATGCGGGCATGGCGGCGCGGCACGCGCGAGGCCGACCTGATGCTGGGACCCTGGGCCGATGCCATGCTGCCCGATATGGATGCGGCCAGGCTGGCGGCTTTTGCCGAGCTCCTGGAAGAAAACGACGTCGACCTGGCCGCCTGGCTGATGGGCCTGCGCCCAGCACCCGAACGGTTTGCCGCGCAAGTTGCGGCGATTGCGGCCTTTGCCACCGAAAAAGCCGCCACCGCACGGGATGTTCGCCAGACGTTTACCTGATGTTTGGGTTTTGTGCCGAATCTTCCGAATCAGACCGGAGGGAAGGGATCGGTACATGCAGCAAAACTCGCAGCTTCTTGACGGCACGCGGCCGGTGCTGACGGCGGGCTATCTGGAATGCCTGGCGCTGGTCGAACGTCTGCACCGCCTTCTGCTGGACGTCATCAAGGACGAATTCGAACGCCTGGGCGTGCAAGAGGTGAACCCGGTGCAGGCGCTCCTCCTTTTCAACATCGGCGAGAATGAGGTGACCGCGGGCGAACTCAAGTCGCGCGGCTACTATCAGGGGTCAAACGTCAGCTACAACCTGAAGAAACTGGTCGATCTGGGCTACATGCACCACCAGCGGTCCGACATCGACCGTCGCTCGGTGCGCGTAAGGCTGACCGAAAAGGGGCGGCGCGTGCGCGCCATGCTGGCCGACCTCTTCGTCCGCCATGCCGAGGCGCTGGACAAGCGCGGCTTCGTCGGCGCCGCGGCGATGGAAGACATCAACATGCACCTGCGCCGGATGGAGCGGTACTGGACGGAACAGATCCGCTACATCTACTAGAGCCTGTCGCGTTCAAACTGAGCCATAGCCGGCGGCGATGAAGTAATTTC
>CAZLIC010000043.1:0-33945 GCA_964559535.1 uncultured Rhodobacterales bacterium
GCATCTGCACGCGCAGCTTGGCGTCCAGGTTCGACAGCGGTTCGTCGAACAGGAAGACCTTGGGGTTTTTCACGATGGCCCGGCCGATGGCGACGCGCTGGCGCTGGCCGCCCGAAAGGTGCGCGGGCTTGCGGTCCAGATAGGGTTCCAGCTGCAGAACCCGCGCGGCTTCGGCAATGCGGCGGGCGCGGTCGGCGGCGGGAAAGTTGTTCACCTTCATGCCGAAGTCCATGTTTTCGCGCACCGTCATGTGCGGGTACAGCGCGTAGGACTGGAACACCATCGCCACGTCACGCTCGCTGGGGGCAAGCTGCGTGACATCGCGCCCGCCGATGGTGATGGCGCCGCCCGACACATCTTCAAGCCCCGCGATGGAGCGCAGCAGCGTTGACTTGCCGCAACCCGAGGGGCCGACGAACACGCAGAACTCGCCATCGGCGATGTCCAGCGTGACCGAATGCAGGGCCTGCGCCGCGCCATAGAACTTGTTCACGCCCGCCAGCCTGACCTCGGCCATTCACCCCTCCTCTGCCTGTCGCAAGGTCATTTTCCCTGTTGACTCGGCGCCGCTTCGATACATTTATATCTGCGGCGTTACATTTGCTTGTCAATAGCAGACGTCGAAACCCTAGGGAGGTTCAGATGAGATGGAAGACCCAGGCCAGCGCGCTTGCGCTGGCGGTTGCGGCTGCGGGGGCCATGACGGGCCAGGCCAACGCATGGTCGCTGGAAGAGGCGGCCAAGCCCTATGCGGGCACCGAACTGGAAGTGCTGTTCCTTGACCGTCCGGGCTACAATGCCGCGATCAAGATGCTGCCCGACTTCGAGGCGGCCACCGGCATCAAGGTGAACATCACCACGGTTCCCTACGAAAACGCGCTGGGCGAACAGGTGCGCGACTTCGTGGCAGGTGGCGATCTGGACATTGCGCTGATCGACCTGGTGTGGATCGGCAACTTTGCCGAAAACGGCTGGCTGGTGCCGTCCGAGACGTTCACCGGCAACGCCGCGCTGGCCGACCCCGACCTGGACATGGCGGACTTCTTTCCGCTGGTGCTGAACGCCTTCGGGTCGTGGAACGGGGTGAACTACGGCCTGCCGTTCGACAACTATTCGGGCCTTCTGTTCTACAACAAGTGCATGCTGGAAGCCGCCGGTTTCGACAAGCCGCCGGCGACCTGGGCCGAGGTGATGGACACCTACGGCCCGGCGCTGACGAAGGATGGCAAGTATGCCTATGCCCTGCAGTCCAAGCGCAACGAGACGCAGTCGGCCGACAGCTTTGCCCGCTTCCTGTGGCCTTTCGGCGGCAGTTTCCTGAACGCCGAGTTCAAGTCGAACCTGAACTCGCCGGAAAGCCAGGCGGGCCTGCAGTTCCGCCAGGACCTGATGAAGTTCATGCCCGAGGGCATTGTTGCCTATGACCACTCCGAGACGGTGAACGCCTTTGCCCAGGGCGACGTGGCGATGATCACCGAATGGTCGGCCTTCTATTCCACCGTGGTGAGCCCCGAGACGTCGAAGATCGCCGATTGCGTGGCGATTGCGCCCGAACCGACCGGTCCTGCAGGCCGCAAGCCCGCGCTGGGTGGTTTCTCGCTGGCAGTGGCGGCGCAGGCGGACGAAGCCGAACAGGCGGCAGGCTGGCTGTTCATCCAGTGGGCCACCTCGAAGGCCAATGCGCGGCAGTACCTGGAACTGGGCGGCGTGCCGGCCCGCCAGTCGGCCTATGCCGACCCGGCGCTGGCCGAAACGTTCAAGTACATCCCCGCGCTGGTCGAAAGCTGGCAGGAAGGCGTGCCCGAGTTCCGTCCGCGGTTTGCCGAATGGCCCGCGATCACCGAGATCGTGCAGGAATGGGGCACCAAGATCATGCTGGGTGAAGTCAGCATCGAAGAGGGGTCCAAGAACATCGGCGAGAAGATGGAAGCCGTGCTGGCGGAAGCCGGCTACTACGACGGCAAGAAGCCGCTGGCCCAGTAACACGGCCCGATCCTGAACCAATGGCCCCGGCCGTTCCCGTGCGGCCGGGGCCGTCTTTCCCCGGCGGAGCCCCCGATGACCACCCGCGTGTCCCGACGCACCCTTCTGGCCTTCATCGGCCCCGCGGTGTTCGCGCTGGCCGCCGTCGGCATCGTGCCGCTGGGCTATGCGGTGTGGAAAAGCTTCTATTACTTCAACCTGACCAAGCTGGCGCAGTCGCGCTTCGTGGGCATCGACAACTATGTGTCGGTGCTGACCGACCCGGTGTTCTGGCAGGCCATCGGCCGCACGGCGCTCTTGTTCTTCATGGCGGTGCCGGTGCAGATTGCCGTGGGGCTGGTGATTGCGCTGGTGCTGCACCGCCCCGGACTGACGCTGTTCAAGACGCTGACGCGGCTGTCCCTGGTGCTGCCCATGGCCACGACCTATGCCGTGGTGGGCCTTCTGGCGCAGGTGATGCTGAACCAGAAGTACGGCGTCATCAACCAGATGCTGGGCTGGCTGGGCGTCGAGCCGATCAATTTCATCGGCGACCCGACAAATGCATTCATCGGCATCGTTCTGGCCGACATCTGGCAGTGGACCCCCTTTGTCACGCTGGTGCTGCTGGCCGGGCTGTCCACCGTGCCGCCCGAGATCGAGGAAGCGGCCAAGCTGGAGACGAAATCCAACTGGGTGCTGTTGCGCCACGTGCAACTGCCGTACCTGATCCCCTCGCTGGTCGCCATCCTGATCCTGCGCACCGCCGACACGCTGAAGCTGTTCGACGTGGCCTTCACCATGACGCGCGGGGGCCCCGGCAGCGCCACAGAGTTCATCGCCATCCTGATCGAGCGGGTGGGCAACCGGCAGTTCGACATCGGCACCGCCGCGGCGCAGTCGGTCATCATGCTGGCCATCACCATTGTTCTGGCGCGGCTGTACATCCGGTTCTTCTACAAGGAGGTGCGCTGACATGGCCGCGCCCGTGCAACGCCGCAGCCTGTGGGCCGAGGGCCTGCTTCTGCTGGCGATCTGCGCCTTCTGCGTGTTCCCGTTCTACTGGATGGTCACCACCAGCCTGAAGACGCAGGTGGTGGCGCTGGAATCGCCGCCCGTCTGGTGGTTCGCCCCCACCCTGGCGAACTATTGGGAGGTGCTGTTCGTCGACAAGGTTGGCGCGGCGCTGGTCAACTCGATCATCGTGTCGGTCTGCACCACGGCGCTGGCCATCGGGCTGGGCGCGCCCGCGGCCTATGCCTTGGCGCGGTTCGAATTCCGTGGCAAGACCGACCTGTGGTTCTGGTTCATTACCAACCGCTTTGTCAGCCCGGTGGTGCTGGCCTTTCCGGTGTTCATGATCAGCCGCGAACTGGGCCTGCGCGACACGCATCTGGCGCTGATCCTGATGTACCTGACCTTCACCCTGCCGATCGTGATCTGGATCTGCACCGACCAGTTCCGGTCCATCCCCTATGAGCTGGACGAGGCGGCGATGCTGGAAGGCGCGTCGCAGTGGCGCATCTTCCGGTCGATCTGCCTGCCCTTGGCGATGCCAGGGGTGGCCGTATCGTCGATCCTGTCGTTCATCTTCTCGTGGAACGAACTCTTGTTCGCCTACATCCTGACGCCCAAGCTGGCCAAGACGGCGCCCGCCATGGCGATCACCTTCATGGAAGGCTACGACGTGCCCTACGGCAAGATCATGGCCACGGCGACGCTGATCGTGGTTCCGGTCTTGATCTTCGCGCTTCTGGCATCAAAGCATCTGGTCCGCGGCCTGACGATGGGGGCCGTGAAGTAAGGGGTGACCATGCCGCGCGCGCCGAAACTGCCGCAGATCGACACCGAAGAGCGGTTCCTGGCGCAGGTGGCCTGGGCCTATTACGTGGAGGGGATGACGCAGGAGCGGGTGGCCGACAAGCTGGGCGCCACGCGGCTGCGGGTGAACAAGGCGCTGGCGGATGCGCGGTCGCGCGGGCTGGTGCGGATCACTTTCAACACGGCCTTTGCCGCCTGTGCCGAGCTTGAGGCCGCGTTGCGGGCGCGGTTCGGGCTGCGGCAGGCCTATGTGGCGCCATCGCCGATGGAGGCGCGCGACATCCAGACCATTGTCGGCGCCGCATTGGGGCACCTGCTGTCCGAGGTGCTGGTGGACCCGGCGGTGCGCACCTTCGGCATGTCCTGGGGCGGCACGCTGAACATCGCCACGCGCTTCATGGCGGCCATCGAACGGCCGGATCTTGAGGTGATTTCCGTCATGGGCGGGCTGACGCGGGGGTCGGACCTGAACAGTTTCGAGATCACCACGCGGCTGGCCGACCTGTGCGGGGCGCAGCACAGCTACTTCACCGCGCCGCTGTACGCCGGTTCCCGCGAAAGCCGCGACACGATCATGCAGCTGGACGTGTTCCGCGCCGTGCTGGACAAGCTGCGCCGGGTGGATGCGCTGGCTATGGCGGCGGGCGACCTGTCGAAGCGGTCACTGCTGATGCGCGACGGGTTGCCGTCGGATGTGGCGATGGAGGATCTGATTGCCGCGGGCGGCGTGGGTGACGTGCTGGGCGTGGTGCTGGACGCCGAGGGGCAACCGCTGGACCATCCGATCAACGAGCGCGTCATCGGCATGGGGCTGGATGATCTTGGCGGCATCCGCAACGTGATCCTGGCCGCGGGGGGGCCGCACAAGGTGGCGGTGAACCGGGCGATCCTGAAACGCGGCGTGGTCGATACCTTTGTCACCGACGAGGCCACGGCGCGCGCCCTGCTGGAGGCGGCACGGTGACGCTGACCATCGGCATCGACCTGGGCACCTCGGGCATCAAGGCGGTGCTGCTGGAGGATGCCGAGCGGGTGGTGGGGTCGGCGGCGCGGCCGGTGGCGGTGTCGATCCCCCGGGTGGGATGGTCCGAGCAGGATGCCGACCTGTGGGTGGCCGCGGTGTGGGACTGCCTGGACGAACTGGCGGCGGCGCATCCGGGGCTGATGGGCGCGGTGGCGGGGATCGGGCTGTCGGGGCAGATGCTGTCGGCGCTGATCCTGGGGGCCGACATGCGGCCCCTGCGCCCGGCGATGCTGTGGAACGACCAGCGCGCGCTGGCGGAATGCGCCGACCTGCTGGCACGCGTGCCCGACATCGGGCAGCGCACCAACGGCACCCCCGACCCCGGCATCACCGCGCCCAAGCTGATGTGGCTGGCCCGGCATGAGCCCGACGTGTTCGGCCGCGCGCGGATGCTGCTGCTGACCAAAGACTATGTGCGGCTGGCCCTGACCGGCGAGGTGGCATCCGAACCCACCGACGCCGGGGGCACGCAGCTGCTGGACTGCCCGTCGGACCAGTGGGATCCCGCGCTGTGCGCCGCGGTGGGCTGGAATCCTGCGCATCTGCCGCCGCTGACCCGCGCCTGGGCCTCGGCGGGGGGACTGCGGCCTGCGCTGGCCGTGCGCTGGGGAATGCGGGCGGGGCTGCCGGTGGCCGCCGGATGCGGCGACAACATGGGGTCCACGCTGGGCGCCGGGGGGGCAAGGCCGGGCGATGCGGTGCTGACGATCGGCACCTCGGGCGTGGCCTGCATCGTGGATGATGCCTGGCATCCGGGGCCCGACAAGGCCATTCTCACCTCGGCCCATGCGGTGCCGGGGGCGTTCCTGTCGATGGGCGTGGTGATGTCGGCCACTGCCGCGCTGGACTGGACGGCGCGGCTGACGGGGCGCACGGCGGCCGAACTGGCGGGCATGGCCGAGGCTGCCGCAGACCGGATTGCCGCGGCGCCGGTGTTCCTGCCCTGCCTGAACGGGTTGCGCACCCCGGCAAACCGCCCGGCGGCGCAGGCGCGGATCGACGGGCTGCATCCGGGGGTGGATGCGGCGCTGATGGGGTATGCGGTGATGGAAGGCGTGGCGCTGCAGATGGCCGACTGTGTGGCGGCGCAGCGCGCGGCAGGGGCAAGGGCCGTGCGGTTTCTGGCCGTGGGCGGGGGCACGCGGTCGGGCCTGTGGATGCGGCTGTTGGCGACAGCGCTGGACGCGCAGGTGGCGCTGCCCGAGGGCGCAGATCTGGCCGGGCCTGCGGGCGCCGCGCGGCTGGCCCTGGTGGCGGCGGGGGCGGATGTCTCGGTCCTGTCGCTGCCGCGAAAGGCACGCGCGGTGATCGACCCCGACCCGGCGCTGGCGCGCCTGCTGCCCGAACGGCGCGCGGTGTTCGACCGGCTGATGACGGCTTGACGCAGGCGCACCGAAGGCCATCCTCAGCGCCATCACAGGAGGTGGCGATGCCGGACAGGACGCCGGGCCGTTCCGGCCGCAAGGAGACCGCCCTTTGGCCGGGCATGTCCGGCTCTTGCAAATCCTGCAAATCCCGGAGGCCCGCATGAAGGTCGGCGACCGCCACTACCGCAGCATCTGGGATGAAGACGGGGTGGTCCGCGTCATCGACCAGACGCGGCTGCCGCATGCCTTCGAGATGGTGACGCTGGACACGCCCGATGCCGCGGCGACCGCCATCCGCGACATGTGGGTGCGCGGGGCGCCGCTGATCGGGGCGACGGCGGCCTGGGGCATGGCATTGGCGATGCGGGCGGATGCATCGGACGCGGGGCTGTTGCAGGCCCATGACCTGCTGATGGCGACCCGCCCCACGGCGGTGAACCTGCGCTGGGCACTGGAGGACATGCGCGCGCGCCTTGCCCCCCTGCCCGCTTCGGCCCGCGCCGATGCGGCCGCCCTGCGCGCGCAACAGGTGTGCGACGAGGATGCCGCGATCAACCGGGCCATCGGCGACCATGGGCTGGCCCTGTTGCGAGAGATCGCCGCGCGCAAGGGGCGGGTGAACGTGCTGACGCATTGCAACGCCGGGTGGCTGGCGACGGTGGACTGGGGCACCGCCACCGCGCCCGTTTACCGCGCGCAGGAGGAAGGCATCGACCTGCACGTGTGGGTCGACGAGACGCGGCCAAGGAACCAGGGGGCGCATCTGACGGCCTGGGAACTGGCCGGGGCGGGGGTGCCGCACACGCTGATCGTCGACAATGCAGGCGGGCACCTGATGCAGCGGGGCGAGGTCGACATCGTCATTGTCGGCACTGACCGCACCACGGCAACCGGGGATGTGGCCAACAAGATCGGCACCTACCTGAAGGCGCTGGCGGCACATGACACCGGCGTGCCCTTCTGGGCGGCGCTGCCCTCGCCCACCATCGACTGGCGCATCCGCGACGGGCTGGCCGAAATTCCGATCGAGGCGCGGTCGCCCGAGGAGGTGACCTTCGTGCAGGGGCTGGGTGCGGACGGCGTGACAAAGGTGCGGATCAGCCCCGCGGCGACCCCCGCCTTCAACCCTGCCTTCGACGTGACGCCGGCCCGGCTGGTGACGGGGCTGATCACCGAGCGGGGCCTGTGTGCGGCCACCGCTGACGGACTGGCGGGGCTGTTTCCCGATCTGGCGGGGCGCTGAGCGTTTCCGGGGCTTGCTGCCCCCTGCCTCGCCGCATATTCGGAAGCCATGCGACTCCTCTTTCTGGGCGATGTGGTGGGCCGGGCGGGCCGGACGGCGGTGGCAGAGCGGCTGCTGAAGCTGCGTGCCGACTGGGCCTTGGATTTTGTGGTGGTGAATGGCGAAAACGCCAGTTCCGGCGCGGGGCTGACGCCCGACCACGCCAAGGCGCTGCTGGCGGCCGGGGCCGATTGCATCACGCTGGGCGACCATGCCTTCGACCAGAAGGACATGCTGTCCTTCATCGACAGCGAGCCGCGCATCATCCGCCCGCTGAACATTGCCAAGCAGGCGCCAGGCAAGGGGTTCCGCGTGTTTGCCACCGCCGGCGGCAAGAAGGTGCTGGTGCTGCAGGCCCTGGGGCGGGTGTTCATGAAGCAGCCCTTCGACGATCCCTTCTCGGCCGTCGAGACGGTGCTGAAGGCGCATCCGCTGGGCGGGCTGGTCGCGGCCACGGTGCTGGATTTCCATGCCGAGGCGACGTCGGAAAAGATGGGAATGGGGCACTGGTGCGACGGGCGGGCCAGTCTGGTGGTGGGCACGCACACGCATGTGCCCACGGCGGATGCGCAGGTGCTGACGGCGGGCACCGCCTACCTGACTGACGCGGGCATGTGCGGCGACTACAACAGCGTCATCGGCATGGACCGGCAAGAGCCCTTGCGCCGCTTTGTCACCGGCATGCCCAAGGGGCGGTTCGAACCGGCAAACGGCCCGGCAACGCTGTCGGGCGTGTTCGTGGAAACCGATGATGCGACGGGCCATGCGCGGCGGGTCCTGCCGGTGCGGCAGGGCGGGCTGCTGGCGGAGGCCGGGCCCTGAACAGCCGCGTCCTTTATGCGGGCATCCTGGTTGCCACCGGCTGCGCCTGGGGTGCCACGCAGCCGCTGGGCAAGATCGCGGCTTCGACAGGCCACGGCCCCCTCGGGCTGATCTTCTGGCAACTGGTGATCGGCGCCCTGGTGCTGGGGCCGGTCGCGTTCCTGTCCGGGCCGGTGCGCGTGGGCCGGCGGGCGCTGGGCTGGGCGGCGCTGATCGCGATGATCGGCACGGTGATCCCGAACTACACCTTCTACCTGTCGGTGGCGCGGCTGCCTGCCGGGATCATGTCGATCATCATCTGCACGGTACCGATGATGTCCTACCCCATCGCCATCGCGCTGGGGATGGACCGGCTGCAGGCCGGGCGGCTGATCGGGCTGGCCTGCGGACTGGTGGGCGTGGCGCTGATCGCCCTGCCCGCGGCCAGCCTGCCCGACCCGGCCATGGCCGCCTTCCTGCCGTTGGCGATGATCGGGCCACTGTTCTATGCGCTGGAAAGCAACGTGGTGGCCCGCATCGGCACCGCGGGGATGAGCGCCGTGCAGGCGATGGCGTTGGTCTCGGTGGTGGGCGCCATGATTGCCGCACCTCTGGCGCTGGCCACCGGCCAATGGGTGAACCCGACCGGCCCGTGGAGCGGCTCGGAATGGGCGCTGGTGGCTGCGTCCGTTGCGCATGCGGTGGCCTATTCGGCCTACGTCTGGCTGGCATCCCGCGCCGGGGCGGTGTTTGCCGCGCAATCCGGCTACATCGTGACCGGAACCGGGGTTCTGTGGGCCTATGTCCTGTTGGCTGAGGTTTTCAGCGTCTGGGTCTGGGCAGCGCTGGCCGTCATGCTGTTGGGCCTTGCCCTGGTGCAGCCGCGCGACAGGCCGCGCGGCAGGGTTTGACAAGCCCGAAATAATCTCTACCAAGACGCTAGGATTTTGGGGGAAACCGGATGTTCGGATTGGCTCTGCCTGCGGAACTGCAGCCTTGGGTGGCGCTGGCCATCCTGTTCCTGATGTTTGTGCTGTTTGTCCGCGAGGATTTCCCGCCCGAGGTGACCGCCATCGGCGGCGCCGCGACCATGCTGGTGCTGGGCATCCTGCCGATCCCCGAGGCGACGAAGGCATTGTCGAACGCGGCGCCTTGGACCATTGCCTTCATGTTCGTGATCGTGGGCGCGCTGGTGCGCACAGGGGCGCTGGACTGGATCACCCAGATCGCGCTGCGCCGGGTCGAGAAGTCGCCGAAGGTGGGCCTGGCCTCCATTGGCGTCGGCGTCACCGGCCTGTCGGGTTTCATGAACAACACCCCGCTGGTCGTGGTGATGATTCCGGTGTTCATGCGGCTGGCCAAGGCGATCAAGATCGCGCCGTCCAAGCTGATGATCCCGCTGTCGTACATGACCATTCTGGGCGGCACGCTGACCCTGATCGGCACATCGACGAACCTGCTGGTGGACGGCGTTGCGGTGCAGAACGGGCTGCCGCATTTCGGCATTTTCACCATCACGCAGGTGGGCCTGTGCTGCGCCGCGATTGGCCTGACCTACATCGCGCTGGTCGGCCACCGTCTGCTGCCCGAGCGCGCCAGCATGTCGGCGATGATGTCCGACAAGAGCCGGATGAAGTTTTTTACCGAGGTCGCTGTGCCCGAGGGCAGCGCGCTGATCGGGCAGAACGTGAACATGGTGGCGCTGTTCAAGCGCGACAGCATCCGGGTGATCGACGTGCTGCGCGGCGACGCGTCGCTGCGGCGCGACATGCAGGATGTGGTGCTGCAGGCGGGCGACCGGGTGGTGCTGCGCTCGCCCATGTCGGAAATCCTGGGGATGCAGGCCGGCAAGGCGGTGGAACACGACGTCGACAAGCTGTCATCGGTGGCCACCACCACGGTCGAAGTGCTGATCCAGCCGGGCTGCAAGATGGTGGGGCGCACCCTGGGCGAACTGCGCCTGCGCCGCCGCTATGGCGTCTATCCGCTGGCCGTGCACCGCCGTGACACCAACCTGGGCGGCAAGATTGACGAGATCGAGGTGGCGGTGGGCGACACCCTGCTGCTGGAAGGCTCGCCCGAGGATATCCAGCGCCTGGCCGCCGATCTGGATGTGACCGACATTGCCCAGCCATCGGTGCGCGCCTATCGGCGCAGCCACGCGCCGATTGCCGCGGCGGTGCTGGCAGGGGTGGTGGTGCTGTCGTCCTTCGACGTGGCACCGATCCTGGTGCTGGCCTTCCTGGGCGTGGCCATCGTGCTGCTGACCGGCTGCATCGACGCCGACGAGGCGTTCTCGGCCGTGGACGGCCGCCTGATGGGGCTGATTTTCGGGATGCTGGCGGTGGGCGGCGGGCTGGAGCATTCCGGCGCCGTCGAGCGCATCGTCACCATGATGGCGCCGTCGCTGGTGGGCATTTCGCCCATCATCCTGATCATGATCATCTATGCGCTGACGTCGTTCCTGACCGAGGTGATCTCGAACAATGCTGTCGCGGTCATCATGACGCCCATCGTCATCGGCCTTGCGCGGCAGATCGGGGTGGACCCGGTGCCGCTGGTGGTGGCGGTGATGTTCGCGGCCTCGGCGGCCTTTGCCACACCCATCGGGTACCAGACCAACACGCTGGTCTACGGGCCGGGGGGCTACAAGTTTTCGGATTATTTCCGCATCGGGATTCCGCTGAACATCATCATGGTGTTCGCGATGGGCGTGATCATCCCGTTCTTTTTTCCGTTCTGACTGCGGCCGTACCGGCGGGGTTGCGGGCGGCGCGGGTGGCGGTGTAAGCACCGCCGTCATTCACGCGGCGGGACGGAGACGGGGACATGGCAGGCCATTCCAAATGGGCCAACATCCAGCATCGCAAGGGCAAGCAGGACGCCCAGCGGTCGAAGATGTTTTCCAAGCTGTCGAAGGAGATCACCGTCGCGGCCAAACTGGGCGACCCCGACCCCGACCACAACGCCCGCCTGCGTCTGGCGGTGAAGGCGGCCAAGGCCGCCTCGATGCCGAAGGACGTGATCGAGCGGGCGATCAAGAAGTCACAGACCAGCGATGCGGCGGACTATACCGAAATCCGCTACGAGGGCTACGGGCCGAACGGCATTGCGGTCATTGTCGAGACCATGACCGACAACGTCAACCGCACCGCCAGCAACGTGCGGTCGTACTTCACCAAGTACGGCGGAAACCTGGGCACCACGGGTTCGGTCAGCTTCATGTTCGACCGGGTGGGCGAGATCACCTATCCCGCAGAGGCGGGCGATGCCGACACGGTGATGATGGCGGCGATCGAGGCCGGGGCGGATGACGTGGAATCCGACGAGGACGGCCACTGGGTGTACTGCGCCTTCGAGAACCTGTCCGACGTGTCGGATGCGCTGGAGAAGGTGCTGGGGGACTCGACCGAATCGAAGATGGTCTGGCGCCCGCAGAACCGCACCAACGTGGACCTTGAGACCGCGACCAAGCTGATGAAGCTGATCGAGGTGCTGGAAGAGGACGACGACGTGCAGGCGGTGACGGCCAATTTCGACGTGCCCGAGGATGTGGCGGCGGCGCTTGGCTGACGTGGGACAGCGCGTGTCCCACGGTGGGACATGAAGGCTGTTTCAACGAAATCAATAGGTTGCTGGCGCGCGTTCACGATTAGGCATTTGGGGCACCAGCGCGGCGCCCGCCGCGGCGCGGATTGCCCGTGTCAGCGGCGCAACCGCCGGGGCGGCGATCCGGGCCACCTGCCAGAACAGCGGCACGTCCAGCGGCGTGTCGGGCACCAGTTCGACCAGCCGCCCGGCGGCAAGATGGTCGCGGACCAGCGGTTCGACGTTCATGCACCAGCCGATCCCGAGCAGTGTTGCGGCCACGAACCCTTCGGGCGATGCGATCCGGTGCAGCGGGGGCGCGATGCGGCGTCCGGTCAGCCGTTCCATCCAGAGGCGCTGAAGCAGGTCCTTGTCGGAAAACACCAGAGACGGGGCCTGCGAGAGGCTGGCGGCGTTCACCCCGTCCGGGAACCACCGGGAAACGAACGCGGGGCTTGCCGCGGCGCGGAACCGCTGCGCACCAAGGGCCATGGTATCGCAACCCTGCACCGGGCCTGCGCTGCCGGTCACGGCGGCGGCCACCTCTCCGCGCCGCAGCCATGCCTCGGACCAGTCCTGATCGTCGATCACCAGATCCCACATCGGGCCCCCCTGCGTATCCTGCGCGGCGGCAAGCGCCGGCAGGAACCAGGTGGCCAGACTGTCGGCGTTGACCGCAATGCGGATGGCGGGCGGACCTTCGGACACGCGCGGCAGGTCCTGCGCAAGCGCGGCCTCGAGCAGCGCCACATCATCATGATGGCGGATCAGGCGGAGGCCCGCGTCGGTGGCCCGGTTGGGCTGGCCGCGGATGACCAGAAGCGTGCCGATGCGTTCCTCGAGCGCCTTGATGCGCTGCGAGACGGCCGAAGGCGTGACGCCCAGTTGCGCCGCGGCCAGGTCGAACGACCCGCGGCGGTGGACGGCGGCAAGGGCGGCGAGGTGATGGGGGTCGAGCATTAGCAGCGCTTCATCCGGATTAGGCGATTTCACTCGATTGAACGTTTCGACCGTGGCAGGTCAAGCGGCAACGGCAGGGGGCGGGCATGTTCGGCGCGGCGGTGACGGGGTTTCTGACGGGGATTTCGCTGATCGCGGCGATTGGCGCGCAGAATGCCTTCGTGCTGCGGCAGGGGTTGCGGCGCGAGCATGTGGGGTGGGTGGTGGCGGTGTGTGCGCTGTCGGATGCGGTGCTGATCGCAGCCGGTGTGGCAGGGTTCGGGGCGGTGGCGGCGCGGGTGCCGTGGCTGCCTGCGGCGGCGCTGTGGGCGGGGGTGGCGTTTCTGGTGGGCTATGGGTTGCTGCGGCTGCGGGCGGCGTGGCGGGGCGGCGGGGCGCTGGCGGCGGGCGGGGGCGATGCGGTGCCGCTGGGCCGGGCGCTGGCGGCGTGCCTTTTGTTCACCTGGGCCAATCCGCATGTGTATCTGGACACGCTGGTGCTGATCGGCGGGCTGGCGGCGCAGCAGGCGCCGTTCGAGGCCTGGTATGCGGGCGGGGCGATGGCGGCCTCGGGTGTGTTCTTCGGAACGCTGGGGTTCGGGGCGCGGGCGCTGGCGCCGTTCTTTGCCAGCGCCGTGGCGTGGCGCTGGCTGGATGCGGGCGTGGGGATGCTGATGCTGGTGCTGGCGGCGCGGCTGGCGCTGGGCTGAGAGGCTTGCGCCCGGCCGTGCGGCGCGGTTGAAGGCGGGCATGACCGGTGTTGCGGCCGACAAGCAGCCGCGACAACCTGCGGCATTTGTCGCGGTTCCGCCACAGGTGCGACACCCCGGCAGACCCCTGCGGCGGCAGGATGCCCCGGTGCAGGTGGTGGGTGGGTGTGTGGCCATGCAGCGGCTCGACCTTGTCGGGACCGTGACGGGACAGCGCTTCGGGGTTCCGGCGGGGCAGATCGAGATTGGGGCGGGGGGGACAGCCGCGTCGCCCTTCGTCACAGTCCTGAACCATGTCACGCGCGAGACGGTGACGCGCAGCCTTGCGGATGGCGGGACCGGAGCCGAGACCGGCCTGTCCGTACACGGCAGCGCGCGCCTAGCACTGACCGTGGATGGCGTGGCCGGGTCGGTGCTGGCGGATGCCCTGGGCATGGCGCGGGCTACGGGGGGGGCGGCCTCGGTGACCACGTATCTGTCGGGGTCGAACCTGTCGGCGCCGCAGGCGGTGGAGCTTCTGGCCACCCTGGCGGGCGGAAGCGCGTTTCTGGTGGCGGCGCGCCCGGCCGGTCAGGGACTGGCCGTGTGGCAGATGGCGGCCGACAACAGCCTGACGCTGCGCGCAACGGTGAACGACAGCGCGGCGCTGGCGGCGGGCGGCATTTCGGCGCTGGCGTCGGTGATCGTGGGGGGCAGCACCTTTGTGGTGGCCGGATCGGCCACCGAGCATGCGCTTCAGGTGTGGCGCCTGTCGGCCACCGGCACACTGGCGGCGGTGGACCGGCAGGGTGTGGCCGAGGGCGTGCCGGTTGCCGGGATCAGCGCGCTGCGCAGCGTGACGGCGGGGGGCGAGACCTTTGTCATTGCCGCGGCGGCGGGGTCCTCGTCGCTGACGGCGTTCCGGGTGGGGGCCGACGGCCAGATGGCGGCCACCGATCAGGTGATGGATGACCTGAACACCCGGTTTGACGCGGTGACGGCGCTGGATGCGCTGGCGGTGGACGGGCGGGTGTTCGTGGCGGCAGCCGGGGCCGATGGCGGGATTTCCCTGTTCCTGCTGTGCCCCAAGGGCCGGTTCGTGCACCTGTCCTCGCTGGCCGACACGGCGGCCACTGGGCTGGCCGACATTTCGGCCATCGAGATGGTGCGCGTGGGCAGCGAGGTCCAGGTGATCGTGGCCTCGGGCGCCGAGGCGGGGCTGACGGTGCTGCGGCTGGACCTGGCGGGGATCGGTTCCGTGGTGGCGGCAACCGGGACAAGCACCACGGGCGGCAGCGGGGCAGACCTTCTGTGGCGGCGTGACGGGGCGGGCACCATCGAGGGCGGCGCGGGGGACGACATCCTGATCGACGGTGACGGTGCCGATGTGCTGCGCGGCGGCACCGGCGCCGACCTGTTCGTGATGTGGGATGACGGCGTGCGGGATGTGATCCTGGACTTCGACCCGGCGCAGGACCGCATCGACCTGTCGCAATGGGGCGGGTTGCGGAACGTCGGGCAGATTGCGGTGACCAGCACGGCAACCGGCGCCGTGCTGCGGTTCGGAGACGAGGAACTGGACATCCGCACGGCCGCGGGCACGCCGTTGACGGCGGCGCAGGTGCAGGCGCTGTCGTTGCTGCCGGTGACGCGGGTGCATCTGGGCAATGACGTGCCGCCTTCCGGCGTGGTGCGCGCAGGCACTGCCGGGGCCGACACGCTGGCTGCGGGGGATGGCGATGACACGCTGGATGGCGGCGGCGGCAACGATACCTTTGCGGGCGGGGCGGGGGCCGACCGGCACATGGGCGGCGCGGGGATCGACTGGGTCAGCTATGCGGCGGCAGGCGGCGGGCTGCGGCTGGACCTTGCGGCGCCTGGCCTGTCGACGGGCGAGGCCGAGGGGGACAGCTTTGACGGTGTGGAGGGGTTCACCGGCAGCCGGTTTGCCGACACGCTGGCCGGAGCGGCCGCCGGAGAGCGCATGTCCGGCGGCGCCGGCAACGACCTGATCGACGGGCGCGGCGGGACCGACGCGCTGGACGGCGGGCTGGGAAATGACACGCTGCTGGGCGGCGAAGGACCCGACCGGCTGGCGGGCAGTGACGGGAACGATGTGCTGTCGGGCGGCATCGGGCCCGACACGCTGGACGGCGGGGCGGGCGATGACCGCTTGTCGGGGGGCGACGGGGCCGATGTGATGACCGGGGGCGAGGGGGTCGACACGCTGGGCTATGCCGATGCCGTGGCGGGCGTGGTGCTGGACCTGGGCCTTGGCCTGGCGGGCGGCGCGGCGGCGGGGGACGTGCTGTCGGGGATCGAGGTGATCGAGGGATCGGCCTTCGGCGACCGGCTGGTCGGCGATGCCGCGGACAACCGGTTGTCGGGCATGGCCGGGGACGACTGGGTTGACGGTGCGGAGGGGAACGACTGGCTGGACGGCGGCATGGGGGACGACTCGGTCAAGGGCGGTGACGGCAACGACACGCTGCTGGGCGGCGACGGCCACGACAACCTGCCTGCCGAGGACGGCGATGATGTGGTGGAGGGCGGCGCGGGCAACGACATGCTGGGCGGCGGGCTGGGCGATGACAGCCTGTCGGGCGGCGATGGCGACGACACGATGGGCGGCGGCATCGGGATCGATACGCTGGCGGGCGGCGCGGGGGACGACAACCTGAGCGGCGGCTGGGGAAATGACCGGCTGGACGGCGGCACCGGCGATGACCAGCTGGCCGGGAGCTACAACACTGACACCATCACCGCGGGCGACGGCGCCGACATGATTGGCGGCGGCACCGGGGACGACTCGATAGACTGCGGCGCGGGCAATGACACGGTCGGGGCGGGCACCGAGAATGACAGCGTGGACGGCGGCGCGGGGGACGACGCGCTGGGCGGTGGCCCGGGGAACGACTGGCTGTGGGGTGGCCTTGGCGCCGACCGGCTGACCGGCGGGCCGGGGGCCGACCGGCTGGCGGGCGGGCTTGGGGCGGATGCGTTCGTGTTCAACGGCATGGGCGACGGCCTGCGCGACGTGGTGGCGGATTTCCGCGACGGCGAGGACCATCTGGTGATGGCGCCGGTGCCCGGTGCGTCGCCCGCGGCCAAGTTCGCCTTGCTGTCGATTGCGGCGGCCGTGGTTGACGGGGTGTCGGGCGTCGAGGTCCGGTACGGTGGCCATGTGGTGTTTCTGGCAGGACTGGCGGTCGGCGCGCTGGGGGTGGACGACTTCCAGTGGGCGTGACTGCGCCACCCGCGGCGCGGCAGGACGGGGCATCGGGTGCGGCCGGCGGGCCCCCGGCGCGCTGGTTTCGCCGGAACGGGACCCGGCTGACCCGCCCTCGGCCTTCGCGGGGGGGGGCGCCCCCTCGACGGCCTGCGGCGCGGCCCGGCAAGGGGGCCGGAGGCCCCCTTGCACCCCCGCACCCGGGCCCCCACCCGCCCGCGGGGCGCTGTCGCGCCAGGCGTGGGCATGGCGGCCAGCGGGGTGGCGCCGCGCGGGGCTGATGCCGGGAAGGATAGGGGCGCCCGCGGAGCGCCGCGGCGTTTCGGCGGGAATGCCCGGGCACCTGCGCCGCAGGACCGTCCCGGCAGCCCGCTTGCCCGCGGGCTGATCCGGGAGCACACGCTCGGCTGGGTTCCGGATGGGGGGTCCGGGGGGCTTGCCCCCCGGCCGGGCCGCGCCGCAGGGCTTCAAGGGGGCGTCAGCCCCCGCGAAGCCCGAGGGCGGGGTGCCCGGTTCGCCCGGGGAACGGCCGGCCGGGGGCGTTGCCGGGGCGCGCGCGGGCCTGTAAGCAGGCGCCGCAGCAGGACAAGGGTGCAGCATGACGGGACGCAAGGGGATCATTCTGGCAGGCGGATCGGGCACGCGCCTGTATCCCATCACCGAGGCGGTCTCGAAGCAGTTGCTGCCGGTCTATGACAAGCCGATGATCTACTACCCGCTGTCGGTGCTGATGCTGGCGGGCATCCGCGAGATTGCCGTGATCACCACCCCGCAGGATCAGGCGCAGTTCATGCGGCTGATGGGCGACGGCGCGCGCTGGGGGCTGTCGTTCACCTGGATCGTGCAGGATCGCCCGGCGGGGCTGGCGCAGGCCTATACGCTGGCCGAGGCGTTTCTGGACGGCGCGCCATCGGCCATGGTGCTGGGCGACAACATCTTCTTCGGGCATGGCCTGCCGCAGTTGATGGCCGCGGCCGATGCGCGGCCGGCAGGGGGCACGGTGTTTGCCTATCACGTGGCCGATCCCGAGCGGTACGGCGTGGTGGCCTTTGACGGTGACCGGGTGACCGAGATCGTCGAAAAGCCCGCGGTGCCGCCGTCGAGCTATGCCGTGACAGGGCTGTATTTCCTGGACGGCACGGCCCCGGCACGGGCGGCGCGGGTGCAGCCTTCACCGAGGGGCGAACTGGAGATTGCCGACCTGTTGCAGACCTATCTGCAGGAAGGGGGCCTGGACGTGCAGCGCATGGGGCGCGGCTATGCCTGGCTGGACACCGGAACGCATGGCAGCCTGCTGGATGCCGGGAACTTCGTGCGCACCCTGGAAGAGCGGCAGGGCCTGCAGACCGGCTGTCCCGAGGAGATCGCCTTTGCTGCGGGCTGGATCGGGCGCGAGGCGGTGGCCGAGGCGGCCGCGCGCTATGGCAAGACGCGCTATGGCGCGAATCTGCATGCGCTGCTGTCGGGCTTGCACCGGGGCTAGGGCACGGTGTCGGGCGCGGGCCGCGTCACCATCCTGATGGGCGTCTACAACGGGGCGGCGCATCTGGGCGCGCAACTGGACAGCTTTGCCGCGCAGGACCACGCGGACTGGCGGCTGGTCGCGTCGGACGACGGGTCGACGGACGAGAGCCTTGCCGTGCTGGCGCGGTTTTCGGCCGGGCGTCCCTCGAAGCAGGTGCAGGTTGTTGCCGGGCCGGGCCGCGGGCACGCGGCCAACTATCTGGCCATGCTGCGGGCGCTGCCCGAAGCCCCCGGCTGGCTGGCCTTTGCCGACCAGGACGATGTCTGGCTGCCGGACCGGCTGTCGCGCGGGATGCGGGCGCTGGCGTCCGTTCCGGCCGGGGTTCCGGCCATCTTCTGCAGCCGCAGCTTCATCACCGCGCCCGATCTGACGGGGCGCAGGCTGTCGGCGGCGCGGCCGCGGCCGCCGTCGTTCCGCAACGCGCTGGTGCAGAACATTGCCGCGGGCAACACCATGCTGCTGAACCCCGCGGGCGGCGAACTGCTGGCCCGTGCGGCGCGCGGCTGCCCGGGCTTTGTGGTGCATGACTGGTGGGCCTATCTTCTGGTCACCGGGGCGGGGGGGATGGTGGTGCATGATGACCGCCCGACGATCCTGTACCGGCAGCACACCGCCAATGCCATCGGTGCGAACGACAGCGGGCTGGCCAAGGCGCGGCGGCTTTTGCAGGTGGTGGCGGGCACGTTCCGCGACTGGAACGATGTGAACGCGACGGCGCTGCAGGCTGCGCGGCCCTGGCTGGCCCCCGAGGCGCGGGCGGTGTTCGACGCCTGGCAAGAGATGCGCCGGCATCGCGGTGTCCCGGGCCGCCTGCGGCGGCTGCGGGCGTTGCAGTTGTACCGGCAGACCCGCGCCTCGACCCTGGCGCTGTGGTTCGCGGCGCTGATCGGGCGGCTTTAGTCGGGCGGCTTCGGTCGGGCGGCTTCAGTCGGGCGACTTCAGTGGGGCGGCTTCGGTGGGGCGGCTTCAGTCGGGCGGCGGGCGGTTGTCGAAGCCGTAGAGGGCCATCAGCGCGCGGTTCTGGGGCGCGAACAGGTCTTCGATCCGCGCCATGCGATCAGGCGTGCGGGCGGGGTCGGGGTCGCCGGTGCGGGCCAGCGCGGCGTGGAAGGCCGCGCGCACGGTGTCGGGCGGGATCGCGGGGTCGTCGATCATCGCGGCCAGCGCTTCGGCATCCGCCAGCCGCAGCGAGGGGTTCGACAGGTGGCGTGGCACCTGCCAGTCCAGCCCCGGATGGCCCAGCAGGCCTTCCATCGTTTCGGGTATGGCCCTGTGCGGCGCCAGTGTCAGCGGCGGCATCGGCAGCACGCGCGCCCAGCGCAGGAAGATCGCCGCGGCATCCACCTTCTGCGCACGGCGGGCGGCCAGTTGCTCGAACGTTAGCCCGTCAAAGGCGCGGCGGCATTCCAGAAACGTCTCGAGGTTCTGCTTCAGCACCTGCGAGAAATCGCCCAGGCAGAATTCCGACCAGGGCCGCAGGAAACACAGGCGCCGCACCGTGACGCCCGTGTCCTGGGCCCAGAGGGCCAGCGGAAGCGCCTCGCGTTCGGTGGCGAACAGGTCTTCGTGCGACAGGATGACGGTGTGGACGCCATCGGCAAACAGCGAATCGAAGGCTTCGGGGGTGAAGGCGCCGATGCCGCCCGCATTGCCGGGGTGGCCGGTGCCGGGGTGCGGATAGTCGATGCCGCGGGCGCGCAGGCGGTCTTGCCCGGCGATCAGCGCGCGTTGCAGGAAGGTCGAGCCCGATTTGGGGGCGCCGATGTGCAGTAGGACGGTGCGCTGCATCGGGTCAGCCCCTGCCCTGCCCCGTCCGCAGGTCGGTCGACAGGCGGTCGATCACCTGCGACAGCGGGACGCCCAGCGCCGACAGGTCGAAATGGCGTTCGGCGTCGCCGGCCGGCCCCATGGCCCAGGCCTGCGTCAGGCCATCGGCCACGGCCTGCGGCGTGGTGTCGACCGACAGGATGGCCGGGGTCAGGCGCGACAGGTCCTTGGTGGCGAAGCGGTTGGTGACGACGCGCACGCCGGCCGCGGCCATTTCCAGCGGCGGATGGCTGGGGTGCGGCGACAGCATCAGCGACAGGCCGACATCCACCGTGCACAGCCAATCGGGGTATTCTTCGAACGGCAGCTTGCCCAGGCAGGTGATCTGGTGACCGCCCTGCAGCGCGACATGATCGTGCGGCATGCCGACCGACAGGATTTCGATCTGGGCGGGCGACAGGCCCGTCTGCTGCAGAAAGCGCTCGATGCCCTCGACGGCAAGCGGGAACATGTTGCGGGCCACGGCCGGGCGGCCATAGACGGCCAGCCGCCGCCGGACGGGTGCCGGGGGGCGGGTGCCCGATGCATAGCGGGGAATGTCGATGGACGGCGCAAAGCAGGGCGCATCGGCGGTGGCAAAGCCGAAGCCCAGCGCGGCGAAATAGTCGCGCAGCGTGGTGGTGTTGAACAGCGGGCGGAAGTTCATGCGATAGCTTGCCTCGGCATCCGCGAACTCGGGGCCCCAGGCGTAGAAGTTGGGTTCGTAATCCTGCAGCAGGTACAGGAAATCGGGGCGGCGGAAGCCTGCCGGGCGCAGCGCCTGCACCAGATGCGCGGACCACCAGGCGGTGGCCAGGAAGGTGTCGTCGGGGTGGAACGACAGCGTGGGCTGCAGGCGGCCGCACAGCAGGTCGAACCGCGCGTCGGCCGGGGACGTGCCGGGCGGCAGGCGGGCGGCGACGAACTGGCGCGAGGCCTCGGCGGCGGCGATGGGCAGGTCGGTGGCGACAAAGCGCACCAGGTGGCCGCGGGCGGCAAGGCCTGCGCCGATGTCCAGCGCGGTGGCGATGCCCGCATAGATTTCGGTCGGGTTCAGCGTGGGCACCAGCACGGTGACGGCGGGTTCGGGGGCGTCCAGCACCGGGCGGAACTGCGGCGTCTTGCGCTGGTCGACCACGGCCTGCGCCGGTTTCGCGGCGCCGGTCGAGGCCGGGTCGGCGCCCGCGGCCGCGACGGGCGGCACGCCGGGCGACAGGCTGTAAAGCCGTTCGTCAAAGGCCGCGAAGGCGCCGCGCAGGCCCGGCCCCAGCGCCTGCCCCCAGGCCCAGCCGACCCGGCCAAGGCTGGCCGCCGTGTGGCCCAGCGCAATGCGCGCAAGGCGGCCGTGGCCGGTGGCCGCCAGGCGCAGCATGTCCCAGGCATGCATGGCGGGCGACCACCAGCGGCCGACATAGGCCGCAACTGGGCGCAGGTGCCGGTCCGCGGGGTCGTTCCCGCGCAGCCGACGGTCCAGGCAGGTGGCCAGGTACTTGGCCAGCGCATAGGCAGTGGCCTCGCGCCGCAGCCACATGGCATTGGGCAGGCCCAGGTTGAACCGCACGCGGCCAGTGCGGTCGACCGCCCCCATCACGTTGCGGTCATGCTGGCGGTAGTCCACCGTCGCTTCGGGCAGGTAGACGACACCTTCGGTGGCCTGCGCGACCAGGGCCAGCCACAGGTCGTGGTAGTAGTGCACCCCTGCCTGCGCCGGAAACGGCAGCGCTCGTTCGACAAGGCGGCGGGTCATGATCGAGGTCATGCCGGTGACATTGTTGCGCAACAAGAGGCCGCGCAGGCCAGGACGCCGGTGGCGCCGTTCGAAGCGGAACATCGATGGCTGGCGCAAGTGGCCGTCCGGGCCGATCAGGCGGGCATCGGAATGCGCCAGCGCAGCGCCGCTGCGCCGCAGGGCGTTGCAGCCCTTTTCCAGACGGTCGGGATGCCATAGATCATCCTGGTCGCACAACGCGATCAGCGTTTCCGGTCCGGACAGTGCCAGGGCACGCGCCAGCCCGGCCTCGAACGCGCGCGGCGCGTCAAGCCTTTGGGCGGGCTGCACAAGTGCATGGTCAAGTCCATGTTTCGCCGCCAATTCACCCACAGTTCCACTGGAAGAGCAATCTGCAACCACAAAAACGACAAGAACTTCCGACAAAGACTGTTTCGCAATAGAGTTCAATTGATCATCCAGCTGGGTCTTGTCTGGCTGGAAGACGGGCAGAACAACGATGACCGGGGGCATGACGATGAGCAGAACCTTTGCAGAAACCCTGGGACCCCGGACACGCGCCCGGGCAAGCCATACCGCAGTTGGCCTCTGGCCTGCAACCTTGGGCTAGGATCGCGCCTTACCGTCCTCTGGGCCAATCCTGCACCCTCCCTCATGCACCGGGCTTTGGCCCGGACGACACACAGATACAACACAGGACCTGAACCTCGATGATCGGCCGGACCCCGCCTTTGACTGTTGAAACCCAATCCGGCCTGTCGGCCGCGCCGCAAGCCGGTGGCATCCTGACGGTTCCGCTGACGGATTCCGAAGACGCGGACGCCGCGGCCGGTACCGGCACCGCCTATGAAATGGCCGTGGGCGATCGCTTCGGCGGTACCGTCGGCTCGGCAGGCGACAGCGACTGGGTTGCGATCACGCTGGAAGCGGGGCAGTCCTATTCCTTCATTGCCTACGGGACCGGGGGCGTGCCGGCCGGGCTGGCCGACCCGATTCTGCGCGTGATGAATACCGCCGGACAGCAGGTTGCCCTGAACGACGATCTGTGGATCGAGAACAGCAACGGCCATTCGGGCATCGAGTTTACCGCCACCAGCACCGGGACCTACTATCTGAACGTGTCGAGCGCGGATGACGGCACCGGGACCTATGTGCTGCAGGCAGCAAACGCCGTGCATACGCTGGACCAGGTGGTCACCATGCTGACCGACACCTACTGGGGCGCCCCCACGGCCGTGGCGCATGACCTGGGCGCGGACCGCGCGCTGACCGTGAACCTGTCGGGGCTGACGGCGGACGGTGCCGCGCTTGCGGAATGGGCGCTGGACCTGTGGACGACCTACACCGGAATCGGTTTCGCCTTCACCGACGAGGCCGGCGCGGAACTGGTGATGGACGACTCCTCTTTCGGCGCTTTCGGCGGGCCGCAGATCTTTTTCCCCGATACCGGCCGGATCGAGCTGGGGTTGGTGAACGTCGGGCCGGACTGGCTGGCTGCCTATGGCACGACGCTGGATTCCTACAGCTTCTTCACCTACCTGCACGAGGTCGCGCATTCGCTGGGCCTGGGCCATGCCGGCCCCTACGACGTGACGGCCAACTATGCGCAGGACGCGTTCTTTGCCAATGACAGCTGGCAAATGACGGTGATGTCGTACTTCAGCGCGTCCGACAACCCGACCATCGGCGGCACCAACTGGATTCCGATCACCCCGATGATCGCCGATGTGGCGGCGATGTGGGCGCTGTATGGCCCGCCCGATGCGGTTGAGGCCGGCAACACGGTGTGGGGCGTCGGGTCGAACATCGACGGTACCCTGGGCCGGCTGCTGCGCTATGCCTTCGGGTCGGACAGCAATGCCGCCGAATGGGACGGGTCGGACCTTGCGCGCAACATCGGGTTCACCATCGTCGATACCGGCGGCATCGACCTGTTCGACGCCTCGAACCACGCGGGCGACCAGATGATCGACCTGCGTGACGGCGCCGCGTCGGACGTGCTGGGCGAAGGCGGCAACGTCGTCATCATGCGCGGATCGGTCATCGAGGACGCCAGGACCGGTGCCGGCAACGACCAGCTGACAGGCAACGCTGCGAACAACCGGCTGGCAGGCGGTCGTGGCAACGACAGGGTCAACGGCGGGCTGGGCAACGATACGGCGGTCATCGCGGCCACCCGCGCCGGGTCTGACGTCACGTTGAACGCCAACGGCACGATCACGGTGGTATCCGCAGACGGTACGGACATTCTGACCGCAATCGAGTTCATCGCCTTCAGCGACCAGACGGTTTCGGTTTCCGTGTTCCTGCCGACCGACGACATTCTGGGCAGCGAGGAGAATGACCCGCTGCAGGGCACGGCCGGTGCCGACACGGTGCGCGGCTTTGGCGGCAATGACACCATCACGGCGGGAGCGGGCAACGACATTGTCCTGGGCGGCACCGGCAATGACCTGATGGGCGGCGAGACGGGTGACGACGAACTGTACGGTGACGAGGGCGACGACCGCATCTCGGCGTCGGACGGCGACGACACGGTGTACGGTGGCGACGGCGCCGACAACATCGGCGGCGGCCAGGGCAATGACGAGGTGTTTGGCGGCCTGGGCAACGACACGGTCGGTTCCGGGTTCGGCAACGACACCGTGGAAGGTGGCGAGGGCAACGACCTGCTGAGCGGAGGCGCGGGCAACGACACCCTGGACGGCGGCAACGGCGATGACCGCGGCGCGGGCAGCTTCGGCAACGACGTCTTCCGCGGCGGGGCGGGGAACGACAATGTCGGCGGTGGCAACGGCAACGACACCATCTTTGGTGGCGACGGCAATGACACGGTGGGCGCCGGCGCGCAGAACGACAGTGTGCTGGGCGAGGCGGGCGACGACCTGTTGGGGGGCGGCGACGGCAACGATTCGCTGTTTGGCGGAGACGGGCGCGACCAGTTGAACGGCGGTCGGGGGGATGATCTGCTGGACGGTGGTGAGGATGTGGACACCTTCCTGTTTCACCTGGGGGCCATTCCCGACGGCGGCACCGACACCATCGCCAAATTCCAGGACGGAACCGACATCATCCGCATCATCGGTGTGGCAGGCGGCAGCAACGCCGCACGGTTTGACGCGCTGGACATCACCTTGGAGGTTGGCGACACGGTGATCCGCTATGGCCAGCAGACGATCATCCTGGACAATACCGCGATCGGGCTGGTGGACGTGAGCGACTTCCTGTTCGTGTGACGACCACCGCCCGCGCCACCCCGCCGGGGTGGCGCGGGCGCTACGGTCAGAAGTCGGTGGGCGCGCCGCCTTCCTGCTTGCGGCGGGCGACGAAGCGGGTGAGTTCCTCACGCGCGGCATGGTCCATCGGCGGCTCTTCGAACTCGGCCAGGATCGCCTTGTACAGCCGGTGCGCGCGCTCGGTCGTCCACACCGACCCGTCGGCCTGCCAGGCCTCGTAGTTGCGCCAGTCGCTGACGAAGGGGGCGTAGAAGGCGGTCTGGTAGCGGTCCTGCGTGTGCTGGCAACCGAAGTAGTGGCCCCCTGCCCCGACTTCCTTGATCGCGTCGAAGGCGATGTCCTCGGGCTCGGTCGCCCAGGTGGCCTGTTCAAAGTAGCGCTGGATCATCTGCAACACCTCGCAGTCCATCACGAACTTCTCGGGGCTGGCGATCAGCCCGCCCTCCAGCCATCCGGCCGCGTGGTAGACCATGTTGGTGCCCGAGGTGACGGCGGCCCAGAGCGAGTTCATCGTCTCCCACATCGCCTGCGCGTCCGGCACGTTGCCCGCGCAGACGCCGGATGATCGCATCGGCACGCCGTAGAACCGCACGAGCTGCCCCGTCATCTGTGTGGCGCGCATGTATTCGGGCGTGCCGAAAGCGGGGGCGCCGGACTTCATGTCGACGTTCGAGGTGAAGGTGCCGATGGCCACCGGGCAGCCGGGCGCGATGTATTGCAAAAGCGCGATGGCCGACAGCGCCTCGGCGATCGACAGCGCCACGGCGCCCGACATGGTGACGGGGGCCATGGCGCCCGCCAGCGTGAAGGGGGTGACCACCACGGGCTGCCCGCGTTTTGCCAGGCGCATGGCGCCGTCCAGCATGGGATAGTCGTGCTTCAAGGGCGAGACCGAGTTGATGTTGGTGTACATCCGCGGTTTCGCGTCGAATTCGGAATGCGACAGGCCACCCGCCAGCCGCACCATCTCCATCACGTCTTCCACCCGCTCGGCGCCCAGCGAGTAGGCGTGGCAGACCTTGTCGGTCAGGGTCAGCTTTTCGTACAGGCAATCCAGGTGACGGACCGAGGCATGGATGTCCACCGGTTCCACCGGATAGCCGCCCGCAATGTGGATGCAGTTGAAGTACTGCGTGAGCTTCATGAATTCCCTGAACGTGGCAAAGTCGCCTGCACGCTTGCCGCGTTCCAGATCCCAGGCGTTGGGAGGAGACGACACGTTCACGAAGACCATCGACTTGCCGCCGATGGTGATTTCCCGGTCGAGGTTTCGCGGGGTGATGGTGAAGCTGCGGGGCGCGCGGGCCACCATCTGCATCACGAAATCCTCGCCGAAGCGCACGTTGGTGCCGTTCACGAGGCAGCCTGCCTGCTTCAGGATCGTGCAGGCGTCGGGGTTCAGCATCTCGATGCCGATTTCCTTCAGGATGCGCATGGCGCCGCGGTGAATGCGCTGCACGCCCTCGGCATCCAGCGGTTCGGTCGGGCGGTCGGGGTTTTCGGGAACACGCCAGGACATCTGGTCGATGGCCGCGCTGCCCGCGCGGATCTTGTTTCCGGCCCGTCCACCGGCGCGGCGGCGTTTCTGGCTGTCATCGGTCATGGCGTGGCCCCCTGTCCCGGCGGAAACAGGCCGGACGTTGTGCCGGTGACAATGGCGCAAGCCTGCGCCGCATGGGTGGCCCGGGAGCGACAGGAAACGGTCGTTTTTCCGCGTCAGTTGGTGGGAAGCATATCCAGCCAGCCGCCAAGGTGGCCGATGTCGGGCAACACGGCATCGGCCAGGGGGGCAAGTTCCGGCGCCTCGGCGATGCCGGTCAGCACGGCCACGGTGCGCATGCCGGCGGCGCGGCCCGCCATCAGGTCGTGCCGGCTGTCGCCGACCATGGCAATGCGCGTGGGGGCAAGGCCGGTATGGGCGGCAAAGGCGGCCAGCTGGCCCGGTGCAGGCTTGCCGCCCCAGCCTGAATCGTAGCCCGCGACGAAATCGAACAGGTCGGCCACACCGGCCTGCGCCAGGTGTGCACGGGCGGGGCCTTCGGCATCGTTCGTGGCCACGCCCAGCCGCAGGCCCCGATCACGCAGAGCGCCCAGCACCGGGCGCAAAGGCACCGCTTCGGCCACCGGGACCGACTCGGCCATCGCGTTCATGCGGCCCACCAGCGTGGTCCGCGACATCTGCGGCAGGTGCGGCAGAAGGATTTCTGCAATTTCGCCCGTTGTGGCGGCAATCACCGGACTGTCGGCGGCAAAAGCGCCGGTAGCCAGATCATAGCCGATGACCCGTGCCAGACTGTGCGCCTGCATGTCTTCGGCGGCGAGGTCGCGCACCAGCCGGGCCGTCCATTCGCCCCAGCTGCGGCGGAAGTCGAACAGCGTGCCATCCTTGTCGAAGATGATTCCCGCGATCATGCCCCAGTCCCCGCTGCCCGCGTACAGGGTGCGGAGGTTGCGTGCCGGGCGCAACCCTTCATGTCCAGTGCGGCAGATCACCGCCGGGCAGATGCGCGCGCGCCTGTACGGCGGCATCGGGCTTCAGGTCGGCCGCTGCACAGAAATCCAGCACCCGGCGGTCATCTGCCAGCAGGAAGTCCATCACGGCGGCCAGAAAGTGCCCTGTCTTCAGCAGCTGCGGCAGGTCGGACGGCGAGACGCCGGTTTCGCTCAGGAAGGCATCGCGCAGCGCCGGGTCGTCCAGCAGCCACCCGAAGACCTGCAGCGCCATGGCATCGGCGTTTTCTTGCGCAGTCATGCGCTGTTCCCCCCAGTTCGAAAGAAATTATACGGTCGGATAGAAAGATATTGTTAACCTATGTTCAGCAAGAAGATACCAGTCAGATCAGGGAAAGGCGGCGCGGCAAGGCCATGGTTGGCAAGGTGCTCATCATCGACGGGCAGGCGTCCAACCGGATCGTTCTACGGGCACGGCTTGCCGCTGCATCGTATGAGGCGCTGCCCGCAGCCGATTGCGCCGCGGCCCTTTCAATGGCGCATGGCACGCCGCTGGACGCCATTCTTGTCGATCTTGATGCCCAGGGTCCAGAGTGCGGCGTCAGCGCCATGCGCGAAATCCGGTCCGATCGTCGGCTGGGCCAGGTGCCGCTGATCGGCCTGGGCGCCGGCGCCAATGCCGAACGGCGGATCGCGGCGCTGCATGCCGGGGCGGATGACGTCCTTCCCAAGCCTGTCGAGGATGCGGCGCTGCTGGCGCGTCTGCGCAACCTGCTTCGCCGCCCCGAGACGGTGGACGACGCCGGGGCGGGCGAGCCATGGCAGGGTCTGGCCGAGCGTGGCGACGCCTTTGTCCGGCCGGGACTGATCGCGGTGGTGGCGTCGCAGCCCGACATTGCGCAGCGCTTGCGCGACGAGATTTCGCCGCTGGTGCCGCATCGCTGCATCACCATGACCCGGAATGCGGCGCTGCAGGACATCGAGGGGCAGGTTCCCGACCTGTTCGTGCTGGAAGGGCATCCGGAAGGGACCGAAGGCAGCCTGGCCCTGATGTCCGACCTGCGCAGCCGTGGCCCGGCACGGAATGCGGCCTTCTGCCTGGTGCGCGCGGCGCAGGTGGCGGGGATGGATGCGCTGGCCTTCGATCTGGGGGTGCACGACGTGATTACCTCGGGCAGCGACCCGCGGGAAACGGCCCTGCGTCTGGTGGCGGCCATGCGCCGCAAGCAGGCCGCCGACGTGCACCGCGCCCACGTGCAAAGCCAGTTGCGCCTGGCCGTGCGCGACCCCCTGACGGGCCTGTACAACCGCCGGTTCGCGCTGAACCAGCTGGTCGGCATGGCCGAGGCCGCGCGGATGGAGGGCCTGACTTACGCCGTGATGATTGTCGACCTTGACCGTTTCAAAGCGGTGAATGACCGGTGGGGCCATTCCGCCGGTGACAGCGTGCTGGCCGCCGTGGGCGACCGGCTGCTGGCCAACATCCGGACGGGCGACCTGCTGGCGCGGTACGGGGGCGAGGAGTTCATCGTGGCCCTGCCCGGCGCATCGGACGACGAGGCGCGCCTGGTGGCCGAGCGCCTGCGGTTTGCCCTGCAGGATGGCGCCTATCCTTTGGCGGGCGGCGAAGCGGTTCGGGTAACGGCGTCAATCGGCGTGGCCATCGGAAAGCCGGGGGATGCGATCCAGGACGTCATCGACCGGGCCGACCATGTGCTTTACGCGTCGAAATCCGCGGGGCGCGACCGCGTGACAGTGGACAGGGCGCGGGGCGCGGGCGCAGTCCCGCTGTGCTAAAGCCAGCTGTCGCGGCCGGATGCCACGGCGTCGGACACATTGGCAAATCCCGCCCGCCTTGCGCAGTCTTCCAGCCCGCGGGCGATGCGACCAGCCAGTGACAGGCCGGAGTAGGCCAGCGCGGTGTACAGCTGCACCGCACTGGCCCCTGCCCTGATCTTTTCCCAGGCCTGTTCGGCCGACCCGACCCCGCCCACGCCGACCAGCGGAACGCGGCCCTGCGTCAGGCGGTGCACCTGCGCCAGCACGCGGGTTGACCGTTCGAACAGCGGGGCACCCGACAGGCCGCCGGCCTGATCGCGATGCGGGCTGCGCAGGCCGTCGCGCGACAACGTGGTGTTGGTGGCGACGATGGCATCCACCCCGGCCGCCAGCGCGGTTTCGGCCAGCGCCGCCAGGTCGTCGGGCGCAAGATCGGGCGCGATCTTCAGCCAGACCGGAATGCGGCGCGGCAGGGCATCGCGCGCGGCCATTACACCCGCAAGCAGGGAGGCCAGCGCCACGGGACCCTGCAGGTCGCGCAGGCGTTCGGTGTTGGGGGACGAGACGTTGACGGTGGCAAAGTCCACATGCGGGCCGCAGACCGCCAGGACGCGGGCAAAGTCGGCGGCACGGTCGGTCGAGGTCTTGTTGGCACCCAGGTTCAGGCCCACCGGCACGACGCCCCGGCGCCGCCGGGCAAGCCGCGCAGCAATCGCATCGGCCCCTTCGTTGTTGAAGCCGAAGCGGTTGATCGCCGCGCGATCCTTGTCCAGCCGGAACAGACGGGGGCGCGGGTTGCCGGGTTGCGGCAGCGGCGTGGCCGCGCCCACCTCGACAAAGCCGAAGCCCGCGCGGCACAGAGGGTTCAGGGCCACGGCGTTCTTGTCGAACCCGGCCGCAAGGCCCACGGGGTTCGGCAGGTCAAGGCCGCCGATCCGGGTGCGCAGGCAGGCCGAGGTGACCGTGCCCGGCGCGGGTGCCAGCCCCGCGCGCAAGGCCATAAGGGACAGGTGGTGTGCGCGTTCTGGGTCGAGGCGGTGCAGCAGCGCCAGCCCCGCACGCTCGACCAGACTCACCGCGAGGGCTCTGCGAACATGTGGCCTTCAGGGAAGATGTGGCCCGAGGCACCCAGCGGCAACGACTTGTCCCAGACCACGTCCGCCCTGCGCAGAGCGCGGTAGAGATGCGGGAACAGCTGCCCGCCGCGCGACGGTTCCCACCGCAGGTCGGGGCCCAGGCGTTCGGATTCCACGGCGACCAGCACGAGGTCGCTTTCGGTGGCAAAGTGCCGTGCCGCCGTTTCGGCCACCTGCGCGGCGGTGGAGAAATGGATGTAGCCATCGGCCAGATCGACCGGCGCACCCCTGGTTTCGCCTTCGGCTGCCAGGGTGTTCCATTCGGGCCGACGGAAGATTTTGAAGATCAGCATGCGCGGTGCATGCACCGCGATCCCGGTCCGGTCAATGGGTGGCGCCGCACGCGGGGGACGCGTCATTGCGTCGTCATGCAAGGCGACTAGCCACGGCCGGAACGACACCGTTGACTCGCACTGCGTTCGGCCGAAATTGTAACAGAATGATGACAAACGGAGGACTGCCATGATTGCCCGACTGCTTGCATCCTGTGCCCTGCTGGCGGTGGCCGGTCCGGCGCTGGCCGACTATCAGCTGACCATCCTGCACACCAATGACTTCCATGACCGGTTCGAGCCGATCAACAAGTTCGATTCCACCTGCGACGCCGAGACGAACGCCAAGGGCGAGTGCTTTGGCGGCTCGTCCCGGCTGATCACCGCCATCAATGACGCCCGCGCGCGCAACCCCAACAGCCTGCTGGTGGACGGCGGCGACCAGTTTCAGGGCACGCTGTTCTACACGCACTACAAGGGCACGATGACGGCCGAGTTCATGAACCGGCTGGGCTATGAGGCGATGACCGTGGGCAACCACGAGTTCGACGACGGCCCCGAAGTGCTGGCGGCCTTCGTGGCGGCGGTGAACTTTCCGATCCTGATGTCAAACGCCGATGTCTCGGGCGAGCCGATCCTGGCGGGCAAGATTGCCAGGTCGGCCGTCATCGAGAAGGCGGGCGAGAGGATCGGGCTGATCGGCCTGACGCCGCAGAACACCGACGAACTGGCCAGCCCCGGCCCCAACGTCACCTTCACCGACCCGGCAGGTGCCGTTCAGGCCGAGGTTGACGCGCTGGTGGCGCACGGCGTGAACAAGATCGTGGTGCTGTCGCATTCGGGCTATGGCGTGGACAAGCGCGTGGCCGAAACCACCACGGGCGTCGATGTCATTGTGGGCGGCCACAGCAACACCTACCTGTCGAACACCGCCGAAAACGCCGAAGGCCCCTACCCCACCATGGTGGGCAAGACGGCCATCGTGTCGGCCTATGCCTATGGCAAGTTCCTGGGCGAGCTGAACGTGACCTTTGATGACGCGGGCGAGATCGTGGCGGCGGCGGGCGAGCCGCTGATCATGGATGTGGCGGTGGCCGAGGATGCCGACACGCTGACGCGGATTGCCGAACTGGCCAAGCCGCTGGAAGAGATCCGCAACCGGGTGGTGGCCGAAGCCGCAGCCGAACTGGACGGTTCGCGCGACAGCTGCCGCCAGATGGAATGCGCCATGGGCACCATCATTGCCGAGGCGATGCTGGACCGGGTGCGCGACCAGGGCGTGACCATTGCCCTGCAGAATGGCGGCGGCGTGCGGGCCAGCATCGACGCCGGACCGGTGACGATGGGCGAGGTGCTGACGGTGCTGCCGTTCCAGAACACGCTGTCCACCTTTCAGGTCGATGGCGCCACCATCCTGGCGGCCCTGGAAAACGGCGTGAGCCAGATCGAGGAAGGCGCGGGACGGTTCCTGCAGGTGGCGGGGCTGAAGTACACCTTCGACCCGGCGCAGCCGCCCGGTTCGCGCGTCAGCGACGTGCAGGTGCTGGTGGGCGGCGACGCCTGGGGGCCGATCGACCCGGCCGCCACCTATCTGGTGGTGTCGAACAACTATGTCCGCGGCGGCGGCGACGGGTTCCGGATGTTCCGCGATGCGGCGAATGCCTACGACTTCGGGCCGGACCTTGCCGATGTGACGGCCGAGTTCATGGCCAGGACCGGCCCGGTGCAGGCCATGACCGACGGCCGCATTACCCGGAAGTAAGGCCTTGGCGGCCAGGCGCGCCGAAACGGCGCCCCGGCCGCCTAGATGTCCTGCCCCTGCATCTGCAGGGCAGCCGCCCGTCCCAGATTGCGGCTCAGGTCCACAAACACCGCATCAAACGCGACAAACAGCGCCGCGTTCAGCTTCTGGCCCCCGGCCGACAGGGAGAAGTCGATGTAGGCCTGCAGGTCGTCCTGCGACAGGGCGCCATAGGCCATGGCCAGGTAGGCGTAGAGCCAGACCTCGGTTTCGGCCCGTACCTCGTCTTCCTGGCTCCACACGTCGGTCAGCATCTGCTGCTCGTCGACCGCACCGTCAAAACTGCCGGCCTCGACCATGCCCTGGTAGAAGGCCAGGTTCGCGTTCAGCGCGCCCTGCACGTTGGCCTCGATCAGGTCATTGGCCTCGACGAAGCGCTGCAGGTCGGCAAGCCGCGGATCGTCCTCGGCACGCATCGCCTCGACCCGCGCGCGTGCCGCCTCCTCGACCCCGCTGTCCATCAGCGCGCGGCGCGCCTCAAGCTCCAGCGTCAGGATGCGCTGGCCCAGCGGGGCCGCAAAGAATGTCGCCGAGGCGGCGATGCTTGCATCGTCACCCTGCATCGCCCGGGACAAGGCGGCCATGAACCGCGCCTCCATCGCGTCGCGGTCGTACACGGCCCGCGCCTTGGCCAGCCAGTCCTCGCCGCCGCGGTCGGGGAACAGGTCCTCGTCCAGGGTTTCGGCATAGGCCAGTCCCTCATCCCGCAGGACGCCCATCAGGTCGGCGACCTGCAGCGTGGCGGCCAGCGCAGCCACGGGGTCGGCGACAGACTCGGCCCGCGCCGCGGTTCCATGGGCAACCAGGGTTGGCACCATGGCGATCATCAAAGTTGCCGCCAGAAGCGTACGAAGGATCATGGTCCGTTCCGGGAGTGGGTTCGCCCTGACCCTACCCGCTGGACCGGCCGGTGCCAAGCGTCGACCGGGGCCAGATTCTGCCATGGCGGCATGCAGAAACCTGCTTGCAACCGTCCGAACCTACGGCTATCCCCCGCGCCACGATGACGCTTAAGCCGGAGAGGTGGCGGAGTGGTCGATCGCGCCGGTCTCGAAAACCGGAGTGCCTTCACGGGTACCGTGGGTTCGAATCCCACCCTCTCCGCCATACTCTTCCCGTAACGTGTTGATTTTACGGGGAAAATCACCACATTCCCTTAGTCGTCCACACATTATACACGGTTCGCTTTTCAGGTCAGCATTGCTGACCTACCCCCTGACAGGGAACACCGGGGACGCTTCGCGGGTAGGGAAGCCGGGCCGGGTCGGCCCCTGTAGAGCGGGAAAGGCCCTGACAGCGCGCCTGCGGCGCATAGGTAGGCAAGGCGGGTAGGCCCGTAGGCTTCGTGGAAGGCACCCTACAGGCCCGCAAGCGGGCCGGGGTAGGGGAGGTAGCCCGAAGGGCAAAGACGGCCCTGTAGCGCCTCAGAAGTAACTGTCGGCTGAGGCGGTGTTCTGGCCTGCTGCCGGTTTGGTGGACAGCAGGTTAAGCTAGCATAGCGCGGGCCT
>CAZLIC010000044.1:0-33862 GCA_964559535.1 uncultured Rhodobacterales bacterium
CAATGGCAACGTTGTGGTCGTCTGGCAACAGGCCTTCGGGTCGGTCCCCGACACCAACAAGGCCGGCATCGCCGCGCGCATCTTCACGGCGGCGGGCGTGGCTGTGACCGGCGTCTTCGGTGTCAACACCACCACGGCCGGCGACCAGCTGGATGCCGAGGTGGCGGCGCTGGCCGGGGGCGGCTTTGTGGTGACCTGGATGGACAACAGCCGCAGTGGTGGCGACACGTCGCTCAACGCCGTCCGGGCGCAGCGGTTCGACGATGCCGGCGCCAAGCTGGGCGGCGAGATTCTGGTCAACACCAACACGACGGGCAACCAGAACGCCCCCGCCGTGATCGGCCTGTCGGATGGCCGGTTCATCATCGCCTGGACCGATCAGGGCGCCTCGACGGGCTGGGACATCAACGCGCAACTGTTCAACGCCGACGGCACGCCCTCGGGCAGCGAGTTCCTGGTCAGCGGCGTGATCGAAAATAACCAGACCGGTGCCACGCTGACCGAACTGTCCGATGGCCGCGTGGCCGTGGGCTGGCATGGCCCGCAGTTTCTGGGGGGCGAGTCGAGTGACATCGGCGGCCAGATCATCGACCCGCGCGAGGCGGCGATCCGCTTCAGCGGCACGGCGGCAGACGAGATCGCCGTGGGCACCCGGTTCAACGACCGGCTGTCCGGCGGCAAGGGCGACGACCGGCTGTTCGGCGCCGACCGCAAGGACACGCTGGACGGCGGCAACGGCAACGACCGGCTGGATGGCGGCCTTGGGGTGGACGCGCTGACCGGCGGCAAGGGCGCGGATGCCTTCGTGTTCACCGACATCCGCGATTCCTCGAACAGTCCGGCCGACCGCGACCGGATCTTCGATTTCCGTCCGTCGCAGGGCGATGTGATCGACCTGTCGGCCATCGACGCCGACAGCACCACCGAGGGCAACAACGCGTTCACGTTTGTCGGCAGCGGCCCGTTCACCGCGCTGGGACAGGTGCGCGCCTTCCAGTCGGGGGCCGACACGGTGATCGAGGTGAACACCAAGGGCGGTCTTGGCGGCGACATGCAGATCGTGCTGTCAGGGCTGCACGTGCTGGTCGAGGGCGACTTGGTGCTGTAGCCGGGTGCAGGGGCTGCCAGCTGCCCCGTCTCAGCCCGGAGCACGACGTGACATCGCCCAACCGGACCGAACGCCGTGCCGTGGTGATGGGGGTGACCGGCGGCCTTGCCTTTGCCGCCGGGGCGCTGCTGGCCGGGTTGCGGCAGCACGACGCCGGGTTCAGCGGCGATGTGCTGCTGTTTCACGACGGGGTGACGGCAGCGCAGCAGGCGGCGTTCCTGCGGCTGTACCCGGCCGTGCGCTTCGTGCCCTTCGGCGCGGCCGATGTTGCGGCGCGGCTGGGGTTGCCCGTGGATCATCCCGGGCTGGCGGCGGTGTTGGCGCGCGGCAGCGCGCTGATGCTGGCCAAGCTGGAGATGCCCGCGCTGCTGGACCGGTATGACCGCTGCGTGTGGCTGGACGCCGACATTCTGGTGCGCGGGCCCTGGGGCGGTGTGTGGGACTTTGGCGCGCTGGCCTGGCGGCCGCTGGCCGAAGGTGCGGCCGGGCGCAGGGCGGCGACGCTGGCACGGCTTGCCGACCTGCCGCTGGCGATTGCGGTGCCGTTGCCGAACGGTGGCGTGGTGGGCGTGTCGCGGCGGCTGCCGGATGGGGCGGCGGCAGGACTGTGGGCGCTGGCCCGGCGGCTGGTGGCGGAAACCGAAGCCGACACGGTGGACGAACTGGCGTTCTGGCTGTTCGCCGCATCGCGCGGGGTGCCGGTGACACGCCTGCCGATGGGTCTGAACCACCCGGTAAACAAGGCCGGGGCCGGGGCGGCCACGTTGGTGCATGCCATCGGGCCGCACAAGTTCTGGAACGCCGCGCCGCTGCGCCAGTTGTGGCCGGACTGGCAGGCGCATCAGGCGAAATGGGTGGCGGCAGGGGGTGACGGCTACGATGGCCCGCTGCTGCTGGCAGACGTGCACCCCGAAGACCCGGGGCTGGTGATGCAGGCGGCAGCGCACCGGGCCGATTGGCTGGCGCTGTACGACGGGTTGCGCGACGACCTGCCGATGGGGTTGCAGGTGGACCCGCGGTTGGACCGCAAGTACATGCGGCTGACCTTTGCCGGGCTGCCCGCGTCGCGCCACCTGCGGCTTTCGGCAACGCCGAACCCGCGGCGCATCCTGCTGGACCTGCGGCTGGAACGGACCGTTCTGCCGGCGGTGCTGGCCATCCTGCGGCACGAAGTGGCCGACCTGCGGACCGAAGCAGAAGCGGTGGTCAGCCTGCCGCGGACCGACTTGCCGCGCGCCCTGCTGGCCGTGACGGCAGCCGTGTTGCCGGGCTGACCCTAGGCCACGTCGCGCATTTCCAGCAGGCTGCCGCGTTTGCGCACCTCGAAGCGGCTGATCTTGGCGACAAGGTCGGACAGTTTCGGGGCGCCGTAGGTGCGGGTGTCGAAATCGGGGTTGGCCTGCGTGATGAACTGGCCCACCTGGCCCAGCGTGTACCACTCGCCGTCCGGGTCGATGGCGCGCATGGCGGCAATGATGAGCGGGATGGCCTTCTGCGGCGGTTCCTTCATCGGGCGCGGCGGGGGCAGGTCGGCGGTGGCCGCAGGGGGCGGGGGCACGCTGCTGCCTGTGCCGCCGAAGGTGCCGGGCAAGGACGGGCGCGGGGCCTCGCGGACCTCGTCGCGCGCGTTCAGGTTTTCCACATAGATGAACCGCTTGCAGGCCATGCGGAACGCCTCGGGCGTCTTCATCTCGCCGATGCCGTAGACATCCAGCCCCTGTTCGCGAATACGCGCGGCAAGCCGCGTAAAATCGCTGTCGGACGACACCAGGACGAAGCCGTCGAACAGGCCGGAATGCAGGAAGTCCATGGCGGCAATGACAAGGCCAATGTCGGAGGCGTTCTTGCCCTTGGTGTTGGAGAACTGCTGGTCGGGGACCATGCCGTAGCCCGCCACCTTCTTGGCCCAGGCGTTCAGCCGCTGCGCCGACCAGTCGCCGTAGATGCGCCGCACCGAAGCTTCGCCCAACGCCGCGATCTCTTCGAAGATCGCCTCGGCATAGCCGGCGGGCACGTTGTCGGCATCGATCAGCACGCAAAGGCGCGGGGCGCGGGGGTCGGGCATGAGGTCTCCTTTGCGTCCTTGTGGCAGATGCGGGCGGGGCGCGAAAGGCTTTGGTGCGCGGCCGAGGGGGCGCTAGCATGACGCAGCAACGGCGGGAGACGGTGATGGCACCGAAGGGCAAGTGCAGCGTGAAGATGGAGACGGCCAAGGTCTCGGCCTACAAGGTGGCGGGCAAGACGCTGGCCGAAATCTGGGCCGAGATCGAGAAGAAGGGGCCCAAGGACGGCGGGCAGGCGCGGGCGGGCTATACCGAGGCGCCCTTCGACAGCCCCGCCGCGTCGGCCTTCGACGGCGAGACCACACCCAAGGAAAAGGACGCGCCCGAATACGAGGCGACGGTGTGGTTCAAGGATGCCAAGATCACCGTGACGCCGACGATCAAGGTGCCGGAACTGGCCAGCGACAAAGAGCTGTCGGACGCCGCCAAGAAGGAATGGGCCAGGTTCGTGAAGGAGTTGCGCGCCCACGAGGACGAGCATGTGGCGGCCACCCAGAAGGTGCTGGAGGAGGCAGCCAAGGAGATTGCCAAGCTGGAGGGCAAGGGCAAGGGAAAGGACAAGAAGGCCGCCATCAAGGCCGCACAGGACGACCATGCCAACCAGATGAAGCCCTATGACCAGGCCAAGCTGGACAAGCTGGTGAAGGACGCCAACAAGAAGCTGGACACCGGCGGCCACGGCCCCACGCTGAAGACGTCGATCGAATGACACCCGAGGCGATGGCCATGGCGATGCGGCTGGACCTGCCCGACTGCACCGAGGTGCACAGGGCTTCGTCGGGACTGCCGGACCTGCTGTTGCGGGTGTTCGGGCCTGAAGTGGCCTTGGCGGGCGGGCGACCATCGGGGTGGTGGCGTCGGCGGGCGGGGTCTGTTTCGAAACCTGGGCGACGGTCGAGGTGGCGGATTGAATGACCGGGCCAAGGCGCGTTGACACCGGCCGGGCAGCGGCGCCACTGTTCGGCGCATGAGTTATGTCCGCCCCGAAACCCTGACCGAAGCTGTCGCGCTGGCGGCGCGTGGCGCGCGCGTGCTGGCGGGCGGGACCGACATCTATCCGCTGACGCGCGAGCAGGACCTGGCGGGGCCGGTGGTGGACATCGCCGGGGTGCCGGGGCTGCGGGGGATTTCCCGTTCGGCGGAAGGTTTGCGGATCGGCGCCTGCACGACCTGGGCCGATGTTGCGGCGGCGGACCTGCCGCCGGGGCTGGCGGCGCTGGCGATGGCCGCGCGGCAGGTGGGCGGGCGGCAGATCCAGACGGCGGGGACGGTGGGCGGCAACCTGTGCACCGCGTCCCCGGCCGCCGACGGGGTGCCGCCGCTCTTGGCCTGCGATGCGCAGGTGGAGATTGCCGGGCCTGCGGGGGTGCGAAGGCTGGCGCTGGGCGCATTCCTGGCCGGGCCGCGACGCACGGCGCTGTGGCCGGGCGAGGTGCTGGTGGCGGTGCATCTTCCGCAGGCGGGGCTGGCGGGGCGGTCGGCCTTCCTGAAGCTGGGGGCGCGGGCCTATCTGGTGATCTCGATCGTGATGGTGGCGGTGCGACTGGAGGTTTCGCGCGGCGTGGTGGCCCGGGCGGCCGTGGCCGTGGGGTCGGCTGCGCCCACGGCGCGGCGGCTGCCTTTGGTCGAACGCGCCGTGCAGGGCGTGCCGGTGGCGCGGGCGGCGGATGCGGTTTCGGCGGCGGATGTGGCGGCGGGGTTGGCGCCGATCGACGACATCCGGGCGACGGCGGCCTATCGGCTGGAGGCCGCGGCGGCGCTGGTGCGGCGGGCGGTGGCCGAGGTGGCCGGATGACGCCCGAGGATGCAGCGCCGATGGCGGGGTTCGGCTGCACGGTGAACGGCCGCGCGATGCGTCTGGATGCGGGGCCGACACGCCGCCTGTCGGACGTGCTGCGCGAAGGGGCGGGGCTGCGCGGCACCAAGGTGGGCTGCGACGCGGGCGACTGCGGCGCCTGCACGGTGCTGCTGGACGGCGCACCCGTCTGCGCCTGCCTGACCCCCGCCGCGCGGGTGCAGGGGCGGGTGGTGGAGACCGTGGAATCGGGCGACCCGCTGCTGGGGCGCCTGCGCGCGGCGTTTCTGGCCGAGGGCGCGGCGCAATGCGGCATCTGCACGCCAGGCATGCTGATGGCGGCTTTGCCGCTGCTGCGGGTGGGCGGGGCGGTGGACGAGGCGGCGGTGATGGACGCCATCGGCGGTGTGCTGTGCCGCTGTACGGGGTATCGCAAGATCGTGGCGGCGGTGCTGGCGGCCAGCGCCGGGGGGCTGTCTGCCCCCGCGACTGCCTGTTCTCGAACCGGTGGCGAACCGTCAGTCGCCCCCCGAGGGTATTTGGGCAAGGATGAGGATGCGGTTGGGCAGAGCGTGCCCCGCATCGACGGCGCGGCGAAGGTGGCGGGGGACAGCTTCGGGGCGGACGAGTGGGTGCCGGGCGGGCTGGTTCTGCGGGCGGTGCGCTCGCCCCATCCACACGCTGCGTTTTCGTTCGGGGACGTCGTGGGTTGGGTGAAGGCCACGCCGGGCGCCGTTGCGGTGTGGACGGCGGACGATGTGCCGGGGCGCAATGCCTTTGGCGTGATCCCGCCCTTTGCCGACCAGCCCGCGCTGGCCGCCTCTCCGGCGCGGTTCCGCGGCGAGGCGGTGGCGCTGGTGGCGTTTGAGGATGACGGGCGGGTGCCGGACCTTTCGGCGTTTCCGGTGACGTGGGAGGTGCTGCCCGCGATCACCGATCCGGCGATGGCGGCCGACGCGGCGCCCCTGCATGCGAAGCGCCCCGGCAACCTGCTGATCGAGGGCCGGGTGAAGCGCGGCGATGCCGAGGCGGGGCTGGCGGCGGCGGCGCATGTCGTGGACCACGCGATGGAGACGGGCTTTGTCGAGCACGCCTACATCGAGCCCGAGGCCGGGGCGGCCTGGATGGAGGGCGACACCCTGTGCATCCGCGCCTGCACGCAGGCCCCGGTGATGGATCAGGAGGTTACCGCGGCGGTGCTGGGCCTGCCCTGCGACCTGGTGCGGATCATTCCTTCGGCGGTGGGCGGCGGGTTCGGGTCGAAGCTGGACGTGTCCTTGCAGCCCTTGCTGGGACTGGCGGTGCTGAAGACGGGGCGCCCGGCGCGGATGGTCTATTCCCGCGGGGAAAGCATGGCCTCCACCACCAAGCGCCATCCGGCGCGGATGCGCGGGCGGATCGGCTGCGATGCGGGCGGGCGGATCACCGGGATGGCGTTTGACGGCGTCTTCGACACCGGCGCCTATGCCAGCTGGGGGCCGACCGTGGCCAACCGCGTGCCGGTTCACGCCTCCGGGCCATACCGGACGCCCAACTACCTGGCCCGGGCAAGGGCCATGCACACGCACAACCCGGTATCGGGCGCCTTCCGCGGCTTCGGCGTGCCGCAGGCCGCGATCTGGCAAGAGACTGCCTACGACATCCTGGCCGAGAAGGCGGGGATCGACCGGCTGGAGTTCCGCATCCTGAACGCCCTGCGCGACGGTGACCCGACGGTGACCGGGCAGGTGCTGGCCAGTACCGGCATCGCGCAATGCCTTCAGGCGCTGCGGCCGCACTGGGCGCGCGCCCTGCGGGACCTTGTGCCGGGGCGCGGGGTGGGCGTGGCGTCCTGCTGGTACGGCTGCGGCAACACGGGGCTGGCGAACCCCTCGACCATCCGCATCGGGCTGTCGGGCGCGGGCCGGGTGGTGCTGCATCAGGGCGCGACGGACATCGGGCAGGGGTCCAATACGGTGATCGCGCAGATTGCCTCTGCCGCCTTGGGCCTGCCGCTGGCCGCGTTCGACCTGATCGGGCCGGATACGGCGCTGACGCCGGATGCCGGGAAGACCTCGGCCAGTCGGCAGACCTTTGTCACCGGGCGGGCGGCGCTGGCCGCTGGCCGCGCCTTGCGGGCCGAGGTGCTGCGGCGGCTGAACATGGGCGACGGGGCGGTGCTTTGGCTTGACGGCGCGCAGGTGACGGGGCGCGAGGGCAATGTCACGGCGTCGCTTGACCTTGCCGCGCTGGCGCCAGACGCGCGCGGCTATGCGCTGTCGGCCGAAGAGACCTATGACCCGCCGACCAAGCCCTTGGATGCCGACGGGCAGGGCAACCCTTATGCGCTTTACGGCTTCGGCGCGCAGATGGTGGAACTGGCGGTGGACGCGGAGCTTGGCACGGTGACGCTCTTGAAGATCACCGCCGCGCATGACGTCGGAAAGGCGATCAACCCCGCGCTCTGCGAAGGCCAGATCGAAGGCGGCATCGCGCAGGGCATCGGGCTGGCGCTGATGGAGGAGTACATCCCCGGCCGGACCGAGAACCTGCACGACTACCTGATCCCCACCGCGGGCGACGTGCCGCCGGTGGAGTCGATCCTGATCGAGGTGCCCGACCCCGAGGGTCCCTATGGCGCGCGGGGCCTGGGCGAGCATGTGCTGATCCCGACCGCGCCCGCGATCCTGAACGCGATAAGGCAGGCGACGGGGGTATTGCCTGACCGGCTGCCGGTGCTGCCGCACCGATTGCTTGCGGCGATGGGCGCGCGGCGATGAGCGGGCAAATTTCTTGCAGAAAGAAATTTGCAAATTCCTTTCTTCAAGGAATTTGTGGCGAGGCAGTCATGCGATGACCGACGACCTGCCTCCCGCCCGGCAAGGCGACAAGATCCGCTGCGACGCCTGCCCGGTGATGTGCTACATCGCCCCCGGTCAGACCGGCGCCTGCGACCGCTATGGCAATGACGCAGGCCGCATCGTGCGCACCGACCCGGTGGTGCTGCTGTCGAAGGTGGTGGAACACGGCGGGCGGCTGGTTCCCTTCGCCCGGCGCGAGGACTGGGAGGGCAACCCCTTCCCCGATGCCGTGGTGACGGGGATCGGGGCAGGCACCACCTACCCCGATTTCAAGCCCGCGCCCTTCATCGTGTCGTCGCAGGTCGAAGGGGTCGACATGGTCACGGTCGTGACCGAGGCGATCTTCTCTTACTGCGGGGTCAAGGTGAAGATCGACACCGACCGCTTCCTTGGCCCCGAGGCCGCCACGGTGCGGGTGAAGGGCGAGGCGATCGGGCATGTGACGACCGCAGAATACGGCAGCCAGATGCTGTCGCTGGGCGGCGTGCATCACCTGACCGGCGGGTCCAAGGCCGAGGGCCGCGTCACCTGCGCCGCACTTCTGGCGCTGTGCCAGGGCGAGGCGGTCGAGATGGTGATCGACGGCGGATCGACCGTCGTGGTGCAGGCCGGTGCCGCGCCCGTGGTGGACGGGCGGGTGGAAAACCGCATGCGGGTGGGCTGCGGGTCGGCCACCATCGGCATGTTCGCCAGCCAGTGGCAGGGGCTGGTGGAGGAGGTGGTGGTGGTGGATGACCACATCACCGGCGTGGTCAGCGAACATCAGGCGGGCAAGGTCATCGGCTGGCAGCCGACCGGCATCCGCATCAAGGGCCACAGATCCACCCCGGGGCGGTATTTCCGGGTGTCGGAGCCGGGCCTTGGCTGGGGCGGCACACGGCTGACCGACCCGCTGGAGATCCTCGGGCCATGGGACGCGAAGAAGGGGGCGCGGCCGGGCCTTCGCCTCTTGATGGTGTCGACCACGGGCGAGGAATTCGCCTGGTACGAACTGGACGAAGCGCTGGTGCCGCAGCCGCAGCCCATCCCCGCGGCGATCCTGCCGTCGGTGCGGCTGATCGACGAGAACTGCGAGCCGTCGCGCTGCACGGTGCTGTTCATGGGCGGCGCTGGCGGGTCGCTGCGGGCGGGGGTGACGAAGAACCCCGTGCGGCTGACCCGCTCGGTGCAGGGCGGCGAAACGGTGCTGACTTCGGGTGGGGCGGAAACCTGGGTCTGGCCGGGCGGCGGGATCACCTTCATGGTCGACGTCACGCGGCTTCCGCCGGGCGCCTTCGGCTATGTGCCCACCCCCGCGCTGGTGGCCCCCTTGGAATTCACCCTGCCGCGCGCGGCCTTTGTGGCCATGGGCGGACATGACGGGTCGGTCGTCTCGGTGACCGACATGCTGCGCGACGGGGGCGAGTATCCCACGGCGGCGAAGGTGCTGCGCAGCGGGGGCGGGGGGTGACCTCTCCGGGCGGCATCGCCGGGGCCGCGCGCGAAGGAAACTGCGCGCCTCCGGCGCAAGCCTTTGGTCTCGCCTCTGTGCCTGCGGCACAACCGGCTCGGCGCGGCACGAAGGTGCCGCCAAACGATTGGCGCCGGACTTGGCGTCGCTCCCGGGGGCTCTGCCCCCGGACCCCCGGGATATTTTCGAAAGGCAGAAGCAACACTTTGTTAAGGAGAAATCGGGCAGACTGCGCCTGCGGTACAGGCGGGGACGCCGATGACCGCAAAGGGAGAAGGCCGCCTGTCCGGTTCTGCCGGGCAGGCGGCTCTTTTCCTTCTGTCTGCATTCTTCCTTTTGCAAGTATCCCGGGGTCCGGGGCAGCGCCCCGGGAGGCGGGATGGTCTCCACGCTTGCAGGAACCGGGTCGTGCGCGGTCTGTGACGGGCTTCCCCGAAAGCCGTGCCGATGTTCCCGGCGCAGCCGGGGACGAGGCCCCCGCCGCGCGCGTCCGCGCGCGGCTGCTTCCATGACCGGTCCGCAGGTCTCCCGTCTGGCTGATGGCCGCCTGCATCTGCACCACGGCCCCATCGACATCATCCTGTCCGCCGATGGTCCCGGCACAGCCGGGGCCGAGGCCCTGGGGGTGGCGCGGTTTCGCATGATCCTGCACGAGCTTGTGGTCGAATTGTCCGACCTGCGGTCGGCGGCACCACGGCCCCTGCACGGGTCCACGGCGCGGGCCATGGCGGCAGCGGTGGCCCCCTTCCGGCCGCAGTTCGTCACGCCCATGGCGGCAGTGGCCGGGGCGGTGGCGGATACGGTGCTGGCGGCGGTGCTGTCGGCGGGTGGTGTGACCCGGGCCTTTGCGAACAACGGCGGCGACATTGCGCTGCACCTCGGGCCGGGCGCGCAGGTCTCGGTCGCCATCGCCGCGCGGCCCGGTTTTCCCGACCGCATCACGCTTTGCCACGGCGACGGCATCGGCGGCATCGCCACCAGCGGCTGGCGCGGGCGCAGCCAGAGCCTCGGGATCGCCGATTCGGTCACCGTGCTGGCGCCCACCGCCGCCATGGCCGATGCCGCCGCCACGTTGATTGCCAATGCGGTGGACCTGCCCGGCCATCCTGCCGTTACCCGCCTGCCCGCCCGGCAGGTGAAGGCCGACAGCGACCTTGGCGACCTGCCGGTGACGGTGGGTGTGGCCCCTCTGACCGCCGCCGAGGCGGCAGAGGCGCTGGGCCGCGGCGCCGCGTTTGCGCAGGACTGTCGGGCGCGGGGCCTGATTGCGGGGGCGGCGCTGTTCCTGCATCCTGCAGACCCGTGCCTTGTGGGCGCGATTGCGCTGGAGCCCGCCCATGTCTGAGTTCAAGGTCCGGAAGATCGTTCTGCAGATCGAGGAGATCCTGCACGAAGGCGGCCCGCAGGCCGACCCGCCGCCGGTGAAGGGCGCGATCTATGCCGTCTGCGCCAACCCCTTCGCCGGGCGCCATGAGCCCGATCTGCAGCCCGCCATGGACACGCTGAAGCCGCTTGCCCTGACACTGACCGACCGGCTGGTGGCAGCGCTGGGAGGGCGCGAGGGGATCGACGCCTATGGCAAGGGCGCCATCGTGGGCGAGGCGGGCGAGCACGAGCACGGCGCGATCTGGCATGTATCGGGCGGCTACGGCATGCGCGAGAGGCTGGGCGAGTGCCGGGCCATCGTGCCATCCGCGATGAAGGTGGGCGGCATGGGCACCACCCTGGACGTGCCCTTGGGCCACCTGAACGCGGCCTATGTGCGGTCGCGCTTCGATGTGATCACCATTGCCTGCGAGGACGGGCCGCGCGCGGGCGAGGTGCTGTTTGCCCTGGCCATGGCGCGTGGCGGGCGGGTGCACAGCCGCATGGGCGGGCTGGAAGTCTGGCAGGTCAGAGGCGAGGACGGGTTGCGGTGAAGCGGGGGGTCCTGCCCCTTGCCGTTCTGTGTCCAGGCGCGGCGGCCGCCTGCGCCCTGCCTGCGCAGGTGATCCTGACGCTGCCCACGGGCCTCACCATCTGGGCTGCCGCCGCGGTGGTGGCCATCACCGGGCTGATGGGGGTGCGGGAAGGGTGGTTGCCGCGGCTGGGGTCGGTGCCTCTGTTCACCCTGCGCCCGCCGGTGACCACGACAGCCACCAGCTATGTCGCAGCGCTGGCCTTCTTCGGGCTTCTTGCCGTGGGCTGGCTGGGGGCGACCGACCCGATGCACAACCTGCTGACGCTGGTGTTCTGGACCGGGGTCTGGGTGGCGCTGCCGCTGGCCTCGATGCTGCTGGGCAATCTGTGGGGGCTGGTGAACCCCTGGGCCGGGCCGGTGCGACTGATGCGGGTGGCACTGGGGCGCAGGGGCGGCATCGGGCTGGCTCGGCTGGGGTACTGGCCCGCGGTGGCGGGGCTGGCGGGATTTGGCTGGTTCCTGCTGGTCTCGCTGGCGCCCGAGGACCCGCGCGAACTGGCCACCGCGGCGGCAGCTTACTGGGCCGTGGTCTATGTACTTGCGGTGGCCGAGGGCGAGGACTGGCTGCAGCGGGGGGAGTTCCTGACGGTCTACTTCCGCGCGCTCAGCCGGATCGCGCCCCTTTGGGTCGAGCCGGAGGGCGGAGAAAGGCTCCGCGTCATGGCGGGCTGGCCGGGGGCGCAGGTGCTGCGGGTGGCGCCGATGACGGCCTCGGGAGTGGCGTTCATCACGCTGGCCCTGTCGGTGCTGACCTTCGACGGGTTGTCGACCACCTTCTGGTGGCTGGCGCTGGTGGGCGAGAACCCGCTGGAGTTCACCGGACGGTCTGCGGTGCAGGTGGAAAACACGGCCGGTCTGCTGGCCACATGGGCGCTGACGGCGGGGGCGATCCTGACGGCGATCCGCCTTGGCGGGACGGCGATGAAGGCGGGGCCGGTGTGCCTGTCGTTCCTTGCCATCGCGGCGGGCTATCATGCGGCGCATCACCTGACGATCCTGCTGACCACCGGCCAGTACGCCCTGTTCGCGCTGAATGACCCGCTGTTCCGGGGCGATGCCTTCCTTGGCCTGCCGCCCTTCTTCGTCTCGTTCGGTTTCCTGTCCGATCCCGGCGCGGTGGCGATGCTCTGGGCGGTGCAGGTCTTCTTCATCCTCGGGGCGCATGTGCTGGCGGTGTTGCTGGCCATTCGGCTGGCGGGGCCGGGGGTGCGGGCGGCGGCGCATCTGCCGCTGACGGTGCTGATGATCGGCTATACGGTGCTGGGCCTGTGGCTGCTGTCTTCTCCGCAGGGGGCCTGAAGGCGAAAGGGAACGGGGATGGGCCATTTCCGGCGCGCGACGCAGGACGACATTGCGCGACTGACCGTCATCCGTGGCGCGGTGCGGGAAAACCGCCTGTCGAACCCGCTGTCGGTCACGCGGGCGGAATATGACCGCTTTGCCGATGCGGGTCGTGTCTGGGTCTGCGAGGTTTCCGGGACCATCGCCGGGTTTTCGGCCAGCGACGAACGTGACGGGACGATCTGGGCGCTGTTCGTGGACCCCGGGTGGGAGGGCCACGGGTTTGGTGCGCCCCTGCTGGACCACGCCTGCCGCGATCTGGCCACCGACGGGTACCGCACGGCAACGCTGTCCACCGACCCCGGCACGAAGGCGCACCGGCTGTACCGAAGACTGGGCTGGACCGACCTTGGGACCGGCGAGAACGGCGAGGTGCGCCTGGCGCTGTCGCTGCAGGCCGAGCCGCCCGCCGGCAACGGAGCTGACCGGAGCGGCGCCTGATTTCCGTTTACAAAGGGGCGGCAGGCGGTTCACCATCGGCGGCGTGATGCGGGGCAGCCAGAACCCCGCGCGACCCCGACAGTGGAGCCCGACCCATGACCCTTTCCCGCCGCACGCTGCTTGCCACCGGTGCCGCCGCCGGTGCGCTGGCCCTGTCCTCCGCCCGTTTTGCCAGTGCGCAGGCCGCGCCGATCAAGCTGGGGTTCCAGCTGCACCGCACCGGCATCGGCGCCGCCTATGGCCGCTGGTACGAACGCACCGCGCAGGCCGCGCTGGCCCGGATCAACGCCGAGGGCGGCATCGCCGGGCGGCCGGTGGAGATTGTCTTCGAGGATGACGGCACCGACCCCAAGCGCGGCGCGGAAGTGGTGGAGAAGCTGGCCTCGCAGGCGGGCTGCGACCTGATCCTGGGCACGCTGTTTTCGCATGTCGTGATCGGGTCCGCGCCGCGCGCGGGCGAGCTGAAGGTGCCCTATCTGGTGTGTTCCGAGGGCTATCATGTGGCCTCGGGCATGCTGAACCGCTGGACGCTGCAGCCCGGCATCACCGACGTGCGGTCGCAGATCGCCTCGATGGCGCCCTGGGTTTCGGGCAACCTGGGCAAGAAGGTCACGATGATCTTCCCGGATTTCGCCTTCGGCCACGACCACCGCGATTTCTTTACCGCCGCCATGGCCGCGCAGGGCGGCGAGGTGATCGCGCAGATCGCCATCCCGCCCACGGAAACCAGCTTCACCCGCTACTTCCCGCAGATCCCGGCGGAAACCGAGGTGCTGTACCACGTGATGGTCGGCCCGGCCGTGCTGACCTTCGTCAAGGAACTGGGTGAGTTCTACGGCAGTGGCGCCAAGCCGCAGATCTTCGGTTTCATCGATTCGCTCGAAGCCACCGACATCGCCTCGCCGGGCCTCGAATTCCTTGACGGCACGCATTTCTGGGAGGCCTTCCCGCGTTACAGGCAGGCCGATTCGGCGGCGCACGAGGCTGAATATCGCGCCGCCGTGGGGGTGGACGACAACGGCGCCTCGGTCAGCGACGCGGCGGATGTCAGCACCTACAGCCACATGTTCAGCACATGGGAGACGCTGCACGTCATCAAGGCGGCGATGGAGGCGGCCGGTTACACCGGCCCCGCCGACCGGCAGAAGGTGGTCGAGGCGATGGAGGCCATGGGCGACATGCCCGAGGGCATCGAACATCCGCAGGGCGCCAAGCGGTTCAACGGCAAGACGCACCAGGTGTTCGGCCACCAGAACATCACCAGGGTGGAAGGCGGCAAGCTGATCCGCGTGCACCGGACCTCGCTGGAGGACGGGATGTACGAAGATGCGGTGGACTACACGGCGCAGAGCTTCTGAGGCATGCAGGGCGCACTCCCGCGGGCTGCGCCCTTGGGGGTGGCAAGGGGGGCATTCGCCCCCCTTGGACCCCCGTTTCCCGGTGCCACCCGCGCGACAGGCGCTGTCGCGCGCGGCGTGGCGCCTGACCCCGGCCCCGGGGGCTGCCTGCCCCCGGACCCCCGGGGATATTTGGGAAAGGAAGAAGCAGGGGCGATGTCGGGCGGCATCCACCGCCGGTGGCGCGGGAGGGTGGTGTGAGCTTTGGCCCCTTCCTTCTGCTGGCCGTCCTGGAAGGGCTGGTGACGGCCGCTGTGCTGTCGCTGACGGCAGTGGGGCTGTCGCTGGTGTTCGGCGTGATGCGCGTGGTGAACGTGGCGCATGGCGAGTTCTTCATGCTGGGTGCGGTGGGGGCGTGGTTCGTGGCACAGGCGGTGCCGGGGCCGCCCGCGGTGGCCTTTGCGGCGGCGCTGGTGGTGGCACCCCTTGCGGTGGGCACGATTGCCGCGCTGGCCGACCGGCTGGTGCTGAAGCGGCTGAACTATGAGCCCGAGGCGACCATCGTGGCCACCATCGGGCTGTTGTACATCCTGCAGCAGGCGACGCTGTCGATCTTTGGCCCCGATGCGCGGCCGGTGCAGGCGCCGTTCGAATGGCGCATCCAGTTCCCGTGGTTCGGCTGGTCGGGCTACAAGCTTTTTGTGATCGCGGCAGCCGTGCTGATCCTGCTGGCCGTGCGCCGTCTGATGACCCGCACGAAGGCCGGGCTGGTGATGCGCGCCACGCAACAGGACCGCGATACTGCCACCGCCTTCGGCATCGACACCGACCGGGTCTATGCTTGGACTTTTGCGCTGGGCGGGGCGCTGGCGGCGACGGCGGCGGTGCTGATCGTGCCGATCCAGCAGGCGCATTATCTGATGGGGGGCGACCCTCTGCTGCTGTCGTTCATCGTGGTCATCATCGGGGGCCTCGGGTCGCTGCGCGGCACGGTGGTGGCGGCCCTGCTGATCGGGCTTTCGGACGGGATCATCTCGATCTTCTTCTCGCCCACGCTGGCCAAGATCATTGCCACGCTGGCCGTGGCCCTGGTGCTGGTGTTCCGCCCGCAGGGCCTGTTCGGGGTACGGGCACGATGAAGGCCTGGGCCTTGCACCTGGCGGTTCTGGGCGCGGTGCTGGCGGCATCGACCCTGCTCTCGCCCTTCTACTACACCAACCTTGCCCGCATCATGGTGCTGGCGGTCTTTGCCATGGGCTACAACATCGCCTTCGGGGTGACGGGCCTTCTGTCGCTGGGCCATGCGCTGTTCCTGGCGGCGGGGTTGTATGCCACCGGCCTGCTGATGTCGCTGCATGGCGTGGCGGCGGTGCCTGCGCTGGCGGCGGGCGTGGCGGCCGGGGGCGCGCTTGCCGCGGCGGTGGGCGTGCTGGCCCTGCGCACCGGGGGCGTGGCCTTAATGGTTGTCACGCTGATGTTCGCGCAGGCGGGGTATCTGACCATCCTGTATTTCGGCGCGGTCACCGGGGGTGACGAGGGGTTCGTGATCGACCAGTCCGCGCGTACCGCGATGGGCTTTGACCTTTCGACCGACACGCCGCGCTTCATGGCGGCCTTCGGGCTGTTCGCAGTGGCGCTGGTGGCGAACCTGGCGCTGGTGCGGTCGCGCCTCGGGCAGAAGATGGTGGCGATGCGCGAGAACGAGGAGCGCTCGCGCATGCTGGGGATGAACCCCTTTGCGGTAAAGCTGGCGGCGCTGGTGATCTCGGGACTCTATGCCGGGGCGGCGGGGGCGGCCTATGGCGTGCTGTTCGGCTATGTCGGCGCCAGTTTCGCGGCGGTGCCCTATTCCATCCTGCCGATGCTCTATGTGCTGATGGGCGGCGCGGGCACCGTGCTGGGCCCGTTCCTGGGTGCGCTTCTGATGTTCAGCCTGATCGAGGCGGCAACCGCCGTGACCACAGCGCACCAGGCGCTGATCGGGCTGGCGCTTCTGGTGCTGATCCTGTTTGCGCCGCGCGGCATCCTTGGCACGCTGCGGGAAAGGTGGCTGCCGTGGCTTCCGTGATCCTCTCCACCCGTGGCCTGACGCGGCACTTCGGCGGGCTGAAGGCCGTCGACGGGGTGGATTTCGACCTGCAGGCGGGGGAGATCCATGCGCTGATCGGGCCGAACGGGGCGGGCAAGACCACCTTCGTGGGCCTGCTGTCGGGACGCGTTCCGGCGCAGTCGGGCCGCATCACGCTGGACGGGCGGGACATCACCCGCCTGTCGGCCCACCGCCGCGTGCGCAGGGGCATCGCCTACACCTTCCAGATCACCTCCATCTATCCGCGCCTGACGGTGGCCGCCAACGTGGCCCTGGCGCTGCCTGCGCGCGGTGACACCACGGCGGCGCTGGCGCGCGTGGGGCTGCAGGACCGCGCGGGGCAGGTGGCGGGCACGCTGAGCTATGGCCACCAGCGGCTGGTGGAACTGGCGATGGGACTGGCGCTGAACCCCCGTGTCATCATCCTGGACGAGCCCACGCAGGGGCTGGCGGCCAGCGAGATCGAGGGTTTCAAGGCGCTGGTCCGGTCGCTGGCGCCTGCCACCACGGTGCTGCTGATCGAGCACAACTTGGACGTCGTGATGGACCTCGCCGAGCACATCACCGTGCTGGACGCGGGCCGCAAGCTCGCCACCGGCACGCCCGCGGATATCCGCGCGAACCACGCCGTGCAGGCGGCCTACCTCGGGGTGCCCGATGCCGTTGAATGACGATGCTGCGGGTTGAACGGGTCAGCGCAGGCTACGGTCCCGTGCAGGTGCTGCACGGCGTCACGCTGGTGGTCACGCCGGGCGAGGTCACCTGCCTCATGGGTCGCAACGGCGCGGGCAAGACCACGCTGTTGCGCACCATCATGGGGCTGGTGAAGGCGCAGTCGGGCACGATCACGCTGGACGGCCACGACATCGCCGCACTGCCCGCCCATCAGGTGCCGCGGCAGGGCATCGGCTATGTCCCGCAGGGGCGCAGGCTGTTCGGCGACATGACGGTGGCGGAAAACCTTGACGTCGGCCTGTGGACCCGCAACCGCGGCATCGGCGTGCGCGACCGCATCCTGCACCTGTTCCCGCGACTGGCCGAACGCCTGAACCAGCCCGCGCGCACCCTGTCGGGGGGGGAACAGCAGATGCTGGCGATCGGCCGCGCGCTGTGCCTGGAACCATCTGTCCTGCTCTTGGACGAGCCGACCGAGGGCCTGCAGCCCTCGATGATCGAACTGATCGAGGATACCGTGGTGCTGCTGCGAAAGGTAGGAGTGGGGGTCTTGCTGGTGGAACAGCGGGTCGAGGCCGCGCTGCGCATCGCCGACCGCGTGGCCTTCCTCTCGCAGGGCCGCATGGCCGAGATCCGCCCCGCCCGCGATCTGACGCGCGACAGTCCGGCCTTCCGCGCGCATGTGGGGGTGTGAATGCCCGGCCTGATTGCCGGCGCCGATGTGGGCGGTACCTTCACCGACCTTGTCATCCTTGACCCGTCCAGCGGCGAGGTCCGGCTGGCCAAGGTGCCCACCACGCTGGACCCTGCGCAGGGCGGGCAGGCCGCGGGCGTGCTGGCGGCCTTTGCGCAGGCAGGGGTGCCGCTGTCGGACATCGGGCTGGTGATCCATGGCACCACCACCACGACAAACGCGGTGCTTGAACGGAAGCTGTCGCGCACCGGGCTGGTCACGACGCAAGGCTTCCGCGACGTGCTGGAACTCGGCCGCCGCACCCGCCCCCACGCCTATGGCATGACAGGCCGTTTCGTCCCCGTCATCCCCCGCGACCTGCGGCTGGAAGTGCCCGAGCGGATGGACGCGCAGGGCCGCGTGGTCACGCCGCTGAATGAGGACGCCTTCCGCACCGCATTGGCGGCCCTGATCGACGCGGACTGCGAAAGCCTGGTGATCCACTTCCTGCACAGCTACGCCAACCCCGCCCACGAAAACCGCGCGCTTGAACTGGCCGCAGAGGTCTGGCCCAATGGATATGTCACTGCCGGGCACCGCCTGCTTTCGGAAAGCCGGGAATACGAGCGGGGGGTGACGGCGGCGGTCAACGCCGCGGTCCAGCCCCTCTTGGAACGCTACATCGCGGCACTTGCCGACCGGCTGGCCGAAGGCGGCTACCGCCGCGACCTTCTGGTGATGAACGGCAACGGCGGCATGGTGACCGCGCGGGCGGTCGCGGCCGAGGCGGTGAAGACGGTGATGTCCGGCCCCGCCAGTGGCGTCACCGCAGCCATCGCCACCGGGCGGCGGGCGGGCATGCCCAACCTCATCACCTACGACATGGGCGGCACCAGTACCGACGTTGCCCTGATCCGCGGATTGCAGGCGCCGGTGTCGAACGAGATCGAAGTGGAGTACGCCATGCCGATCCACGTGCCGCTGGTGGACGTGCGCACGGTGGGGGCGGGCGGCGGGTCGATCGCGCGGGTCGACGGCGGGGGGATGCTGCGGGTGGGGCCGCAAAGCGCGGGCTCCTACCCCGGCCCCATCTGCTATGGCCGCGGCGGCACGCAGCCCACGATCTCGGACGCGAACCTGCTCTTGGGCCGACTGACGCCCGGCAAATTCGGCAACCCCGACGCCGTCCGCCCGGCCTTCGAAACCCTTGGCACACAGCTGGGCCTCTCCCCCGAAGCCGCCGCCGAAGCCGTGCTGCGGCTGGCCAACACTCACATGGCAGGCGCCATCCGCATGGTGTCGGTCTCGCTTGGCGCCGACCCCCGCGACTTCGCCCTCTTCGCCTTCGGCGGCGCCGGACCCCTGCATTCCAGCGCGCTCGCCCGCGAACTCGCGATCCCCCGCGTTCTGGTCCCGGCCCGCCCGGGCCTGACCAACGCGCTGGGCTGCGTCTGCGCCGACCTGCGGCAGGACTTCGTGCGCACCCTGAACCGCCCCGTCCCGTCGGTGGACTTGGACCTTGTCCACAGCGTGCTGGCCGCACGGGCCACCGAGGGCCGCACCCGCATCGCCGCCACGGGCATCGCCCTGACCGAGGTCGAGGAAGCGCACTGGGCCGACATGCAGTTCGTCGGCCAGACCCACCTCCTGCGCGTCCCGCTCCCCTCGGCCACCCCCACCCGCGACGACCTGCAGCGGGGTTTCGAGGCCGCCTACCGCGCCCGCTTCCGCGTCGACCTGCCGGAAATCCGCGCCAACCTCGTGAACCTCGTCACCGCCGTCACCGGCCGCCGCCCGCCCATGGACCTGTCGCGCCTGATCGACCCGGCGGGCCGCGCCGCCACGCTGGCCGATGCCCAGACCGGCACCCGCCCCGTCTGGTTCGACCGCTGGCACGACACCCCCGTCTACGCCCGCGAACGCCTGCCCCTCACCGCCACCGTCAAAGGCCCCGCCGTCCTGGAACAGATGGACACCACGGTGCTGCTGCTGCCCGGCGACCGCGCCACGCAGGACGCCGACGGGAACCTGATCGTCGAGGTGGAAGGATGACAACCTTTGCCTTCTTCCTTTCACAAGTATCCCGGGGTCCGGGGCAGAGCCCCGGGTCTCTCCTCAAGCGCGACAGACAATCCCAATGATCGACCCCGTCACCCTTGCCGTCATCCAGGCAGGCCTGCAGCAGGTCTGCGACGAGATGGACCTGACCTTCTCGCGCGCCGCCTTCAGCCCGGTCATCGCCGAGGCCGACGACCGGTCGGACGGCATCTATGACGCCGTTGACGGGTCGCTGATCGCGCAAGGAAGCAAGGGCCTGCCCGTGTTCGTGGGCACCATGCAGTTCTCGACCCGCCACCTGATCGACCGCATTGCCACCGGCGTCACCGCGGCGCCCGACGAAGGCGACATCTACATCGTCAACGACCCCTACCTGGGCGGCACGCACCTGATGGACGTGCGGTTCGCCATGCCGGTCTTCCGCGGCGGGCGCCTGCGATGCTGGCTGTCGAACACCGGCCACTGGCCCGACACCGGCGGCATGGTGCCCGGCGGCTTTTCCGCCAGCGCGCGCGAGGTGGAACAGGAGGGGTTGCGCCTGCCGCCGGTGAAGCTCTTCAAGAAGGGCGTGATGGATGCGGAAATCTGGGCGATCATCCGGTCGAACATCCGCGTGGCCGACCAGCGCATCGGCGACATCGCGGCCCAGCGCGCGGCGCTCTTGGTGGGGGCCGAACGGCTGGGCGCGCTGATCGACCGGTATGGCGAGGATACCGTGACCGGCGCGATAGCCGAGATGCGTCGGATCGCGGCGGGGCAGATGCGGGCGGAGCTGGCCGCCATCCCCCCCGGCACGTATGCCGCGCAGGCGGTGGTGGACAGCGACGGTGTGGTGAACGAACCGCTGTTCATCAGGCTGGCCGTCACGCGCGCCGGAGATGGCCTCACGTTCGACTTCGCCGGATCGTCATCCCCCTGCATCGGCCCGATGAACTCGGTGCGGGCGACCACGCTGTCCTCGGTTTACCTTGCCGTCCGCCACATCTTCCCCGATGTCCCCCTGTCGGCGGGCGCGTTCGAACCGCTGCACGTGACCGGCATCGCGGGCACCTTCCTGGATGCGCAATACCCCCGCCCCGTGTCGGGCTGCGCCGCCGAGGTAAGCCAGCGCATCGCCGAGGCGGTGTTCGCCGCGCTGGTGCAGGCCTTGCCTGACCGCGTGACGGCCGCCCCCGCAGGCACCAGCGGCAACTTTGCGCTGGGGGGTCACGATCCGGAACGGGGCCGCGACTTCGTGATGTACCAGATCAGCGGCGGCGGCTATGGCGGCAATGCCGACCATGACGGGCTGTCGAACGGCTGTTCCACCATCGGCATCTCGAAGGCGCCGCCGGTCGAGATCATGGAACAGACCTTCCCCGTGCTGTACCGCCGCTATGCGCTGCACGAAGGCTCGGGCGGCGCCGGACGGCATCGCGGCGGGTTCGGGCTGGACTACGAGGTCGAACTCCTGCGCGGCCATGCCCGGGCCAGTTTCGTGATGGACCACGGCCGCACCGGCCCGCAGGGCGCGCTGGGCGGGCAGGACGGCGCGTTGAACCGGGTCGAGGTCTGGCGGGGCGACACGGTCATGGTGCCCGAACACCTGTCCAAGGCACAGGACATCGCGCTGTCCCCGGGTAACCGCGTACGCGTGCGCACGCCGGGCGGCGGCGGCTATGGCGACCCCGCGGTGCGCAACCGCGCGCTGGTGGCCGAGGATGTGCGGCTGGGGCGATACACGGCGGCAGAAGCCGAACGCCTGTTCGGACACAAGGGGTGAGCTTGGGAATGACCTGGGACGCCGAGGTGGATGCCGCGGGCCTGCTGTGCCCGCTACCGGTGCTGAAGGCGCGCAAGCGGCTGCTGGCGATGGCGCCGGGGCAGGTGCTGCGGCTGGTGGCGACCGATGCGATGGCGGCGGTGGACGTGCCGCATTTCTGCGCGCAGGCGGGGCATCAGGTGCTGTCGGTAACCGAGGACGGCGCGGCGCGGGTGTGGCTCATCCGGCGCGGCGCGTAGGGTGGGCAATCTGCCCACCTTCCGCCAAAGGTGGGCAGATTGCCCACCCTACACGCGCAGCGCCGCCTCATGCCCCACACCCAGGATCCACCCCTCGTCCCGCGCCACTTCGGGCATCTCGAACAGCGGCGCCAGCCGCCCTTCGCCTGCCAGCCGCATCAGTTCCCGCGCCAGCACGCGCACCTGCACCCGGTCCTTGATTTCGCCCCCCGGTTCGGCCGCCACCTGTGCCGCAAGCAAAGAAGGCCAGACCTCGGCCAGCACCACCCGTCCCGCGGGCTCGAAAGGCCAGACCGTCACGCCCGGCAGGCGCCGCAGCCGCGACAGCACCGGCAGGCCCAGCAGCGCCTGACTGCCGACCGACCCTGTGGTGAACAGCTTCCACACCGGCTGGGCGGTGGGTACCAACCGTTCCACCGCGCGACGTTCCGGCAGGCCATGGCCGCGGCGCAGGCTGCCCTTGTCGGGCAGGTCGGGCAGGCCCAGGCCCACCGGCCGCCCCCAGAAGGGCCCCGTGCCCGGAAACATCCGGTTGATCGCAGCCGCCACGTCGAACCGGTTGTTCGCATTGTCCGGCGTGTCGGCAATGCGCGCCGCCAGCCAGTCCCACACCTCCAGCGGCCCGGTGCATCCCAGTGCCGCGGCAAAGCCCGCCGGATAGGCGAAGGGAAAGTCGAACCCCACCAGCAGCCGCTGCCCGGTTGGCAATGCTGCAATGCGGGCGGCAAGATCGGCTTCTGCCGCCGCCCGCGTGCGGTGGTACACCTCACCCGCGCCCGCCTCGCCCATCCAGATGGCATCGGGCGACGGGCGCGCGGGGGAAGGTGAGGACCGCGCCGACCAGTCCACGATCACCACATGGTCGAACATCACTGCCGCGCCGCAGCCGCGGCCAGATCGTCGGGCGTGTTCAGGTTCACCATGCTGTCCGTCGGAACCGCCACCGGCACCGCCTGTGCCACCACCGGCCAGTCCCGCACCCGGCGCAGGCCGCCCAGCACCTCGGCCCGCAACGCGTCGCGTGCCGCAACCGGCCACAGCCCGCAGACCGGATGCACACGGTCCGACACCGCCACCGCCGGCAGCCCCGCCGCCACCAACCGCGCCACCAGATCATCCGGCAGGAACGGCGTGTCCACCGCCACCGTCACCACGGACGCATGGCCCGAGCCCGCCGCCCAGTCCATCGCCGCAAGGATGCCCGCCAGCGGCCCCGGATGGCCGGCGATCGTGTCGGCCAGCAAGGGCAGGTCCACCGGCAACAAGGGGTCGTTCGTGTTGACAGCCAGCGCCGCCACCTGCGGCGTCAGCCGCGCGATCACATGGTCGATCACGCGGCGACCGCCCAGCAGGACCACGGCCTTGTCCTGCCCCATCCGGCGCGACAGACCCCCGGCCAGAATGACACCCGGCGGCAACACGCGCCTAGCCGCGCCCGATCAAGGGCATCTTCGTGGCCATCACCGTCAGGAACGGCACATTGGCCGACAAGGGCAGCGACGCCATGTACAGCACCGATTTCGCCACGTCCTCCACATCCATCACCGGTTCCGGCCGCACAGACCCGTCGGCCTGCGGCACCCCGGCGGTCATCCGCGCCGTCATGGCCGACGCCGCATTGCCGATGTCGATCTGCCCGCAGGCAATGTCGAAGGCCCGGCCGTCCAGCGCCAGCGTCTTGGTCAACCCCGTCACCGCGTGCTTCGACACCGTATAGGCCACCGACCCCGGCCGCGGCGCATGGGCGGAAATCGAGCCGTTGTTGATGATCCGCCCGCCCTGCGGTGCCTGCGCGCGCATCCGGGCAAAGGCCGCGCGGGCGCACAGGAACATGCCGTCGATGTTCACCGACATCACGCCCCGCCATTCGGCCAGGCTGACCTCGTCGATGGTGCGCGCCACCAGTCCTGCGCCCGCGTTGTTGAACAGAACGTCAATCCGGCCCCAGTCCGCCATGGCACGGTCGAAAGCGGCGTCGACCTGCGCCTCGTCCGTCACGTCACATGGCAGAACCAGTGCCGCGGCATGGCCTGCAGCTGTCCCGGCAAGCGCGTCTGCGCGGCGGCCCACAAGACCCACCCGCCAGCCCTGCGCCAGAAAGGCCCGCGCCACGGCACGGCCAATGCCGCTGCCTGCTCCGGTGACGATCAGCGTCGGCCCCGTCATCGCAGACACCGCAGTTTCCGAAGCAAAGGCTGCTTCTGCCACCAGGGCCCCCGGCCTTTCTGCCTTGTTTCGCCTTCCACTCCATCCTCCTGCCGCTGCGATCTGCCGTGGGCGCAATGCCTGGCGCGCGTTTCACGATCCACAACGCGGCGCCTGTAGCAAGCCCGCATCAAGCATGAACAGTGCGCGGGAAATGACACGGATTGTCCCCAATGTGCCAACAATCCGCCACAATCTGCCCCGAAAAGCTGCCGCAAATACCAAATTGCGGACAGTTTTGCCCGCTAGCACCGCTGCAGATCAAATCGCCGCGCCCGTTTAGGGCCTTGGCCACAAAATGGGAAGTTGCTCATGGCTGTCATCAATGGAACCACTGGAAACGACGGTTTGCCCCTTCTGCAGGGTGGCGTCGACGCAGACTCGATCAGCGGTCTCGACGGCAACGATACGATGGCTGGCGCGGGCGGCAATGACTCGATGTTCGGTGGCATCGGCAATGACACGATGGACGGCGGCACCGAAAACGACTCGATGGACGGCGGTGCCGGCAACGACACCATCCGCGGCGGCACGGGTTCTGACACCCTGATCGGCGGCGCCGACGTCGACACGGTGGACTACGCCACTTCGGCCGCCGTTTCGGTGAACCTTGCCACGAACGCGGTCAGCGGCGGCGACGCCGCGGGCGACACCATCAGCGGCTTTGAAAACGTGACCGGCGGCTCGGGCAACGACACCCTGACGGGCAGCACGGCGGCCAACATCATCACCGGCAACAGCGGCAACGACACCATCGACGGCGGCGACGGCAACGACACCATCGACGGCGGCGCGGGCAACGACACCATCCGCGGCGGTGTGGGCACCGACTCGCTGATCGGCGGCGCCGACACCGACACGCTGGACTACTCCACCTCGGCGGCCGTTTCGGTGAACCTGGCCACCAACACGGTCAGCGGCGGCGATGCTGCGGGCGACATCATCAACGGCTTTGAAAACGTGACCGGCGGCTCGGGCAACGACACGCTGACGGGGACCACGGCCGCCAACGTCATCACCGGCAACGGCGGCAACGACACCATCGACGGTGGCACGGGCAACGACACCATCGACGGCGGCGCGGGCAACGACACCATCCGCGGCGGCACGGGTTCGGACTCGCTGATCGGCGGCGCCGACACCGACACGCTGGACTACTCCACCTCGGCCGCCGTTTCGGTGAACCTTGCGACGAACGCCGTCAGCGGCGGCGATGCCGCGGGCGACATCATCAACGGCTTTGAAAACGTGACCGGCGGCTCGGGCAACGATACCCTGACGGGCACGACGGCGGCCAACGTCATCAACGGCGGCAGCGGCGCCGATTCGCTGGACGGCGGCGATGGCAACGACACCATCGACGGCGGCGCGAACAACGACACGATCCGCGGCGGTGTGGGCGCGGACTCGCTGATCGGCGGCGCCGACAACGACACCATCGACTACTCCACCTCGACCGCCGCCGTTTCGGTGAACATCAACACCAACGTGGTCAGCGGCGGCGATGCCGCAGGCGACATCATCATCGGCTTCGAGAACATCATTGGTTCGGCGCTGAACGACACGCTGGTCGGCAACACGGGCAACAACACGCTGATCGGCGGCGCCGGGGAAGACCAGCTGATCGGCGGCGACGGCCTGGACACGGCCAGCTACAGCAACGCCGCGGCGGCTGTCAGCGCCAGCCTGCTGTTGGGCTCCGGACTGGCGGGCGACGCCGCGTTCGACAGCTACTCCACCATCGAGAACCTGGAGGGCTCGGCCCACAACGACACGCTGTCCGGCGACGGGCTGGCCAACCTCCTGTCCGGCCTTGCCGGCGCCGACTCGCTGTTCGGTGACGCGGGCGACGACACGCTGGACGGCGGTGCGGGCAATGACACGCTGGATGGTGGCACCGGGACCAACACCCTGATCGGCGGCGCCGACAACGACACCTACCTGATCTCCTTGGCCACCAACACGATCACCGAAAACGTGGGCGGGGGCACCGACACGGTGATCTCGACCATCAACCTGACGCTGGCCGACAACGTCGAGAACCTGACCCTGTCCGGCACCGACAACCTGACGGGCACCGGCAACGCACTGGCCAACACCCTGACGGGCAACAACGGCGGGTCGGGCATCTTCGCGCCCCCGGGCAACAACAACCTGCAGGGTCTTGCCGGCAACGACACGATCTTCGGTCTGGGCGGCAATGACACGCTGGATGGCGGTGCCGACGTTGACTCTCTGGTCGGCGGGCTCGGCAATGACATCTACGTGGTCGACAACGCGGGCGACGTGGTTGTGGAACTGGCAAACGAAGGCGTTGCCGACGAAATCCAGGCCTCGGTCAGCTACACCATCGCCGCGAACGTCGAAACGCTCACGCTGACCGGCACCGGCAACATCAACGCCACCGGCGACGCGAATGCCAACAAGCTGAACGGCAACACCGGCAACAACTCGCTGTCGGGCAATGACGGCAATGACACGCTGAGCGGCGGTGAAGGCAACGACACGCTGGACGGCGGCATCGGCAACGACTCGATGACCGGCGGTCTGGGCGACGACGTGTTCATTGTCGACGCGGCAGGCGACAAGGTGGTCGAGGCGGCCGCGGGCGGCACCGACGAAGTGCGCTCCGCGATCACCTACACGCTAATCACGAACTTTGAAAACCTGGTGCTGACCGGCACGTCGGCTATCGACGGTTCCGGCAACACAGCCAACAACGTGATCACCGGCAACAGCGCCGCCAACCGCCTGTCCGGCGCCAACGGCAACGACACGCTGAACGGCGGCGACGGCAACGACACGCTGGATGGCGGAGCGGGGATCGACTCGCTGGTCGGTGGTGCCAACAACGACACCTACATCGTCGACTCGCTGGACGATGTCCTTGTCGAAGGGGCAAGCGCCGGCACCGACACGGTCGAGACCACCGTGGCCTGGACGCTGGCCGACAACTTCGAGAACCTGACGCTGTCCGGCTCGATCGGGATCGCGGGCACCGGCAACTCTGTCGCCAACGTCATCACTGGCAACTCGCGCGCCAACCTCATCTCGGGCCTTGCCGGAAACGACACGATCAACGGCGGTGACGGCGATGACACGATCGATGGTGGCCTGAACAACGACTCGATGACCGGTGGCCTCGGCAACGACACCTATGTGGTCGACAGCGGCAGCGACGTCGTGGTCGAAGCCGCGGACGAAGGCACCGACACGGTCCAGACGGCGCTGACCTACACGCTGGGTGCGAACGTCGAGAACCTGACGCTGACCGGCGCAGGCAACGTCAACGGCACCGGCAACACCGTGGCCAACGTGATCACCGGCAACGACGGCAACAACCAGCTGTCCGGCCTTGACGGCGATGACACCATCAACGGCGGCATCGGAAACGACACTCTGGACGGCGGAACCGGCGCGGACTCGATGATCGGCGGCGCCAACGATGACCTCTACATCGTCGACAACATCGGCGACAAGACGGTGGAAACCTCGACCGGCGGCACCGACCGTGTGGAAAGCTCGGTCACCTTCACGCTGTCCACCAGTGTCGAGAACCTGGATCTGACCGGCGCCCTGGCAATCGACGGCACCGGCAACAGCTCGGCCAACATCATGAACGGTAACGGCAGCGCGAACCGCCTGACCGGCGAGTCGGGCAATGACACGCTGAACGGTGCCGGCGGCAGCGACACGCTGGATGGCGGCACGGGCGACGACAGCATGACCGGCGGCAACGGCGACGACTTCTACTTCGTCGGCTCGGCGCTGGACGTGGTGGTCGAAGGGTCCAGTGCGGGTACCGACACGGTCGACAGCTCGATTTCCTACACGCTGACCGACAACGTCGAAAACCTCGTCCTCAGCGGCACTGGAACGAACAGCGGAACCGGAAACACCCTGGCCAACGTGATCACCGGCAACGCGGCATCGAACCAGCTGTTTGGCGGTGACGCAGCCGATACCCTCATCGGCGGCGACGGGAACGATGCGCTGTCGGGCGGAACCGGCAACGACAGCATGACCGGCGGCATCGGCAACGACTCCTACATCGTCGACAGCGCCTCGGACATTGTCGTCGAACTGGCAGACGAAGGTACCGACACGGTCGAAAGCTCGGTGACCTACACGCTGGGCACGAACCTCGAAAACCTGACGCTGACCGGCGCAGGCAACACCGACGGCACCGGCAACACCGTCGCCAACGTGATCACCGGCAGCGACGGCAACAACCTGCTGTCGGGGCTTGGTGGCAACGACACCATGAACGGCGGTCTGGGCAACGACACCCTGGATGGCGGCACCGGCGATGACTCGATGCTTGGCGGCGCAGGCGATGACACCTACATCGTGGACAGCTCCAGCGACAAGACGGTCGAACTCACCGGCGAAGGCACCGACACGGTGCAAAGCTCGGCCAACAACTTCACGCTGTCCACCAACGTCGAGAACCTGACGCTGACCGGCAGCGGGTCGTCCAACGGCACGGGCAACACCGGTGCCAACACGATCACCGGCAACACCGGTGCAAACCGCCTGCGCGGCGAATCGGGCAACGACACGCTCAATGCTGGCGACGGCAACGACACGCTCGACGGCGGCAACGGTGATGACTCGATGGTGGGCGGCATCGGCAACGATACCTACATCGTCGGTTCGGTGCTGGACGTGGTTGTCGAGGCTGCGGGTTCCGGCACCGACACGGTGGAAAGCTCGATCGCCTACACGCTGACCAACGACGTCGAGAACCTGGCCCTGACCGGCAAGGGGTCGCTCTCGGGCACCGGCAACACGCTGGCCAACACCATCACCGGCAACTCTCGTGCCAACCTTCTGTCGGGTCTTGACGACGCCGATACCATCATCGGCGGCAAGGGGAACGACACGCTGGACGGCGGCACCGGCAACGACAGCATGACCGGCGGCGTGGACAACGACGTCTACATCGTCGACAGTGCTTCGGACGTGGTTGTCGAGGCATCGGGCGAAGGCATCGACCGCGTCGACAGCTCGGTCACCATCACGCTGGCTGCCAACGTCGAGAACCTGACGCTGACGGGCACGGGGGCGATCAACGGAACCGGCAACGATCTGGCGAACCTGATCAACGGCAACACCGGCAACAACAGCCTGACGGGCGGTATCGGCAACGACACCGTCAACGGTGGCGACGGAAACGACACGCTGGACGGCGGCACCGGAGACGACTCGATGTTGGGCGGCGCTGGCGACGACATCTACCTTGTCGACAGCGCCCTGGACATCCTGTCGGAATCGTCGAACAGCGGCACCGACACCGTGCGCAACACGGTAAACTACACCCTGGCCAAGAACATCGAAAACCTCGAAATCCAGGGATCCAGCGGCCTCTCGGGCACCGGCAACTCGTCCAACAACCGGCTGACCGGGAACACCGGCGCGAACCTGCTGGACGGCGCCGGCGGCAACGACTCGCTGATCGGCGGCGGCGGGAACGACACGCTGACGGGCGGCGTCGGTGCGGATACGTTCATCTTCACCTCATCGTCCAACGGCACCGACACGGTCACCGACTTCAACTCGCTGGACGGCTCGACCGACGAAGGTGACCTGCTGGGCTTCCAGGGCCTGCTGACCGGAACGTTCAGCTATCTTGGGGCCGCGTCCTTCACCGCCGGTGGCAACACCGAAGCGCGTGTTGTGGGAAGCAACGTGGTTCTGGACTTCAACGGCGACGGAACCTCGGACCACGCGATCACCCTGACGGGTCTGACGGCTGCAACCGACCTGACCGCGGCCGACTTCCTGTTCTTCACCTAACACAGGCGGCCCCCCGCAAACACTTGCGGGGGGCCATCAGCACAGCGTTGCCGCGCCGCGATTTCCCCCGTGATCGCGGCGCGAAACTATCTTAAGACTGTTTCTCTTGTCGGCTACGGCAGAGAAACAGACCTGCCGACAAATCGGCGGGCAAAACACGAGGGGAACCGAGAACATGCTGAACGAATTCAAGGCATTCATTGCCAAGGGCAACGTTGTTGACCTGGCTGTTGGTATCATCATCGGGGCGGCGTTCACCGCCATTGTGAACAGCCTGGTGGCTGACCTGATCAACCCGATCATCGGACTTGTCACCGGCGGGATCGACTTTTCGAACCTGTTCATCAACCTTGGCGCAGGCGAGTTCGCCTCGCTGGCCGCCGCGAAAGAGGCCGGTGCGCCGGTTTTCGCCTATGGCTCGTTCATTACCGCAGTGATCAACTTCCTGATCATCGCCTGGGTCGTGTTCCTGCTGGTCAAGGCCGTGAACAAGCTGAAGGAAGCGACTGCCAAGCAGGAAGCCGCCGTTGCGGCCGCTGCACCGGCCGGCCCGTCGGAAGTTGACCTGCTGAAGGAAATCCGCGACGCGCTGAAGGCGCGCGGGTAACCTGACGCGGGGCAGGGCCGGCAAGGGGCAATCCTTTCCGGCCCGTTAACGCGGCTTCGCAAGCCATTGATATTGCTGAATGTGGCCGGGTGTCCCAGCGTGGGACACAGCATGGGACACCGGCAACTTGTCCTGGGCGGGGGGCCACAGGGGCGGCAGGTCTACCTGCCGCCCCTGTTGCCGTCAGGCCAGCGCCTGCGCCGCCGGAATCGACGGAAGCCCCAGCGCCTCGCCCACCGCAGCATAGGTCAGCTTGCCCGCATGCACGTTCAGGCCCGCCAGCAGATGGCGGTCCTCGGCACAGGCGCGCTGCCAGCCCTTGTCGGCCAGCGCCAGCAGGAACGGCATCGTGGCGTTGCCCAGCGCCTGGGTCGAGGTGCGGGCTACGGCGCCCGGCATGTTGGCCACGCAGTAGTGCATGATCCCGTCCACCTCGTAGATCGGGTCCTGGTGCGTGGTGGCGCGCGAGGTTTCAAAGCAGCCGCCCTGGTCGATGGCCACATCCACCAGGGCCGCGCCGGGCTTCAGCTCTTTCAACTGCGCCCTGGAAATCAGCTTGGGCGCCGCCGCCCCCGGGATCAGCACCGCGCCGATGATCAGGTCAGCCTCGCGCGCCAGCGCAATGGTGTTGCCGGCGCTGGCGTAGGCGTTCTTGAACTGGCCGCCGAAGACATCATCCAGGTACCGCAGCCGGTTGATCGAGCGGTCCAGTACCGTCACGTCCGCGCCCATCCCCGCCGCCACCTTGGCCGCATGCGTGCCCACAACGCCACCGCCGATCACCAGCACGCGGGCAGGCGAAACACCCGGCACGCCGCCCAGCAGCACGCCCCGCCCGCCATTCGCCTTTTGCAACGTCCAGGCGCCCACCTGCGGCGCCAGCCGCCCCGCCACTTCGGACATCGGAGCCAGCAAGGGCAGACCGCCACGATCGTCCGTCACCGTCTCGTAGGCAATGCAGGTCGCCCCCGAGGCCAGAAGGTCATGCGTCTGCTCCGGGTCGGGGGCAAGGTGCAGGTAGGTAAACAGCACCTGCCCCTCGCGCAGCCGCTTGCGTTCCACCGCCTGCGGCTCCTTCACCTTCACGATCATCCCGGCCTGCGCAAAGACTTCATCCGCCGTATCCACGACCCGCGCACCTGCGGCCGCATAGTCGGCATCGGAAAATCCCGCGCCCGTACCGGCATTCGCCTCGACCAGCACCTCATGGCCGTGTCCAACCGCTTCGCGGGCGGCGTCGGGCGTCATGCCGACGCGGAACTCCTGCGGCTTGATCTCTTTTGGGCATCCGATCTTCATCTGCGGTCTCCTCCACTGCGCCGCGGATGATGGCACGGATCGGCCAGCGATGCTTCGAAACTGGGCCTGCAGGGGCAAGCCGCATTGAAAGATTGCGCGGCAAGAGGGTGGGTTGGCGCAAGCATCTGTCTTGCCCGGCGCCCCCGGCGCAAGGGATGCCGCAGCGGAGGCAACCCCGGGCTATCGCCGCGGCGCCGCGGCCATGGCCTCGCGGTAGACCGCTTCGATCCTGTCGATCTTGCCCCGCCAGTCGAACGCGCGCCGCACCTTGGCCGCTCCGGCCGCGCCCATCCGGGCACAAAGCCCGGGCTCCCCGGCCAGCCGCAGAATGGCCGCCGCCAGCCGGTCGGCGAAACCGGCGCGGGGCTCTGGGTGGACCAGAATGCCGCAGCTGGCATCCAGATAATCGGCCGGCCCCCCCCAGTCCGAGGCAATGACCGGCAGGCCAAGCGCCATCGCCTCCAGCACCACGGCACCGCCGCATTCCCAGATCGAGTTCAGGATCAGCGCATCCGACCCGGCCAGAACCTGCGCGCAATAGGCCTGCGGCCGAAAGCCGTGAAAGCGGACGGCGCCTGCCAGGGCTTCGGCCCTTTGCTGCAGGGCAGGCCCTTCCGGCCCGTCACCCAGAATGTCCAGGGTCACGTCGACACCGGCAGACCGCGCACGTTGGACGGCGTCCAGGGTGATGTCGACGCACTTCCAACTGACCAGACGCCCGACAAAGGCCAGCCGGAACGGCGCACCCGCCGGGCGCGGTGCCCGGGGTCCGGCCATCGCCCAGGTCCGCAGGTCGACGGCATTCTCCACAAGCTCATGGATCCGCGGGTTGCTGACGGGCAGCGCGGCGCGCGTGCGGGCGTTGGCCACCAGCAGAACCTGTGCCCGCCGCTTGCCGGGCAGGATGCGGTTCATCGCCGTGGCGACCAGACGGCCCAGCGCCACGGCCCCCGCCGCAAGGCGGCTTTCATGATCTTCATAGCCGTTTGGGAAACGCATTCCGCCGTTCATCGGGCCGATCACCACAGGTACGCCAAACCCGTAAATCCCCGAGGGCTGCTTCGGCGACACGGGAATCGGCTGGTGGATCACATCCACCTCGCCCTGCCGGACATAGTGGCGGATCCGCTTCGCCTGCGCCCTTTCCGTCAGAAAGGTCAGGATGGCCCCCGCAAGGATGTCGCGCAGTCGCGCAGGCAGGCGGCTGCCGATGCGCCAGACCAGGCGGTCCGCCGCCGTGTCCTCGATGAAGTCGATGCGGTCGCGCAGGTGCGGAAAGTCCTGCAGAAGGCTGTCACGGCTTCGCGCGTGGGTGATCAGGCGGGCCAAATGCCCGCGTTCGTTCAGCAGTTCGAAGTACTTGAGCGGAAGGAAGGACTCGCCGCCGAACAGGGACGACGCGTTGGGCGCGACGATCAGGACCTTCAGGTGCTGGGCCACGACAGTCCTATGTGTTGCAGGGTCATGGGCCGCGCGCCCGCGTTCCGTCGTCTAGCGTGGCGGTGCTTTCGATGTCCAGCGGGCAAGCGCCGCGGGCCAGATCGCCGATGCGTACTGTCTTGCAGTCTTTGCCGACGTGTCATGCACGCAGGTTACAGACGTGTCACCCATTCTTGAGGAGCAAGGCATGCGCACGCGCAACAACGACAGCCAGCAGATCCGCCACATCATTGCCGAGCGTGTGTCGCGCCGCGGCTTCCTTCTGGGCACCGGCGCCGGGATTTCGGCCGTGGCCGCCTCGGGCTTTGTCGGCTCGCTGTTTTCGGGCGCGGCCCATGCGCAGGCGGCGCAGTCCAGCCTGACCTTCACCGAACTGAAGCGCATCTACGACCAGACCCACCACGTGGCCGAAGGCTTCAAGGCCGAGGTCGTGGCCGCCTGGGGCGACGCCATGCAGGCCGGGCAGGGCGCGGTCGATCTGCGCGCCATGACCGCCGCCGATCAGGCTGCGCGGTTCGGCTACAACTGCGACTTCATTGCCTACATGCCGCTGCCCAAGGGGTCGCAGAACTCGGACAACGGGCTTCTGTGCGTGAACAACGAATACGTCAGCTTCAACGTGATGTTCGACGACCTGCCCGATGACGGCGAGGGCGGCGCCAAGATGACGGCCGAACAGGT
>CAZLIC010000045.1:0-33446 GCA_964559535.1 uncultured Rhodobacterales bacterium
GGAGAGCGAATTTCACGACAATGTCTGCTTTGGTATGCACAATTTTTATCGAGGCGACACCAGTCCCGCAGGCTGAAAGACGAACAGCCCAGCTTCGAGGCAATTGCCCGGTAGGCGGCACTGTCGCTGCTGTAATCAGAACGATGTTCGCGGAAAAGCCGAACGCCGCGCGCGCGGAACTCGGCCGTGTAGCTCGGGGTGTGGGTCTTGTCTGTCATGAGGCTCACCTTATGAGAGTTTTACTCTCCGGTAAACCCGGGGCGGTTCACACCTCCATCGCCCATCAGAAAACCAGCGAGGTCTGAGCCATGGAAATGTGGATTCTCTTCGGCTCTTTCACCGTGTTGCTGCTGATCGGCACGCCGGTTGCCTATTGCCTTGGTGCAGTTTCGCTGGCGACCGTGCTTTACATGGACCTGCCGCCGATCATCGTGTTCCAGCGGATGAACTCGGGCGTCAGCGTGTTTTCCCTGATGGCGATTCCGCTGTTCATCTTTGCAGGAGACCTGATGGTGCGGGGCGGCATTGCCACCCGGATCGTGGCCTCTGCGGGATTGATGATCGGGCATGTGCGGGGCGGGCTGGGTCAGGTGAACATTGCCGCGTCGACGCTGTTCGGCGGCATTTCGGGGTCTGCGGTGGCCGAGGCGGCGGCAGTTGGCGGCATCATGATCCCGCAGATGAAGGCGCGCGGCTATGACGCCGAATATGCGGTGAACATCACCGCGATGGCGTCGCTGATCGCGATCCTGATCCCGCCCTCGCACAACCTGATCATCTATTCGATCTCGGCCGGTGGGTCGGTTTCCATTGCCGACCTGTTCACGGCGGGCATCCTGCCCGGCTTTCTGCTGGCGGGTTCACTGATGGTTGCGGCCTGGTTCGTCGCCCGCCACCGCGGCTACCCCAACCGAGGCCTTTCCCGGCTGGGCCATGGTCGCCCATCTGGGGGCGGTGGCGATCCCCGGAATCCTGCTGATCGCGATCATCTTCGGCGGCGTGCGGTCCGGCATCTTCACCGCGACCAAAAGCTCTTGCGTGGCGGTGCTTTATGCCATTGCCGTCACTGTTTTCGTCTATCGAGAGCTGGACCTGAAGGCATTCCTTGCGGCCACGGCGGGGGCGGTGCGGACGACCACGATGGCGCTGCTGATCATCGGCACGGCCAGCGAGTTTTCCGGGCTGATGGCCTTTCACCAGGTCCCGGCGGCGCTGATAGACTGGATGAAGACGATCTCGGACAACCCGATCATCATCCTGCTGATCATCAACGTGATCCTGCTGCTTCTCGGCACCTTCATGGACATGGGGCCAACGATCATCATCACCACGCCGATCTTCCTGCCGATTGCTCAGGCTTACGGGATCGACCCGGTTCAGTTCGGCATCATCATGATCCTGAACGGCGGCATCGGGCTGAACACGCCGCCGGTTGGCGCAGTGCAGTTTGTCGCCTGTGCCGTCGGCAAGATCAGCGGGGCGCAGTCGATGCGGACGATCTGGCCGTTCTATGGCGCGGGATTTGCGGTGCTGATGCTGGTGACCTATGTCCCCGCCGTCTCGCTGTGGCTGCCCTCATTGTTCCGGTGAACCCATGCCCTATCGTGCCGTTACCACCGGCCCCGGCGTCACCCGCGAAGTGCTAGCCGACCACCCCGACCTGATGGTCGTGGCCTTCCGGTTTGATGCGGGTGGCGAGGGCGCGCTGCACAGCCACCCGCATGTGCAGGCCACCTATGTGGCAGCAGGCCGCTTTGCCTTTGTCGTGGCCGACGAAGAGCGCGAGGTCGGCCCCGGCGACAGCTTTGTGATCCCAAGCGGCGCGGTGCACGGCTGCCGCTGCCTGGAGGCCGGTCTGCTGATTGACACGTTCACCCCGCGCCGCGACGATTTCCTGTGAAAGGCCACGCCCATGCTGACTGTTGAAACCCGCCCCGCCATTTCCCTCGCCGAAGCGAAGGGGATGGACACCACGGCCCTGCGCACGGCCTTTCTGGGGCAGGGACAGTTCGCTGACGGCGAGATCCGTCTGATCTACGCGCACTATGACCGCATGATCACCGGAGGCGCGGTGCCCGCCGGGGGCAGCCTGACGCTGGATCAGGTCAGGGAATGCGGCACGGCGTCGATCCTTGACCGGCGCGAGATGGGTATCGTGAACGTGGGCAACTCCGGCACCGTCAGTGCCGCAGAGCAGGTTTGGGCGATGGACAAGGGCGATGTGCTGTATCTTGGCCGTGGCCTTGGCCCGGTCAGTTTTGCCGGCGCGGGGCGGTTCTACATCACCTCGGCCCCCGCGCATGCCAGCCTTCCGGCCCGGCTGATCCGGCTGGCCGAGGCGAAGAACTTCACCATTGGTGCTGCCGAGACAGCCAACCACCGCACGATCTACCAGTTCATCCACCCCGAGGTGATGGAAAGCTGCCAGCTGGTTCTGGGATATACGAGATTCCACGGCGGATCGGTGTGGAACACCATGCCCGCCCACCTGCACGACCGGCGGATGGAGGCCTATTTCTACTTCGACCTTGCCACCGAAGCGCGGGTTTTTCACATGATGGGACGGCCCGAGGAAACCCGCCACCTTGTCGTCGCCAACGAACTGGCGGTGCTGTCGCCGCCGTGGTCCATTCACTGCGGCGCAGGCACCGGCAGTTACACCTTTGTCTGGGCCATGGCAGGCGACAACGTGGACTACAAGGACGTCGAGATGGTCGGGATGGGGGAGCTTCGGTGAATTCCTTCTCGCTGAAGGGCCGTCACGCGCTGGTGACAGGGGCCAACACTGGCATCGGTCAGGCGATTGCCGTGGCGCTGGCACAGGCGGGCGCGCGCGTCACCTGCGCAGGCCGATGCGACTGCGATGCGACGCTGGCCCTGATCCCCGGGGCAACGGCGATCCGGCTGGACTTTGCCGACCCGATGGCCGCGCGTGACACCTTTCAGACCGGCCCTTACGACATCCTGATCAACAACGCGGGCACCATCCGCCGCGCCGACAGCCTGGACTTCTCCGAGGCCGACTGGAACGCGGTGATGGACGTGAACCTCACGGCGGTGTTCTTCACGGCACAAGCCTTTGCCCGCGCCCTGCTGGCCCGCAACGCCCCCGGTTCGATCATCAACATCGCCTCGCTGTTGTCGTTTCAGGGCGGCATCCGCGTGCCGTCCTACACGGCGGCCCAGCATGGGGTGGCGGGGCTGACCAAACTGCTGGCCAACGAATGGGCGGCGAAAGGCATCAACGTCAACGCAATCGCCCCCGGCTACATCGAGACGAACAACACCGAGGCCCTGCGCGCCGACCCCGACCGCAGCCGCGCCATCCTCGACCGCATCCCCGCCGGTCGTTGGGGCCACCCCGAGGATATCGCCCAGACGGCGGTGTTTCTGGCCTCGCCCGCGGCGGCCTATGTCCACGGCGCGATCATTCCCGTCGATGGAGGCTGGCTTGCCCGCTGATCCCCCCCGCCTTCGCCGCGCGCCCGGTGCGCTTCCCGGTATCGGGATCGTGCACCTTGGCCTTGGCGCCTTCTTCCGTGCCCATGGCGCGGTCTATGTCGAAGAGGCGATGGCGGCTTCGGGCGGGGATTGGGGCATCCTTGGCGTCAGCCTGCGCAACCCCGACATGCGCGATGCGCTGGTCCCGCAGGGCGGGTGCTACACGGCGCTGGAACTGGCCCCCGACGGGCCCAAGGCGCGGGTCGTGGGCGCGGTGCAAGGCGTGCTGGTGGCCCCCGAGAACCCGCAGGCGGTGCTGGACGCCATGGCCGACCCGGGGGTGCGGATCGTGTCGCTGACGGTCACCGAAAAGGGCTATTGCCACGCGCCCGCCACGGGCAAGCTGAACCTTGATCACCCCGACATCCGGCACGATCTGGGCCACCCCCTGCCCATATCGGCCCCCGGCTATCTGGTGCGCGCGTTGCAGATGCGGTGGGCGGCGGGGCTGGCGCCCTTTACCGTGCTGACCTGTGACAACCTGCCGGGAAACGGCCCGCTGCTGCACGGACTTGTGCTGGAACTGGCCGAACGGATCGACCCGGCGCTGGCGGCGTGGATCAAGGCCAACGCCCGCTTTCCCGCCACCATGGTGGACCGCATCGTGCCCGCCACCACGCCCGGGGATATCGCCCGTGTGGCTGCCCTGACCGGCCACCACGATGCCGCCCCTGTGGTGCATGAACCCTTCCGCCAATGGGTCATCGAGGATGATTTCGTGGGCGGCACCCGCCCCGACTTTGGCGCCGTGGGCGTGCAGATGGTGCACGATGTGGCCGCGTATGAACTGATGAAGCTGCGCATGCTGAACGGCACGCATTCCTCGCTGGCCTATCTTGGCTATCTGGGCGGGCATGAAACGATTGCCGACTGCATGGCCGATCCGGCCTACCGCGCGCTGGTGCGCAGGCTTTGGTCGGCCGAGATCATCCCCGCGCTGGTGCCGCCTGCGGGCGAGGATCTGCCCGCGTATGCCGCAGCACTCGAGGCGCGCTATGCCAACCCCGCGATCCGCCACCGCACCTGGCAGATCGCGATGGACGGCAGCCAGAAACTGCCGCAGCGGATTTTGGGCACGCTGAGCGCGAACCTTGCCGCCGGGCGGCCCAGCCCCGGCCTGATGCTGGCGATTGCGGCCTGGATGGTCTACGTCGGCGGGGTTGACGAACAGGGTGGGCCTATCGACGTGCGCGACCCGCTGGCCGAACGGCTGCGCGCGTTGTCATCCGGCGCGCCCGAGGCACGCGTGGCGGCCCTGCTGGCGGTGCGCGAGGTTTTCCCGCAGGCGCTGGCCTCGGCCATCGCCCCCGGCGTCACTGCCGCCTTCCGCACCCTGGCCGAAAAGGGCGCCCGCCGCGCCGTGGAGGAGATGACATGATCGAAAGCTGGCGCTGGTACGGCGGGTTCGACCGGATCACCCTGCCCGAGGTCGCCCAGACCGGGGCCACCGGCATCGTCACCGCGCTGCACGAAATCCCCTATGGCGAGGTCTGGCCGCAGGCGGCCATCGCCGCCCGCCGCGCGCAGGTCGAGGCGGCAGGGTTTCAGTGGGTTGTCGTTGAAAGCCTGCCGATCCATGAACGCATCAAGCGCGGCGAGGGCGATCTTTCCGGGCTGTTCGCCAACTACCGTCAGTCGATGGCCAACCTTGCCGCCGAAGGGATCCACACGATCTGCTACAACTTCATGCCGCTGATCGACTGGACCCGCACCGATCTGGCAGCACCCGTGGCGCGCGGTGGCACCTGCCTGCGCTTTTCCGCGCCGAGGATGGCCGCGTTCGAACTGTACATGCTGGGCCGCGCCGAGGCCGAGGCCGACTATCCGCCCGAGGCATTGCAGGCCGCCGCGATCTGGCACCAGCAGGCGTCAGAGGCCGATCACGACGCGCTTCTGGCCGCAATCATGGCGGGCCTGCCCGGTGCGTTCGACCGCTACGACATTCCGGGGCTGCGCCGGGCGCTGCAGGGCTATGACGGCATCGGTCGCGCGGCGTTGCGCGAAAACTACGCCCGATTTCTGCACGAGGTGATCCCCGCGGCCGAAGAGCTTGGCATGCGGCTGTGCGTTCACCCTGACGACCCGCCGCGCGACATTCTTGGCCTGCCGCGCATCGTCTCAGACGGCGCTGACCTTGACTGGGTGCTGGCGGCTGCGGACAGCCCGGCGAACGGTGTTACGCTGTGTTCCGGCTCGCTGGGGGCAAACCCGTCCAATGATGTGCCCGCCATCGCCCGCGCCGTCGCCGCGCGCATCCACTTTGCCCACCTGCGCAACGTCCGAAAGGACGCCGACGGCAGTTTCGAGGAGGCCGCGCATCTGGACGGCGATACCGACATGGTGGCACTGATCGGCGTGCTGCTGCAGGAAGAGGCGCGCCGCCGCGCCGAGGGGCGGGCCGATGCGGTGTTCCCATTTCGCCCCGACCACGGACATGAGATCCTGTCGGACCTTGGCCGCGGCACCGCCCCGGGCTATCCGCTGATCGGGCGGCTGCGCGGTCTGGCCGAATTGCGCGGTGTCATCCGCGCCTTGTCCCACCCCGTCACCCGCCCTGCCTGAACGCGACTGGTCCAGCACGACGCACACCTGATCGTGCAGTGGAGCTGCACCGGTTTCGTTCCGGACATGTTCTCTTGCCAGGCGGCCCCTGTTCAAGAGCCACGGGGCTGTTCCGGCCCAAGGTGTGGCGGGTTGCCGACGGGTGGGCAAGTCCTGGCAGAAGTGTCGTTCCGGATCGGGCTTCACGGACGAGCGTTCCTGCCCCAGCAAATGCCCTTGGTCCGGACAAGCGCTTGCATGGCCGCAATGATCGTCGGCGGCGGGTCCCGGCCATCGCGCTGCCTGGCCACGTCGTTGTCGCCCCCGAACAGGCGGGCAAGGAACGCCGTCGGGTCAGGTGGATCGTGCGTTTGCCGCCGGGCGCGGGCGCATAGCGCCCTGCCCTGTCGAGAGCGGTGGCGAAAACGACGGGCGATCAAGGCAATGCTGCAAACCGAAAAACCCGCACAGGTCAAAGGCGCCGGACGGTGTCGCCCAGCCTCACGTTGCCGTCCCGTTCGACGGAACAGAACAGTCCCCGCAGCCGGAGGGGCAAGTGGCCGGGGGCAGCGACCCAGTCGAGCGCGTCGCGGCCAAAACGAACCTTCCACTTCACGCAACCTTCGTTCGGCTCGTCACTGACACGCAAAACGGCCGACCCGACGGCCAGAAAGGTTCCGACCGGCAGGTTTTCCTCGGTCAGGTTCATGTCCACGGCAATGTTGTCGCCCGGGTGCGCCAGCGGGTTCCGCTCGCGCCAGACCAGATCGAGAACCCGCCAGCTGATGATGGACACCTGATTGCGCGGGTCGGGGCTGCCGTCCGGCAACACCAGCCAGGGCCGTGACATCTCGAAATCGCCTGCAACTCCTTGGCTGCGCGACACGTCAAGTCGGTCGGGATAGGTGCGCGCGTTGGGTTTCGGTCGGCTGCACAGCAACCGCACCTGCCCCGCGTCCTTCGGCGCGGCCAGCACCCCCGGCAAGGCCGCGGCAAGTTCGCCGGAAGTGACCGGGTGGCGCGGAGAGCGGCTCATTGCGGGGGCCCCTGTTCCGGCATAGCGGCATGGTTTCTGGGGCGCGCGTCACGACCCCGGCGCAAGGAAAACGCGCCCGCCGCTGGGTGCGGAACGGAAGGTCCGGATCGCATCATGCCACGGAAGAGAGCCGCCACCGGTCGGACCCGGTTGATGCCATTCGGGTTGTGCCGTCGGATGGCGGCCATCAGTCCTTCGCCCGCGCAAGGATCGCCGGCCCCATTTGGCCCACATCCACCTTGTCGTGTCGCATGGGCAGGTCGATATCCATCACCTGATCCAGTTCCTGTGCATAGCGGTGCCCGGCATGGGTCGCCGCCGCAATGATCGCCGGGGCTTCACAATCGCCGATGCGGGCCAGCGTGAACGGAAGCGCGGCATGGCTGCCGTCGGGCGCATAGCGGAGCGCTGTGTAAAGGCCATCGACCGGCGCGCGCTGACCGACAAGGACCAGGCCCCTGGCTTTTGACGCGCGTTCGCGCTCGGAATGGACGCAGGCCAAGGTGACCTGTTCGCAATCGAACCATGACAGCTTGTGTGCGGTCAGAAGCTTGATGCCAAGCGCCATCAGATACCCCGGAACGCGCCAGCCTTCGCCGGTGTTCTCGGCCCAGGACGAGACGCGGTCGTCAGGCGTGACAAGCGTCACCTCCAGCCCGGCCGCGCGCAGCTTTTCGGCAATCACGCCGCCCATGTAGTAGCCGTCGGCGTCATAGACGACGACCGGTCCCTCAGGCAGGCGGCCATCCATGATATCGTCGGGGGTGAAGACGGGCGTTGCATCCTCGGCGATCGGCTCGAAGCGCTTGCCGGTGAACAGGTCGCGCCGCCACCTTGCACCTGTTGCAATCACCACGTGATCCGCTCCGAAGTCACGGACATCTTCCGCCGTCATGCGGCTTTCACGGAAGACCTCGACGTTCGACATCCTGGCGATCTGGCCCTCGCGCCAGTCGCGCACGCGGATGTACTCTTGCATGCCGGGCAAGGCCGCCTCGCGCACAACGCGCCCGCCCAGCACGCGCCCCGCCTCGGCCAGCGCCACACGATAGCCGCGCTGGCCCAGCGCCCGGGCGGCCTCCAGCCCGGCCGGACCCGCACCAACCACCAGCACCTGCGTATCCGATCCGCGCGCCGCGATCCGGTCGGGGTGCCAGCCATGGCGCCATTCCTCGCCCATTGTCGGGTTCTGCGTGCAGCGGATGGGCACCGCCAGGCTGTCGCCCGAATAGCAGACGTTGCAGCCGATGCATTCGCGGATGTCCTCGATCCGGCCCTCTTCGATCTTCTTCGGAAGGAAGGGGTCGGCGATGGAGGGGCGGGCGGCGCCGATCAGGTCGGTCAGCCCCGATTTCACCCAAGCGGCCATCGTATCGGGCGAGGTGAAGCGTCCGACGGTCACCACCGGTTTCGTTGTCACCGAGCGCACCCAGTGCATGTAGGGCTTCAGCGCGCCTTCCTTGACGAAGCGCGAAGCGCCCATTTCCAGGGAATAGTTGGCGATGTTGATGTCCCACAGGTCGGGCATCTCGGCCAGCATGGCAAACATCTCCTGCCGCTCGCCAAGGATCGGCTGGCCATCCTCGCCGGCTTCGGCATCGGCGGCAAAGCGGACGGCGACGGCGCAGCGGTCGCCTACGGCGTCTTTCGTTTCGGCGATCAGTTCGCGGACAAGGCGGGTGCGGTTTTCAAGGCTGCCGCCGTATTCGTCGCTTCGGGTATTGGTTTCCGGGTCAAGGAAATGGGCCAGCAGATAGCCATGCGTCGCATAGACATAGACGATGTCGAACCCGGCTGCCCTTGCGCGCAAGGCGGCATTGCGGTGCCATCGGCGCAGGTTGCGGATATCCTCTTTGTCCATGGCCCGCGTCTGGAACGGATGGCCCACGCCGTTCGGGCGGCTGGCCACATCCATCGACACCAGCCGCGTCGCGATGTTGGCGCTGCGCGACCCGCTGAACCACAGTTCGGCCCCGGCCAGCCCGCCATGGGCGTGCACCTTGTCCGTCATCAGGCGGTGGTTGTTCACATCGGTGTCGTCCCACAGCGTGGCCGAAATGTGCAGCTGGTCGTCCGAGGCCGGGTGGATCGAGCAGTATTCGGTACAGACCACCCCCCAGCCACCTTCGGCCTTGACCCCGCGCATTTCGGCCAGCGTCCGCGGACGCACCCAGCCCATGCCGGTGCAATGCGGCACCTGGTAGAAGCGGTTCTTCGTGGAAACCGGGCCGATCTGCACGGGTTGGAAGAGGATGTCATAGCGGGGATCACGCGGCATCTGTCAGTCCCCCCGCGATTCTGTCACGGCGGACTGTCGCACCCCGACGGACTGCGGGTCCGTTTGGCTTGCGTCCTGTTCGGCGCCGGGACCTGCCAGCAAGGTTGCCCATCGTCGTGCTCATTGCCCTGCTGCCTTCTGCCGCGCTACATCGTGTTCTTCAACCATCCGGCTGGACGGGTCGCCTGCGGCCGCATCCCCCGGAAGGCAGACAACACCGCGCAGGTGCTGTGCCGCAGACAAGCAGGAGAACGCGGCGTCGATCCCGGTGACCGGCCGGTTGGCCAAACCCATCGTGGCATCGGTCCCGTGTTTCTGCCAGAGCCTGTGGATGCAAAAAACGGATCGCCATCCGAACCGACCCCCCGGTTGCCGACCCAGACGTCCCGCTTGACGGTTGGGTGAAGTGAGCGGGACCGGGCAGCAGGCCGCCTGCGATCTGCTGCCGATCTGAGCCGCCGTTCCCTGACAAGAAATAAAGTTGCACTGAATTATTGCTTTCTGGCAAGAATCGCCGGAGACTGTTGCAAACGAACGCCCTTCAGGGAGACCGAGACATGACCAATTCCTGGCGCTTTTCGACGCTGATCGACCGCCATCGCGCACTTGGGTCCAATCTGGAGGACTGGAGCGGGATGGGCACGGCCTGGTCCTACTCCAAGGGCGACCCCGATGCCGAGTACGTCGCCATCCGCACCAAGGCGGGGCTGATGGATGTCTCGGGCCTGAAGAAGGTGCACATCAGCGGACCCGCGGCCAGCCATGTGATCGAACGCGCCAGCACACGGAACATGGAAAAGCTGATGCCCGGCCGGTCGGTCTATGCGACCATGCTGAACGATCAGGGCAAGTTCATCGACGACTGCGTGATCTACCGGCTGGCGCCGAACGCCTTCATGGTGGTGCATGGCTCGGGCCAGGCGCATGAACAGTTGACCATGGCCGCAACCGGCCGCGACGTTTCGATCCGCTTTGACGACAACCTGCACGACCTGTCGCTGCAGGGCCCGCTGGCGGTGGAGTATCTGGAGCCGCATGTGCCGGGCATCCGGCAACTGCCGTACTTCGCCCACATGCAGACCAGCCTGTTCGGCAAGCCCGCGATGATTTCGCGCACCGGCTATACCGGAGAGCGGGGGTATGAGCTGTTTGTCCGCGGGCAGGATGCGCCGATGATCTGGGACCGCATCCTTGAGGAAGGGGCGGCCATGGGGATCATCCCGTGCCGGTTCACCACGCTGGACATGCTGCGCACGGAATCCTACCTGCTGTTCTTCCCCTTCGACAATTCCGAGATGTATCCCTTTGCCGACGAAGGCCCCGGTGACACGCTGTGGGAACTGGGGCTGGACTTCACCGTGTCGCCCGGCAAGGTCGGGTTCCGCGGCGCCGAAGAGCACTACCGGCTGAAGGGGCGCGAGCGCTTCAAGATCTGGGGGCTGAAGCTGGAGGGCACCAACGTGCCCGGCAACGGCGCGCCGGTGTTCCGCGACGGCGCGCAGGTGGGGATCGTCACGCAGGCGATGCACTCGCCCGTCAACAACTGGACCATTGCCATCGCCCGCCTGCCGGTCGACTGTGCGAACAACGGCACAAGGCTTGAGGTGCGCTGCGGCACCCATGGGCCGATCGCCGCCACGACCCATTCGATGCCCTTCTATGACATCAAGAAAGAGCGTCGCACGGCAAAGGACTAAGGTTCCTGGGGCCCGCCGGCGCGCGGGTCCTGCTTCCAAGGATTGATGACCCGTGAAGACAGACCTGACCCCGGTGGACGCCCCCGCAATGCGGTCGCGGCCGGTATACGCAAGACTGCAAGCGCGGCCGGGCAGGCTGCATCTGATCGTGGCCGACGGCGAAGGCGCCGACGCCGTGGCCGACATGCTGGCCAGGGCAGACAACCCTGCCGACATGCTGGCGGGCGCGCATGTGATGTATTGCCCGGGCCCCACCGGCACGGACCATGCATCCAGGCTGGAGGCTGCGGGCGCCGCGCAGTTCTTCCGTGCGCCCACCATTCCTGCGCTGTTGCCGCGCCTGCAAGGGGTGCTTTCGGGCGCCCGCATGGGTACGCAGTTCTACCTTGCCGGGACCGAGGGGCTGATCGGGCAGGCCGAGCGCGAGATCATGGCCTCGGGCTTTCCCTTTGCCGCGATCCAGAAGGAACACCGCGGCTCGACGCTGCGCCGCGTCCAGTGCGTGCACTGCAAGGGGATCACCGAGAACGTGGCGACCGACCCGTTCCGGTGCAGCCATTGCGGGCTGAACCTGTTCGTGCGCGACCACTATTCGCGCCGCATCGCCGCCTTCCAGGGCGTGAACATCGACGCCGAGGACCCCGGGCAGGTTCCCGAACCCGTGGTGAGGTTCAAATGAGCGGCACGGCGAAGCTTCCTGTGCGCGTGGCCGAGGTGGTGGACGTCAATGCGCTGATCAAGCGCTTTCGGTTCGTGTCACGCGATGGCGCGGCCCTGCCAGCCTTTTCGGGTGGCGCGCATACCGTGGTCGAGATGGACGATCACGGCACGCGGCGGCTGAACCCCTATTCGCTGATGTCCGACCCGCAGGACCGGTCCGGCTATGAGATCAGCGTGCGGCGTGACGATCATGGGCGCGGCGGTTCGCTGTTCATGCACCAGCATGTGCGTCCGGGGATGGATATGGTGCTGTCCCACCCCATCAACCTGTTCGCGCTGGACAACCGCGCAAGAAAACACCTGATGATCGCGGGCGGCATCGGGATCACGCCCTTCCTTGCCCAGATTGCGCAGCTGTCGCATGGTGGCGGCCGGTTTGAACTGCACTACGCCGCCCGCTCGCCCGCCCTGGGTGCCTACATGGACCGTCTGACGAAGGCCCATCCGGACCGGGTGCACTGCTATTTCGACGATCAGGGCCAGCAGATCGACCTAGGGCGCGTGCTGGCGATGCAGCCCATCGGCACGCATCTGTATGTCTGCGGGCCGAAGGGCATGATCGACTGGGTGCTTGCAACGGCTGCGGCGATGGGCTGGCCGAAGCAGGCGCTGCATCACGAGGAATTCCTGGCCCCCGGCACGGGCAAGCCTTTCGAGGTACAATTGGCTGCCAGCGGCAAGACGGTAACCGTCGGCACGGCGCAGTCGCTGCTGGAGGCGATCGAGGCGGCGGGGGTCGATGCCCCCTACATGTGCCGGGGCGGCGCCTGCGGGCAGTGCGAAACCACCGTTCAGGCCTGCGACGGCACCATCCTGCACCGCGACCATTGGCTTTCGCCGGAAGACCAGGCGAGCAACCAGAAGATCATGCCCTGTGTCAGCCGCTTCGAGGGCCGGACGCTGGTCATCGACCGATAGGAGACGATGATGAGTCTGGATTTCAAGACCGGTTTCACGCCCGACCACTTCGACGGCTTCTTCCGCGACGAGACGTTCCGCGGCAGCTTCACCTACCGCAACACGGACCCGCGGCGGTTTCCGTTTCCGTTTGACCGCGATGACTACATGTATTCGGTCAACATGGAGCCGCATGTGCCCGGCCGGAAGGGAACGGCATTCGAGTACATGCTGGATGTCGATGAGCACTACATCGCCGAGATGATCGACCGCGCCCGCGTGCTGGCCGAAGACCCGCTGCGCTGCCAGTCGCTGCCGCACATGACGCTGGCCGGATGGGACCTGCTGGAACTGGTGATGGAGGCCAAGGCACGGGACTATCCGCAGTGGTTTACCCTGGAAAAGTCAGGCAACCGCTGGCGCTGGATCAACCGCCCGCTGGGGATCGACCAGTCGTTCACCTTCCTGGACGAAGCGACCCTGCCCTATGGTCCGTTCGAGTACATCACCCGCCAGACGCAGGGCGATTTCAGCCTGCAGGACGAACGCGACAACGACCTGTGGATGGATGCCGGGATGATTACCAGCCAGGCCGACTGGTCGCTGGATTTCGACATCGGGATGAGCTTCATGGAATGGCATGCGCCGGTGCCGCTGGCGCATGAAAAGGGCGTGTTCGACCGCGCCTTGAAGTTCCTTCTGCGGTTGCAGCACGGCAGCCCGGTGCGCCGCTTCAACTGGACGATGACGGTCAACCCGCTGCTGGACACGGCGCCCGAAACCTACCCCAAATGGGGGCCGATGAAGACGACGCTGACGCCGGAAAACCTGGGGCAGAAGCAGCATCTGCGGGTGGAACTGCAGTCGCTGTACAGGCTGCCACGGTCCAATGCCATTGCCTTCGACATTCGCTGCTACCTGTGCAGTTTCGAACAGATCGTCACCGTGCCGAAGTGGGCCCGCCGCCTGCACCGCGTGGTGCGCGACCTGCCTGTGGAACTTGCGACGTACAAGGGGTTCATCCGCAACCGCGACGCGATGGCGGCCTGGCTGTCGCAGTACGACGACGGCCTGCCCACCTCGCCCGGCTGGTTCCCCGATGACTGAGCCGGGGCCGCTGCGGCTGGGGTTCCTGATGTTCCCCGGCTTTCCGATGGCCTGCCTGACCTCGGCCATCGAGCCCCTGCGTGCCGCCAACGAGATCACCGGACGGCGCGCCTTTGTCTGGCGGCTGATCGCCGAAGTGCAGGCGCCCGTCCGGTCCAGTGCCGAAATCGGCTTTGACCCCGACGAGACCCTGCAGGACGCTGCCGGGCTGGACCATCTGTACCTGGTGTCGCCCCCCACGGCACGCTTTGCCGATCCCCGCCGCAGTCCTGCCCGGCTGCGCTGGCTGGACAGGACGGGGGCCACGCTGGGTGCCTTTTCGGGGGGGGTCTTTCCGCTGGCCCGCGCGGGGTTGATGGAAGGGCGGCCATGCTCGGTGCACTGGTGCTATGAAGCGGCGTTCAAGGCGGATTTCCCCGATGTCGAAGCGCGCGAGGTGACGATCCTGCGCGAAGGGCGGCGGATCACGGCCAGCGGCGCCGGAGCGGTGTTTGATCTGATGCTGCGGCTGATCGAGGAACGGTTGGGACGCGACTGCATGACCGAAGTGGCCTGCTGGTTCCAGCACCCTTTCGTGCGGGATGCCGACGCACGCCAGAAGGTGCCCGTCGCGCGGGCCGGGCACACCGCCGACACGCTGCCCGCCGCGATCCGCAAGGCGATCGAAGTGTTCGCAGACCATCTCGAAGACCCCTTGCGCATCCCTGATGTTGCGGCGGCGGTGGGGCTGTCGGGGCGGCACTTCGAACGGATGTTCAAGCGCGAAACGGGGCAAAGCCCCCTGCGCTACTATCGACATCTGCGCCTGATGAAGGCGCGCCAGCGGGTGCTTTATTCGGATGACGGGCTGCAGGACATCGCGGTGTCGGTGGGCTACATGACGTCAAGCCCGATGACCCGGCACTACACCCAGGTCTTCGGCGTAAGCCCGACAGATGAACGGCGGCTGACCCATTCCTTGCGCCGCACGCATCACCCGCGGCCGGAAGCCGCCGAGTAGCGCGCCGGTCCGGCGGCCGGTTTGGCCCTTGCGCTCAGCCTTGCAGGCCAAGTGCGGCAATACCCCCGAAAACACAGGCGATGCCCAGCCACTGCGCAGGGCGGACACGTTCCTTCAGGAACCAGGCGGCAAGAAGCACGGTCAGCACCCCGAACAGCGAGACGGCGACCGACGCGTGTTCCGCCCGGGGCAGTCGGCCCGACGCGGTGACCAGCGCAAGCCCCATCGCGTCGAGCAAACCCATCAGGCCCAGCAGTCCGGCCTTCCCCCGCAGTGCGGCAAGCGAACCGCGGTGCCACAGCAGCAGTGCCAGCATGACCAGCAGCGCGACCGAGCGACCTGTCAGGATGACCGGAAGTTCGGACCCCAGGCGCGTGGCTTCCTGTGACAGCGCGAGGGCCGTCGCGTAACCGGCGGCCGACAGCGCCGCCCAGGCCATGGCAGTGCCCGCCGAGGCCGCGTAGCCCTCTGGCGCGTCTTCGCGGGCCACGATGGCGACGATGGCAATCCCGGTGACAACCGCAAGAACGGCAAGCCAGTCACCGGCCAAGACCGGGCGCCCCTGCGCCACGGCGATCAGCAGGATCAACAGCGGAAAGGCCCCGATGATCGGCGCAACCACGCGGACGGGTGCCAGGCTCAGCGACTTGAAAAGACCGCCGATGGCCAGCGCAAGCGCAAGGCCCGATGCCACGGCCACGGTCCAGGCCATGCCGGTCATCCTGTCCCAGCCACCAACCAGCAGCCCGACAGGCAAAAGGCCCAGCAGGCCCGCGCCAAGCACGGTGGTCAGGATCGGCAGAAGCGCCGCGCCCTGGCTGACCTTGCGTGCCAGAAGGTCATGCACGGCCCAAAGAAATGCGGCGGTCAGGCCAAGCGCAATTGCCAGCATGTCCTGTCTTTCCCCCGCCCGCCGCTTGTGCCGACCCAACCCTGACGCTATTCTTCGGAATGAACAAGTTTCATCCTTGTTAAAATAACCGGCGGAGTTTCCCGCCGGACCGTTGCGGGGGACGTCATGCTTGACACTGCCTATCCTTCGGTTCGTCCCGGTCCGCCGCGGCCCAGCAGGATTATCCTTCCGCGCGGGTTTTCCCGCCACCACGGGCAGGAACGCCATGTGGTTCCCGCAGGCGGCGCCCTGCTTATGCAGGTCAAGGCGGGCGACCGGCTGGTTGTGGTGAATGACGAAGGTGGGCAGCCTTGCGAACTGGTGGCGGCCACGATGGACGGGCGGATCGATCCTGCGGTTCTGGGGCTGACCGCGAACTCTGCTGCAGAGGGGCTGAAGGGTTTGCTGGCTGCGGGCGACGAAAGCCTTGCCCGGCTGCGCAAGGGCCTGGCCGTCCGCCAGATCGACCTGGCAAATGCCGGCGGGCTGCGGGTCTTTGCGGCCGACACAGCGGCGGGCACCCGGGCCGAATTCACCGCACAGGTCGATGGCTGGCTGGTGGTTGCGGCGCCCGGCCTGCCGATGGCACCGGATGCGCAGGATACCCCCACCCCGCTGACGCTGTTGGCAACGCGCGCAAATCCGCGGATGGTCGGACAGTTCGACCTGCCCGATCCGCTGGCCGATCCGGTCCTTGACCTGCGGGTCAAATCGGCCACAGCGGAAAGCTATGTCGTGAAGGCGGGCGACTATATCCAGATCATCGATGTGGATGGCCGCCAGTGCACCGATTTCCAGTGCTTCGACGCCCGCAAGCTGGACCGCGGCATCCAGCATCCGCTGGACGTGACCACCAGCCGCACGCTGATGGGCCATGCGTATTCAATGCCGGGGCTGCATTCGAAGTACTACGATCAGGACTGGGTGCCCCTGGTCGAAGTGGTGCAGGATACGGTCGGCCGCCATGACGCCTTCGCCATGGCCTGCGCGTCGAAGTACTATGACGACATCGGCTATCCGGGGCATGTGAACTGTTCCGACAACTTCAACCGGGCGCTGAAGGATCGGGGTGTCGACGCACGGCCCGGCTGGATGGCGGTCAACCTGTTCTTCAACACCGCGATCGACGCCCATGGCGTGCTGGTCAGCGACGAGCCCTGGTCACGCCCCGGTGACTATGTGCTGTTCCGCGCGCTGACCGACATCGTCTGCGTGAACTCGGCCTGCCCGGACGACACCTCGCCCGCGAACGGGTGGTACCTGTCGGACATCCACGTTCGCACCTATTCGGGAGCCGAGAGGTTTTCCCGTTCCGTCGCCTATCGCCCCACGCCCGATGCGGAGCCGAAGATGACCAAGGAAACCGCCTTCCATTCCCGCATCGCCGAGAAGACCCGCCACCATGTGGAATACAAGGGCTACTGGCTGCCGCAGGTCTATTCGTCCAACGGCGCGCTTGAAGAATACTGGGCCTGCCGTCAGGCGGCGGTGGTGCTGGACCTGTCGCCCCTGCGCAAGTGGGAGATCACCGGGCCGGATGCGGAAGCCCTGATGCAATGGGTGCTGACGCGCGACGTCAGGAAGCTGTCGCAGGGTCAGGTGGTGTATTCCGCCATGTGCTATGACCATGGCGGAATGATCGACGACGGAACCCTGTTCCGGCTGGGCCGAGACCAGTTCCGCTGGATCGGGGGAGACGACTACGGCGGGGTCTGGATCAGGGAGCAGGCGGAAAAGCTGGGCCTGAAGGCGATGGTCCGGTCCTCGACCGACCAGCTCCACAATCTTGCGGTGCAGGGGCCGAACGCGCGCGAGATCGTCAGGCGCGTGGTCTGGACGGCGCCCCACCAGCCGGGCGTGACGGAACTGGGCTGGTTCCGCTTTGCGGTCGGGCGGATCGGGGGGCCCGCGGGGGCGCCCGTCGTGGTTTCACGGACGGGTTACACCGGCGAACTGGGGTTCGAAATCTTCTGCCATCCGAAGGACGGGACGACCGTCTATGATGCGGTCTGGGAACGCGGTGCCGATCTGGGACTGAAGCCGATGGGCCTGCAGGCGCTGGACATGGTGCGCATCGAGGCGGGGCTGATCTTCGCGGGCTACGATTTCAGCGACCAGACCGATCCGTTCGAGGCCGGGATCGGGTTCACGGTCCCCCTGAAGTCGAAGACCGACGATTTCATCGGCCGCGAGGCCCTGATCCGTCGGAAAGAGCATCCCGCGCATCGCTTTGTCGGGCTGGACATCGACGCCAACGTCGATGTCGGCCACGGCGACACGCTGCATGTCGGGCGTGCCCGGGTCGGCGAGGTGACGTCTGCGGTGCGGTCCCCGATCCTGGGAAAGACCATTGCGCTGGCGCGGGTGGACGTGGCGCATGCCGCCACCGGAACAGCCCTGGAGGTGGGCAAGCTTGACGGCCAGCAAAAGCGCCTGCCCGCGGTGATTGTGCCTCTGTCGCATTACGATCCGAAGAAAACCCGGCCCCAGAGCTGACCCGACCGCAGCCGACCGGGCGGGCAATACCCACACCTTGGGCCCAGCGGGGCTGAGCCTCAGTGCGTGTCAGGGTTTGCCGGTGGGGCCGACGGCGCCCGGACGGCATTGCGCATGACGGTGTAAGTGGCAGATGCCATCACCAGCAGGCCGCCGATCACGGTGGTCCACGTGGGGATCTCGCCGTAGAACAGCCAGCCGGTGGCGGCCATCAGCACCAGGCGCAGATAGCCCAAGGGGGCCACCGCCGAGGCGCGGCCCAGGCGGATGGCAGCGGTGAACAGCCAGATCCCGGTCGTGAAGATCAGGCCCATGACCAGGAGGATCAGCGCTTCCGGCAAGGTTGGGGTCACCCACTGCGCAACGGCCACCGGGGCCGACAGGCCCGCAACGACCAGCCCCTGCCAGAACAGCACCGTGACCGTGGTGTCATGGCCCGACCCCAGCCGCAGGGCGATCATGCTGAGCGCGCCGCAGATCGACCCGGCCAGCGCCACCAGCGCATAGACATCAAAGCCATCGCCAAACGGGCGGATCATGATCAGCACGCCCAGAAACCCGATGCCCGTCGCGGTCCAGCGCCGCCAGCCGACCCGTTCGCGCAGCACCAGGGCGGCAAAGGCGGTGGCGATCAGCACTTCGGCCATGCCGATGGCGGTGGCATCAGCCAGCGGAATGTGGATGATCGAGGTCAGCCCGCAGAACATCGCGCCAATTGCCAGGACTCCGCGTGCCAGATGCAGGCCAAGGCCCGTCGGGTGCAGGATCACCTGCCGACTTGTCCAGAACAGTGGCGCCATCAGGGCCAGGGCCATGACCTGCCGCAGGAAGATGACCTGCGGCACGGCAATCCTGTCGCTGATCATCCGCATGAATACTGCCATCGCGCTGAACACGACGAAGGCAAGAATCATCAGGATCGACGCCCGCAGGTCGGGGGTCATGCGGCCGATGTGCTGCCACAAGGGCCGCGCCGCCGACGGCATCATGACCATTCCTCAGGCCAGGCTCGGGAAGGGGCGCTTGACGATTTCATAGTATCCGTGCGGCTGGGTGTTCCCCCAACTGGCAATGTCATGGGCGATCATCCAGCGGGCGGCGCGGTGTTCGGTCGTGAAGCTTGTGCCATCGAACCGGTGCACAAGGAAGCCGACACGTGCGGTTCCGCCGTGGTTTCCGTCGGTGGTGATGAAGGATGTCGCGGGTCCCCACTGGTAGACGACGCCGTTGCGCTCGGCCTGGCGCTCTTCGTGAAGGTGGCCCGAGGCCACGAGGCGCAGGTTGGGGGTGGCATCAAAAAGTGACAGAACCCGGGCACGGGCCGAGGGGACGACGCACATGTGGGTCGGCGTCGGGTCTTCGGCATCATCCAGAAACAGCGGATAGTGCAGGAAAACGGCAATCGGCCGGTCGGTTTCTGACAGGGTTGCCGCCAGCCAGTCGTGTTGCTCGGCCTCGGCCGCCAGACCGCTGCCCAGAAGCTGGCTGTTGATGCCGACAAGACGCCAGTCGCCGATGTCCTTCGCGAACCGGTCTGCACCCATCGCGCCCAGATAGGCCGCATGGCGCGCCGCGTTGATCGGCTGGTGCAACCCGCCTTCGAAGGGCACCAGGCCGACGTCATGGTTGCCTGGCACCGCCGACCAAGGCGCACCCAGCCGGTCGAACTGGCGCCTGGCGAAGGCCACATCGGCGATATCGTCGGGGCCGTTCAGGGCCAGATCGCCGGTGATCACGATGTGATCGGGGGCAACCTCGGCGATCGCTTCGACCACCATTTCGAAGTTGAACTGGAAGAAGGGGCGCGAGGCGCTCAGATGCGTGTCGGTCAAGTGAACGAGCGTGAAGGTCATGTCGCACCTCTGAGGGGAAAGGGCCGGGGGATGACCCCCCGGCCCGGTTGCATCAGATCAGGCCCTGCGTGTCGGCCACCATCTTGGCCAGCACCTCGGCCACCGGCATTTCGCCGCGCATCGCGAGGTTGATGTTCTCGCGCTGGATGTCGATGATCTTGTTGGAGTTCTTGCCCGGATAGCCGAACCACTTGCGCGCGACCGGGATCTGGCCGACGGAGGTGAGGTAGTTCGGGTTTTCCTTGTAGAAGGCGCCCAGATACTGCTCCTGCTCGGAGATCAGGCTGGTCGGCATGTAGCCCGAGAACTTCACCGCGACGGTCTGGCCTTCGGGACCCGAGACCCACTTGGAGAACCGCCACGCCGCATCCAGCTTGGCCGGATCGGTGGTCAGCATCACCTGCGCGTTGCCGCCGGTGGGCAGGCGGCCTGCCTCGCCGCCAGCCAGCGGATAGCGGGCAGTGCGCAGGGTGAAGTTCGCGCCCACGCTGTCGGTGGTGCCGCGCAGCGACGCGGTCGACTGCACGATGATGCCGGTTTTGCCCGCGTAGAACTGCTGCGTGCCCTGCTGGGTTTCGCGCAGGTTCATGCGGCCTTCATCCACCATCCGCTTGGTCAGGGTCAGCGCCGCCAGGCCCTTTTCGTCGCCAAAGGCCACGGTCTTTTCGGCCGCATCCATCAGCTCGCCGCCGTTGGAATAGACCAGCGCCTGCCAGAACCAGTCGCCCGCCTCGGTATGGATCGCCATGAAGAAGCCGTCGACATCATCGCCCAGCGCGTCGATCTTGGTGGCCAGTTCGAAAACGCCGTCCCAGGTGGTGGGGAAGTTTTCCGGGTCGCCGCCGGCCTGCTTCACCAGCTCTTCGTTGAAATAGAAAATCGGGGTCGAGGTGTTGAAGGGCATCGCCATCTGCTTGCTGTCGATATTGGCCAGATCCAGGATGCGCGGCGAATAGTTCTCGGTCTTCCAGGCATCGCCTTCGGTGGCAATGAAGCTGTCGAGGTGCGTGATCTGGCCACGCTCGGTCAGCTGGCGCGAAAGGGGCGGCAGCAGGTGGAAGCCGGAGTAATAGATGTCGGGCAGCTGGTTGGTCAGCGCCTGACGCAGGATCAGCGAGTGGCCTTCTTCATAGGTCGGCGGCGAGGTGGTAAAGGTGATCTTCACGTCCGGATTCGCGGCCATGAAGGCATTGGCGATTTCGGTGTGAAAGCCGTCGTGGCCCGGGAAGCAGTGGGTGACCACCAGTTCAACGGCGCTTTGCGCCCGGACGATGGTGGGCGATGCCAGGCCAAGGGCGGCGAAGCCTGCAGCGGATTGAAGAAGCGTTCTGCGGTGCATGGGAGACCTCATGGGGCGGGGGGAAAAGGGCAGACGGGGTTACTTCACCCCGGTCATGGTGATGCCGCGCACGAACTGGCGCTGCGCGATCAGGAAGACGAGGATCAGCGGCGCCGTGATGATCGCCGCCCCCGCCATCAGCGCGCCGTAGTTCGACCCGGTTTCCTGATCGCGGAAGATCATCATGCCCAGGGGCGGCGTGGCGTGGTCGGCCGAGGTCGTCACGATCAGCGGCCAGTACAGGTCGTTCCAGTGCGAGGTGATCGAGAACACCGAGAACGCCGCGATGGCGGGCAGCGCCGACGGCGTGATGATGCGCAGGATGATTTCCAGCTCGGTGAACCCGTCCAGCCGGGCGGCGTGGATGATTTCCTGCGGGAAGCTCTTGAAGAACTGGCGGAACAGGAAAATGCCGAACACCGACAGGAAGAACGGCAGCATGATCGCGAAATAGGTGTTCAGAAGGTTCAGGTTGGCCAGCGCGATGTAGATCGGCAGCGCCGTCACCTGCACCGGCACCGTCAGGCCGAACAGCACCAATGCAAAGATCACCGGCTGGGCGCGAAACGACAGCTTGGCCAGCGCATAGCCCGCCGGAATGGCGAACAGCAGTTGCACCGCCAGAATGCCCGCGCAGACGATCACGCCGTTCAGCATGTACTGCAGCAGCGGCGATTTCGTCAGTGCTTCGGAATAGTTCGTGCCGCCCGCAAAGCCCGACGGGATCGGGTTGAACCCGGCGGTGAACACTTCGGACGCGGGCCGGATCGAGGTCAGGAGCATCCAGACGAAGGGCAACAGGATGAAGGCCGCGCCGAGGATCAGGAAGACATGCGCAACGACCGAGCCGATCAGCCGGTCGGTGCGCAACGGCGCGCCGGACTTTGCAAGACGGGCCATCAGTAGTGCGTCCTCTTGTCGATGATGAAGGCTTGGGCCAGCGCGATCACCAGCACGAAGACCAGAAACGCGATGGTCATCGCCGAGGCCGGGCCCATGTTGAAATCCTGAAACCCGACCTTGTAGAGCGTGTAGAGCAGCACGTCCGACCGCCCCATCGGGTTGCCGCGGGTGATGACGGCCACCGTGTCGAAGACGCGGAATGCGGTGATCGTCGTCGTCACCACCACGAACAGCGTCGTCGGCCCCAGCATCGGCCAGGTGACGCGGGCAAACCGGTCCCAGGCGCCATCGGCCCCGTCAATGTCGGCGGCGTCGTACAGGTCGCGCGGGATGGCGGTGAGGCCGGCCAGAAACAGGATCATGTTGAACCCGACGAGCTGCCAGATGCCGATGACGGAAAGGCCGACCAGCACCAGGTTGGGGTCGCCGAACACATCGAACTCGCCCCAGCCTAAGGCGCGGGTCAGCGCGGTGACGGGGCCAAGCGCGGGGTTGAGCAGGAAGTGCCAGACCACAGACATCGCGATCAGCGTGGTGGTGACTGGCAAGAAGAAGATCGTCTGGTAGATCGCTTTCGACCGGGTGCGCTCGCTGACCAGGATGGCCACGACAAGGGCAAGGATCACCGACCCCGGCACCACGATCGCGACATAAAGAAAGGTGTTCAGAAGCGAGCGAAGGAAGATCCGGTCGCCCAGCATGTCGGCGTAGTTCGCAAGCCCGACCCAGGACCAGTCAAGCGCACCGAACTGGTAGTCGGTCAAACTGAGAAGGAACACGACCACAATCGGCGCGATCAGCAGCAGGATAATCAGCGCAAGCGCCGGGGTGGCAAAGGCATAGCCCGCCCATGCCTCGGCACGCATCTGTGCGTTGCGGCTGGCGGACAGCTTGTGGCTGCGGCCAAGGGTGACGGTCATGCCGACACCGCCACGCGCTGCGTTGTCCGCACGGCCCCGTCCACCCGATGGCCTGCCGCGTCGAACACGAGTGCCCGCGCCGAATCGACCGTCAGCGCCACGGACCCGTCAAACCGCGACTTGTGCTTCTCGTAGGCATCCAGCGTGGCCCGCAGAACGACGGTTGCGCCCGAGTCGTTCAGCACGAAGTGCAAGAACACCTCGGCACCCAGATTTTCGGAATGCCCCAGCCGCGCAGAAAGTTGCGGACGCCCAGCGGCGGGCTCCAGCGACAGGGCCTCGGGCCGCAATCCCACCGACACGACCTGGCCCCGCGGCAAGGTATGCGGGATCGGCAGCAATGCGTCGGCCGCCTGAATCCCGTTTCCGGCCGTCGTGCCCGACACGATGTTGATCTGCGGGCTGCCGATGAAGCGGGCCACACGCAGGTCATTCGGGTTGTGGTAGAGGTCGGAGGGTGTGCCAAGCTGCACGATCCGGCCTTCGTCCATCAGCGCGACACGGTCCGACATCGTCATCGCCTCGACCTGGTCGTGGGTGACATAGATGAAGGTCACACTCAGGCGCCGGTGCAGGTCGGTCAGCTCGCTGCGCATGTGGACGCGCAGCTTGGCGTCGAGGTTCGACAGCGGTTCGTCCATCAGGAACACGTCCGGATGCCGCACCATCGACCGGCCCAGCGCCACCCGCTGCCGTTGCCCGCCCGAAAGCTGCGCGGGCTTGCGTTTCAGCAGGGCCTCGATCTGCAGCTGCTGGGCGACGGCGTCGACCTCGGCGGCAATCTCGGTCATCACGCGGCGGCGGTTGGGGCTGAGGCGCCCGATCAACGGCAAACGCTCCACAAGGCCCAGCCGCTGCATCACAAGCGGCATGGCCATGTTCTCGGCCACGGTCATATGCGGATAAAGCGCATAGGACTGGAACACCATCGCCACATTGCGCTGCTTCGGGCGCAGATGATCCACCTCGCGCCCGCCGATCCTGACACTGCCGCTGTCCTGCGGCTCCAGCCCGGCAATCACCCGCAGGATCGTGGACTTGCCGCAGCCCGAAGCGCCGACAAGCGTCAGAAACTCGCCGTCGTGAACATCAAGGGACACGTCCCTCAGCACATGGGTTGTTCCGAACGTCTTGGATACTTTCGAAAGTTCCAGTTTCGCCACGAACACGTCCTCCTGCGCACGAACGGATGACCGCCAACGTCAGGCCACATGCACGTTCCGCGGTCGCGCCGCATGCCTGGCGCGATCGGGAGTGCCGTATGACCGGTGTGTGAGGCGGCTCAACAGTTACCAGGGCACGTAACCGAGCAGCGTGCCCTGATGGCGAGCGGGATAGCCAACCCTTGTGTACCTTTATTGACCCATGCATCAAAGATTGGAGTCAATTATGCTACGATCCGGTTCTGTCCGCCATCAGCGCCCGTCGAACAGCTTGGCACGACTGGAGTCTGTCTGGGATCCCGGGTTGGAAGGGAACCAGCTGATCGACGGCCCCAGCGTGCTTGGCTACAACCCCAAGGTTCGTCTTCTTTCGTCGGACCATCGGTTGATCAGATGATCAGTCATCAGGCCCATGAAGGCGACGGCCAAGCCCAGAACCAGACCTTTGCCAACGTCGGTCGATGACAGGGCGCGCTGCATTTCCTGGCCCAGATCCTGCGTGCCGATGAAGGCGGCAATGATCACCATGAACAGCGAAAACATCACCGACTGGTTGGCGCCGACCAGCATGGTCGGCAGCGCCATCGGCAGGCGGACATTCCACAGCGTCTGGCGGCGGGTGGCACCGCTCATCTCGGCGGCCTCGATCAGTTCGGGGGGCACGTTTGTCAGGCCTTCGATCGTGTAGCGCACGATGGGCACGGCGGCAAAGACGACCACGGCGGCCACGACGGCCACGTCGTTCACGCCGAACAGCATGATGACCGGGATCAGGTAGATGAAGCTGGGAAAGGTCTGCGCGGTGTCACAGACCAGAAGAACCCGTGCCGCCCGGTCTGGTTTCCGGGCCGCCCATATCCCCAGAGGCAGGCCGATCAACGCCGCAATGAGAACCGAGATATTGACCACATAGACCGTGATCATCGCACGGTCCCACCAGCCGGAAAGGGCGATCAGCCCGAAATAGCCTAGGCAAACCAGCGCCGAGCGCAGTCCCCCCACCGCCCAGCCGATGGCCGCCAGCAGGGCAAGAACCGCCGTGAACGGCAGCCAGAGATAGGCGTCGCGCATCGGGATCAGCACCCAGGTGATCAGGAACCAGCGTAGCCAGGCGGTAACCGGAGCAATCAGGCGGATGACCTGATCCATCGCGGCATCAATCGGCACGGCGACAGAGAGCGCCTGGTTGCGTTCAACCTCGTGCAGGTACGGCACGAACTGCGCTACAACAATCCCGGTCACGCAGAGTGCCAGCCATATGCCAAGAAGCCGGTGCCTGTGCAGCCACCTTGCGCTGGGCGTCCCATGCTCGGGGAGGCGCAGGGCCCAGGCCTTGGACAGCCGGTCCAGCGTAATGGCCAGAAGCACGATGGTCACGCCGATTTCAACCGACAGCCCGATCTTCAGCGCCTGCAACAGCTGCAGCAGCTTTTGCCCCAGCCCAGGCATGCCGATGAAGCTGGCCAACACCACCATAGCGAGACACTGCATGATCACCTGGTTGACGCCGATAAGTATCTCGGACCGCGCGGTTGGAATGCGCACCCGCGACAACAACTGCCAGCGGGTGGAACCAGCCATTTTTCCGGCCTCGATCACCTCCTCGGGCACCTTCTTCAGCCCCAGCAGCGTCATGCGGATCATCGGCGGGACCGAAAAGATAATGGTCACAATGGCCCCAGCCTTGGGGCCGACACCGATGAACACCACGACCGGGATCATGTAGGCGAAATGCGGCAAGGACTGCGCGATGTTCAGAATGGGGTTCAATACCTTTTCGAACCGGGGCGACCGCCAGGCGAGCACGCCCATGACCAGCCCCAGGAGAACCGCAAACGGCGTTGCCACGACGATGACCGACAAAGTCTCCATCGCCCACTTCCATTGGCCCATCAGGGCGATCCAGACGAAAGTGCCGCCCGAAAGGCACGCCAGCCGCCAGCCTTTCAGCGCATAGCCTGCCATGAAGGCGGTAGCGGCGATCACCACCCAAGGTACGGGGCCGATGTTGGGCCAGCGGCTTTTGCCGTAAAGCAGGTTGGCCGTGACATCCAGAAGCCACTCCACCACGTCGGAAAAGGCGCGGGTCAGGGCCATCAGGCCCAGATCGTTCTGCAGGAAATAGAACGCGGCGTTGATCCAGTCGGCAAAGGGCAGGACCAGCCATTCGGGCGGGCGGATCAGACCTTCGGGCAGCAGGACTTTGCCAAAAGCCAGCAGCACAGCCAGCGCCAGCAACAGAACGGCGACGCCACGCGTGGCGGGCATCCTCATGCCTTGTCACCAAGCAGCACGTCCAGCGCCTCTTGCCGGATCATCCCGCCGATGACTTGCCCCCCGGCATCGGCCACAGGGATAACCTCGCGACTGTCCGCAACCAGTTGGCGCGCCAGATCGCGGACTGTCCGATTTGCTGCCATAGCCTCGCCGACGGGTGCAGCCGCCAACGGTTGCGCCAAAGAGCCCGCGCGCACCACACGGGCGCGGTCAATCTCGGCGGTGAACTTCGCCACATAGTCGGTCGCCGGGTGCAGCACGATCTGGTCAGGCGTGTCGCACTGCTCGATCCGGCCGTCCTTCATGATGGCGATGCGGTCGGCCAGACGCAGGGCCTCGTCGAAATCATGGGTGATGAAGATGATGGTCTTGTGCACAAGCCCCTTCAGGCGCAGGAATTCATCCTGCATTTCGCGGCGGATCAGCGGGTCAAGCGCCGAGAAGGGTTCGTCGAGGAACCAGATGTCCGGCTCGATCGCCAGCGACCGGGCGATGCCGACACGCTGTTGCTGGCCCCCGGAGAGTTCGCGCGGGAAATAGGCTTCGCGGCCTTTCAGCCCCACAAGATCCAGCATCTCGCGCGCCCGGGCATAGCGGTTGCTTCGGTCCTGGCCCCGCATTTCAAGGGGGAAGGCCACGTTGTCCAGCACGCTCCGGTGCGGCAGAAGGCCAAAGCTTTGGAAGACCATCCCCATCTTGCGTCGGCGCAGGTCGATCAGCGCGGTTTCGGACAGGCGCGCGATGTCCTGCCCTTCGATCATCACCGAGCCCCCGGTAATCTCGATCAGGCGGCAAAGGCACCGGACCAGCGTTGACTTGCCCGAACCGGACAGGCCCATCACCACCAGCATCTCGCCGCGCCGAATATCCAGATCGACATCGCGCACCGCCTGCACATAGCCTGCAGAGGGCGTCTGCGGATTGGCCTTGAGCCGCGCCAGATGGCCCACCGGATCGGGCCCGAAAATCTTGGTGACACCACGGCAGGAAATCACGGTTTCGGTCACTTCGGGCCCCGTTCCTTCAACATGCTGGCCCACCCGGCAGACTGCCGGATGGGCCAGAGACTTGGCTAGGCAGGCTTAGTTCAGCCACGCCTTCCAGACATCGGGGTTGGCATCCATCCATGCCTTGGCAGCATCTTCGGGTTCCATTCCGTCAATGTCCACCAGTTTGGCCATCTCGGCGATCTGGGCGTTGGTCAGGTTGACCTTGGTCAGCGTCGCATAGGCGGCGGGCCACTTGTCCTTCATGCCGTCCCACGCTGCGATCTTCAGATAACCGGTGGCCGGGTTGCCGCAATCATAGATCTTGTCGGGGAACATGCCGACAGCCGGGTCTTCGTTGCAGCCTGCTTCCCAGGTCGGGAATTCAACGAACTCGCCGGGCCAGACGGCTTCGGCAAAGTTCGGGGTCCAGTTGAAGACCACGATCGGGGTCTTGGTCTTCTCGGCTGCCCCAAGCTCGGCCCAGATTGCCGCCGCGGATCCGGCATTGACCACGGTGAAGTTCATGCCCAGGGCTTCAACCTTTTCCGCGTCATGCTTCAGCCAATCCACCGGGCCGCCCAGGAAGCGCCCCTTGTCGCCGGTTTCCGGCGTGGCAAACAGCGCGGCGCAGTCATTCAGCGCTTTCCAGTCAGGCAGGCCGGGGCAGGCTTCCTTGGTCCACATCGGGTACCACCAGTCTTCGCGCGTCACGGCGTTGTGCGCGCCGGCGGCGTGAATACCGCCCTTGGCAACGGCTGCGTCAAAGGAAGCCCCGAAAGCGCCTTCCCAGACCTCAAGCTCCATCGTCACATCGCCCAGGCGAACCGATTCATAGACCGCCTGGCTGTCGGTGGTCACATACTCCACCGCATTGCCCTTCGATGCCAGGACATCGCCCACCACGTGGCTCATCACGATCTGGCTGGACCAGTTGTGCAAGGGAATGATGATCGGATCGGTCGAGTCCTCGGCCCGGGCCGAGGGCGCAAGCAGGGCCAGCACTGCGGCGCTGGCAAGCATTGATCTGGCAGATGTCATGGTGCGTTCCCTGTTGTTGAAATGCGCTGAAGCGCTGTGTCTCGCGGGAAGTTAAGATCCTCCCTGCGACTCAAGGCTAGGCATAGGTTGTGAATGCGTCAGACCCAGATCGTGAACGGACTGGCATTAATTGTAAAAGATTGTTAACAGAAAGAAGTGCTCAAGCCGAGGGGAAGATGACACCCAGACCCGCGCATATCGTTATCGTCGAGGACGAGCCGGTGACGCGCAGCGCGCTGGCAAGTTACCTTGGGTCGTTCGGCTACCGGGTCTCTGAATACGATAGTGCTGAAAAGGCTGACAAAATCCTGGCGCAAGGCAATGTCGACCTGCTGATCGCAGATATCAATCTGGAAGGAAAAGATGGCCTGGAGATCACCCGCGAACAGCGGGCGCGGTCAGAAATCGGCATCATCCTGCTGTCGGGCCGCACCGATGACGTTGACCGCATCGTCGGGCTGGAACTGGGCGCGGACGACTATGTCTGCAAACCGTTCAACCGGCGCGAGTTGCTGGCGCGCGTCAAGAACTTGCTGCGCCGCACCGCCGCCATGCGGGCCCTGACGCGCCGCGTGCTGCATTTCAACGGCTTCACCTTCGATGTCGGATCAAGGCAAGTGACCAACCCGGCCGGCGAGCCGATTTCGCTGACCCGTGCGGAGTTTGAATTGCTGCGGGTCTTTGCCCTGAACCCCGGCACCGTGATGGACCGCGACCGTCTGATTTCGGCCATCACGCACCGGCAAGACGGCACCAACACCCGAACGATCGACGTTCTGGTGCAGCGCCTGCGGGCCAAGTTGGGCGACGACCCCAAAGCGCCCCGGATCTTCACCACCTCGCATGGCGAAGGCTATGTCTTTACTGCGCTGCTTGATTGACCCCCGACTCCAACAGTTCAAGACCCGCGACGATTTCCAGGGCGGCCAGATCAGCCACGCCCGAAAGCTCTGCAACGCAGGTTTCAATGGCGGAAGAATGGCCTTGGTCGGCAAGCGTCTCAAGATGGGCAAGGCAAGTTGTCAGGGCCAGCAGGTCAAAGTTGCCGGCGGCGCCTTTCAACTGGTGTGCGGCGCGCGAAAGGGCCGCATGATCCCCTGACCGGGCAGCGGCACCGATCTTGGCAAGGCTCTTCTGCAGGCTTTCAAGGAAGACCCGCGCCAGACCTGCGGCACGGTCGTCCCCGATATCCTGCGCAAGCGCCCTGAGGGCATGCGCGTGCGTCACATGCGCCCACAGGGCGGACTGAAGGGCTTCGGGTGATAGCGGCTTGGCCAGCACGGCCGACATTCCAGCGTCGAGGTTGTCAAGGATGTCGGACTCTTGCACATGGGCCGAAATGCCGATGATCGGCAGATTGGCAATCCGGGCATCCGCGATGGCCCTGATCCGGCGCGTGGCTGCGGTCCCCGACAGGCCCGGCAGGTTGACGTCCATCAGGATCACATCGAAGCGGCCCTCTTGCAGGGCAGCAAGCGCCGCTTCCGCCGATGCCACCACGCGGGCCATGTGGCCCATGTCCTCCAAATAGGTCTGGATGACCATCTGGTTGATGTCATTATCCTCCACGACCAGCGCCTTCAGAATGCGCGCGGCGGGTTGATTGGCGGCACGTTGGGGAACGGCGGGCAGTTTTGCCGGATCACTTCGGGCGAACGCGGCCACAAGCGTGAAGGTGCTTCCCGACCCGGCCACGCTTTGAACCGCAAGCCTTGCCCCCATCGCATCCGCAAAGCGCTTGCAGATCGCCAGCCCCAGACCGGTGCCGCCATATTGCCGGGCGGTCTGGCCGTCTTCCTGCTCGAACGCCCCGAACACCCTGTCCTGCGCATCCTTGGCGATGCCCTTGCCAGTATCCGTGACGGTGAAGGTCAGGTGCGGGCGGTCTTCTGGCCCGCTGGCCGCAACCATCAACCCAATCTCGCCACGGTCGGTGAACTTGACCGCGTTCGAGACAAGATTGAACAGGATCTGGCGCAGCTTGCCCATGTCGCCGATCACGGCATCCGGAATGTCTGGGTGCAGGCCAAGATGCATCGCCAGCCCCTTCTCCTGCGCACTTGGGGCCATCAGCACAGCTATGTCATGCAACAGATCGCCGGGAGAGAAGATTACCTCGGTCAGCGTATCTGCCCCGGCTTCGATCTTTGAAAAATCCAGAATGTCGTTCAGGATGGTCATCAACCCCTGACCCGAGGCCTGGGCCGCCTGCAATTGCCGTTGCTGGCGCAGGGTCAGCCCGTCACGGCCCAGAGAGCGCAACATGCCAAGAACGCCATTCATCGGCGTGCGGATCTCGTGGCTCATCATTGCCAGGAATTCCGACTTTGCGCGATCGGCGGCCTCGGCGCGAAGGCGCGCTTCGGCATGGGCGCTGACCTCGCCGCGCAATTGCTTGGTCTGTTCGGCCACCAGAAGTTGCAGTTCCAGCCGGTGGCGCTGCAACTCGGCAAGGTTCTGATCGCGCTCGGCGGCAAGGGCGTGGTTCTCGATGCCTTGCAGGCGGAACACCTCGACCGCCGCCTCCATCTCGGCAATCTCGTCAATGCCTTGCGGTGTGATGGGCCCGACTGTTTCGCCATGCGCAAGTCGCGCCATGGTTCCTGACAGCGCCTCAAGCCGCCGCGTGATGTTGCCGCGCACATAGAACCAGACCACGGCCAGCGAGATCACCAGGGCCGCAACCGACCCCCAGGCGTAAAGCTGCTGCGTTGCACGAATGGCGCCTGTGGCCTCGTCGCCCGCTTCGACGGCCCGCGTGGTGATCACGTCGGCCAAAGCCTGCGCCTCGCTGTCAAGTCGCCCTGCTGCCGCGCTGACCTTGCCTTGTGCCTCGGAGATCAGTCTGTTCAGGTCGAGGATGCCCTTGGTCAAGTTGAACAGATCCTCGGCATCCGGGGGCGGCGCAGAACTGGGCCGGATCATTTGCATCAAGGACAGCGCACGTTCGGCACGGGTCGGATCATTCACCGCCAGGATGCGTCGCGTGACAATGTCGATGCGTCCTTCCAGCGCCGCCTGCAGCTGCGCAAGCTCGGCGTGGCTTTGCACCGTGACGATGCGGTTCAGCAAAAGACCGACCTCGCCGATGTGCGACCGCATTTCCGACATCAATCCCTGACGGAAGAGATCGACTTCGATCAGCTTGTCCAAACTTTCCAGGCGCATTTCGGTGTCCAGCCCGGCGCTTTCCAGATCGTAAAGATTTGAAATCGCCGCCGCCGTGCCCATCTGGGCATTGGCGACCAGCGTATCGGCAATTTCCAGAAGCTCGGTCGTGGCAACAAGACCGGCCTTCAGGCGCGATGATTGTGCCCCGGTGGCGATGATCCGGGTCTGCACCAGCCGGTCCAGCAGTTCGATGCTGCCGCGCACATCGGCCTCAGCCCGCGCCAGGCCCGCCGGCGCCGGATTGCCGGTGTCAGCATAGCGCGTGACCCGCCGGGTCAAGGCGTCAACCTGCGCAAAGAGGTAAGCCGCCCGCTCGCGTCGCGCGGCTTCGGAAGTGACAGCCGCCAGTTCGGGCGCCACGGCCACGATGCGGCTGCTTTCCGCCGTAAAGCCGCGCACTTCCGAGATGGCCGGAATAGCCTCGGTCACAACCTTGGTCTGGTTGCGGGCCACCTCCTGCAGCTCGAACCAACCAAGGATGCCGGTTACGGCAGGAAGTCCGGCAATGACCAGAAAGGCCACCAGCAGCATGCGGCCAAGGCTTGTGCGCGACAGGCTGGACTTGAGCGACATCTTGCGTGCACCCTACCCGTGAACTGGCGACAGAATAGGGGGCGGACCGGGCAAAGGCATGAAGTTTCTGCAGTCCCTCCTCCTGGGTGGCCTCGCGGCGATCTCTGTCACGGGCGCAAGCGCCGATACCTGGGAGCTGCAGGTGCCGGGCGTGGCCTTTGACGACGACAGTCCGACCACGACCCAAGCATACCATCCCCTTGACCGCGCAGGGAAACCTTGGCGGCTTTGCGTGATCTATCCGCACCTGAAGGATGCCTACTGGCTGAGCGTCAATTACGGCATGGTCGAAGAAGCCAGACGGCTGGGCGTGACGTTTGACCTTTATGAGGCGGGCGGCTATCCGAACCTTGACCGTCAGATCGAACAGGTCGAAACCTGCGGCAAGCGCAAGATGGATGCCCTGATCCTTGGCCCCGTCTCATATGAAGGCCTGACCCCAAGCGTCCTTGAAATTTCAAGGCAGATGCCGGTCATTGCCGCCGTCAACGACATGAACGACGCCGGTGTCACCGCCAAATCCAGCGTCTCATGGCGCGAGATGGGGGCGGCAGCGGGGCGCGAAATCGCCAAGCGGCACCCAAAGGGCAGTACGCCGATCCGGCTTGCGTGGTTTCCCGGCCCCAAGGGTGCCGGCTGGGTCCGGTTTGTCGAGCGCGGGTTTCTGGAGGCGATTGCCGAAAGCTCGGCAGAGATCGTCGCCACCCGCTTTGGTGATACCGGGCTGGAACAGCAGGTCCTTCTGGTCGAGGACGTTCTCGATACGGTACCCGACATCGACTATCTGGTGGGCAGCGGGCCAATGGCCGAAGCAGCCGTGTCGGTTCTACGCGCCCGCGGACTTGGCGACGAGATCGGGGTCGTGTCGACCTATGTCAGTCACGGCGTTTATCGTGGCATCAAACGCGGACGAATCCTTGCTGCCCCCACAGATTTTGCCGTGATGCAGGGGCGGCTGGCGGTCGAACTGGCGGTGCGCGCCTTGGAGGGGAAACTGACGATCCGGCACGCCGGACCACAGATTGTCACGCTGACACTTGAGAACATCGACATTA